>NZ_JBFUPL010000001.1:0-922139 GCF_041355235.1 Rhizobium sp. RCC_161_2 | reverse complement strand
CCGGTTCCCGGTGGTGTCGGGCCGATGACCATCGCCATGCTGATGGCCAATACCGTCATTGCCGCTCATCGGGCTGCCGGCAAGACGGCGCCACGGTTTTAGACTCTCTCGTCGAATGGGTTGCGGTGCGCATATCTTATCCAGCTTGTCGGATGGCATGCGGGCCTGCAGCTTCCATTGTCAGCATCCGGACACGTCTATTTCCCCCTGGTCATCGATAGCGCCGCCACCGGCGCTGATAGTTGCATTTTAGCAACGACGGCTACGGGAGATGGTAAAGTACACTTCATATAATTGACAAACATACCGTCCGTTTGTAAGTCATGGTTAGGACATAATCTGTCTTGCGGTCGAAGATTCGGCCGGATCGGTAGGGGTACTTCAAGGCAGTTGCCGTGAGGGAAATGGAGAAGGTCCGATGGGCCTGGCTCCGGCACTGGGGAGCGTATCGGGGATTTATTCGATCGCATTTACATGACGTCGCTTTCACAAGCGGCGACCGTATCTCTGTGCTCGCGGGGACGTTTGAAGTGCATAATACAACCAGGAGTTCACCATGAATTTGAAAAGTCTTCTGATCAGCTCTGCTGCTTCGCTTGCAGCAGTTTCAGGGGCGCATGCAGCCGATGCTATCGTCGCTGCTGAACCGGAGCCGCTGGAATACGTCCGCATCTGCGACGCATATGGCACTGGCTACTTCTTCATCCCGGGCACCGAAACCTGCCTGAAAATCGGCGGCATGGTTCGTACGGAAGGCCAGTGGTACGATGCCTATAACCCGAAGCACCGCACGGGTACGCTCTGGCATACTCGCGCAGAACTGAGCCTTGATACCGCAACGGACACTGAATACGGTCCGCTGAAGACCAATTCTGTCTTCCGTTGGGACTGGAATGACGGCAATTCGACCAGCACGAAGCTGCTGTTCGCCAACATCAGCCTCGGTGGTTTCCTCGTTGGTAAGGCAGACTCCCAGTACATCTCGTTTACTGGCTATGCTGGCGACGTCATCAACGACGACGTGATCTATGACGGTCCGTACGAACTCAACCAGTTGACCTACAACTACGACGCCGGCAACGGCTTCACGGCTGTGATCTCGGTCGAAGACTCCAACTCTAGCGGTTCGGATGCTTCCTACGGCGCTGATTGGTGGTCCGTCGACAAGGAAAACCACTACGCTCCGGACGCTGTTGCTGGTATCGGCTACAAGACCGGCGCATGGTCCTTCAAGGTCGTTGGCGGTTATGACTCCATCGTCGAAGAAGGCGCCATCAAGGCTCGTGTCGATGCTGACTTCGGTGCTTTCTCGGCCTTCTTGATGGGCGGCTGGAACACGGATGGCGACAAGCTCAACAAGTATGCTGGCACGAACCTTGATCGTTCTGCTTGCCCGGTTAATGATGAGTCGAAGTGCGGCTGGGGTGATTGGGCAGTTTGGGGCGGCGTTGGCGTTCCGATCAACGAAAAGCTGAAGTGGAACCTGCAGCTCGCCTACACCGACTCGAAGATCTTTGCCGCGACCACGAACGTCAAGTGGAACCCGGTCAAGAACCTCCTGATCGAGCCGGAAGTCTCCTACACCAACTTTGACTCGGTCAACGATGACCAGTGGGCCGGTATCCTGCGCTTCCAGCGCAGCTTCTAATCCAAATTATCCGGCCCCGTGCCGGGTAAGAGAAGCCTGTCGTTTCCAATCCGCCAGGCTTCTTACATTGATCGGTTGACCTCCGATCAAAGACGGAAGGATCCGGTTTTCCCTACCGGATCCTTCTTATTTGCACACTTAATTAGCCAGTTTGCCTGATCTCGATGAGTTCGTCTCGAGTTCACGTAGCAGCCGCCATGTCCTGTAACTCACGCTCTGGAAACCAGGCGCTCAGGATCATTTTGATAAGAGCTTGCCCGCAAGGCGCCAGGTTAAAGTCGCCTTTGTCGAGAGCCCATTCATAGACCAGTCCGCCAATTGCCGCAGTCAATGCGGAAGCGGCGGTCTCCGGCGTCCATGGACAGGGCAACGCGCCCGCTTCGCTCATGGAACAGAAAATCCTCGCAAAGTTTTCCTGCATTTCATGTCGGAAAGACGTGCCGCTGTCTGTCTCACAGTCTGCGAACGACATATCGAGATACATGATAACCTTCAGCATCCCGCGTCTGCGCGGGTCATTTTGAAGGTCAGCGAAGATTGTTGAAATCGTGTCCAGGACCAGTTCAAGTGGATTGGGCGGGTGCTCGTGCGATATCCGCTCTGCAAGTTCCCTGAATGGCCGTCGCGCCTCGTCGCGGACCGCAAGCAGAAGGCCCTGCTTATTTTTGAAATGCCAGTGAACTGCTCCGCGTGTGACGCCAGCGGCGACGGCTATTTCTTCCAGCGTGACATTTTCATACCCGTTGTCGAGAAACAACGTCTCCGCTGAGTGCAATATTACACGCCGTGTCTCCGCCGCTTCCTCCTTTGTGCGTCTCATCTAATTCTCCGCCAAAACTAATTTCCAAGCGCCCCCCTGACCGAAGCCTCACATTATAGTCATAGCGTCGATTATTTTATTGACAATATTGCTTATGTCGTAGCATCGGCCGACTGTCGCATGCTCCGCACATTTTTTGGGGATCGCAACAGGGCTGCGTCTCATATCCCTACCCAGCGGCAGACGTTTTCAAGCATCTGCCAGACCAATCCCACCAACTCGGCTCATTCCGCCGGCGCATGTGATAGCAGCGGCGCGGCCAACGCTGCGATTCGCGTCTATGCGACTTCGACATCTGTCTGCCTTGCTCGCGACGGGCGAGGATCATGCGGAAAGCCGCTCGAACAGACACGAGCGGGACCCTAGAGCTGCCAATAGAGCCGCATCGGATTGTCGACGAGCAGCTTGTGCTGCAGCGCCTCGGTCGGCGCGATGCGGGGGATGAAGTCGACCAATGCCCCGTCATCGGGCATGTGATTCTTCATATTGGGATGCGGCCAGTCGGTACCCCACAGCACGCGGTCTGGGAAGTGCTCGACCAGAGTGCGCGCGAAAGGGACGACATCGTCATAGTCCGGCGGGCCGCTCTTGGAAAGGCGCTCCGGGCAGCTGACCTTGGACCAGATGTTGTCGCGCTCCATCAGAGCCATGAAGCGCCCGAATTCCGGGCCATCGACTGGTTTCGTGACATCGGGCCGGCCCATATGATCGACGACGACCGTGGTGGGCAAGCTGGTGAAGAAATCCCAGCGCTCTTCAAGATCTGCCGCCTCGAAATAGATGACGATGTGCCATCCGAGTGGTGCGATGCGCTCGATGATGCCGTGATAGTAAGCATCCGGCTTCGGATCCACGAGCCGTTTGACGAAGTTGAAGCGTACGCCGCGCACGCCGGCCGCATCCATCTCGGCAAGCGCCTCCTCGGTCACGTCGGGGCGAACCGTCGCAACGCCGCGGGCCCGTCCGTCGGCGGCGCGAAGTGCATCGACCAGCGCGCGGTTGTCGGCGCCATGACAAGTCGCCTGCACGATTACGTTGCGCTCGAAGCCAAGGAAATCTCTGAGCGCAAACAGCTTGTCCTTGCCGGCATCGCAGGGGGTGTATTTGCGCTCCGGCGCATAGGGGAAGATATCGCCAGGTCCGAAGACGTGGCAATGCGCGTCGACCGCACCGGCCGGTGTTTGGAAGATCGGCTTCGAAGGTGCCGGGTCGAAGCAGAGCCAATCGGCGTCCATCGTGAAGATACTCATAGGCCACTCGCTTTAAAATGTGTGTCGAAACCGTGAAAGAGAGGTCGCCGGGAATTTTCCCAGTCTTGCGCAATGGCTTTTGCCACTTCACCAAATCCAATCAGAGCTATCGTCACCGTCTCTCCCGCGTCGTTTCTACCCAGGATGTCAGCACATGGGCGTATCGAAAGCGGTCAGGGGCTATTCAAATTCCTGAAGATCGCTTTGCGCCGGCGGCGGTCAATTCGGCCAAGAGGTCGGCCTGCGCGGCCGTCGGCAGCCAGTCGGCACGAATGGTCACGCCGATCTGACGGCGGGAGCCCGGAACGGGACCTCCGATCGGCGTGAGCAGCCCCGATGCCTGTTCGATCCGAAACTGATCAGTGGACATCAGGGCAAGCCAGTCGCCATCGAGCAGGAGCCAGCGCGCCATCAGGATGGAACTGCATTCGATCCGCCTTGCCGGCAATTCCGATTCGATGAACAGCGCCTCCCACCGTGCGCGCATGGGCGACCCGCGCGCGCCGATCACCCAGGGATAGTTCGCCAGATCTGCTGGATCCGGATCATTGGATCCGGCAAGCGGGTGGCGAGATCGTGCGACGATGAACAGGTCGTCCTCAAACAGTGATCGTTGCATTATATCGCGGGTCGGTGCCGGATCGCGAAGCGCGCCGACCACCATGTCGATTTCTCCACCGCGCAGCGCTGCCAGCAGATCGGAATAAGGTCCTTCGATGATCGTGATGGCGGTATAGGGATGATTGCGCGTGAATCCGGCGAGCGCTTCCGGCAGCAATCCAGCCCGCGGGAGGGGCAGGGCGCCGATCCTGATGGTACCGGCGCCCGCCTGTTCCAGTGCGGCCAACTCGTCGAGACCAGCCTGGAGCTCAGCCGCCATCAACCGGATCGCCGAAACCAGCCGCATACCCGCCGGAGTCGGCCGCATGGACCGGCCCGCCCGGAAAACCAGGGGCAAGCCGAGGATCGCCTCCAGTTCTTTTACCGCCCGATGCACGGATGGCTGTGAGAGGCCGATCTCACGGGCGGCCAGGGAATAACTGCCGGCCTTCTCGACAGCAGCCAGCGCATGAAGCTGTCCCATGGACACCAGGCGCTCCAGATAAGCGATTGGCTTCAGCCGCGCCGAACGGCGCAGTCTGCGCCCACTGTCGATGATGCGCTCCAGCCCCCGTTCGACGCGGGCAAGGAAGAATTGGCCCGCCTGCGTCGGAGACGCGCCGCTCGGCTGGCGATCGAAGAGCCTGTGGCCGAGCAGCGCTTCCAGCTTGGCCAGCGCTTGCGTCAATGCTGGTTGGGAGAGGTTCACGGTGGCCGAAGCACCGTTGATGCTCCCTTGGCGCAGCACCCCCAGTGCCGCATCGAGGTGGCGCAAACTCAAATCGAAGGTGGAAACCATGTGAGCATCTATAGCAGCAGCTTATATCCAGGACAAGATTCCGTGTGGCGTCGCGGGGCAATGGCAGGCAGCTATAGGGGAATTGCTCGCTGGAGGGTTCTTTGGCGGGGGTGAGGATTTTGCGAATGCCGGCTGAAGGCGCTCGACATCGAGCATCTATCCGGGACGACGCGATACCCGATCGGAGCGGGGTGGCGGACGGTGCGAAAGGCAAGCTGTTCGATGACCGGTGTCTTCGATTGAGGAAACTTGAAATGAGGGGAGGAGAGATTATGGATATTCTCGTAAGCGAGAAGCAGAGTGACGTGAAGACGCCGCCGTTGACGCCCAAGTCGACGCGTTTCGGTATTGCCGGCCAGCTTTGGTTCCAGGTGCTGATCGGCACGGCGGCTGGCGTGATTGTCGGTCACTTCTGGCCGGAGTTCGGAGCTTCGATGAAGCCGTTCGGCGATGCCTTCATCTCCCTTATCCGCATCATGATCGGGCCGGTGATCTTCTGCACGGTGGTGCATGGTATTGCCAGCATGACGGACATGAAGCGCGTCGGCAGGCTTGCGCTAAAGTCGATCATTTATTTCGAGGCAATCACCATTTTTGCCCTCGTATTCGCCCTGGTAGCGGCCGATCTGTGGCGGCCGGGCGCGGACATGAACATCGATCCGGCGATGCTCGATACCAAGGCGATCGCCAGCTACATTGCGACCGCCCATGAGCAAAGCATCTCCGGCTACCTGCTGCATATCATCCCCAAGACCTACGCCTCCGCCTTCACCGAGGGCGAGGTACTCCAGGTTCTGTTCGTCTCGGTGCTGTTTGGGATCGCGCTGGCCGCGATCGGCGAGCGTGGAAAACCGGCCTTCGCATTGATCGAAAGCCTGTCGAGCGCCTTCTTCAAGATCGTCGGCTATATCATGTATTTCGCGCCGATCGGCGCCTTCGGTGCGATCGCCTTCACGGTCGGCAAGTTCGGATCGGGGTCGTTGCTCGCGCTCGGCGAATTGATTGTGGAGTTCTTTATCGTCTGTGCGCTTTTCACCGCGATCGTGCTCGGGCTGGTCGCGCGCTGGGTGGGCGTCAGCCTCTGGAAGCTGTTGGTCTATATGCGTGAGGAGATCGTGATCGTCGCCGCGACGACCTCCACCGAGACGGTGCTGCCGCGCGTCATACAGAAGATGCGGGACGTGGGTTGCGAGGAGAGCGTCGTCGGCTTCGTCGTGCCCGCCGGCTATTCGTTCAATCTCGACGGCACTTGCCTTTACCTGACGACGGTGGTGGTGTTTCTGGCCCAGGCGACGAACACGCATCTGACCCTTTGGCACGAGCTTGGTCTGATCGCGGTGCTGTTGCTGACGTCCAAGGGTGCGGCGGGCGTGGCGGGTGCCGCATTTGTCGTGCTGGCGGCGACGCTGAACACCACGGGCATCATCCCTGTTGCGAGCATCGCACTTATCCTGGGCATCCACCGCATCCTGGCCGAGGGGCTGACTTTCGTGAACCTGATCGGTAATTGCCTTGCGACGATCGTCATTGCGAGGTGGGAAGGGGCGATCGACGAAACTCGCCTCGCCGAAACGATCGGCACAGCATCCCAGCGGCGCCGGCACCTTACCGCCGGGTGATCAAGGACATATCGTCTCGCTTATCCGTGCAATCCGGATGCATTCCAAGAGCGAATGAGCCTCTGCGAGATGCTGTCAGAGAAGGCGGTCGTCTTCAGTCGGTTGCCGTGCACGGGACCGTGCGCCGTCCGCGCCGGATTTCTTGGGCTCTTCGACTGCTGTTTCGTGGATTTTGTCGGGGCGCTTGTCCTCGACGTCCTTCGGCAAGGGCTTCGGATCGGTTTTTTTCTCGAAACGGATCATTGTCATTCTCCTGATCTGACAAATTGAAAAAAAGCGCCCCGTGCGAAGTCGGGGCGCTTTAGAAAAGAGGTCTCACAAGGCGAGAGCAGTGGCGCAGCCCTCGACATTGCGGCTGTCCGACGTGGTCTGGCCAGGCATCATCGCCCAACCGCCCGTATCGACGAACTGGCGCTTCTTGTAGCTGTCGGGAATGGCCTTGAACTCGATGAGCTTCGAGGCCGCATCCGGTGCGGCGTTGAAGCGCTGGACGCAGATGGCGGATGCCAGTTCCCCGCGCGCAACGACGCCGGCTGTTGCCGCCGCAGTGCGCGACGTGCCGCCCGTCACCCAGCCGCCCCAGCTGAAGCCGACGATCATGGTGGCGACCGCCGTGGCGATGCAGGCCCATACGAGCAGCGTCTTGGATGGCTGGTAGCTTTCGAAACGCTGCGCGATCGATGCGCTTTGCATGGCCATGGCAATTTTCCTTGTCTAGGGGTTGTTCGGGTTCCGCCGCCGGCCAGGCTGGCCGAGCGGTGCAGACGCCGGCGTCAGTATCCCATGCCACCCATGTCGCCATTTCCGGCCGTTGCGTTGGAATCTCTTACCGGAATGTCGGCGATCATTGCCTCGGCTGTGATGAGAAGTGCTGCGATCGAGCCGGCGTCCTGCAGAGCGGTCCGCACGACCTTGGCGGGATCGACGATGCCGGCCTTGACCATGTCGACATAGGTTTCCGTCTGTGCGTCGAAGCCCTGATTGTGATCGGTGCTCTCGATGAGCTTTCCGACAACGATCGAGCCCTCGACGCCGGCATTGTCGGCGATCTGCCGGATCGGAGCTTCAAGCGCCCGCAACACGATCGAGATGCCGGCCGTCATGTCGGCATTTTCGCCCGTCAGACCTGTCAGAGCCGACTTTGCGCGCAGCAGTGCCACGCCGCCGCCGGGCACGATGCCTTCCTCGACCGCCGCACGGGTGGCGTTCAGAGCGTCATCGATGCGGTCCTTCTTCTCCTTGACTTCGATCTCGGTCACGCCGCCGACACGGATCACCGCGACGCCGCCGGCAAGTTTCGCCAGGCGTTCCTGCAGCTTTTCTTTGTCGTAGTCGCTGGTCGTATCCTCGATCTGCGCCTTGATCTGCTGGACGCGCGCCTGGATAGCTACCTTCTCGCCGGAACCATCGATGATGGTGGTCGTGTCCTTCTCGATCAGCACGCGCTTGGCGCGTCCCAGCATGTCGATGGTGATATTCTCGAGCTTGATGCCGAGATCCTCGGAGATCACCTGACCGGCGGTGAGGATGGCGATATCCTCTAACATCGCCTTGCGGCGGTCGCCGAAGCCTGGCGCCTTGACGGCCGCGACCTTCAGGCCGCCACGCAGCTTGTTGACGACCAGGGTCGCCAGCGCTTCGCCTTCCACATCTTCCGAGATGATCAACAGCGGCTGGCCGCTCTGCACCACGGCTTCAAGGATCGGCAACATCGCCTGCAGATTACCGAGCTTCTTCTCATGGAGGAGAATGTAGGGATCCTCAAGCTCGACGCGCATCTTCTCGGCATTGGTGACGAAATAGGGCGAGAGGTAGCCGCGATCGAACTGCATGCCCTCGACGACATCGAGTTCTGTTTCGGCGGTTCTCGCCTCCTCGACCGTGATGACGCCCTCGTTGCCGACCTTGTCCATTGCCTTGGCGATCATCTCGCCGACGCTTGCGTCACCATTGGCGGCGATGGTGCCGACCTGGGCGATCTCGCCGGAGGACTGGACCTTCTTGGCGCGCGCCTGGATTTCCTTGACGACGGCAGCAACGGCAATGTCGATGCCGCGCTTGAGGTCCATCGGGTTCATGCCGACGGCGACGAGCTTGATGCCTTCACGCAGAATGGAGGCGGCGAGCACCGTCGCAGTCGTCGTCCCGTCGCCTGCAAGGTCATTGGTCTTCGAGGCTACCTCGCGCACCATCTGCGCGCCCATGTTTTCGAACTTGTCTTCCAGCTCGATTTCCTTGGCGACGGTGACGCCGTCCTTGGTGATGCGCGGAGTGCCATAGGTGCTGGCGATCACGACATTGCGGCCCTTGGGGCCTAGCGTCACCTTGACGGCATTGTTGAGCAGCTCGACGCCGCGGAGCATGCGATCGCGTGCATCGGCGGAGAATCTGATTTGTTTGGCGGTCATGACGTTTATCCAGTTCAGTCTTCAAATTGTGGGGTCGGAGATCGTCCGTCAGGCGACTTTTTGGGCGGCCGCATCGGTCTTTCCGACGATGCCCATGATGTCGGCCTCCTTCATGATGAGGAGCTCTTCGCCATCGATCTTGATCTCGGTTCCGGACCATTTACCGAACAGGATCGTGTCGCCGGTCTTGACGTCGAGTGGGATCAACGCGCCGTCTTCATTGCGGATGCCCGGACCAACGGCGATCACTTCGCCTTCCTGCGGCTTTTCCTTGGCGGTGTCTGGAATGATGATCCCGCCCTTGGATTTGAGATCGCCTTCCGCGCGCCGAATGACGACGCGATCGTGGAGTGGACGGAATTTCATAGAGGATCTTTCTGCAGCCGGTGCATATGGCGGCTGATGTTTTTAAATAGCACTTGTGGCACTCGATAGATAGGAGTGCTAAGAAATATTACGCGTATATGCAGATTATTATAAAATATAGATCGGCTATTATTCTTCCGATTCTAACCTAAATTAGGTGTCTGACGCGAATTATATCGATATTAAATTAGTATTTTATTTTGAGATTTTTGAATTTTATTGACGAATATTCACAATGAAATCTGAATTATCCTTGATTGAATCCCAATGAAGTCGTATATATGAGGTTCAATTATTTGAGTTTTTCCGGCTTTCGCGGTGTCTCAGACCTACGACCCACCTGCGTCACCGAGTTCTCGATAGCGAACGCATAGCGCCGTTCCAGCGCGCGTCGCACTGTCCGAACCTTTGATGATCCCTCGCACGGACCTTGGATGTACCGGCAGAGTCCGGATCGTTCCGGCCTCGATGGGAAGAATGCAGGGAGACGCATCGGCGTCTTCCAGCGGAAAGACACGCCATGACCAGCCGTACCACGCAAACTGTCGTCCGCTTTTCGTTCCCGTTCCTGCTGCCAGGGTTCGACGCGCCGCAACCGGCCGGCGAATACTGTGTCGATCACGATGAGGAAGTCATCGAGGGGATCTCCCGGCTTGCCTGGCGGCGTGTCGGCGCCTTCATCCATTTGCCGGGGATCGCCATGCAGGGCGCAAGGCACCAAATGGTATCGATCAATCCAGCGGATCTCGAAATCGCACTCGAAAAGGACCATAAACAATCATGACCGATACAAGAAGCGGTACCCATCCGATCCGACGCGATCCCGCCATGCATCTTTTTGCCGTGGGACAGGCCGTCTGGATAAGAAAAGCCCCCGGCATGGCCGCGCCCAAATTCAGGAGCACCTACCGTGTCACGGGTACGCTGCCGCCGAGAGGTAATGTGCTGCAATACCGCATCCGCAACGAGGACGAGCCTCATGAACGGGTGATGATGGAGGACCAGCTGGAATCGGTGCGCGCCTCATCCGGTGGCGGAGAGACCCTCATGGAGAAGACCTTCGGTCATGCTCAGGGAGCGAAACCATGGCTCTCTTGAAACGAGAAAGCCAAACACGAAAAGTGCCGCCGAAATCTGAACGTCCATCTGGTTGTTAGCCTTGCTGCACAGGAGCCCTCTTTATGCTGATCCGCTACGGTTACGAAATGACCCTGACCTGCCAGCAGCCGACTGCCCTGGTCTGCCTCCTGTCGGTCCACGAGGATCGCGCGGCGGATATTCGATCTCCTGAAACAGTATTTACCATTCCCGACGTCCCGACCTCGACCTACCGCGATCTGTTTGGCAACCGATGCCGGCGGCTTGTCGCTCCGGCGGGCGACCTGACGATGTGGGGCGATGCCACGATCGAGGATGATGGCAAAACGGACAGGATAGTACCGGACGCAAGGGAGATCCCGGTTTCGGATTTGCCGGACGATTGCCTCGTCTATCTCATGGGCAGCCGCTATTGCGAAACCGACCGGCTGAGCCAGTTCGCTTGGGACATGTTCGGCACGACAATGCCTGGCTGGGCACGCGTGCAGGCGGTCTGCGATTTCGTTCACGGCCACATCCGCTTCGATTATATGCAGGCGCGTTCGACGCGGACGGCATTCGAGGCGTTCCACGAACGCGTCGGCGTCTGCCGCGATTATGCGCATCTCGCCGTCACGCTCTGCCGTTGCCTCAACATCCCCACCCGTTATGTCAACGGCCATCTCGGCGACATCGGCGTTCCCGTAGTCGATCCGATGGATTTCAGCGCCTGGATGGAAGTCTTCCTTGGTGGAACATGGCATACGTTTGATCCGCGCAACAACAAGCCGCGGATCGGCCGCATCGTCGTGGCGCGCGGTCGCGATGCCGCCGATATCCCGCTCGTCAACTCCTTCGGTCCGCATGTGCTGAAAGCGTTTCGAGTCTGGACCTACGAAGTGGAGAGCCTTAGCCAGGTATGAGCACGCGACTGCTAAAACGACAGGTCGAGCGCCCGTCCTTCGAAGAGGCGGTCTCTTGAGCCTTCGAGGTGGGCCTGCATCAGGTTGCGGGCATCTTCCGTCACCGACCGGTGGAAATTGAAATCCGCGTCCGTGCGGTGAAGCTGGTGGCTGGTCGCCTCGCGAAGATCAGCCAACGCGGCGGCAATTTTCCGGATAGCGGCATCATCGCGTCTTTTCGCCGCGAAATAGGCGGCGGCCGGCTCGATAGTCAGACGGAATTCGTAGCAGCGCTGGATATCGGCGATGGTCTTGACCGGTGCATAGGCGAGCTGGGCGATCGGCGAGCCATGGGCGCTGACGAAGGTGCCGGCGCCCTGGCGGGCATAGACCATGCCTTGATCGCGCAGCCGCGCCAAAGCATCGCGGATGACGGGGCGGGAAACGCCAAGCATCGCGGTAAGCTCATGCTCGCCCGGCAGGCGCGAATCCGGCGGATAGTTTCCGGAGCGGATGCGCTCCAGAAGCTGGTCGAAAACGCGATCGACAAGCTTCACCGCCTTGCCGCTCTCTGGCTTGGCTGCCCGAACCGCCTGCGCATTTGCCGATGCACCATTTGCTTCGTCGACGTTCATTCTCCGGCCGGCATTGTCTCAGGCCGCCTGATTCTTAGGGATCAGTCTTAGCAAACTATCAGAATTCCCGAAGCCTCCGGATTTCACCGCGCAGCGGAGCCGGGCGCCGTTAGCCATTGTCACGTCGAACCATGGAATGCCCGCCTCGATTTCGCCTTTTGGTGCCAGAAGGCGAATTCCGAGCGCGCGGAAAACAGCGACGGCCGTGTCGCCGCCGCCCATCATCAGCATATCCGGATGGGTATCCTCCATCACCGACGTCACACCTTTGGCAAAACGATCGGCGACAGCCGTCGCCTCCTCAGTGATGTCGCCGGTGCAACGGAGCAGAAGCGGAAGCGTCTGCCCCTTGCCGAACTGCACCAGGCCCATCGGTGCGTCGATTGTCGCGCGCAGGCGGCCCGATGCTTCGAGCGTGGCCATTTGCGCCGCAGTGATCGGATCGCGGGAGCCGAAGGCAAAAAGCGTCCTGCCGGTCGGCACGAATGCCCGGCCGGCCGTACCTCCTCGGCGGATATGGCGGGCAAGTGCGCTGCCGATGCCGCGCGCGCCAACGGCAAGGCTCGTCTTCCAGTCATGTCTCGCCATAAGCTGGTCCAGATCGTCGTCGCTCTCGGCATCGATGATGAGGACCGTCTCCGGCCGTGTGTCGAAGAGTTCAGCAATCGGTAGCGGATAGTCCACGCCCCGGCCGACGACCTTACCGTTGCGGGTGAAGCGTTCCTGATCGGGAATGGCCGGCGCAACGACGATTTCGCGGTGACCGAAGGCGGCGGCAAGAGCCGCACTTTCCGCCGCCACATGGCCCTTCAGGCGGGAGTCGATCTTCTTCAGGAGGATTTCCGGCGCAGCGACAAGAAGAGCGCCGGCTGCGAGCCCGACCCTTTCTACCGCTTCCACCTCCGGCAGTGCTCGTGAGTCCGTGTTGACCACGACGACTTCGGAGCCGCTTGCGAGCGCTTCTGATATGGCGTCGATATCGATCGCGACGGTTACGGAGAGGCCGGCCTCGACGAAGGGCGTACCGGTGTCGAGCGCGCCGGTCAGGTCGTCGGCTATGATCGCAACCTTCAGCGTCATGCATCCGCTCCTGTGTTGACCGCATGACAGGCGACGAGATGACCGGGCTTGGCTTCCTTCCATTGCGGAACGACTTTGCTGTACACATCCATCGCGATCGGGCAGCGCGTATGGAAACGGCAGCCGCTCGGTGGGTTGAGCGGGCTCGGCACGTCACCTTGCAGGATCTGGCGGGAGCGGGTCCGCTCCAGTGCCGGATCGGTTTCCGGAACCGCCGAGAGCAGCGCCTTGGTATAGGGATGCAGCGGATTGCCGAAGAGCGCGTCACGGGGCGCGAGCTCTGCCAGACGGCCCAGATACATGACGCCGACGCGGGTGCTGATGTGGCGGACGACGGCCAGATCATGGGCTATGAAGAGATAGGTCAGGCCGTATTTGTCTTGCAGATCGAGTAGGAGATTGATGATCTGCGCCTGGATCGACACATCGAGCGCCGAGATCGCTTCGTCGCAGACGATGAATTTCGGCTGGCAGGCAAGCGCTCGAGCGATGACGACGCGCTGGCGCTGGCCTCCGGAGAGTTCATGCGGATAACGTTGTGCAAAGCGCGTCGGCAGGCCGACGTCGGTGAGAAGCGTCGCTACCTTGTCCTTCAGCTCGACCTTGGTGCAGAGCTTGTGGAAGAGCATCGGCTCACCGGTTGCCTTGTAGAGGTTGAGGATGGTGAAACCAGTCGTCGACTTGCCGCAGCCGGATTCGCCGACGAGGCTCAGCGTCTCGCCTTCCATGATCTCCAGGTCGACAGTGTCGAGCGCATAGATGGTCGCTGCCCGTTCGCCGAAGGCGCCGAGCCGGACACGGAAATGCTTGACCAGGTTTTCGATCTTGAGCAGCGATTGGGCGCTCATCATGCAGCCTCCCGCATTTTCTGGACGACGAAACAGGCCGTACGATGGTTTCCGCTTCCGTTCAATGGTTCGAGCTTCGGCACACCCTCGTGACAGATGGATTCCACCAGTGGACAGCGCGGTACAAATGGGCATCCCTTGGGTCGGCGGCCGGGTTCCGGCGGCGTTCCGCCGATCGAACTCAGCCGGCTTGCCGGCGCATCCGAAAGCTTCGGGATCGAGGCCAGCAGACCGTGCGTATAGGGGTGGCTCGGATGGGCGTAGAGTTCGTCGACCGGCGCATCCTCGACGACGGTGCCGGCATAGAGTACGGCAACGCGATCGACGAGGCCGGCGATCAGCGCTAGGTCGTGGGTGATCCAGACCACGGACATGCGCTTGCCTATCCGCTCGGCACGCGTTGGCATATCGCCCATGGTGCGGCGAATGCACTGATCTTTCCGCATGTACTCGCCTTCAACACGCCGTCCGTTCCAGAGAAGACAAAGGCCGTCATGGATGCGCTCGGGCGCGGGGCATCGGATAGTATCCAGTCGGTCTTCGATGCTGCCTACGCCTTCTGTGCCGAGTTTGGCATCGAAATGACGCTCTCCGGCCTCGGCGTCCCGAAAGATGATCTCGACGCCATGGCGGACGATGCGTTTGCCATCCGTCGGCTGCTTGATAATAATCCGCGTGAGCTGTCGCGCGCCGATATTCGCTCGATCTACGAAGCCGCCTTCTGAGCGCGTGCCGCCGAAAGGGAATGGGACTGATGGACAGGAATGCGAAAGTCGCGGTGACGCTGGGCGATCCCGCAGGCGTCGGCCCGGAAGTGATTGTCAAGGCGCTGGCGGCGATGCCGGAGGAAGAACGCCGCGATTTCGTGATCGTCGGCAATATCGAAGCGCTTGAGCGCGCCGATCGGGTCGCCGCGACCGGGCTGGTGTTCGCGCTGGCGGATATTGCCGGCCCCGGCAGAATTGCGGTCGACGAAGTGGCGCTCGGCGCGCCTTTGCCTGAGATCGGCAAGGTTAGTCCGGTCGCGGGTGACGCCTCGGTGCGCTATATCAGCCGCGCCGTGGATCTTGCCATGTCGGGCGCGGCCGACGTCATCGTCACGGCCCCGATCAACAAGGAGGCGATGAACCTCGCCGGCCATCATTTCGACGGTCATACCGGCTTGCTGGCGCATCTGACGGGTTCGAAGAGCTCGTTCATGCTGCTCGCTTCGGAGCGGCTGAACACCATTCACGTCTCGACCCATGTCTCGTTAAGAGGCGCAATCGAACGGGCGAGGACGGAGCGGGTGCTGGCGACCATCGAGGCCGGACACAATCACTTCCTACGACTCGGCAAGACGGCGCGCATCGCCGTTGCCGGTCTCAATCCGCATTGCGGCGAAAACGGCCTGTTCGGCACCGAGGACATGGAGTTCTTGGTGCCGGCCGTCGAGCAGGCGCAAGCGAAGGGGATCGATGTCGTCGGTCCGATTTCGGCCGATACAGTATTCGCGCGCGCCTATAATGGCGCTTTCGACCTCGTTATCGCGCAGTATCACGATCAGGGTCATATCCCCATCAAGCTCGTCGCCTTCGAGACCGCCGTCAACGTGTCGCTGGGACTGCCGATCGATCGCGTATCCGTCGACCACGGCACGGCTTTTGACATTGCCGGAACCGGCAAGGCCAATCATGTGAATATGCTTTCGGCAATCGCCTATGCCCGGCTGATGGCCCGTTCACCGCGCGGCAAGGCTGTCTGATCGGGAGTTCTGTTCAACCAGTAAGCACTTCTGTAGCAGTGTTGGCCTGACTGATCAGCCAATCCTTGAAGGTATTCGCCACCCCGTTGCTCTGGCGTCCTTCGGGCAGCACGACATAATAGCTGAATTCGGTGGCCATCGGCAGATCGAAGACCGGGACTAGCGCGTCCGCGCGAATCTCCTCCTCGATCAGGTGTGAAGGCAGTAACGCGACCCCCATGTCGGCGAGGGCCGCGCCGATGATCATCGAAAACTGATCGAAGCGGTTGCCGCGAAAACCGTTATCCGTCGTCACCCCATTGGTTTCGAACCATTGCGACCAGAGGCGCGGGCGGGTGGTAAGATGGAGCAGCGGCGCGTCGGCAAGATCGGCTGGGGCTTGCGCCAGCAATTTCTCGACGACTTTTCGGCTTGCGACGGGCTGCACAAGTTCGCTGTAGAGAAAAGTCGATGTCGCCTTCGCCCAGCTAGGCTGGCCATAATGGATGGCGAGGTCGAAATCTTCCTGATCGAAATCGAAGGGTTCTGAACGCGAGCCCACCGTCAACGCCAGCGAGGGATGGCTGGCCAGAAAATCCGGCAGGCGCGGCATCAGCCAGCGCGCACCGAAGGTCGGAAGCGTCGCGATGGTGAGCGACTCATCCTTGTCGGCCGAAGCGACCGCCCGCATCATCAGCTGTTCTGACTGAGCAAGCAGGCGCTGCACCTCGGATAGCAGGCGTTTTCCCGGCTCGGAGAGGATGACCCGCCGGCGCACGCGCTCGAACAGCAGTAGCCCGGTTTGTTCTTCGAGCGCATGGATCTGCCGGCTCACGGCACTTTGGGTGAGGTTCAGCTCCTCAGCCGCCCGGGTGAAATTGCCATGCCGTGCGGCACACTCGAAAGCCTGAAGATTGGCGATATCAGGAACCAGGCTGCGGCGCATATTCATTCTCAAAACGCATCAACTCAGCCAAGAATGTCATGAGACAATGATTGCAACAAGCAATATTGTGCGGAAAAGGAATGAACTCGCTCGCAAGAAAGAATGCCCGTGACCAGGTTGCATGTTTCCCCCGATGAAATTCGCCACGCATTCTCCGCCGCCATGTCGGACATGTATCGCAAGGAAGTGCCGGCCTATGGCACGCTGATGGAGCTGGTGTCGGAGGTCAATGCGGAAACGCTGGCCGCGAACCCCGAGTTTCAGGAGCGCCTTGACGAGACAGATTCGCTTGCGCGGATCTCCGAGGAGCGGCATGGCGCCATCCGCCTCGGCACTGCCGCCGAACTTGCCATGATGCGGCGGATCTTTGCGGTGATGGGCATGTATCCGGTCGGCTACTACGATCTTTCGACGGCGGGTGTGCCGGTGCATTCGACCGCCTTTCGCCCCGTCGGCGAGGCCGCCCTCAAGCGCAATCCCTTCCGCGTCTTCACGTCGCTTCTCCGGCTCGATCTGATTGCGAACGAGATGTTGCGCGCCGAGGCGGAGGCCGTCCTTGCCGGCCGGCGGATCTTCACCGAAGGCGCGATCGCGCTCGCCGAAAAAGCCGAGAAGGACGGGGGACTCGGGCAGGGCGATGCCGACCGTTTCGTTTCCGAAGTCCTCGAAACTTTCCGTTGGCATGATCGCGCCAATGTCAGTGCCGAGCTCTATCATCGCCTGCACGATGCTCACCGTCTGATCGCCGACGTCGTCTCCTTCAAGGGGCCGCATATCAATCACCTGACGCCGCGCACGCTCGACATCGATCTCGTCCAGGCCCGCATGCCAGGGCATGGTATCGTGCCGAAAGCCGTGGTCGAGGGGCCGCCGACCCACCAATGCCCGATCCTGTTGCGCCAGACCTCCTTCAAGGCGCTCGAAGAGCCGGTGTCCTTTTGTGCGGAGGATGGTTCCTGGCAGGCCGGTTCGCACACCGCCCGCTTCGGCGAGATCGAACAGCGCGGCATCGCGCTGACCCCCAAGGGCCGCGCGCTCTATGACGCGCTCCTCACGGATTCCCGTGGGATCGTTCGGCCGGCTGGCGATGGTTCGAATGCCAGGGAATACGAGGCGGCACTCGCCAAGGCCTTCGAAAGATTCCCGGACAATTGGGAAGAGATCCGCGCCCAAGAGCTAGGCTATTTCAGCTACTCGCTGACGGAGAAGGGTCGCAAGGCAGGCAACCGGACCGACGACAATCTCGAACAATGGATCGCCGATGGTTTGGTGCAGTTCGATCCCATCGTTTACGAGGACTTCCTGCCGGTGAGTGCAGCGGGTATCTTCCAGTCGAATCTCGGCGACGATGCGCAGCATGAATTTGCTGCCAGCCCTAATCAGCTGCATTTCGAGGCGGAGCTCGGGACGAGCGTGCTCAACGAATTCGATCATTATGCCGGTATCGAACAGGCCTCGATCGAAGCGTGCCGCCGGGCGCTGAATTGGACGGAGGCCGCGGAATAGGGGAAAGCGGCGCTGCGAAGCTGTTAGAGCCGCGCGAAACCATTGATTTAACGGACTGCCCATAGGATCGTGCCGGAAATCTCAGTGTCTGACTCGGGAGAGGGCCGCGACGATGTTGACGCTCCGCCAGATCGAAGTGATCCGTGCGATCATGATTACCGGCACCATTGCCGGTGCGGCCAACCTGCTTGGTGTTTCTGCCCCTGGTATCAGCCGGTTGATGAAATACACAGAGGATTCGCTGAATGTGCGGCTCTTCAACCGCAGCCATGGACGCTATGTGCCGACGCCGGAGGCGCGGCATATTTTCGGCCTTCTCGATACTGTCTACCGCCAGGTCGAGGATCTCCAGTTCGCGGTCGATCGGCTCGGTAAAGGCGACAACCGGCTTCTCAGCGTCGGTTCGGTTCCGAGCATCGCCAACGTCATGGTGCCGAAATCGATTGCCGGGATCAGGGGCCGCTATCCGGAGCTCGATGTCGACATCAACATCCTGAAGATCGAGGAAGCTATCGACTACCTCCTTGTCGGGCGCGGCGAGGTGGTGGCGATCAGCTCGTTCATCGAGCATGCGATCGTCCATTTTGCGCCGCTGGCGACCGGACGGCTGCTCTGTGTCGTGCCGGAAAATAGCGAGCTGGCCAAGAAGGAGAGCATTTCTCCCGAGGAGATCGTCAAGCATACGTTGATCGGGATCGATCCGAACGATCCATACGGGCGCGTGATGACTGAAATCTTCCGGCGCCGTGACTTGAACTACAAGATGAAGATTAAGGCCCGGTTCGGAACGACTGTTTGCGCGCTCGTGGCGGAGGAACTGGGCATTGCCATCATCGATCAGTTCACGGTCGCTGGTGGTGGCGTGCGCGGAGTCAAATGCCTTGAGATCGAGGCGGATACCACCTTTCGCACCTATGCGGCATACCGCAACGATGTCGTGCTTTCCGTCTTCGCCGAAGAGTTTATCGAACTGCTGCGCACGGAGATGAAGGCGGCGGCGCAAAATTAACATCAAGTTATGTATGTCGTATATTTTGGTATTTGCAGTTATCATTGATATCGACCAATGATTGTCGACGACCGGCACGAGGCGTGCGGTATCCGCATCCAGCTCGACACGGAGGTTTGACCACAATGAAGACGTCGATTGCGACTGTATCGATCAGTGGGGAATTACCGGAGAAGCTTGAAGCGATCGCGCGGGCGGGTTTCGACGGAGTGGAAATCTTCGAAAATGATTTCCTGGCTTTCGACGGCAGTCCGGCCGATGTCGGGCGGATGGTGCGTGACCACGGGCTGGAGATCACGCTCTTCCAGCCCTTCCGCGATTTTGAGGGTATGCCGGAGCCGCTTCGGTCTCGGACCTTCGACCGGGCTGAACGCAAGTTCGATGTCATGCAGGAACTTGGCACCGATCTCGTGCTGGTCTGCTCGAATGTCTCGCCGGCCTCGCTCGGCGGTATCGACCGTGCGGCGGCCGATTTCCATGAGCTCGGCGAGCGCGCCGCGAAACGCGGCCTGAAGGTTGGCTATGAGGCGCTTGCCTGGGGCCGGCACATCAACGACCACCGCGACGCCTGGGAGATCGTGCGCCGCGCCGATCATCCGAACATTGGCCTGATCCTCGACAGCTTTCACACGCTGTCGCGCAAGATCGACATCAATTCGATCCGCTCTATTCCGAAGGACAAGATCTTCATCGTTCAGCTGGCGGATGCGCCGCTCATCGACATGGACCTGCTCTACTGGAGTCGGCATTTCCGCAACATGCCGGGCGAGGGTGACCTACCCGTAACGGCCTTTGCGACGGCTGTCGCCGAAACCGGCTATGACGGCTATTTCTCGCTGGAAATCTTCAACGACCAGTTTCGTGGCGGCTCGTCGCGGGCGATTTCCGCCGATGGTCATCGATCGCTGATCTATCTCGGCGACCAGGTGCGCCGCAACCCCAATGCCGGCGGTCTCACCGTTGCCTCCATGCCTGATCGGGTTTCCGTCAAAGGTGTTGGTTTCGTGGAATTTTCCGCCGACGAAGAGGACGCAGACGATCTCATCGGCATTCTGCGCACGCTCGGCTTCCGCAAAGTCGCCATGCACCGGACGAAGACGGTGAGCCTCTTTCAACAGGGTGATATCCGCATTCTCGTCAACACCGACGATGGGGGATTTGCCAATTCCTCCTTCGCCGTGCACGGCACTTTGGCCTATGCGGTGGCACTTGTTGTTGACGACGCGGAAGCAGCTTTGGCGCGCGCCAGGGCGCTCGATGCGGAACCGTTCAGCCAGCCAGTCGCAGAGGGCGAACTCGACGTACCGGCGATCCGTGGGGTTGGCGGTGGTCTCATCTATTTCCTCGACGACAAGACCGATCTCGGGCATTTTTCCGAGATCGACTTCATTCCTTTTGATGACAAAGCCGCAGTCCAGCCCGCTGGGCTACGCACCGTCGACCATATTGCCCAGACAGTCGCCTATGAGGAAATGCTGACCTGGTTGCTGTTCTATACGTCGATCTTTGAGACACGGAAGACGCCGATGGTCGATATCATCGATCCGGCCGGCGTGGTGCGCAGCCAGGTGGTGGAAAATGACGCGGGCACGCTGCGGATCACGCTGAACGGTGCGGAGAACCGCCGTACGCTGGCCGGTCACTTCATCGCGGAAAAGTTCGGCTCTGGTGTGCAGCACCTAGCCTTCCAGACCGACGACATCTTCAAGACGGCCGAAGTGCTGCGGAAGAACGGTTTTCAGCCCTTGCCCATCTCGCCTAATTACTACGATGACGTCGAAGCGCGCTTCGGTCTCGATCCGGAACTGACCGAGCGGCTGAAGGCGGAGAACATTCTCTATGACCGCGACGAACACGGTGAATTCTTTCAGCTCTATAGCGGCACCTTCGGTGAAGGCTTCTTCTTCGAGATCGTTCAGCGCAATGACTACCGGGGATATGGCGCTCCGAACGCCATCTTCCGCATCGCCGCACTCAAGAGGCATCTCCGGCCGGAGGGCCTTCCAAGGGAGTGAACTTAGTATCACTGCGCCGCAATCCCGGTTTCGCATGAAATCAAGCCCGAGATATCCGTAGCCGGATCATCATGTCTGCGCTGAACCGGCAGGCAGCGTCACCTATCGCGCTGCTTGGTCATGCAGGTCTCGGCTACTATTTCACAGCATTTCATAAAACGGATCGTGCAAACTGGACAGCTGTCAGAAAGTTTGATAGCGAACGTAATGTTATTACGTAACTATTAAAGTTTATCATGATATCCAGATCGATGACGGCGGGAGGCTTGGCCGCGAGGGCTATTTTCAAGTTGGCGTCCTCGCGGCTTGACGCAAGCGTCGTGCTTGGCATAACTGGACTTGACGGTTCCCCAACGATGACTCCGAGGGGATTAATAGGGAACACGGTGAGGACGACCCAAAAGGGACCAAGACCGTGGCTGCCCCCGCAACTGTAAGCGGATTGCCGTCCATCCTCGTGGTGCCGAAAGGCGCCATGCCACTGCGCCGATCAGGCGCGGGAAGGCAGATGGACGACTGATATCCGTAAGCCAGGAGACCTGCCGTCGAAGATTTATCCATTGTCACGGGCGGGGATGCCCGAAACAGGAGCAGGACATGACCATCCTTTACGCTTCGCAGCGCCTTGATACGCTGCCTTCCCCGAATTTTGACGATCATTCGACCGCTCGGAATGCCTGTTGGGCATTCTGACTTTCACCACCGCCCTTTTCGGGCGGCGTTCACATCACTTCGGGGAATTATGATGAAGACCATTTTCAAGCGGCCATTGCGCGCCGGCCTATTCGCGATGTCGTTGATCGTCGCCGGCTTGCCGGGGCAGGCGGGAGCTGCGGAAACCAGCTACCCTCTTAAGCTCCAGAACTGCGGCCGGCAGATCACCATCCAGAAGGCGCCGTCGCGCACGGTCTCTATCGGCCAGAGCACAACGGAAATCCTCTATAGCCTCGGTGTTGCCGACAAGGTGGTCGGCACCGCAGTCTGGGTCGGACCGGTTCTTAAGGGCTATGAGGGCGTCAACGCCAAGATCGAGCGCCTTGCCGACAACGATCCAAGCTTCGAAAGCGTCGTCGGAAAGAAGCCGGATATCGTGACTGTTCAGTTCCAGTGGCAGGTGGGACCGGAAGGCGTGGTCGCCAAGCCGGAACAGTTCGAGGAGCTGGGTATCCCGGTCTATACCTCGCCGTCCGATTGCGTCGGTAAGGAGAACTCCGGCTCCAGCGATGGCGTCCGCCATCAGGTCTTCACTATGGATCTCGTCTATCAGGAGATCCGCGATCTCGCGAAGATCTACAATGTGCAGGACAAAGGCGAGGAAGTGGTCGCTGATCTGAAGCGGCGCGAAGCGGCAGCCCGCGCCAAGGTTTCTTCCGCACAGGGCAAGCTTTCCGCCGTCTTCTGGTTCTCCAGCGCCAAGGATGCCGATCCCTATGTTGCCGGCCGCAATGGCGCGCCGGGCTACATCATGTCGGCGCTCGGCATCAAGAATATCATCGAGACCGA
Source organism: Rhizobium sp. RCC_161_2 (assembly GCF_041355235.1). Taxonomy (NCBI): domain Bacteria; kingdom Pseudomonadati; phylum Pseudomonadota; class Alphaproteobacteria; order Hyphomicrobiales; family Rhizobiaceae; genus Rhizobium; species Rhizobium sp. RCC_161_2. The sequence continues at coordinate 899,385 of NZ_JBFUPL010000001.1, read as the reverse complement.
TGATGAATGGCCGACGGTCGGCTGGGAGACGATTGCCAAGGCCAATCCAACCATGATCGTGGCGGCTGCGATGGAGCGTCGCCGCTATCCGCTGGACAGCGCGGAGGCCAAGCGCAAATTCCTGGAAAAGGACCCTGTCGCGAGCCTGATGCCCGCCGTCAAAAGTGGCCATGTCTTCGAGATGGATGCGCAGGCGATGAACCCGACAATCCGTACGATCGAAGGCATAGAGGCGCTTGCTGATGCCATCGCAGCGGCCGGCCTGACACAGTGAGCCGCGCTCTTTCATCGATCGGGCGAACGGGTACAATCGCCTTGGCGCTCGCCATTCTTGTTGCCGCGCTCTGGCTGGGTGCGGCGATCGGCGAGACCTCGATCCCGTTTGAGACCGTCGCCAAGACCGTGGCCAATCGGCTTTGGGGCGCCGGTTACCCGCTCGAGCCGATCGACGAGGGCATCGTCTGGAGCTATCGGCTGAGCCGCGCAGTCGTTGGAGCCTCTTGCGGGGCGGCACTTGCCCTGTCCGGTGTTGTGCTGCAGTCGCTGCTGCGCAACCCGCTGGCCGACCCCTACATTCTCGGCATTTCCGCCGGCGCCTCCACCGGCGCCGTCGGTGTCGCGATCCTCGGTCTGGGTGCGGGCGCCCTGACGATGCCGATGGGAGCTTTCCTCGGTGCGCTCGTCGCCTTCGCTCTCGTCGCGTTGCTGGCCGTCAGGGCGGGGCGTGGGACGGCCGCGATCATTCTGGCCGGGGTCGTGGGCTCGCAGCTCTTCAACGCGCTCACCTCCTTCATCGTCACCAAGGCGGCGACAGCCGAGCAAGCGCGCGGCATCATGTTCTGGCTGCTCGGCAATCTCTCCGGTGTGCGCTGGCCGGATGCCTGGCTGGCAATTCCCGCTGCGCTGTTGGGGCTCGTCATCTGCCTCTGGCATGCCCGGTCGCTGGATGCGTTTACCTTCGGCTTGGAATCGGCCGCCTCGCTCGGCATTTCGGTGCGACGCACCTATCTCGTGCTCGTCGGCACATCCGCGATGATGACCGCCGTCATGGTGTCGATCGTCGGCTCCATCGGCTTCGTCGGGCTGGTCATCCCGCACGCGGCGCGAATGCTGGTGGGTGTCCGCCATGGTGTGCTTCTGCCGGCAGCAGCCCTGATCGGCGCCATCTTCATGATCGCGGCCGACATCCTGTCGCGCACGCTGATCCACGGCCAGGTTCTGCCGATCGGCGTGATCACCGCGCTTGTCGGCGCGCCCGCCTTCGCCTTGATCTTGAGCCAGAAGAGGGCGCGCGCATGACCCTGTCCGCAAGGAATGTTTCGTGGAATGCCGGTGGGCAAGCTATCGTTCGGGACATATCGCTGGACGTCCGCACCGGCGAATTTCTTGGGATCATCGGGCCGAATGGCTCCGGCAAGACGAGCCTGATGATGATGCTCTCCGGCATCCGCAAGCCGAAGACCGGGGAGATTTTTGTGGACGGCACGCCGATCCGTGCTCTCGGACGGCGCGAACTCTCCCGGCGTCTGGCCCTGGTGGAGCAACAGGCAGACACTGGCGAGCGGATTACGGCCAGACAGGCCGTTGAACTCGGCCGTACGCCCTATCTTGGGGCGTTATCGCCCTGGTCGGCGACGGATGATGCGATCGTCGAGGCCGCCCTCGCCAATGTCGATATGCTCCATCTTTCTGGCCGGCTGTGGAGCACGCTTTCGGGTGGAGAACGCCAACGGCTGCACATTGGCCGCGCACTTGCGCAGCAGCCAAAGATCCTGCTCCTCGACGAGCCGACAAACCATCTCGACATCGGTCACCAGATCGGCCTTCTGGATCTCGTGCGCCGGCAGGATCTGACCGTGGTCGCGGCCCTGCATGATCTGAACCATGCCGCCATGTTCTGTGACCGCCTTGCCGTCATGAATAGCGGGCGACTGGTGGCGCTCGGTACGCCGCGTGAGGTGCTGACGGCCGAATGCATCCGCGATGTGTTTGGTGTGGATGTCGAGGTAGAGCACGATAGCGACGGCGGCTGCTTCATCCGCTACCGGGCGACGGCTGCCCCGCGCCGGCCATTGCGGGTCATCGATGACGCTCAGCCCGAAGGCGCCAAGGTCAAGGCGTCGTAAACATGCAGAGCCGCAATCATCATCTGAAGGAAGATATTCGCGAATACTGGTCGGAACGGTCGAAAACCTTCGACCTCGCTTTCGGCCATCGTATTCCCCCTGGGCCGGAACTGAATGCCTGGGCAGCTGCGGTTCAGCGCGGTCTCGACAGCGAGCCGCTGAAGGTGCTCGAGCTTGCCTGCGGCACCGGCGAGGTGACCAACGTATTGCTCTCCCTTGGACATCAGGTGACGGCGCTCGATTTTTCCGAGGCGATGCTTGCGGTTGCCCGCCGCAAACATGCCAAGCGGGAAAGCGTGCGTTTCATCCTCGCTGATGCGGAACGGACGATGGAACCGGATGCGCGTTATGATGCCGTCGTCTGCCGTCATCTTGTCTGGACGCTGACGGAGCCGGAGCAGGCATTTGCAGACTGGTATCGGGTTCTGAAGCCGGGCGGGAAACTGCTGATCTTTGACGGCGATTGGGCAAAACCGACATTTATCGGAAGGCTCGCCTCTTTCGCCATCGGCCTGATCGACCGCATCGCCGGGATCGATCCCCACTACGACGGCGCGATGAGCGACCGGCATCGGAGCATCATGGGACGGTTGCCGTTTGGTGCCGGCCTCACCGTGGAAAGACTTGCGCCACTGATCGAAGCCGCAGGTTTCGAGGGTATAGAAATCGGCTCTCATCAGCCGATTGCCGCTGCCCAGCGACAGACGGCTGATCTGAGAAACCGGTTGCGCACCCTGCTTTATCGGCGTTTCGTCCTTTGTTGCAGACGGCCTCAGTCATAAACAGCGGACAGCGCAATCGAGCTTGCAACCTCCTCGCAGCGGTCTGTGAGGGTGGCAGTTGCAACGCGCAGGTGGTTGCTCGGCAGGTTGGAGAATTTAGCGCCGGGATGAACGGCGATGCCGCGCGCAGCCAAGGTCACCATCGCGAAGGGTTCGGACGAAACGGGAATCCAGGCACAAAGGCCGTGGCCTTGTGCCGCGTCGACGCCTCTGTCTCGCAAGGCGCCGATAAGGTTGCCGCGTCGGGTCTGATAGATGGCGCGCGCGCGATGCAGCGTATCCTGCGTTGCCTCGTCACGCAGCAGCCAGGCGGTCGCGGCTTGCAGAATGCGGCTCGTCCAGCCGGCGCTGAAGCTCCGGTAGGACTGGATTTGTTCGACAATTGCCCGCGAGCTCGAGAGTACGGCGAGACGCAGATCCGGCCCATGCGTCTTCGAAAACGAGAAGATGTGGATCACCCGATCGGGAAACCGGTGCCCGAGCGAGTGGCGCGGTGCGGCGGAGATATCGCCCATGCCATCATCCTCGACGATTAAAGTATCGGTGTCTCTGAGGATGCGCTCCAGAGCGTCCATGCGTTGCCGGCTGACGGTCTGACCGGTGACTGAATGCAGGCGCGGCTGGAAGATGAAGGCCACGGGCCGCTGTTCCATCGCCGCCTGCAAGGATGAGGGCAGTGGCCCTTCTGAATCGCACTGTACGGGAATGATTCGCGCACCGCGATCTTCGAAAATATCCAGAAGACGCATGCCCGTCGGGTCTTCGATGGCGACGGTTTCTCCGGGCGCGATCAAGGCATGCGCCAGCGTATAGACGCCGTTATAGCCGCCATTTGTCGCGAGAAACGCTTCCGGCTCGTAAGGCCAGGTCTTGCGCATCGCCGCCTCCAGCTCCGGCAGGATGCGGTTGCGTTCATAGCTGTTGAGGTTTTCGGCCGATGCGCCGTAGGCCATTGCTTCCGCCAGTTTCGGGAGCAGGCTGACGTCCGGTACGGCAGCGGTGAGGTCGAGGACGTCCTCGCCATAATGTCCGTTGCTTGCAAGTCGCGCCGGCTTGGCGACGAAGCGATCGCCGCTGACCCAGGTGCCGTTGCGGCCACGCCCGCTGATGATCTTCTGGCGCCTGAGTTCGCTCCAGGCTTCCGAGATGGTGGCGGGGCTGATGCCGAGCTCGAAGGCGAGATCGCGGATAGGAGGCAGCTTCGTGCCGACCGGCAGGGCGCCGGCGCGGATCAACGCACTGGTTCCAATGGCGATTCCCCGAATGGTCCTGTCGCTCAATTTTTCGGCAAACCATCCCGCACTTTTGTCTTCGCTCATTTTCGCGCCATTTTTAATGTTCAATAACGTAATAACATTTGATCGGCTTTATTTGAACATTTATTCACTTCGAAAACAAGATTTCAGCGAGTGAATGTCCATGCCTCTGACTCTCCGCCTTGCCCTTCGTGACTGGGACTACATGACGCCGCTCGTCCTCGGCGACGTCTCTTCTCCAAAGCTCGACATCAAGGTGGACAGGATCGGTACCCTCGTTTCTCATGTCGGAAAGAGTGACGCCTATGATGCGGCGGAAATGTCGTTCAGCCGCTATACGCAGCTTCGCATCGATGGCGACGAAAGCGTCGTGGGTATTCCGAATTTCATCATGCGCGGCTTTCGCCACCGCTGCGTCATCACGACCAAGGATAGCCCGATTACCGAGCTAGGCCATCTGGCGGGCAGGCGCGTCGGCGTCACCGGCTGGCGCGATTCCGGCAATACCTGGACCCGGGCAGCGCTCCGCCGCGAGGGCGTGGGTGTCGAGGATGCCATGTGGTATGCGGGGCGGCTGACCGAGGCACATCCGATCGTCGATCGTCTCGACGGCTTCGGCCGTCCCGGCCGCATCGAGGCTGCGCCCGGCGAGCGGCCGATGGTCGACCTTCTGAGGGATGGCGGCCTGGATGCGATCTTCACGCCGTTCATGCCGGACGGCTATTTCGCGGAGGGTTCGCCCTTCCGGCAGGTTCTTTCCGATTTTCGTGGTGCCGAGCGCCGATATTTCGATGAGGTCGGCTATGTCCCCGGCATGCATCTCATCGGCCTGAAGGCCGATGTCGTTGCCGAACATCCCTGGGTGATTGCCGAACTCAGTGCGCTGATCGATGAATCCCAGCGCATGTGGCTGAGCAAACGGCGTAAATATGCCGAGACCACGCCCTGGATGTTCGATGAACTTCTAAAGTCATCGGTCGAGCTGCCGCAGGGCTGGGATGCGAGTGGCTTTGCGATCAATCGCACCATGATCCATGATTTCGCCAATGAGCTGCACGTGCAGGGTATCCTGCCCCGGCTGTTGACGCCGGAGGAGCTCTTTCAGTTCGACACCGATGGCAGCCGCATCGACGCCAAGGTTGCCGGCTGACGCTTAAGGAATACAAACCAAAAAGGGGAACGAGCATGTCGTTGAAGAAAGTAACCTACCTTGCCCTGGCAAGCCTGATGATCTCGGGTTCCGCGTTCGCGCAGGATGCCGGCCTTCCAAAGCTGTCGGTGAACGAGGAGCTGCGGGCCAAGCTGCCCGAGAGCATCCGCACGGCCGGCAAGATGATTTCCGTCAACAATGGTTCGTTTCCTCCCTATGAGATCGTCACCGGCACGGAACTGACCGGCGCAAGCGCCGATCTGACCGATGCCATCGGCGAGGTGCTCGGCGTGAAGATCACGCATGAGACGGTCGGCGGTCTTCCCGCGCTGCTCGCGGGTGTCAATTCCGGCCGCTATCAGTTTGCCTTCGGCCCGGTGGGCGATTTCAAGAGCCGCGAAGAGGCGAATGATTTCGTCGACTGGGTTCAGGAGTTTGTCGTTTTCTCCGTCCAGAAGGGCAATCCGAAAGGTATCACCTCGCTTGACACGGCCTGCGGCAAGCGCATCGCCGTCATGGCCGGCGGTTCCGCCGAGAAGGTGATTCAGGTCCAGGCCGAGAAGTGCAAGGCCGACGGCAAGGGCGCAATCGAGGTTCAGTCCTTTACCGATCAGCCGAGCTCCATCCTTGCCGTGCGTTCGAAGCGATCGGATGCCTTCTTCTCCTCTCAGGCGCCGCTCACCTATTTCGTTACGCAGGCAAACGGACAGCTTGAACTAACGGGCGTCGGCCAGAAGAACGGCTTCGAGGATCTCTACCAGGGTGCGGTGGTACCGAAGGGTTCGCCGCTCGGTCCGGTGCTGCGGGATGCCGTGAAGCTTTTGATGGACAATGGCACCTATGCCGCGATCATGAAGAAGTGGGGCCTTGAGAACAACATGATCAAGGAGCCGGGCATCAACCTCGGCGGGACGTTGCCGAAATGAGTACCGCGACCGACAAGATCGCATCGCCGGTCGGCGATGCGAATACCCGGGATGTGGCCAACGCCCACAGCCCTTTCCCGATGGGCCGCCTGGCGGCCTGGGTCGTCACGCTGGCGGTTGCGGCCTACTTCGCCTGGTCGGTCGCCGGCAACGAGAATTTCGGCTGGTCGGTCGTGGCGCATTATTTCTTCGATCCAACCGTCATCAGCGGCCTCTACGTATCGCTTGGGCTGACGGTCGTCGCCATGGCGTTCGGCATCGTGCTCGGCCTGCTGCTGGCAGTCGCCAGACTGTCGAAGGATCGGCTGGCGAATTCGCTGGCCTCCCTGTTCATCTGGTTCTTCCGCGGCACGCCGCTGCTGGTCCAGCTGATCTTCTGGTATAATCTTTCGACCCTGTTCCCAACGCTGTCGATCGGCATTCCCTTCGGCCCGACCTTCGTGAGCTGGGATACGAATTCGGTCATCAGCCCGATGACGGCGGCGATCGCCGGGCTGGCGCTAAACGAGGCGGCCTATATGGCGGAGATCATCCGTGGAGGCCTGCTGTCCGTTGACAAAGGGCAATTCGAGACCGCCGAGGCCTTCGGCATGACACGTGCCCGCGCGCTCAGCCGCATTATCATTCCGCAGGCCATGCGCTCGATCGTGCCACCCACCGGCAACCAGTTGATCAGCATGATCAAGGCGACCTCTCTCGTCAGCGTCATCGCCATGGCGGATCTGCTCTATTCGGTCCAGTCGATCTATAATCGCACCTTCGAAGTCGTGCCGATGCTGCTGGTCGCCGTCATCTGGTATCTGCTGATCACCTCGGTGCTGAATGTCGGCCAGAGTTATATCGAGCGCTATTACGGCCGTGGTGAGCGCCGTTCCGGCGGCGCCAAGCCTATGAAGGAAATTGCACTGGCTGCACCGACCCCGTCCCAGCTGGTAGCACAGGAGGAAGGCCAATGAGCGCGATCGCGACCGTGGCGCCGCTTGTCCGCGCCCGTAACGTCCACAAGTCTTTCGATCACCTCGAAGTTCTGAAAGGCATCGATCTCGATGTCGCGCCGGGCGAAGTGGTGGTTATTCTCGGACCGTCCGGATCCGGAAAATCGACCTTCCTGCGTTGCATCAACCACCTGGAAGCCATCGACCGCGGATCGATCGAGGTGGATGGGGAGCAGATCGGCTATCGCTTTCGCAAGGGCCGGCTGGAGCGCCTCTCCAGCCATGCGATTACCCTGCAGCGGCGCAAGATCGGCATGGTGTTTCAGCAGTTCAATCTCTATCCGCACATGACGGTGCTGCAGAACATCATCGAGGCACCGGTCGGCATCCATGGCGAAAGCCGAGCCAAGGCGATCGAGAATGCGCGCGTCCTCCTGGAGCGGGTCGGGCTTTCGGCCAAGGCCGATAACTATCCGCGCCAGCTCTCCGGCGGCCAGCAGCAGCGGGTGGCGATTGCCCGGGCACTGGCAATCAAGCCGACGCTGATGCTCTTCGATGAGCCGACATCCGCGCTCGATCCGGAACTCGTCGGCGAAGTGCTCGCCACCATGAAGGATCTGGCCAAGCAGGGCCTGACGATGATCGTCGTCACCCATGAGATCGGCTTTGCCCGCGAAGCGGCCGATCGCGTCGTCTTCATGGATGGCGGCAAGGTGGTCGAGCAGGGCAAGCCTGAAGATGTGCTCGGCAATCCCCAGCATCCACGAACCAGAAGCTTCCTGTCGCGCTTTATCTAGCGCGACGGCCCCCTATCAGATGCGAGATCGCCGGCCTCATACAGGCCGGATATGCCGCTCATGCAAACCACTGGAACAGCCATGACCCTCGACAACGACTTCGCCCGCCTCTCGGATTTCGAGCCGATGAAAGACGAACTCACCGGTATCCGGCAGCATCTTCACGCCAATCCCGAACTGTCCTTCGAGGAGGCCGAGACCGCCCGTTTCGTGGCTGAGAAGCTGGAGGCCTGGGGCTACGAAGTTCACCGAAATGTCGGTGGCCATGGTGTTGTCGCCCGCCTGAAGGCAGGTGCCGGGACAAAGAGCATCGCCATCCGTGCCGATATGGATGCGCTGCCGATCAACGAGCAGACCGGCAAGCCTTATGCCAGCCGGGTTCCGGGAAAGATGCATGCCTGCGGTCATGATGGCCACACCACGATGTTGCTTGGTGCGGCCGAATATCTGGCCCGCACCCGTCGCTTCAACGGCACCGTGAACCTGATCTTCCAGCCCGCCGAAGAGGCTGGTGCCAAGAGCGGCGCACAGGCGATGATCGATGATGGTCTTTTCGAGCGCTTTCCATGTGACGCGATCTTCGGCCTGCACAATCATCCCGGTGCACCCGAGGGCACATGGCTGATGCGCTCCGGTCCGCTGATGGCTGCAGCCGACACGGCCGAGATCACCATCACCGGCAAGGGAGGCCATGCCTCGCGTCCGCACCTGACCATCGATCCGGTCGTCGTCGCCTGTAATCTCGTGGTTGCCTTGCAGTCGGTCGTTTCCCGCAGCATCGACCCGACACAGACGGCGGTGATTACCGTGGGTTCGATCCATGCGGGCGAAGCGGCAAACGTTATTCCGGAAAGCGCGAAGATGCTGCTCAGCATCCGCTCCTTCGATCCGAAGGTGCGCCAGCTCCTCGAAGCGCGGATCAGGAAGTTGTCGGAAGCGGTGGCGGACGGATATGGAGCGCAGGTTGTCATCGATTACGCGCATGGCCATCCCGTCGTCGTGAACTCCGAAAAAGAAACGGAATTTGCCCGCGTTGTTGCTGAGGAGCTGGTCGGCATCGACAAGGTTGGCACCTGCGCGCTCATTCCCGGCAGTGAGGATTTCTCCCACTATCTCGAACACAGACCGGGCAGCTTTCTCCGCCTCGGCAATGGCGTCAATTCGGCAATCCTGCACAGCGCAAAATATGATTTCGCTGATGAAAGCCTGACGGTTGGGGCCGCCATGTGGGCTCGCCTGACAGAGCGCTATCTCGACCAATGAGACCCGCCGGCAGGCGAGCCTCAGTTCATGGCTGGCGTTAGCGCCAGCCGAGGGCCGGGGCGACGTGGGTCAGGATCGCCTCGATCACATGGGCGTTGTATTCCACGCCGAGCTGGTTCGGGACGGTGAGAAGCAGCGTATCGGCTTCCGCGATTGCTTTGTCCTGGGCCAGCTCCTTGATCAGAGCGTCGGGCTCGGCAGCATAACTACGGCCGAAGATCGCCCGGGTCTTATCGTCGATGAAGCCGATCTTGTCTTCACCCTGATTGCCGTTTCCGAAGTAGGCACGGTCTCGATCAGTCACCAGCGCAAAGATGCTGCGGCTGACCGACACGCGCGGCTCGCGTTTGTGGCCGGCCGCCTTCCATGCCTCACGATATACCCTGATCTGGTCGGCCTGCTGGACGTGGAAGGGAAGTCCGCTCTCATCGTCCTTGAGGGTGGAGCTTTGCAGGTTCATCCCGAGCTTGGCCGCCCAGAGCGCCGTGGCATTGGAGCTTGCGCCCCACCAGATCCGCTCGCGCAGGCCTTCGGAGTGTGGCTCGAGCCGCAGCAGGCCGGGAGGGTTGGGGAACATCGGTCGTGGGTTCGGCTGTGCAAAGCCTTCGCCTTGCAGCACATCGAGCAGGACTTCCGCATGGCGCCGGGCCATGTCGGCTTCGCTCTCGCCTTCGGGCGGTGCATAGCCGAAGTGACGCCATCCATCGATGACCTGTTCGGGTGAACCACGGCTGATGCCGAGCTGCAGACGCCCGCCGGCGATGAGATCGGCCGAGCCTGCATCTTCTGCCATGTAGAGCGGGTTTTCATAGCGCATGTCGATGACCGCCGTGCCGATCTCGATACGACTGGTCTTGGCGCCGACAGCCGCCAGCAGCGGGAAGGGCGAAGCGAGCTGTCGCGCGAAATGATGGACGCGAAAATAGGCCCCGTCCGCACCCAGCTCCTCAGCCGCGACGGCAAGGTCGATGGACTGCAGAAGCGCGTCGGAGGCCGAGCGTGTCTGCGATTGCGGCGAGGGCGTCCAGTGCCCGAACGATAGGAAACCGATTTTCTTCATGATCGCACCGCTCAAAAATGTTGTGTGTATAGTCCATGCTTCATGGCATAGTTCCTGCTTTGGATACAGCCGGCACCGTGTCGCTGCCAAAGAAGTGATGCGTTGGCCCTGAGAGACTATCGGCGCGACAAAGTCGATACGAGATCGCTGAAGCGCTCCCCTTGTATGCTGACATGCTGGCGCAGAAGCGTGCGCGCGCGTTCCGCGTCGCCGGCAAAAAGCGCCTCCACAACAGCGTCATGCTCGGAAAACGATGTCGCGACACGATTGCGGACGCGCAATTGAAGACGCCGATAGGGTTGCAGGCGGCGGTGCAGCGCCACGCATTGCTCCGAGAGGAAATCGTTGTGACTGGCGGCATAGATCGCCCTGTGAAAACGCTCATTGTCGTAATAGTAGGCGTCGCTGTCGCCGGCGGAGGACGAGCGCTTGCAGTCGGCGTGGGCGGCCAGGATGGCCGTGCGATCGGCGTCCGTCAGCCGTCGCGCCGCCAATGAGCCAGCCATGCCCTCGATCTCGGCCATCACCTCGAACATCTCGAAAATGCGATGTGGCCCCGGATCAATGACGATTGCGCCGCGGCGTGGACGGATTTCCACCAGTCCGATTGCATTCAGCTGCATCAGCGCCTCGCGTATCGGCGTTCGCGACACGCCAAAGCGCGTGGCCAACTGCACCTCGTCCAACCGCTCGCCGGGAGCGAAATCGTTTGAAATGATGCCGTTTTCGATCTCGTCACGCAGGCGTTGAACGACATTCTCGGACATGGTTGCCACGCTCTCCAATGCAAAAATTAAATTCTTGTATGCAAGATTGTTTACTTTGCGCACAAGATAACTTAAGAACGATACCACAACAGATATGTCGCACACAAATGAGCGCGGCCTATCGGCGCCATCATGACGGACTGGAAACGCTTGGGAGGGCTGTTTCCACCCCAATCCCGCTTCGCCAGGAGGATACTGACATGGCAGGCATCTCCTTCTTCAGCGACATGATGCAAAGCATCACGGATCGCGGCCGTAGGCTGCTCGCGGTGGGCACCCGCGCCGAGCCGGTTCAAGCAGAGACGACGCTCGAAACCCTGTGCAACATGCTTCTGTCGAGCCGGGGTGAAGCCTCGGGCATGGCCTTGGCCGCCGAAGTCCTTCAGCGCTGGGCTCAGCTTGACGCGGCCGGCCAGCGAGATTTCATGCTGATGCTGCATGAGCAGTTCGGTCCCGATGTCGCCAAACTGGACAAGGCGATCGACCGCTATCGCAGCGACAAGAATTCGAACACGCTCATCGAACTACACGAGGCCGCCGAGCCGCGCCGGCAGGAGCTGGTGCGCAGGCTCAACCTTGCGCCCAAGGGCACAGCCAAACTGGTGGAGATGCGAGAGCGCCTGCTGGGCATGAAGGACGCAACGGAGCAGTTTCGAGCTGTTGACGCCGATTTCGCCCATCTCTTCGGCTCCTGGTTCAATCGCGGCTTCCTGACACTGCGGCCGATCGACTGGTCCTCGCCGGCTGATATTCTGGAGAGGATCATCAGATACGAGGCCGTGCACGAGATTGCCGGCTGGGATGAATTGCGGCGAAGGCTGGTTCCGCCAGACCGCCGCTGCTTCGCCTTCTTCCACCCACGTCTCGCCGACGATCCGCTGATCTTCGTCGAGGTGGCGCTAACCACGGCGATCCCAGCCGCCATCACGGATGTTCTGGATGAAAGCCGGTCTCCGATCGCCGCCCAGAACGCGACGACGGCGGTCTTTTATTCCATTTCCAATTGCCAAGAGGGGCTGCGCGGCATCTCGTTCGGCAATTTCCTGATCAAGCAGGTCGTGGAAGATCTACGTCGAGATCTGCCGGGGCTGAAGACCTTTGTGACATTGTCGCCCGTTCCGGGCTTCGCCGGCTGGCTGGCACGGTTGCGCAAGGCTGAGAATGCTGGGCTCAGTGAGCAGGCGCTGGAAACCTTGGCCCTGCTCGATGAGCCGGACTGGGCGGATGACCCCGAGCAATCGCAAGCCGTCAAGGCTGTGCTCTTGCCACTGGCGGCACGCTATTTCGTCAAGGAACAAGGCAATGGCAAACGGCCGATCGATCCAGTTGCCCGTTTTCATCTCGGCAACGGAGCCCGCCTGGAGCGGCTGAATTTTCTCGCCGACCGGTCCCAGAAGGCGATGCGCCAGTCTCATGGACTGATGGTCAACTATCTTTACAAGCTGGATGATATCGAGAAAAACCACGAAGCCCTGGCGCAACACGGCGAGGTCGCGGCCTCTCCGGAGGTGAAGAAACTGGCCGAGACAGGTGCCTTTGAGGCTGGTCTCGGTAACCCGATCCGCCGACGCCATGGCGAAATGCAAAAGACCTGAGCAGCAGATTTAGGAGGGGAGTTATGGGCAATCATCTGTTCGACGCCATCAGGGCGTCCGCAACGTCCGACGATGCCATTTTCATCGAGACCGCCAGCGGCGAGCGCTGGACCTACGGGGATGCGCTGCGCATTTCGGGACAGCTTGCCAGCGCCATCGATGCACTCGGTGTCCGGCCCGGTGACCGTGTCGCGGTTCAGGTGGAAAAGAGCCCGACGGCCCTGATGCTCTATCTCGCCTGCGTGCGCTGCGGGGCAGTGTATCTGCCGCTGAACACAGCCTACACACTTGCCGAACTCGACTATTTCATTGGCGATGCCGAGCCACGACTCGTCGTCGTCTCGCCGAAGGCTCGCGCCGAGGTCGAGAAACTCGCGCAGCGCTATGGCGCGATCGTCGAGACGCTGGATGCGGATGGCGTGGGATCGCTGACGGATCTCGCCTGGGAGGAGCCCGCCGACTTCATCGATGCCGCCCGTGCTCCTGATGATCTCGCGGCGATCCTCTACACATCCGGCACCACCGGTCGCTCCAAGGGCGCCATGCTCACGCATGACAATCTGCTCTCCAATGCACTTGCGCTGCGCGAATACTGGCGCGTCACCGCAGCCGACCGGCTGATCCACGCATTGCCGATCTTCCACACGCACGGCCTCTTCGTCGCGACCAATGTCACGCTGGTTGCCGGCGCATCGATGTTCCTGCTGCCGAAGTTCGAGCCGGGCGAGATCCTGTCGCTGATGCCGAAGGCAACGCTGATGATGGGCGTGCCAACATTCTATGTCAGATTGCTTCAGCATGAAGGATTGGACCGGGATACTGTCGCCAACATGCGGCTGTTTATCTCTGGCTCGGCGCCGCTTTTGACGGAAACACATATCTCATTCCAGCAGCGTACCGGTCATGCCATTCTCGAACGCTACGGCATGACTGAGACCAATATGAACACCTCCAATCCCTATGATGGCGAACGCAGGGCCGGAACGGTCGGCTTCCCGCTGCCGGGTGTCACGGTGAGGATTACCGATCCGGCCACAGGCGCGACGCTGTCGCCTAGCGAGACCGGTATGATCGAGATCAAGGGGCCGAATGTCTTCAAGGCCTATTGGCGCATGCCGGAAAAGACGGCGGCCGAATTCACTGAGGACGGCTATTTCATCAGCGGCGACCTCGGCAAGATCGACGAGGACGGCTATGTCCATATCGTCGGTCGCGGCAAGGACCTCGTGATTTCCGGCGGCTACAACATCTATCCGAAAGAGGTCGAGAACGAGATCGACCAGCTCGACGGCGTTGTCGAAAGCGCGGTGATCGGTGTTGCCCATCCGGATTTCGGCGAGGGGGTGACGGCGGTCGTGGTGCTTCAGCGCGGTGTGATACTGGACGAAAAGGCGGTGCTTGCGGCGCTGCAGGATCGCCTTGCGCGCTACAAGCAGCCGAAGCGGGTCATCTTCACCGAGGAGTTGCCGCGCAACACGATGGGCAAGGTCCAGAAGAACCTGCTGCGCGACCAATTCAAGGATCTTTACGAGAAGGCCTCCTGAGAGGCGCTTGCCCCCGCCTCGGTGCTTGGGAGTAGCACCGGCGCGGAGTTGATCATGCATTCATCAAAATGGGGACCGGCACCTGAGGAGGTTGCCGAAGGGAGGAAGCTATGAATATCCAGATTCTGTCGATCTTGCTGCTTGCCGGCATGTTCGTCATTGCCACGATCCAGCCGATCAATATGGGTGCGCTCGCCTTTGCCTGCGCCTTCCTGATCGGGTCTCTCGTCATGAGCATGAAGGCCGCCGATATCTTCGCGGGTTTTCCGAGCGACCTATTCCTGACGCTGGTCGGCGTTACCTATCTGTTTGCCATCGCGCAGATCAACGGTACCATCGATTGGCTGATCGAGGGCGCGGTCAAGCTGGTGCGCGGACATGTTGCCTGGATTCCGTGGGTCATGTTCCTCGTCGCCGCGATCATCACCGGCTTTGGCGCGCTTGGCCCGGCAGCCGTTGCCATCCTGGCGCCGGTGGCGCTTGGGTTTGCATTCCAATATCGCATCAGCCCTGTGATGATGGGATTGATGGTGATCCATGGCGCGCAGGCGGGCGGCTTCTCGCCGATCAGCGTCTATGGCGGCATCACCAACCAGATCGTACAGAAGGCAGGGCTGCCTTTCGCGCCGACATCGCTGTTCCTGTCGAGCTTCTTCTTCAACCTGGCCATTGCGGTCCTGGTCTTCTTCATCTTCGGTGGCCCGACGGTGCTGCGCAAGCAGCCGGCGGCGCCCGGTCCCTTGCCGGACTTGCATCCTCAAGGTGTCACGCGAGCCATCGTCGGCCATGGTGGCACGCGCGCAGCGCCCATCAGCCATCACGTCTTTGAGGTGGAAACAAAAGAGGAGACGGCACTTGCCGGCTTGACGGCGGAGCGGCTGACGACGCTGGTCGGTCTTACCGCGCTCGCGCTCGGCGCGCTCGTCTTCAAATTCAATGTCGGCCTGGTGGCGATCACCGTCGCCGTTGTGCTTGCTCTCTTGTCGCCGAAGACCCAGAAGGCGGCGATCGACAAGGTCAGCTGGTCGACCGTGCTCCTCATCGCCGGCATCATTACCTATGTCGGCGTCATGGAGAAGATCGGTACGATCGACTATGTCGCGCATGGCATATCCAGCCTGGGGATGCCGCTGTTGGTGGCATTGCTTCTGTGCTTCACGGGCGCAATCGTCTCTGCTTTCGCCTCCTCGACCGCTCTCCTTGGCGCGATCATCCCGCTTGCTGTACCTTTCCTGTTGCAGGGGCATATCAGCGCTGTCGGCGTTGTCGCGGCCATTGCGATCTCGACCACCATCGTCGATACCAGCCCGTTCTCGACCAATGGTGCGCTGGTCGTCGCCAATGCGCAGGAGAGCGAGCGGGAGAGTGTGCTGAAAACCTTGCTGATCTACAGCGCCCTGATCGCCATTATCGGCCCGATCGTCGCCTGGCTTGTCCTGATTGTGCCGGGCCTCGTGTGAGGCGAGGGGCTTTCTGAGGTGCCTGCTGGTCGCGTGCGATGCGCGGCCAGCTAGAACTCCAGCAATGCATTGTCGACGACTTCCTTCATGACGAAGAAGGTGCGGGTCTGGCGGACGCCGGGCAGGGCGATCAATTGCGTGCCGTGAATGCGGTTGAAATCCGCCATGTCACCGACGCGGATCTTCAGGAAATAATCGAAATCGCCGGCAACGAGATTGCAGTCGAGTACGAAGCTCAGCTTGGCAACGGCCTTTTCGAATGCGCCGAAGCTCTCGGGCGTCGACCGGTCGAGCACCACGCCGACCATGACAAGCGCGCCGCGCCCGACCTTCTGCGGCTCTATCATCGCTCGCACGGTCTTGATGTAGCCTTCCTCGAACAGACGCTGGGTGCGGCGATGGCAGGTCGCCGGACTGACATCGACCAATTGCGCCAGTTCGGCATTGCTGAGCCTGCCATTTTTTTGGAGCAGACGGAGCATTTTCAGGTCGATACGGTCCAATTCACTGGCCATGAAAGAATCTTTCGAAAACTATGAATATTTTGGATGAAGTAATTTCATATTTCACATTTCACATCGAAAATAAGAAATATGAAGCCCATCTTTGAGAGCACCTTTCATTGAAGGGATGCTAGCGTCTTCCCCGTATCAAGACAAGCTGAAGGGGAATTCATGCTGGAGAAATTCGAGCGCTATCCGCTCACATTCGGTCCGACCCACATCGAGAAGCTGGAGCGGCTTTCCGAACATCTCGGCGGCAAGGTACAGCTCTATGCCAAGCGGGAAGACTGCAATTCCGGGCTGGCATTCGGGGGCAACAAGCTGCGCAAGCTGGAATATATCATTCCCGATGCGATAGCCTCGAACGCGGATACGCTGGTGTCGATTGGCGGAGTCCAGTCCAACCATACCCGCATGATTGCCGCTGTCGCCGCCAAGATCGGCTTCAAGTGCCGGCTCGTGCAGGAAAGCTGGGTGCCGCATGAAGATGCCGTCTATGACCGCGTCGGCAATATTCTCTTGAGCCGCATCATGGGCGCGGATGTGCAGATGGTCGATGAAGGCTTCGACATCGGTATTCGGCAGAGCTGGGAAGACGCGATCGAAGACGTCAAGGCCAAGGGCGGCAAGCCCTATCCTATCCCGGCCGGTGCCTCGGTGCACAAATATGGCGGGCTTGGCTATGTCGGCTTTGCCGAGGAGGTTCGTGCCCAGGAGGAGGAACTCGGTTTCAAGTTCGATTATATCGTCGTCTGCACGGTAACGGGCTCCACCCATGCCGGCATGACCGTCGGCTTTGCCAAGGACGGTCGCGAGCGCCAGGTCATTGGCATCGATGCCTCCTTCACGCCTGCGCAGACCAAGGCGCAGGTGCTGGAAATTGCGCGGCGCACCGCCGAGTTGGTCGAACTCGGCCGCGAACTCTCGTCGGACGATATCGTCTTGATCGAGGACTATGCCTATCCGGTCTATGGCGTGCCGTCGGACGAGACCAAGGAGGCCATCCGGCTTTGCGCGCGGCTGGAAGGGATGATCACCGACCCGGTTTACGAAGGCAAATCCATGCAGGGCATGATCGACCTCGTGAAGAAGGGTTATTTCCCGGAGGGATCGAAGGTTCTCTACGCCCATCTCGGTGGTGCCCCGGCGATCAACGGCTACGCCTACACGTTCCGCAACGGCTGAGTTTTAAGACATGTGATCTGGCCGGGAAGATGCCGGCCGGATCACGCAACCGGGCTAGGATGGTTCAGGACCCGTATGGGCATCATGGGATCAACAGAACGAGCATCGTCAGAACGACTCTTGGCCTCGCGAGAGGGCGGTGATCTCAGGGCTGCTGCTTTCCCGGCGTTGGTTCCCGTTTATTTACGAGGCGGAACGCTCGGTCATCGACAGGCGGTATTCCTCGTAGGTGCTGCTTTGCACCCGAATATGCTCGCGCATCACTGTTTCGGCGCACGAGACATTACCGGCCTCGAGGGCGGTCAGGATCTCACGGTGTTCGCTCATCGATTGGGAAAGCCGATCGCCAAAAGAAAGCTGGGCTCTGCGAAATGGCTTCAGGCGCCTTTGAAGGTTGCGCGCTTCTTCAGCCAGAAAACCATTTCCAGAGGCCTCGTAGATCATATTGTGAAACGCGGCATTCTCGGCGTAGTAGCGATGATAGTCCTGTACCTGCAAGGCAGCTTCGCAGGCGGATGCCGTCTGACGCAACAGCAATACCTGCGCCTTGGTGATGCGGCCGGCGGCAAGCCGCGCGCACCAGGCCTCGACTTCCGCCATCACTTCGAACATCTCGACAAGGCGCGTGAAACTCGGCTGCCGCACGAAGGCGCCACGGTTCGGGATGAGTTCTACCAGCCCGGTCGACGAGAGCAGGCGCAAGGCCTCGCGAAGCGGCGTGCGCGAAACGCCGAAATCGCCGGCGAGGCGCACCTCGTCCAGGCGTTCTCCATCCTTGAAAACCCCTTCGGCAATCAGGGTCTCGATGCGTTCGTAGAGCGCATCCGATGCGGGCGGTCTGTTTTGAGCCACGATGATCTCTCCTGCCGAAGTTGTGCTGCCTAAAGCCTACGATAACAACGCGTTGTACGCAAAATAGAAATTATGCGTTCAATCTTTAATTTTTGTATACAGAAAATGGGAACTGGGTATAGTATAGGCATCAAATAAAAATGCTCATATTATGGGCAATAAAGGGGACTTCAATGAGACTAGCTGCTATTGCCGCCGCCCTGCTTTTGCCGCTCCTGCTGGCGCCGGTTGCCAATGCCGGGAAAGCGGATGACACCATTTCGATTGCCTTTTCGAAGGAGCTCGAGCATATCGATCCTTATTTCAACACGGCGCGCGAGGGCGTCCTGCTTGGAAATGCTGTCTGGGACGGGCTTCTTTATCGCGATCCGAAATCGGGCCAATATGTCGGCAATCTCGCGACCAGCTGGTCGTGGGTGGATTCGACGACCCTGGAATTGACGCTGCGCCAAGGGGTCAAGTTCCACAATGGCGCGTCCTTCGATGCGGACGATGTGGTTTTCACGCTGAACTATATGGTCGATCCCAAGAATGGCGCCAAGAACACAGTGGCGACCAGCTGGATCAAGCGGGCTGAAAAGATCGATCAGTTCAAGGTCCGCATCATCACCAACGGGCCTTTTCCGGCAGCGCTCGAATATCTCGCCGGGCCGGTGATCATCCATCCGCATGAATATTACGCCGCAGTCGGGCCGGCCGGAGTGGCAACCAAGCCGATCGGAACCGGCCCATACAAGGTCGTGAGCGTCGAGCCCGGCAAGCATTATGTGCTGAAGCGCAACGACGACTATTTCGCTGCCGCCAAGCCGAAGGCCAAGGTCGAAACGATCGATATCCGCACCATCCCCGACATCAACACGCAGATGGCCGAGCTTTTCAACGGGACGATCGATCTCGTCTGGCAGGTGCCGTCTGATCAGGCCGACAAGATGGCCGGTCGCGGCAATTTCCAGGTCCTTAACGCGCCGACGATGCGCGTCGGTTATCTGTCGCTCGATGCGGCTGGCCGCAGCGGCGCAAAAAATCCGATGACGGACGTGCGGGTCCGCGAGGCGGTCTACCACGCGATCAACCGCGACGGCATCGTCAAGGCGCTGATGAAGGGTACGACGGAGGTGATCAACAGCGCCTGCTCGCCCAGCCAGTTCGGCTGCGCCACCGATGTTGCTTCCTATTCCTACGATCCGGACAAGGCCAAGGCGCTTTTGGCGGAGGCCGGCTATCCCAATGGCTTCGAGACTGATTTCTATGCATACCGGGATCGTCCGCTGGCGGAAGCCATGATCGGCATGCTGGCCGAGGTCGGTATCAAGGCAAATCTCAAATATCTGCAATATGCGGCGCTGCGCGAAAAGCGCATCAAGGAAGGCGTGCCCATGTCCTTTCTGACATGGGGCTCCAACTCGATCGCCGATGCCTCGGCCATCACCAGCGAGTTCTTCACCATGGGCGGCGAAGACGATGCGCGCGACAAGAGCCTGTCGGATCTTCTGGAGAAAGCCGATTCTTCCGTCGATCCGACTGAGCGCAAGACGCTCTACAAACAGGCGCTCTCGACGATTGCCGACAAGGCCTATTGGGTGCCGCTTTGGAACTATTCGACCAACTACATCATGAGCAAGGACGTCTCTTTCACGCCCACGCCCGATGAACTGGTCCGTTTCAACGAGATCGGCTGGAAATGACATGTGCATCCGTCGTTCGGCGCATCCAGGGGTGCGCCGAACGACGTGTTTCAGAGTGACAGGAGCGACTAGCCCGGTCGCGCCTCCCGTTTAAGGGTACACGATGCTGAAATTTGTCTTGACCAAACTCGGTATGGCGGCGCTGGTGGCGCTGACTGTGTCTTTCATCAGCTTCATTCTTCTGTTTATGGCTGGCGATCCGGCCATCGCGATTGCTGGCGAAGGTGCTCCGGCGGAGGTGATCGCCGCAATCCGCAGCCAATACGGCTTCGATCAGCCATTGATGCTTCAATATGTCGAGTGGCTGATGCGGGCGCTCTCCGGCGATTTCGGCATGAGCTACTATTTCAAGCAGCCGGTTTCGGGAATGATTGCCGATAGGCTGCCGGTGACCATGATTATCGGCTTTCTCGGCATGAGCTTCGCTTTGCTATTGGCGATCCCGATGGGTGTCCTCGCCGCCGCCTTTCCGAATACCATCATCGACCGGCTGGCACTCGGTATCGCCGTGGTTGGACAGGCAATCCCGAGCTTCTGGTTCGGCCTGATCCTCATCGTTATCTTCTCCGTCAATCTCGGCCTGGTGCCGGCGTCCGGAACCGGGAGCTGGACGGGCTATATTCTGCCCACGATCGTTCTTGGCTATTACGCGACGCCCGCCATCATGCGGCTCACCCGCGCCGGCATGCTGGAAGTCCTGTCGTCCGACTATATTCGCACCGCCCGTGCCAAGGGCCTGACGCCAAGGAAGGTGCTGTTCAAGCACGCTTTGCGCAATGCCATCATTCCGGTCGTCAGCCTTAGCGCTGTGCAACTGGGCTTTATGTTCAGTGGCTCTGTCGTGGTGGAAACGATCTTCGCGCTGCACGGCGCCGGCTTTCTTGCCTGGGAATCGATCTCGCGCAACGATCTGCCGACCATGCAGGCGCTGATCCTGATCTTTGCGATATTCTACATTGCCTTCACCTTTCTGGCCGACGTTTTGAACGCGTGGCTCGATCCCCGTTTGAGGGCCGCCTGAGATGAACGACATGTCCCAAACCGCAATCGTCATCCAGCCCGTAGCCACGCCGGCGCCATCCCGGGCCGTCATGCGCAGGGCGTTGAAGCATCGGGGTTTCATGGCGGGATTTTTCATCCTGCTGTTGATCGCCCTGATCGCGCTTTTTGCGCCGCTGATCGCGCCGCATAATCCCTACAAGCAGGATCTGCTGGCACGCCTCGTGCCGCCGGTCTTCCTCGGCGGCGACTGGAAGCATGTGCTCGGAACGGACGCGCTTGGCCGGGATTACCTCTCGCGACTGATCTACGGCGCCCGCGTCTCTCTGATGATCGGCTTTACCGCGGCGATGATCTCCGCTGTGATCGGCACCACGCTCGGCATTCTCGGCGGCTATTTCGGCGGCAAGGTGGATGCGGTCGTGATGTTCATCGTTTCGGTGCGGCTGGCCCTGCCGGCAACGCTGGTGTCTCTCGCTGTCGTTGCGCTTTTCGGCGGTTCGCTGACGGTCGTAGTCTCGATATTGGGCCTGCTACTTTGGGATCGGTTCGCGGTGGTGCTGCGAAGCGCCACCATGCAGGTGCGCCAGACGGATTATATTGCGGCGGCGGAAGTACTCGGCGCAAGCCTGCCGCGCATCCTCTTCAAGGATGTGTTGCCGAACGTCATGAACGCACTGATCGTCATCGTCACGCTGGAAATGGCGCATGCGATCATTCTGGAGGCTGCTCTGTCCTTCCTTGGCCTTGGCGTGCAGCCGCCGACCCCGTCCTGGGGCCTGATGATTTCCGAGGGCAAGGAGATGCTGCTGTTCGAGAGCTGGCTGATCACCATCCCAGGCATCGCTCTGTTCGTCCTGGTCTTTGCGATTAACATGCTGGGTGACGGCATTCGCGACATCACCGCGCCGGAGGGCAGAAACTGATGATGAACGTTGCCGAACCCGTCCTTTCGATCCGCAACCTGACCATCGATCTCCCAAGGGGAGGCGATCGTCCACACGCCGTCAGCAATCTGTCGCTCGAGATCCGCGAGAAGGAAATCCTCTGCATCGTCGGGGAGTCCGGCTCCGGCAAATCGATCACCTCCTTTGCCGCGATGGGTCTCCTGCCGAAGGTGCTGAAGCGTTCCGCCGGCGAGATCCTGTTCGAGGGGCGTGATGTGCTCAAGCTCTCCGAGGCCGAACATTCCGGCCTGCGCGGCAACCGCATGGGCATGATCTTCCAGGAGCCGATGAGCGCGCTCAATCCGTGCTACACGGTCGGCGATCAGATCGAGGAGGTCTTCAAGGCTCACACTGCCCTCTCGAAGGCCGAGCGGCGCTCACGCACGATGGCGCTCCTCAAGGAGGTGCGGCTTCCCGAACCGGAGCGGCTCTACCATGCCTATCCGCATCAATTGTCCGGCGGCCAGCGTCAGCGGATCGTTATCGCCATCGCGCTTGCCATGGAGCCACGCCTGCTGATCGCCGACGAGCCGACCACGGCACTCGACGTGACGACGCAGGCGCAGATCCTCGACATGTTCAAGGCGCTGAAGGAAAGCCGCAGGGCCGGCATCCTGTTCGTCACCCATGATTTTGATGTGGTGGCTGAGATCGCCGACCGCGTCGTGGTGATGCAGAAGGGCGTGGTGGTGGAGCAGGGACCAGTCGAACAGGTGCTCAACAACCCTCGCCATCCCTATACGCGCATGCTGATCGATGCCGTGCCGAAGCGGCATGGCGGCAAGGGAGAGCCAGAGATGTCCGCGCCGATCGCGTTGCGCGTCGCCGGCATCGAGAAGACCTTCTCGACCGCCCGCACACTCTTCAAGCCGGCCCGCAAGGTTCAAGCCGTTAAACCGACGGATTTCACCGTGCTCGAAGGTCAGACGCTCGGCATCGTAGGGGAATCGGGTTCCGGCAAGACGACGCTCGTGCGCTGTTTGATGGGCCTGGTCGAGCCGGATGAGGGTTCCATCTGGATCGGCAATGACCGGCTGGACACGAGAACCGCGGACGGACGGCGGAATTTCCGCAAGCATATCCAGATCGTCTTCCAGGATCCCTACGGCTCGCTCAATCCGCGCCGGACTATCGGCGATCTCCTGGTCGAGGGGCCGGTCAATTTCGGCGTGCCGCGCAAGCAGGCGATGGAAAAGGCGCGGGAATTGATGCGGATCGTCCGCCTTGAGGAGGATGTTCTTGACCGTTATCCGGTGCAGTTTTCCGGAGGGCAGCGCCAGCGCATCTCGATTGCTCGCGCGCTCATGGTCGAGCCGAAGATCCTGATCGCGGACGAGGCGGTCTCGGCCCTCGACGTTTCAGTGCAGAAGGATGTGCTGAAACTCCTCGACGACATCAGGAAAAGCGTCGGCCTGACGGTGATTTTCATCACCCATGATCTTAGGGTTGCCGCCGAGATTTCGGACCATATTCTTGTCATGTCGAAAGGGGAGGTGGTCGAGTATGGCGCCGTCGACGACATCTTCGGAAATCCCCAACATTCCTATACGCGCCAACTGCTCGCCGCCATGCCCGGCCGCGGCTGGGAAGCGCCCAATATGGCAGCGTTGCCCGCTGCCGACGCAACGAGGTAGGCAGTTATGGACAGAGTGCAAGTGATCGAGGCCGCCCGCGATTATGTCGACAGCGGCGGCCTCGAGGTGGACCTCGCGAGGCTTGTGGCACGACGCTCCGTCAGCCAGTCCGAGGGCCGGTGGGAGGAGCTTCAGGCCTATCTGGAGAAGGAGATGCAGCCGCTGCTGCTCTCCATGGGTTTTTCTGTCGAGATCTTCGATAATCCGCGAGAGGGAGGAGCGCCGCTCCTGATCGCCGACCGCATCGAGGGAGAGGACTTGCCGACCGTGCTGGTCTATGGCCATGGCGATGTCTGCAATGGCGAAGCGCACCGCTGGCGCGAGGGCCTTGAGCCGTTCAGGCTCACCCGCGAAGACGACAAGCTCTATGGCCGCGGCACGGCCGATAACAAGATCCAGCATCTCATCAACATCAAAGCGCTTGAACTGCTGATCCGCAAGAACGGTCGTCTCGGTTTCAACGCGAAGATCATTCTGGAGATGGCCGAGGAAACCGGCTCCTTCGGCCTTCGAGAATTCTTCAAAGCCAACCGAGAACGCCTTTCGGCGGATGTCCTGATCGCCTCCGACGGTCCGCGTCTGGCGGTGGACACGCCGACCATGTTCATGGGATCGCGTGGCGGCATGTCCATCAATCTCATCGTCAACCTGCGCGACGGAGATCATCATTCCGGCAATTTCGGCGGCCTGCTTGCCGATCCGGCTATTATTCTCGCCCAGGCAATCGCGACGATCACCGATGCGCGCGGCCAGATCAAGATTGCCGAATGGCGACCGACGAGCCTCACGCCCGATATCCGCGCCGTGCTGCGCGACCTGCCGCCGCGCCGGCATGATGCCGATTGGGGCGAGAGCGATCTGACGCCGAGCGAACGGGTCTTCGGCTGGAACTCCTTCGCCGTTCTCGCCCTGTCCTCCGGCAATATCGATGCGCCGCAGAACGCCATATCGGGTTCGGCGCGGGCCACCTGTCAGCTGCGCTTCGTGGTCGGCACGGACATCAACAATATCATCCCAGCTCTGCGTCGCCATCTCGACGCCAATGGCTTTCCGATGGTCGAGGTGCGCGCCGCGCGCGGTGAGGCATTCCAGGCGACGCGCTTTTCACCGGACCATCCGTGGGTGCGATTTATCGAAGAGTCCCTGACGCGCAGCGCCGGTCGTCGTCCGCATGTCCTGCCCAATCTCGCCGGGTCGCTGCCGAATGATGCCTTCACCGATATTCTCGGGCTGCCAACGATCTGGATTCCTCATTCGCATGCCGAGTGTGGCCAGCATGGACCGAACGAGCACGCTCTGATCCCGATCGCGCGTGAAGGCATGCAGGTGATGACGGCTCTGTTCCTCGATGTCGCCGAAAATGCAGCCAGCCTGAAGGCAAACGCCTGATAGCTTGCGGATACTCCATCCTATCCTTCAGAAAGGTGTCGCCATGAGCAAATCCAACCCCGCGGATCTCGGTGCGCTCGAGGCGCGCCGGTTGATCGGACGCAAGAGCCTGTCGCCAGTTGAACTGGCGGAGGCCTGTATCGAGCGGGTCGAGAGGCTCAACCCGGCGGTGAACGCTCTGGTGGCCTATAATTTCGACAGGGTTCTGGATGAGGCGAGACTGGCCGAAGAGAAGGTGTCGCGCAACGAGGCGCTCGGACCGCTGCATGGCCTGCCTTTCGGCGTCAAGGACATGATCGACGTTGCCGGCCTGCCGACCACCTTCGGTTCGGAAATCTATCGCGACAATATCGCAGTCAAGGACGATGCAATCGTGGCTGCCATGCGCGGGGCAGGGGCAATCCCGTTCGGCAAGACCAACAATCCGGAATGGAGCGCCGGCGGCAATACCCGCAACGCGGTCTATGGCGCCACCGCCAATCCGCATGACACGACGAAGAGTTCTGCCGGCTCTTCCGGCGGCTCGGCTGTGCTCCTCGCGTCGCGAATGGCGCCGCTGGCGACCGGATCGGATACGGGTGGCAGCCTTCGCAATCCCGCAGCTTTTTGCGGTGTCGTCGGCTTTCGCCCCTCGCCGGGCGTCGTGCCCGGCGACACGCGCGCCATGGCGCTGATGTCTCTGCCGACGAGCGGGCCGATGGGCCGCGATGTCGCCGACGTGGCGCTGATGCTGTCCGCATTGGCACGGCCGGACAGGCTCGATCCCTATACGGTCGTCATCGATGGAAAGACCGCCTGGCAGACGGACCGGTTTGGAGCCGGTCGTCGCCCGGACCTCGCTTCCTTGCGCATTGCCGTCACCGAGGATTTTGGCTTTGCGCCGACTGAACGGGTTATTCGCGATGGCTTCCGACGAGTGACCAAGCGGCTGTCGAGCCATCTCGGCATCATGGAGGAAACACATCCCGATTGCGCAGATGCGGACCGCATCTTTTCGGTCCTGCGCGGCGTGATGTTCTTGGGCACGCATCACAAGCTGATGCTGTCCCATCCGGATAAGGTCGGCGCTCTCGTCCGCGCCAATGTCGAAGAGGGCCTGAGCTATGGTCCGCTCGACATCGCCGATGCGCTCGTCAAGCAGGGTCGCTTCTATCACGATTGGCAGACGTTCTTCGAGACCCATGATTACGTGCTTTGCCCGGCGGTAACGATCAGCCCGCGCGACTGGCACGAACTCTATCCGGAAGAGATCGACGGCAAGCCGACCAAAAGCTACTACCACTGGCTCGCCATGGCCTATGCCTCGACCCTTGCCGGCCATCCGTCGATCACCATTCCGGTGGGCCGCGACACGTTCGGCATGCCCTTCGGCCTGCAGATCGTCGGCCGGCGCCATGATGACGCCGGCGTCTTGCAGGTGGCGGCCGCGATCGAGGAAATTCTCGCCGGGGACACCGAATTCGGTGTCCCGAAGGTTGATTTGACCGCGTTGGAAAAGGCCCCGGCGCTCGCCAAGCAACCGGGCTTCATGGGCTTCTAGATCGGCAACTTCCCCGTCAGCGTCAGGAAAGAATGATCGAGAAGCGGGCCAACGATAGTCAACCCCACTTCATCTCGCCCTTGGCGACCTTGGCGCCGAGCTGGAGTGAGCCGACATCCTTGAGGTCGGGATAGCGCTTGGTCATTGCAGCGATCAGTTCGGCGCTGTCCTTCGTTCGTCCCATTTCCTCCTCGAAGGCGAGAAGATAGTCGCGCGTGAAGGTGATTGCCGCGATCCCCTGTTCGGCTCCCTCTGCCTGATGGCCGGGAATGACGATCTTCGGTTTACGCGCAATGATCGTATCGAGCGCCTTGATCCATGTGGCACGCAGCTCCGGTGTTGCCGTGTCGGCGACCCAGACGTGGATGCCGGAGCTGATGAGAACGCCGCCGAAGACGGCTTTGAGCGATGGGACCCAGATGTAGCGCCGGTCGTGCATTCCAGGCACTTCGACAATCTCGATGCGAGCCCCTTCGAGATCGAGAGAGGTCACGTCGGACGGTTCGGGAATGACGACGTCGGCCAGTTTCTGCGGGCCGTTTTCCTTGAGTTGAGGCCCCCAGACATCCAGTTTGGCCTGAACGTTGGCCTTGATCGCCTCGACGGTGACCGGCTTGGCGATGACCTTCGCCTTGGGGAAGGCCTCTACGATGGGTCGGAGGCCGAAGTAGTAATCGGGATCGTTGCAGCTAACGAAAATGGTCGTCAACCGCTTGCCCGTAGCCTTGATGGCATCCGCAACGGCGTGTCCGTCGGAGAGCGTAAAGCCGCCGTCGAGCAGGATGGCGTTCTTTTTGCCCGTCAGGAGGACCGGCGTGCGGCGAAAGCCCGTTTCACCCGCCTGAAAATATGTCCATTCGAGCTTGCCGTTCGCGGCAAGCGCCAGGGTGAGCGGAGAGACAACCAGGCCGGCAGCGATTGCAAGCTTGAAGGTGTTGCGTCGTGTGATCATGTCAATTTTCCCGATCTGGTGGAGTGCGAGGCAGCCAAAGATTGAGGAAATTCTATCACAGTCATTGATTAGGAGATAAATATCGATCAATCATACAGACTGTATGATTTAATTTGACAAAGCACCGTGAGCGATCTTCTCAATCTGAACCGGCTGATCTTCTACACAACGGTTGTCGACACTGGTTCCTTTACGCTGGCGGCCGAACGGCTTGGTGTGGCAAAGGCTGTCGTCAGCCATCAGGTCGCGCGGCTGGAGCAGGAATTGGGCGTCACGCTGCTGACCCGCACTACGCGGCGACTTCACGCGACGGATGAAGGCCGTCTTTTCTATGGTCGCTGTGTCATCATTCTGCGCGAGGCGGAGGCGGCTTACGCCGAGATGTCGCAAAAGGCGAGCGAGCCTTCGGGCATGCTGACGCTGACCGCATCGCTCGATTATGGCGCAGCCGTCGTGGCGCCGACAATCGCGGCCTATCGCCGGCGTTTTCCCCAGATGCAGGTCAACGTCATCTTCGATGACGATGTCATGGACTTGGCTGCCGGTCAGGTAGACCTCGCCATTCGCGTTGGCTGGCTTGCGGATTCCAGCAATCAGGCGCGGCGTCTTGGCACTTTTGATCAATATCTCGTCGCCGCGCCCTCCCTGATCGGCGCGATGCCTTCCATGTCATCACCGGCCGATGCGACCAATCTGCCATGGGTCGCCAACGCGGCATTGCGAAACCCGCTTCGCTGGGTTTTTTCGCATGCCGAGC
This sequence comes from Rhizobium sp. RCC_161_2, assembly GCF_041355235.1. Classification (NCBI taxonomy): domain Bacteria; kingdom Pseudomonadati; phylum Pseudomonadota; class Alphaproteobacteria; order Hyphomicrobiales; family Rhizobiaceae; genus Rhizobium; species Rhizobium sp. RCC_161_2. The sequence continues at coordinate 871,281 of NZ_JBFUPL010000001.1, read as the reverse complement.
GGGAGACGGTCACAATCGACGTCAATTGCCCGGTGACCGCCGACAAGACACCGGCGGCCTATGCCTGCGTTCTTGCCGGGGTAGGGGTCTCGGTGTTCCCGGACTACATGGCGGCGAAGGACATCGAGGCGGGAAGGCTGGTTCGCATACTACCCGACTGGAGCCTGCCTGCCGGCGGCATCCACGCCGTCTTTCCGCCGGCGCGGTTTCGTCCCGCCAGAGTTCGTGCCTTCGTGGATATGCTAAAGGCCGCCGAACGCCGGAGAGCGGCCCAAACGATGGCCGGTTATGATTTGGCTGCAGACGCTGTTTGAATATCCCAAGCGAGTGAGCAGAAATCGCTGGCAGGATACAAGCTCCGTGCCGTCAGGTACTCCAACGTTCCTGGCTTGCCATGGCCTATGCCTCGACCCTTGCCGGCCGTCCCTCGATCACCATTCCGGTTGGCCGCGACACGTTCGGCATGCCCTTCGGCCTGCAGATCGTCGGCCGGCGCCATGATGACGCCGGCGTCTTGCAGGTCGCGGCCGCGATCGAGGAAATTCTTGCCGGGGACACCGAATTCGGTGTCCCGAAGGTTGATCTGTCGGCTTTGGAAAAGGCGCCGAAGCTTGCCGATCAACCGGGCTTCTGAGACAGCTATTTTGGGAGATCGGGTCGGCCGCTTGTGTGGGCAGTTGATACGGAGGTTACTAATCCGCAGTCCGACTTTCGAATGTGCGGACGTGCTCCACAAGCGCGCGCAGTTTGAGCGGCTGCCGATGCCTCTTTGGATAGTAAAGGTAGAAGCCTGCGAAGGCAGGGCAATAGTCTTCCAACAAGGGCACGAGTTCGTTACGTGCAAAATAGGGCTCGAACGTCTCGATCATGCCGAAGGTGAGGCCGGCGCCGGCGCGGGCCATGCGGATCATCATTCCCATGTCGTTGGTCGTGAGCGCTGGATTGACGGCGACATCGTAATCCCGTCCTCCTTCCGTGAACTCCCAGCGATAGGGGGCGGCATCCGGTCTCGGACGCCAGCTGATGCAGATATGTTCGACGAGTTCGCGCGGGTGTCGAGGCGCCCCACGGCGCTCAAGATAGGCTGGCGATGCCACGGCGCATTGTCGCTGTGGCGCTGAGACAGGCACGGCGATCATATCCTGCGCGATCACCTCCCCAAGTCGGACACCGGCGTCAAATCCGGCCGCAACAATGTCGAATTCGTCATCGGTGACGGTGATATCGAGTTTGACGTTCGGGTAGGCTTCGAGAAAGCCTGCGAGCAACGACCCCGATATGAAACGCTCGGCGATCGACGATGTGGCGATCCTCAGAAGGCCGCTCGGTCGCGCCTGCACTTCTCGGATTGCCTGGATGGCGTGAGACACCTGATCGGCTGACGGGCGGACGAGATCATGGAACAGCTCCCCGGCCTCGGTGAGGCGGACGCTACGGGTCGTCCTTTGAACAAGGGCTGCTCCAATTCTGTCCTCAAGTCGCTGCAGCGATTGGCTGATCGCCGATCGGGTCACGCCAAGGCGTTCGCCAGCCACGCGAAAATTGCGTGCTTCCGCGATCGCCAGGAATACAGAAATACCTTCAAAGTCGTCAGTCATTGGTTAGTAAATCTAACCAGCTTGTCTGCAATTGGCAACTCGATCACGCCAAAGCATTCTCTTATGTTCCAAGCATCGCTCAACGACGCACAGGATACGAAGGAGAAAGACATGGCAGACCATCCCTATGTCGGCATGTGGATTACCGATGACGGCCATATCCGACATGAACTTCTAGTTGGCGGCCGTTACGACGAGGCACGCGGAAATCGCCGGAGTGCCTATCGCGGGCGATATGAGATTGCCGGCACCCATATCGACTATTGGGACGACACCGGATTTACCGCCGACGGCGACTTCGTTGACGACAATACCCTCCATCATGCCGGCATGACCCTTCGTCGTCAGTGACGCCGGATCTTGCCACACTGAAAGAGATAGGCCGGTTTCCGGCCGAAAGGATGAGACATGACAACGACAAATCCAGCCTGGTTCATCACAGGCGCTTCTTCCGGACTCGGCCGCGCTTTGGCCGAAGCTGTTCTCGAACGCGGTTGGCGCGCGGCCATTACGGCGCGCAACACCGAGGCGTTGGCGGAACTTGCCTCGCGCCATGGCGACCGCGCGCTGGTGCTGCAGCTCGACGTGACCGACAAGGCCTCAATCGATGAAGCTGTTGCGGCCGCGCAAGGACATTTTGGAGCGATCGATGTCCTCGTCAACAATGCGGGCTACGGGTATCTCGCTGCGATTGAGGAAGGCGACGATCGGGAGGTCCGCGACCAGTTCGAGACGAATGTCTTTGGTCTGGTTGCCGTTACGAAGAGAATCTTGCCGGGCATGCGAGCTCGACGCCACGGTCATATCTTCAACATATCGTCGCTCGGTGGCCTCGTCGCCTTCGCAGCCACCGGCTACTACCACGCTACGAAGTTTGCGGTCGAAGCCTTGTCGGAATCGCTCTCCCATGAGGTTGCCCCGCTCGGGATCAAGCTGACCATCGTCGAGCCAGGCGCCTTCCGTACCGACTGGGCGGGCCGCTCGATGATCGAATCCCGGACTGTGATCGACGATTACGCGGAAACGGCCGGTAAACGTCGGCAAGCGACCCGCGCCGTCTCCGGTAACCAGCCGGGCGACCCCGCCCGCGCCGCAGCCGCGATCATTACCGCCTATGAGGCAAAAGAGCCGCCGCTGCGGCTGCTGCTCGGCGCGCCTGCGTTGAGGATCGCGCGCGAACGCCTCGACGCTCTCAGGGCCAATTTCGACGCCTGGGCGGACACCACGCTCAGCGCCGATTTCCCCGCCTGACGACTATTCATCTTCGAAATATGCACGGAGTAAACATGTCCAACATTAAAGGAAAAGTGGTCGCTGTAACGGGTGCGAGCAGTGGCATCGGCGCAGCAACCGCGCGGGTTTTGGCTACGGCAGGAGCCTGCGTCGTCATCGGTGCGCGCCGCGAGGATCGGCTCGAAGAACTGGCGGATGAGATCAGCGCGGCTGGCGGTTTGGTCCGGACGCGGCGGCTTGATGTGACATCTGTAGAAGACGTTAGGGCCTTCGCGAACCAAGCCATCGCTGAGTTCGGTCGGCTCGACGCCATCGTCAACAATGCGGGCGTCATGCCGCTATCGCCGATGGAGGCACTGAAGGTCGACGAATGGGACCGGATGGTGGATGTGAATATCAAAGGGGTGCTTTACGGAATTGCCGCTGCCCTGCCGATCATGAAGGCGCAAGGCACGGGCCACATCGTCAACGTCTCGTCGATCGGCGGACACAGCGTCTCGCCTACAGCCGCTGTCTATTGCGCCACGAAGTTTGCAGTTCGGGCAATCTCTGAAGGCCTTCGCCAGGAGGAGGATCGCATCCGCGTCACCATCATCTCGCCCGGTGTCACCACGTCGGAACTTGCCGACACCATCAGCGACGACAGTGCGCGAGAGGCGATGCGAATCTGGCGAGCAACCGCCATCAGCTCGGAAGCCGTGGCGAATTCAATCCTTTACGCACTCAGCCAGCCCGAAGATGTCGATGTCAGCGAGATCATCATTCGACCGACCGCCAGTCCACACTAGCAGTGGATGGAGCGTTCGCGGCTTGCGCCGACAACCAGTCTCGAAATATCGCGGCCTCATGGGAAAGGCTCTTCGCCTCGATGAGCCAATAGGCTTTGTCCGTATCCGAGGCCATGTTGGACAGCGTTACCAGCGATCCTTGCGCCAGTTCATCGGCAATCAGCGCAGTCGGACAAAGGCCGACACCCTGGCCGCCGATGACCGATCCGATCATCAGGTTGAAATCGGCGAAGAGCGGGCCGGCCCTGGGTGTGTCGCGAAGGCCGGCGATGGCGAACCAGCGCGCCCAGGCATCAGTGGTTTCGTCATGAAGGAGTTCGGCGCTGGCCAGATCGTGAGCTGTTTCAAGCTTGCCGTGACGGGCGCGAAGTTCCGCCGAACAGGTCGGGCGCGTTTCGGCGCTTAGAAGCTCGATCGCGCTTGGGCCGGGCCGGAGTCCATGGCGTATCAACAGATCGACGCCGGCTGCTTCCGGCGTCTTCGCTTCCAGCGCATAGACGATGTGGATGCGAAGGTCCGGATAGGCCGCCCTAAACCTCGGCAATTGCGGAATGAGCCATCGCGTTGCCATTGATGCGATGCAGGCAATGCTGATCGGGCGGCTGTGGATTTCGAGCCGCAATTGCCGGGCGGCGATTTCGATGTGTCCGAGCCCATGCGTCACCGCCGCCCCGAACTCGCGCCCGGCAGCGGTGAGCGCGACACCACGGGTCTGCCGCACGAAGAGCGGGACGTTCAACCAGTTTTCCACCGTTCGCACATGCTGGCTGACGCCGGCGGCCGTCAGATTGATTTCGGCGGCGGCCTTGACGAAACTCTCGTGACGCGCGGCTGCCTCGAAGGCGCGCAGGGATGAGAGGGGAAGATTTTTCATGGGTAATGACTAAGTCAGGCTTGGTCAAAGGACAAGAACAAACTGTGTTGTTTGGCGGTGCTATTTCGCTAGAGTGCCGCCGAATATGGTGCTTCTGACAGGCGTTCGGCAAGCGCTAGGCTATCATCACGCAAGCATATAAGGGATAGTGATCGTAATGCAAAGTTCATCCATGCCGCTGATCCCTTCCGACGCAAACGACCGTCGCAGCAAGCCGCCGGTCGTGGTCTATCCGGTCGAGACGCTTCCGGCTGCGGATCTTGGTCTTTTGAATAGAGCGCGGCAGAAGCTGACGAAGGTGAGCGAGACGATCGTCCCGCCGAGGGAGGCGCGCAGCTTTCACGTTCCCCGGGGACATTTTTTCCGCATCGTCAGTGTAGAAGGCTCGCAGGTCGGCGATCTCAATCTCTGGAATGCGAATGACCTCTCCGAACGATTCTTCAGCGGCAAGACACGCGCCTTGCATGCCACGCATGTCGGCGTCGGCGATCGATTGTGGAGCAGCCTGCCGTCTCTGCGGCCGATGGCGACGATCACGCATGATACGCTCGGCTGGTATGGCTGGGATGATGACGGCGCCGGCGTCCATGACGTCATCGGCACCCGCTGCGACCCCTATACCAACCGGCTGCTGAAGGGGAACGACTATCATCACTGCTGCCATTCGAACCTGACGCGGGCGCTTGCCGAGGAACGGAACATATCCGTTCAGGAGGCAGAAGCTCATGTGCATGATGTGCTGAATGTCTTCATGTGCACCGGCTTCACGCGCGATACCCACCAGTATTTCATGAAGGCCAGCCCCGTGCGGCCAGGCGATTTCATCGAGTTCTTCGCCGAGATCGATCTTCTGGGTGCTCTCTCCGCATGCCCCGGCGGTGATTGCGGCACCGGTCATTCGAGCGACGAGGCTGCATGCTATCCGCTGAAGGTGGACGTGTGGCAGGCCGACCCCGAGATCATCGCCGGCTGGAGCTTCCCGGAGCGCAATCCTTATCCGCGAACGCACCGGTAGGCCTCCGCAAATCTGGGCTCAAAAGGCAACTCTCGCGTGTCTGCGCTTGATGCCCGCCGAGATTCAGCTTAGCTGTTTGACAGATCCGAGTGTCTATCAAACGGGAGTATGAGCGAATTGGCTGACTGGTTATCCGAGACAAGGCCGATCAGTCGGAAGAACGCCGCCGAGGCGGTCTTTGACGATCTGCGTTCGGCCATCGGCTCGGGACAGCTGACCGTCGGCACTCGGCTGCCATCGGAGGCTCAACTGGCGGAGAGGTATGGCGTGAGCCGGCCCATCATCCGCGAGGCGCTGCGTTCCCTTCAAACGCTCGGGCTGACGCAAACCCGCACCGGCAGCGGTACCTATATCGTGACCGCGATCCCGAGTCCGGAACTCAACTATGGCGCCTACTCGGCGCGCGATCTGATCGAGGCCCGCCCGTTCATCGAGGTTCCTGCCGCCGGCTGGGCGGCGCTGCGCCGCACGGAGCATCAGCTGGCCGCTTTGCTGGAGCTGTGCGACAAGATGGAAAGGGAAGAGGAGCCGCATCCATGGGTGCTGCTTGACTCGCAGTTTCATGGCTTGATCGCCGAGGCATCGGGCAACGCACTGTTTGCGAAGATCGTGGCCGATGCCCGCGAGGCCCTATCCCTGCAATCAGAGATGGTAAACATGATGGCCGGCCGGCGTGCGGCATCTAACCTTGAGCACCGCCGGATCGTTGAAGCGATCGAGGCGGGCTCAGGGCAGGAGGCACGAGAGGCAATGGAGCTTCACCTCGGTCAGGTGAAGCAGGTGGTGACCACCATCATTGGAGAAGATCAGGCTCAGCGTTGACGATAGCGGGCATGTTGGCGAGGTGCTCGGGGCTGAGCGCCTTTTGCAGTTGTTCGACGGTCAGGTGTCCGCGTGCGAGGACGACCTCTGGCACCGTGCGGCCGCTGGCGAGCGCTTCCTGCGCGACTTCTGTGGCGGCGTAGTAGCCGATCAGCGGATTGAGCGCGGTGGCAAGACCGATCGACTCCTCCACCCGTGCGGCCATGATAGCAGGATTGGCCTGGATGCCATCGACGCAGCGTTCCGCCAGGATGCGGCAGGCAGCGCTCAGCTGGCTGATGCTCTGGGAGAGTGCGCGCACCATGATTGGTTCAAAGGCGTTGAGCTGGAGCTGGCCGGCTTCGGCGGCCATGGTGATGGTGATGTCGTTGCCGATCACGGCATAGGCCACTTGATTGACCATCTCGGGGATAACCGGGTTGATCTTCCCGGGCATGATGCTCGATCCCGCCTGCACGGCGGGCAGGGTGATCTCGCCAATGCCGGCGCGTGGACCGGAGGAGAGCAGGCGAAGGTCGTTGCAGGTCTTCGACAGTTTGACCGCTACACGCTTCAGCACCCCTGACAAATGCACGAAGGCGCCTGGATCCTGCGTCGCCTCGATCAGGTCCTCCGCCGTGACGAGCGGGCGTCCCGTCAGTCGCGACAGATGCTCGCATGCCAACGCCGCATATCCGCGAGGGGCATTCAGCCCCGTGCCGATGGCGGTGGCGCCGAGATTGATCTCGTGCAACAGCGCGGCGGACTCGAGAAGGCGAGCCTTGTCCTCGCCAAGCATCACGACGAAGGTCCGGAATTCCTGTCCGAGCGTCATCGGAACAGCATCCTGCAACTGCGTCCGCCCCATTTTGATGAGCCGGGCGAATTCCTGCGCCTTGCGGTCGAAAGCGGTCTTCAGCACGGTCATGGAAGCCGCGAGGTCCTCGATCGCCTCGATCAGCGCGATGTTGATTGCTGTGGGGTAAGCGTCGTTGGTCGACTGGCTAAGGTTGACGTGGTCGTTCGGGTGAAGATGGGCATAGTCGCCCTTGCTATGGCCGAGCAGTTCGAGGGCACGATTGGCGATGACCTCGTTCGCGTTCATGTTCGTCGAGGTGCCGGCCCCGCCCTGGATTTCGTCCACGACGAACTGGTCGTGAAGTGCACCGGCGCGGATCTCGCGGCAGGCCCGGACGATTGCGTCCATCCGCACCCGATCGAGTAGCCCGAGTTCGTGGTTCGCGATTGCCGCGGCCTCTTTCACGAAGGTCAGACCCCGGACGAGATAGGGATTGCGCCCGATCGTCATGCCGGTGACCTGGAAGTTCTCCACCGCCCTTGCGGTATGCACACCCCAATAGACATCTGCCGGAATTTCCTTGGTTCCCAGCAGATCGTGCTCCCTGCGAGTCATGACCACATTATCCTCCAATGGCTCGAGACGACGCTAATATCTGTCAAGCTGTCTGACAGATATTTAGACCGTAACCAATCGACGAACCGCGGTCAATAAGGTCAGATGCCACTTGACGGCAGACTTTCTATAAGATTATGAGGAAATAAAATCTGTCATGCAGCTTTACAGGGCTGTCTTGAAATTGTTGGTCTGTCTCCGCAGCCATTGGGCGGCGAACGGGTTAAGTCGGATGCGCTTGGGTTCCCGACGCAGGGTGAGGCAACCAACTGAAAACGAATTCATTGGGAGGAGAGATATCAATGGAATCAATGAAAACCACATCGGCAGACCGCGAGGTATTCGTCGAGGAAGAGCTCGGATACCACAAGGCGCTCAAGCCAAGGCAGATCCAGATGATCGCCATCGGCGGCGCGATCGGCACCGGACTGTTCCTGGGGGCAGGCGGGCGGCTCGCCCAAGCCGGTCCCGCGCTGGTCTTCGTCTATGCGCTCTGCGGCTTCTTCGCGTTCCTGGTGCTGCGCGCGCTCGGCGAGTTGATCATGCACCGCCCAAGCTCTGGCTCCTTCGTCTCTTATGCCCGCGAGTTCTACGGCGAGAAGATGGCGTTCGCCGCCGGTTGGATGTACTGGCTGAACTGGGCGATGACGTCGGTCGCCGACGTCACCGCCGTCGCCCTCTACATGAACTTCTTCAAGCATTACGTTCCCTGGCTGGCGGGGATAGACCAGTGGGTGTTCGCACTGACGGCGCTTCTGGTCGTCCTGGCGATGAACATGCTGTCGGTCAAGGTGTTCGGCGAGCTTGAATTCTGGTTCAGCCTGATCAAGGTTCTGGCGCTCGCGACCTTCTTGGTCGTCGGCATCTACTTTGTCGTGTTCGGTACCCCCTTGGAGGGGCATACCGTCGGTCTGAGCATCATTACCGACAATGGCGGCTTTTTCCCCAACGGCATCCTGCCTGCCTTCGTCATCATTCAGGGCGTCGTGTTTGCATACGCCTCGGTCGAACTGATCGGCACCACGGCAGGCGAAACCGCCGATCCGCGTAAGGTCATTCCCGGCGCGATCCGTACCGTTGTTGCCCGTCTCCTGATCTTCTATGTCGGCTCGGTGTTCCTGCTCTCGCTCCTCCTGCCTTACACGGCCTATAAGGCCGGCGAGAGCCCCTTCGTGACCTTCTTCGGCTCCATTGGCGTCGAAGGTGCCGATATCATCATGAACCTGGTGGTCCTGACTGCCGTGCTCTCCTCGCTCAATGCTGGTCTCTATTCGACTGGCCGCATTCTTCATTCGATGGCTGTGTCGGGCTCTGCCCCCGCGGCACTCGCAAAGATGAACAGGGCTGGCGTGCCCTATGGCGGCATTGCGGTGACTGCCGCCGTAACGGTTCTCGGCGTAGCGCTGAATGCGGTCGTGCCGGCCGCGGCCTTCGAAATCGCGCTCAGCCTGTCCGCTCTCGGAATCATCTGCGCATGGGGTGTCATCGTGCTTTGCCAACTCAAGCTGTGGCACCTGTCGCGCCGCGGCGAGCTGGTCCGGCCTGATTTCCGTATGTTCGGCGCGCCCTATACCGGCATCCTCACGCTTGTCTTCCTCTTCGGTGTGCTGGTGCTCATGGCTTTCGACTATCCGGTCGGCACCTGGACCATCGCGTCGCTGGTGATCATTATTCCGGCGCTGGTCGTCGGATGGTATCTGCTGCGCGAGCGTATCCATCGCCTGGCCGGAGAACGTGTCGTCAGTGCGGAAGCGCCGCATTGAACGCGCAGCAAATCAATCCGCTGGTGGCAGTCATCGCCACCGGCGGCACCATCGCGAGCAAGCGTGGCGCCGATGGCGCCAGCACGCCAAGCCTGACGGGCGAGGATCTTCTTGCGCTTGTTCCGCAGGTCAACGCGCGGCTACAACCCATTGATCTGATGTCGAAAGATTCCGCCAGCCTGACGCTGGCCGACATGCAGCGGATCAGCGATGCCGTAAGACAGCAGCTCGATGATCCGGCCATTGCCGGTGTCGTCGTCCTGCATGGCACCGATGCGATGGAGGAGACGGCGCTGCTCGTTCACCTGCAGCAGGCAACTTCAAAACCTGTGGTTTTCACCGGTGCGCAATTTACCGCCGATCATCCGCATGCCGATGGGCCGGCCAACCTTGCCCTGGCGATCGAAACCGCGATGAACCAGGATAACGTCGGTCGAGGCGTTCTCGTATCCTTCGGCGGCAGGCTTCTGCCCGCATGGGGCGTCTATAAGCGTAGCGCGGATAAGCCCGACGCATTCCGCTCGGCGCGGCCGATCGGGCATGTCGAGAGCCCGCGTCTGCCTACACCAGTCGCAGGCGTCCGTGTCGATATAGTTGCGATTTATCCCGGCTGCGACGCCACTCATATCCAGGCGAGCCTCGATGCAGGTGCGAACGGAATCGTGCTTGCCGCCCTCGGCTCCGGCAATGCCAATCCAGACATCATCGACACGGTAAGGCGCTGCACGGATAGTGGCGTTCCGGTCGTAGTCTCGAGCCGGGTTCCGGAAGGTCTCCTGATGTCGAGTTATGGCGGCGGCGGAGGCGGGCATGATCTCGCCGTTGTCGGCGCAATTCACTCGCGCACACTTCGGCCCGGCCAAGCTCGCATTCTGCTCGCAACACTCGTTGCCGCACGAAGCCCGGTCGAACGGATCTTCCAGGCTTTTAGCGACTGTCCCTAGCTTTTCCGGCTAGCTTTATTTGCCGTCGCGATACCAGCGCAGCGACATGCAGGAAAGGCCTGCGTCGATCATTTCGATCTGCGTCGTCGCAACCGGTACGACCTTGTAGCCATGCTTGTCGAGAAGCTCGAGGCTGCGTGGGTATGCGGAAGGCACCATCAGAATGTCGTTGATCCGCAGTGCATTTGCCGCCGGCTCTTCGCCTTCCGGGATAATGATCTGCTTGTAGTCCTTGAAGACGCCAGAGCGGGCGAGGCGGGCAGTCGAGAGCATGGTTTCGTCATCCAGCAGCGAGCAGGCGGTCTTGAAATGAAGCACGCCTTCCGGCGTGGCGACCAATTCCGCCTTGTGGCCAAGCCTCTCGAGGCAGCCGATAAGTGCTTCGGCGCCGGCTCTGTCGGTGCGGGCCGAAAGGCCGATCATGACGCCATTCGGCGTCGCCAGAATATCGCCGCCATCCGCAAAACCTGCTGGAAGATCGACTACGGTTTCGAACATGTTGCGCAAGGTCGGGGCGATTTCCGCCGCTTCAGCGGACCGGCTTGCCGCGCCGGGATGCAGCAGGATCGCGCCTTCGGTGAAGACGAGCGCCGGGTCTTCGACGAAGATCGAATCGGGGAAGGCTTCGAGCGCCGGCAGGACGGTCACCTCGACGCCGGCATCGCGCAGTACCGCAATATAGGCATCATGCTCGGCCTTCACGGCTTCATAGGTCGGGCTGCCACGATCCTCGGCGCGCAGGCCGTCCACCACCGAGCGTGATGGCTCGCGAACGATGGCGGAGTTGAAGCGATAGACTGATCTGGCTGGCGACATTTCTGGATACCTTCTTCTTCCGTTCCGGCGGTTGCATCCGACTCAACTGATGTCGTGCATCTAAGCGGAATCTGCACGCGGGGACAGGTGGCAGCTCGCGAACTTATCCGATTGCGATTCCCTTCTCCGCCAGCGCGGCCCTCATCCGATCAACCAGATCGTGACGGGTCTCCGTCCAATCGCTGGTCTTGACCCAGTATTCGATCTTTAATGTCGTCTTTTCGGCCGTCAGGTCGTCTGAATAGACACGGGCAGCAGGATTGCTCTGCACGCGGCGATCATTGGTGACGATATCAAGAAGGGTTTTCGTAGCGAGCTTCAGATCCGCGCCGTCACCGACGGCTACCGACAGTTGCTGCCGGCGATTGGGTTCGCGGCTGTGATTGATGATCGGCGTGTTCCATAGCGTCGAGTTCGGGGCGAGCAGATAAAGGCCGTCGGCGGTGCGCAGTTGAGTAGCGAACAGTCCGACTTCGACGATTTTGCCGGCAACCGTAGAGGCTTCTATATACTCGCCGACACGAAAGGGGCGCAGTGCGAGCAGCATGATTCCGGCGGCTATGTTTTGTAGCGTGCCTTGAAGGGCAAGTCCGATGGCGAGGCCGGCGGCACCCAACGTCGCAACGATCGAGGTCGTCTGGACCCCGAATTGCCCGAGTACAGTGACGAACACAAGAATCAGCAGCCCGTAGTGAAGCGCCTTCTCGAAGAATCGGGCCAGTGTTTCGTCTATGCCGTGAATTTTCGAGATGCCTTTGTAAGCCCACCGACTGATGACGCTGGCAAGAACCCAGCCGCCGGCCAGCAGGACGATCGCTCCTATAGTCGAAAAGCCGTAGTGAACGATCAGGGCGCTTGCCTGACTGAGTGCAGTCTGCGTGGCGACGATTGCGTTGGTGGCTTGATTTTCCATTCTGCACATACCCTTTCAGGCCATTGATGGTCACGGCCAAGGAACCCTCCGAAGCCGAACTGGTTCCGCTTTGGTGCCCTTCCATGATGGTAAATGCAATGGCGGAGGTCGCCGGATCACCCAAAATAAGGACTGTAGGCGAGACGCCATTTTGGGGTTTTGAGGCGGCGGCGATTTACGGTTTATGGGGTGAAATTAACCATTTGTTAACCATGGCGTTGGTACACAATATCAACGATTTATTTACATAGATGACCAAAGTGATAACAGACCCTCGCTCCATTCGCATCAAGGGCCGCTCCTTTCTGGCGGTCATGCTTTCTCCGGATCTTCCGTTCGATAACTGGTTGATAAGATTGGATGATCTGGCTGCACGCTCGGCCGGATTCTTCCTTGGGCGACCGGTTGTGCTCGACGTGACGGATCTGCCGATCGACCGTTCGCAGCTGAAGGAGCTCATCGCGGAGCTTGGCCAGCGCAATGTCAGCATCATGGGAATCGAGGGTGCGCGCCCGTCGATCCTTGGGCCGGGCATGCCTGCCGCTCTCAAGGGTGGCCGCGCGGTTTCCGACTTCGAGGTTCCCGAGAAAGAGCCGACCATCGAGCTGCGAAGCCAGCCGGCCACGGTGCCTGAAGCCCGTCCGTCGGTTCAGTCCATCACGATCAGGGAGCCGGTGCGTTCTGGCCAGTCGATCATCTTCCCGGAAGGTGACGTCACTATCGTCGGATCCGTTGCTTCGGGAGCGGAGATCGTCGCCGGCGGTTCGATCCATATCTATGGAACCTTGCGCGGCCGGGCCATGGCGGGGTCGTTGGGCAAGGCGTCGGCGCACATCTTCTGCCGCAAGCTCGAGGCAGAACTCGTTGCCATCGACGGTATCTACAAGATGGCGGAAGACATGCCCGCCAACCTTCGCGGGCAGGCCGTCCAGCTCTGGCTGGAAGGCGATGCCATCAAAGCAGAGAAACTTATCTGAGCCGGAAACCGGTCAGGAAACAGGAGAGCAAGATGGGGAAAGTCATCGTAGTGACGTCAGGCAAGGGCGGGGTTGGCAAGACGACCTCGACTGCCGCGCTCGGAGCGGCCCTGGCGCAAAGAAATGAGAAAGTGGTCGTCGTCGATTTCGACGTCGGGCTTCGCAATCTCGATCTGGTGATGGGCGCGGAGCGCAGGGTCGTCTACGATCTCGTCAATGTTATTCAGGGCGATGCCAAGCTGCCGCAGGCGCTGATCCGCGACAAGCGACTGGAAACGCTGTTTTTGCTGCCGGCATCGCAGACCCGCGACAAGGACAATCTGACGCCCGAAGGCGTCGAGCGCGTCATCAATGAGTTGAAGCAGCATTTCGACTGGATCATCTGCGACAGCCCGGCCGGGATCGAGCGCGGCGCGACCCTGGCAATGCGTCATGCGGATACGGCGGTGGTCGTCACCAACCCTGAGGTTTCTTCGGTGCGCGATTCGGATCGCATCATCGGCCTGCTCGACTCGAAGACGCTCAAGGCGGAGCGCGGCGAGCGCATGGAGAAGCATCTGCTGCTCACCCGCTACGACGCCAATCGCGCCGAGCGCGGCGACATGCTCAAGGTCGACGACGTTCTGGAGATTCTGTCCATCCCGCTCCTCGGCATCATTCCGGAAAGCAGCGATGTTCTGCGCGCCTCCAATATCGGCGCCCCTGTCACGCTGGCTGACAGCCGCAGCGCGCCCGCGATGGCGTATTTCGATGCTGCGCGCCGGCTGGCCGGCGAGGTTCTCCCGATCACGATTCCCGGTGAAAAGCGGAACATTTTCGGCAAGATCTTCGGACGGAGGGCGGCATGAACATTTTTCGTCTTTTTGGAAAGCAAAAGACCGCCCCGGCCGCGCGCGAACGCTTGCAACTGCTTCTCGCCCACGAACGTTCGTCTGTAGGATCGGACCTGGTGTTTCTGCTGCGCGAGGAAATCCTTGCCGTGATCGAAAAACACGTACAGCTCGACAGGGACAAGGTTCAGGTGAAGATGGATTGCAACGAGCACGTCTCGACGCTCGAAATCGACGTCGAAATTCCGTTGAACGCAACCGTGCGAGCCGCTTAAGGCCAGGTTTGCGGCCGCTCGATTAGAGATCGTATATTCAATAGTGCAATCCTCCGGCCACCGGCCGGGGGATTTTCTGCGTGGTGATTCCGCAGCGCGGGGTTGCTCCGAAATTGAGCGGAGGCAACCCGACCATCGTGACTTCCACCATGACATGTTTGTTCGATTGCGTGTCGCAACCGGACAATGTGCCACCATGGAACATGGCCTGAAATCCTAAGATCGGGTTCACTGAAATTGGAGGTTGGGTAAATTTCGACTTCATAAAATGCAAAGAATATTCGATACTTGTGCACGGAGCAGCCGGCTCTCAGGCTGCGGATCAGGTAAGGGGCCATAAGCAATTTTCATCGCCGCCGTAGCAATGTGGTTGGCTCTTTGCGTCATTTCGGTCTCCTCGCTTGAGGGGGACGATGCGGGGCAATGCTGTGGATACTCTGCTGTCATCCAAGGGCTAAGTTAAGGATTGAAGCGACGTGCTTGTTGTTCCGAAAGAACCACCACAGACGTTCATTTTGCTGATGCTGTCATCGCTTCGAAAGGCGTTCTTCAGCATCGCGCTCGCCAGTGCGGCGATCAATGTGCTGGCGCTCACCGGTTCGTTCTTCATGCTGCAGGTTTACGACCGGGTCATTCCCGGTCGCAGTCTTCCGACGCTGGCTGGTCTCGCGATTATCGCCGCGACCCTATTCATATTTCAGGGCGCATTGGAGTTATTGCGCTCCATGTTGCTGGCGCGCGTCGGCGCATCCCTTGATGAACGGATGAACCGGAGGGTTTTCGGCTCGCTCGTTCTTTTGCCGACCAGAATGCAAACCTCCGACGATGGGCTCCAGTCCGTTCGGGATCTGGAGCAGGTCCGCTCGTTCCTGTCCGGAGCCGGATGCGCGGCGCTGTTCGATCTGCCCTGGATGCCGTTTTACCTGGTCCTGTGCTTCCTGTTCCATTTTTGGATCGGCGTCACCGCGCTTTGTGGGGCCGTTCTGCTTGTCATTCTAACCGTGCTTGCCGAGGTGCTGTCGCATCGGCCGGCGCTTGAAGCCGCCAAATCCTCGGCCGCCCGTCTCAGCTTCGCGCAGGCCGCGCGGCGGAACTGGGAAGCTGTTGTCGCCATGGGTTTCAGCGGCCGCCTCACTGAGAAATGGGCGGCGATGAACGAGGACTATCTCGCAAATCAGCTGGCCGCGAGCAACATTGCCGGCACGCTGACCACGATCGCCAAGATATCGCGGATGATGCTTCAGTCCGGCGTTCTGGCCGTGGGCGCGATCCTCGTCATCGACCAGCAGGCAACCGGCGGCATCATCATCGCAAGCTCGATCATGGTCACTCGCGCTCTGGCCCCGGTCGAACTTGCGATCGGACAATGGAAGGGCTTCGTCGGCGCCCGGCAAAGCTGGGCGCGTCTCAACAAGCTTTTGAACCTGATCCCGAACGAACAATGGGCAGTTGCGCTGCCGGCGCCGCAAAAAGATCTCAGCGTCGAGAATATCGGTCTGACGTCTCCGGGAAACCGCGATTTCATCCTGCGTAACATCTCGTTCAAGATAGCGGCGGGAACGGTGCTCGGCGTCGTCGGTCCAAGTGCCTCGGGGAAATCGTCGCTCGCCAGGGCGATCACCGGACTGTGGCCGGTCACCATCGGCGCGATCAGGCTCGATCAGGCGGCGCTGTCGCAATGGGAGCCAAGCGAACTGGGGCAACATGTCGGATATCTTCCGCAGGATGTCGGCCTGTTCGATGGCTCGATCGCCGAAAATATCTCCCGCTTCGCCAGGGACATGCAGCCTGAGCCAATCATCGCGGCCGCGAAGGCCGCCGGCGTCTACGACATGATCGTCAAGCTGCCGGACGGATTCGACACGATCATAGGCGAGGGCGGCTCGCGGCTGTCGGCCGGTCAAAGGCAACGCATCGCCTTGGCGCGCGCGCTTTATGGTGATCCGTTCCTGGTGGTTCTGGACGAGCCGAACTCGAATCTGGATGCCGAAGGGGAGGCGTCCCTGACCAAAGCCTTGATCGGCGTACGGGCGCGGGGTGGCATCGCCATTGTCGTGGCGCACAGGCCGAGCGCGCTTGCGGCCGCCGACAAGGTCATGATTATCGCCAACGGCCAAATGCAGGCCTTCGGCACCAAGGACGAGATACTGGGGACGTCTCCGAAGCCTTCTGGGACCGGACCTGTGCGATTGATGATCGCCGGCGAGGATGTGAGCGGATGAAGAACACGAAGCTCTCCCCCACCGACCGCGCCATCCGCCGCCTTTCCATGTTCGTGTTGGCGACGATCCTCCTGCTGTTTGGCATCATGGGCGGCCTTGCGACAGCAACGAAGATCTCCGGAGCGGTCATCTCATCTGGTACCCTAGTTGTGGACAGCCACGTAAAGCCTGTGCAGCACCTCAAGGGCGGCATCGTCAGTGCGATCAATGTGAAGAATGGCGATCGCGTCGAGGCCGGTCAGGTTTTGATTCGTCTGGATGATACGCAGACCAGAGCCAGTCTCGCCATTTTCAGGAAGCGTCTGAATGAACTTGCCGCCAGAACGGCACGGCTAGCTGCCGAGCGTGACGGCAAGGATGCGATCATCTTCCCGGCGGATCTGTTGTCCAACGCCGACAATGACGACGTGAAGAGCATATTGACCGGCGAGCAACGCCTGTTCAACGACCGGCAGGCTTCGCGACAAGGCCAGAAGTCCCAGCTGCGCGAGAGAATACAGCAGCTGAAACAGGAAGTCGAAGGCCTTGTCGCGCAGGAGAAGGGCAAGCGCACCGAGATCGAGCTCGTCGGCAAGGAGCTCGGCAGCCTGCAGCAATTGCTGGCTCAGGGCATCATTTCGGCGACGAAGGTTTATTCGTTGCAGCGGGATAGCGCCCGGCTGACGGGTGAGCTGGGCAATCTCGTGTCGTCGATTGCGCAGACCAACGGCAAGATAACCGAGACCGAGCTTCAGATCATTCAGATCGATAATGACCGCAGTTCAGAGGTTTCCGATCAGCTGCGGCAGGCTGAGAGCGATACGGGGCAGTTTTCGGAGCGGCTGATCGCCGTCGAGGACGATCTAAGGCGGATAGAGATCAGGGCACCGCAAGCCGGGATCATCGATCAGTTGAACGTGCATGCGGCGGGTGCGGTGATCGGCCCGGCGGAAACCATCATGCAGATCGTGCCGGACAAGGACGCGCTTGTCGCCGAGCTGAAGCTTGCGCCACAGGACATCGCCCAGGTCTCCGTCGGGCAGGTCGTCGCTTTGCGATTTTCCGCTTTCAACCAGCGCATCACGCCCGAACTGAATGGTCGCGTCGAGACCATCTCGGCGGATCTGACGACCGATCAGCATTCTGGCCAGAGTTATTATGTGGTTCGCGCTAAAGCGTCGAAGGAGGAGTGGGACCGGCTGGGCGAGCTGACGCCGCTTGCCGGCATGCCGGTAGAAGCCTTCATGCAGACCGGCTCGAGAAGCGTTCTTGCCTATTTGACGAAGCCGATGACCGATCAGATCAAGCGGGCGTTCAAAGAGAATTAAAAGCGCGGCCGTGATTTAGACGGTCGCGCCAGGCGCCCAAGACACCCTGGCATCAGATCATATATGCCAATCGGTGGTATGGGTGGACTGAACCGCCGAGGCCGTCTGCGTTGTGTGATCATCCAGCGAATAGGCCTTGATATAGTCGATCTTCATTTCCGACCCGTCGTTCTTCAACGTGTCTCCCGGCGTGCCCGCAATACCGCCGACGGCCAGATTGACCAGCATATACATGGGGCCGTGCATATCGGCGGGCGTGTCGGCATGAGCCACGGCAACATCGTCGAAATACCAGACGATCTGGTCCTGATCCCAGAGCACGCCGTAGGTGTGGAAGCCGTCGGTGCTGGGAACCGACACGGGGATGGATTCCATCGTGTGTTCGCCCGTCGCGTTCGAATGTGCCGTCACATGGACCGTGTTCGGGTCCTGGCCGCGCATTTCCACCACGTCGAGTTCCGGCGGCCAGGATCCGTCTTCCGGCAGCAACCAGAAGGCCGGCCACGCGCCCTGATCATGCGGCATCTCTGCCCGCATTTCGAAATATCCGTAGGTCTGGGAGAACGAAGAGTAGCTGGTCAGGATGCCGGAGGTATAGTCATGGTCTTCCACGACCGATTTCAGCGCATCAGGTGTCGCTTTGGCGCTGATCGTCAAAACACCGTCGGAAACGGAAAACGGATTGACCGATGAGGTCGGAGCGTAGGACGGGTTGATGTACCACTGCAGCTCGTCGTTGAGGCTGCTGCCCTTGTCCGGCGACCAATGAAACTTCGCTTCCCAGGTGCCCTGCGTTCCGTTGCTGAGAGAAAGCGAATTGAACTCGTCCGAAAAGGTCTGGGTGAGCGAGGAACGGTCGAGACCGAGCTGAAACTGATCTTCATGAAGATCGGCCACGGTCTTGTTTGCAAAAACCAGGCTTTCGCCATTTCCCAGATCCAGCCGCAGATTGGCACCTTCCTGGGTCGTGTGGCTGGTGACCTGATCGAAGGAGGTCAGTCCGTATTGATTCAGGCGCACCTTGTCGTCGTCGCTGAAATCGGTGATCAGGTCGCTGCCATTGCCCTTGGAGATGATAAAGGTGTCAGCGCCGCCGCCGCCGGTCAGGACGTCGTTGCCGGCACCACCATCGATGGTCTGGCTTCCCGTACCACCGGTAATGATATTGTCGGCGCTGTTGCCATAGGCATGTCGGTTATTGCCGGTCACAGTCAGATTTTCGAAATTGTCCGGCAGGGTATAGTCCATCCAGGTACTGATGGTATCGATCCCGCCATTGGGCGCTTCGTAGGCATGGTTGATGCTGGAATAAAGATAGTAGATATCGTCGCCGGTACCGCCATGCATCGTCACGTTGACGGAGGCGTCGCCCCACATGGAATCATTTCCAGCGGTGCCGTAGAGTATCGGGCCGGAACCGGTGGCGGAGAAAAAACCTGTCGACGTTCCGCTGTAGTAAAGCGGCTGGCCCAGGGCATTGAGAACACTCGTGGTCATCGGCAACCTCTTCCGTTGCGTTAGGTTGTCTCCTCCACAAAGCCAACATTTTTTCGCGCCTTGTCTAGCGAGATAGGGCCGCGGGCATTCTTGCCCAGCCCCACGGAAAAATTTTTTACATTCAAAAGTAGAGATAGTGGCCACATGCGCGGGCGACGGGCGACGTCGGCCCACGCCGACCTCATTTGAACGGAACAGATTTCCCGTTTTCCGGGCAAGGAGAGATGGTCGTTCCTTTTAATCTATCATTTCCATAGACAATATTTGCTCATTGGAAAGCTCGTTTGAAGCTCGGAAAGGAATGAGAATGGTTGCCCGCAAACTCGTCGGCATCGCCGGTAGTTTCAACCGCCCGTCGAAGACATATGCGCTTGTGCAGAACGTGGCCGATCTGGCGACCAATCAGTATGGTTTTGCAAGCAGCCTCTACGACCTGCAGGATGTCGGCCCGTCGCTGGGCGCCGCTCAATGGCGCAAGGATCTGGACGATCAGGCGAAGCGGGTGATCGACGATATCGTTGCCTCTGACGTGCTCGTCATCGGCTCGCCCACCTACAAAGGGTCCTATCCCGGCCTCTTCAAGCACCTCATCGATCTCATCGATCCGCATGAGCTGCGCGCCAAGCCGATCATCATCACGGCAACGGGTGGCGGCGATCGGCATGCGCTGATGGTGGAACATCAGCTGCGGCCGCTCTTCGGCTTCTTCATGGCCCATACGCTGCCAACGGCGGTCTATGCCTCGGATCGCGATTTTACCGATTACAAGATTTCGTCCGAACCGCTTTCCAAGCGCATCGACGAGGTGATCGGCGAACTCGCCGCCTTCTTTCCCGGCGCGACGGCACTGCTTGCCGCAGCCGAGTGACCGATCGTCCCACGGCAACATCTTTTACTTAAGCAAATTGGATCAACGAGATGGAGGATAGCATGAAATTCGATGTCATCACCCGCTTGAAGACGGCCTTTGGCCAGCTCTGGATTCACTGGAAGGATGAGCCTCTTCATCTGATCGATAGAGCGGCTGCCGTCGACGATGATCGGGGGCCATCGGCGCGCGATTACGAGCTCTATTTCTGGTGCTCAACGCCGATTGCCTGGTATTGAGGGGAACGCGCGATGGCTCTGGCTTTCGATCTCCGGCGACCGGTTTCAAGACGCATCCCGAGTTACATTCGATCCCGTCTCGTTCGCGGTGCCGAAGTTTGCACCATTGCCTCCTCCTTCATCTTTCTGTTCGCACTCGTGGCGGGAGCATTCTGATGACCGCTCCCGAGCATCAATTGCCCTTGATCGAAAGAGCGGAGGTGCGATGAGCAGGGTCCTGATATTGCCGGGCCTATTCGGATCGGGGGAAGGGCACTGGCAGCGCTATTGGCTGCAGGATCAACCCGACGGCCATGTGGTGGAGCAGGACGACTGGGATCATCCGAACCTTCGTGATTGGATGGAAAAGCTCGAAGTGGCGCTCGATGAAGCGGGCGACGCCTATATCGTTGCTCATAGTCTCGGCTGCCTGCTGGCTGCCCAATTGGCGAGCCGGCCGGCCGCGCGCCGCGTCAAGGGTGCACTGCTTGTTGCGCCCTGCGATCTCCCCGCGACGGAAACGCTGCATGCGGGGCAGGTTTCCTTCGGCACCATGCCCACCGACCCCCTTCCATTTCCGAGCATGACGATCGGCAGCCTCAACGACATCTATATGACGCTCGACCGCCTTACGATGTTCGGGCGCCTCTGGAATTCCGAGATCAGGAATATCGGCCTTGCGGGCCATATCAATGTCGCAAGCGGTTTCGGGCGTTGGCCGAGCGGTTATGCGCTGCTGGATACGCTGAAAGCGCGAGCCAGACACCGGAGGCCGTATGTTTCTGCGCCGGCAGTGACGGCGAGCGCTTGAGGAGACTTTTCTTCGAGAGCATTCATCGTCGTTCTGCGGCGGATTTCTTTTGCCCAACATCTGTCGCCGGTCATCTGACAGCGACAGCCCTATATCTGGAGGACCGATCATGAGCCTGCGTATCAACGATATCGCACCCGATTTTAGCGCCGACACGTCCCAGGGACCTATCCAGTTCCATGACTGGATCGGCAGCGGCTGGGCGGTGCTGTTTTCTCACCCCAAAAATTTCACGCCGGTTTGCACGACCGAGCTTGGGGCAATGGCAGGTCTTGAGCAGGAGTTTGCGAAACGCGGCGTCAAGGTTATCGGCATTTCCGTCGATCCGGTCGAAAGCCATGCCAAATGGAAGGGGGACATCAAGACCGCCACCGGTTTCGACGTTGAGTATCCGCTGATTGGCGACAAGGATCTCAAGGTCGCCAAGCTCTATGACATGCTGCCGGCTGGCGCCGGCGAAAGTTCCGAAGGCCGCACGCCCGCCGACAACGCCACGGTGCGCTCCGTCTTCGTCATAGGGGCCGACAAGAAGATCAAGCTGATCCTCACCTATCCGATGACGACGGGCCGGAACTTCAACGAAATCCTCCGTGCCATCGACTCCATTCAACTGACGGCCAAGCACCAGGTTGCCACGCCGGCGAACTGGCAGCAGGGCGAGGATGTCATCATCACCGCCGCCGTGTCCAACGAGGACGCCATCAGCCGCTTCGGCTCGTTCGATACCGTGCTGCCCTATCTGCGCAAGACCAAGCAGCCGGCGCTCTAAACGCGCCGTTAGCCAAGCAGGCTCTTCACAGCCTGACATTGTCGTGCAGGAAATCCAGCAGCGCCCGGACGCGCGCTGGAAGCGGGCCACCCTGGCCGATATGGACGGCATAGAATTCCTCGCCGTCGCCGGGGTTGATGTCTTCGAGCACGGGTGCCAGACGGCCGGCCTCGATATCCGCCTTAACCGTGAAAGCGGGAAGGCGTGCGAGGCCGGCGCCCGTAAGCGCCAGATGGCGCATGGCTTCGCCATCGCCGACCTTCAAGCCCGGCGTAACGGGAACCTCTCTCGTCTTGCCGGCGCTTAGCAGGGGCCATCCCTCTACGGCGCGGGCATAGGCAAAGCCGATGCGGCCGTGCTTCTGGAGTTCGTCGATTGATCGCGGCGCGCCACGACGTCTAAGATAGTCCGGTGAGGCGACGATGATCTTGCGGGCCGTTCCGAGCTTGCGAGCGGTCAGGCTGGAATTCTTGAGCGGTCCTGTGCGGATCGCAACGTCGGCCCGCTCTTCCATTAAGTCCACGACCTTGTCGGTGTGAACGATCTCAAGCGAGACGGCAGGGTATAGCGCCATAAAGGATGGAATGAGCGGCGCCAGCACGTGGTTGCCGAAGGAACCGCTGGTATTGATGCGGATGGGGCCGGCGGCCTCTTCGCCCGCCGAGGCATAGCGCTCGGCCTCGGCAATGTCGGCAAGGATCGCTATGCTGCGCTCATAAAAGGTGCATCCTTCCGGCGTCAGTTGTAACCTTCTTGTCGAGCGGTTGATGAGGCGCGCCCCCAGTCGGGCTTCGAGACGCGAAATTAGCTTGCTGACGGCCGATGGCGTCATACGGCAGGCCGTGGCCGCGGCGGTGAAGCCACCAAGCTCGACCGCGCGCACGAAAACTTCCATTTCGCCGGAGCGATTGATGTCCTGACGGCTCATGATGAATTCAAATCATAAATGAGTTTCTTATGGGCAATCTATATCATGGTGGGCGGAGCGTCTATCTCAGTTGAAACGACAGGAGACAGATCGATGGAATATAGAAATCTCGGTGCATCCGGCCTTAGGGTGCCGGTCTTGAGCTTTGGAGCCGGCACCTTCGGTGGCAGCGGCCCACTATTCGGTGCCTGGGGGACGACGGACGCGGTGGAGGCACGTCGTCTCGTAGACATTTGCCTGGAGGCAGGCGTCAATCTTTTCGACACCGCGGATGTCTACTCCGCCGGCGCATCGGAGGACGTGCTCGGGCAGGCGATCCGGGGGAGGCGCGATGCCGTCCTGATCTCAACCAAGACGGCGCTTCCAACTGGCGACGGGCCCGCCGATTGGGGCGCGTCGCGCTCCCGGCTGATCAGGTCCGTTGACGATGCCCTGCGCCGTCTCGGCACGGATTATATCGACCTGCTGCAATTGCACGCCTTCGATGCCTCGACGCCGATCGAGGAGGTGCTTTCCACGCTCGACGGCCTGGTGACGGCCGGA
Source organism: Rhizobium sp. RCC_161_2 (assembly GCF_041355235.1). NCBI lineage: Bacteria > Pseudomonadati > Pseudomonadota > Alphaproteobacteria > Hyphomicrobiales > Rhizobiaceae > Rhizobium > Rhizobium sp. RCC_161_2. Next base: position 847,877 of record NZ_JBFUPL010000001.1, on the reverse strand, counting down.
AAGCTCCGCTATGTCGGCGCCTCCAATTTCGCTGGCTGGGAGCTGATGAAGTCGCTGGCCATCTCGGAGAGGCATGCCTATCCCCGTTACGTTGCCCACCAGGTCTATTACTCGCTTGCGGGCCGCGATTATGAATGGGAGTTGATGCCGCTTGCCGCCGATCAGAATGTCGGTGCGCTCGTCTGGAGCCCGCTTGCCTGGGGGCGGTTGACCGGCAAGATCCGCCGTGGCCAGCCTCTTCCTGAGAAGAGCCGCCTGCACGAGACGGCTAGCTTTGGTCCGCCGGTGGATGACGAGAAGCTCTTTGATATTGTCGATGTTCTTGACGAGATCGCCGCCGAGACCGACAAAACCGTGCCGCAAATCGCCATCAACTGGCTCATCAACCGCCCGACTATTTCAAGCGTCATTATCGGCGCGCGGAACGAGGAACAGCTTCGCCAGAACCTCGGAGCGGTCGGTTGGTCGTTATCAAAGGAGCAGATTGGCAAGCTTGATAAGATAAGCGCGACGGCGGCACCCTATCCATACTTCCCGTACCGGAACCAGGAAGGGTTTGCTAAACTAAATCCACCGCTTACCTGATTTATATAATCCGATTACGCAACGTCAGCTAACGACGGCTCTTGTGCCGTCTTACCGCGTCCCCGAACGCCTGAAACAGCGCGCGGTTCACGGGATTGGTTTGCGGATCATGCTCGGCGTGCCATTGCACGCCGAGGGCAAATTCCCGAGCATCCTTGAAGCGGATCGCCTCGATCGTACCATCCTCGGCAATGCCCTCCGCGATCACCTGTTCGCCAAGTTCAAGAACGCCCTGACCATGCAGGGAATTCACCCGGATCACATCCCGGCCGAAAATGCGGGCAAATGTCCCGCCCGGCACGAGCCGGACATCGTGGCGGTCGGCAAAAACCACCTCCAGATCGGGGTGAATTTCTCCGTTCTCCAGACGCGGCATCCGATGGTTCATGCGGCCTGGCAATTCGCGGATTTCCGGATGCAGCGAGCCTCCGGCGGCCACATTCATCTCCTGGAAGCCGCGGCATATGCCGAAGATGGGCAAGCCGCGTTCGACGCAGGCCCGGATCAGTGGCAGCGCGACGGCGTCGCGGTCCTCGTCATACGGCTCATGCTTGGGATGGGGTTCGGTATTGAAGTGGCTCGGATGCACATTGGCCCTGGCGCCCGTCAGCAACACGCCGTCGACCGTGTCCAACAGATCCTGAATGTCAGTGAGGCTCGGGCTACCGGCGAACATCAACGGCAGAGCGTTCGCGACTTCGGTTATGGCCCGGAGATTGTTGTCTCCTACGAGCTGGGCAGGGAAGCGGCTCTCCACAAGGCGGGTATTCCCGATGACGCCGATTACGGGTCTCGTCATTCTCTGGTCTCACCTTCAGGTCGTAACGCTGGCGACCCAGCTTGGTGGGCCTCTCTCACCATAATGGATACCTCCTGCGAGAATGAGGGCGCAAGAGTTATCGTGCCACTTGCCGGTGCAACCGGGTGAACGGCCACCACGAAGGCGGCCGTTTTTAGGAGAAAAATCTCAACGCGGTGTCACGTCGAAGCCGAACCATTTCTGCGAGAGTTTTGCGATGGTTCCGTCAGCCTTGGCGGCGGCTATGGCGTCGTTGAACAACGCCTTCAGTTCCGGATCGGTCTTGCGCAGGCCGACGGAGCTACCGCGTCCGAGCAGGCCGCCCTGGAAGCGTGGACCGGTCAGCGCGAAATCTTCGTTTCCGGGCTTGGAAGCCGCCGTCGACAGATAGGCGGTGGAAGCCATGATCAGGTCGACGCGGCCAGCCTTGAGGTCAAGATCATGCTGCTCGGTCGTCTTGTATTCCTGGATGGTGACGACGTCCTTCAGGTATTTCTGCAGGAAGTTTTCAGCGATCGAAGCCGTCTGGACGCCGATGGTCTTGCCCTTCAGCAAGGGTTCGAGCTGCTTGAGCGCGTCGATCGCTCCCTGTTCGTTCGAACCGAGCGAGAAGACCTGGTCTTTCAGCGGCATTTGCGCCAGCGGATCGGATTTCAGCGTGGCGAAGGTCTGACCGGTCGTGCCATAGGAATCGCTGAAGGCAATGACTTCCTCGCGCTTCGGCGTCGCCGACATGCCGGAGATGATGGCGTCGAACTTGCCGGCCTGCAAGGCCGGGATCATGCCGTCAAAGGACTGAACGACGGTCGTGCATTCCACCTTCATGTGGGCGCAGAGATATTTGATCAGGTCGATCTCATAGCCGTCCAAGGTGCCGTCCGACTTGGTGAAGTTCCAGGGACGGAATTCACCTTCGGTAGCGATCGTGACATGCGTCCATTTCTTTTCCTCCGCATGCACGACGGTCGACGCGAAGATCAGTGTCAGAAGGCTGAAGACCTTCATGAGAGAAATCAGATATTTCATTGTAGTCGTTCCCCTTTTTGTGGTCGTATAGGTGATTTATTTGGAAATGAACTGGCGGAAGCGCTCCGATTTCGAATTGGCGAAAATCTCGTGCGGCTTCCCGTCCTCCTCGATCAGTCCCTGATGGACGAAGATCACGCGGCTGGAGACGTCGCGGGCAAAGCCCATCTCGTGGGTGACGACCAGCATGGTGCGTCCTTCCTCAGCAAGCCCGCGCATGACGCGCAGGACTTCGCCGACCAGCTCCGGATCGAGCGCGGATGTCGGTTCGTCGAACAGCATCACCTTCGGCTGCATGGCAAGCGCGCGGGCGATAGCGGCGCGCTGCTGCTGTCCGCCGGAAAGATGCGAGGGGTAATGGTTGCGCTTGTCGGCAATGCCGACCTTGGCAAGCAGTGCTTCCGCCTCCTCGATGCATTCCGCTCTTGGGCGGCGCTGCACGTGAATGGGTGCTTCGATAATGTTCTCCAGAACCGTCTTGTGGCTCCAGAGGTTGAAGCTCTGGAAAACCATGCCGAGCCTGGAACGGATGCGATCCACCTGCCGGCGATCGGTCGGGCGATTGCCCTTGCGGCCGGACTGCATGTGGATGGTCTCGCCCGCCACCGTGATATCTCCGGAATCCGGTGTCTCCAGCATGTTGATGCAGCGAAGGAAGGTCGATTTTCCCGAGCCGGAGGAGCCGAGAATGGAGATGACATCGCCCTGCTGGGCGTCGAGGGATATGCCCTTCAGGACTTCGACCGGACCGAAGCTCTTGTGCAGGTTCCGGACGCTGAGCGCGGGAGCCGTGTCGGTCATGGCGCATCTCCTTCGGTGGTCGGTATGAGTATGGGTCGCGGCTGACGCAGATGTGGGCTCAGCCAATATTCGAGCAGCTGGATGAGGCGGGTCAGCAGGAAGTTGATGGCGAGATAGATCGCGCCGGCGACGATAAACACCTCGATGGCACGGTAGGTCTCCGAGATGAGCTTGGCGGCAACGCCGGTCACTTCCATCAGGGTGATGATGGAGGCAAGCGAGGTCGCCTTGACCATCGAGATCATCTCGTTGCCGTAGCCTGGCAGTGCCTGGCGCATGGCAAGCGGCCAGATGATGCGTCGAAATTGCATGAAGCGCCCCATGCCGCAGGCGCGCGCCGCCTCGATCTGACCATGCGGCACCGACAGCAGGCCACCGCGAATGATCTCGCTGGCATAGGCAGCCGTATTCAGCGTGAGCGCCAGGACGGCGCACCAGTAAGGCTGGCGTAGGATCGGCCATAGAATGCTGTGGCGAACCGCCGGGAATTGGCCGAGGCCATAATAGATCAGGAAGATCTGCACGAGCAGCGGGGTGCCACGGAAGAGGAAGACATAGAAGCGCGCAAACTGGTCGAGCGCCGTAATGCCCGACAGACGCGCCATGGCAAGCCCCAGCGCCAGCACCGCACCGAAGAGGATCGACAAGCCGGCGAGCGAGAGCGTCAACGGGATCGCGGAGATCAGGCTGACGAAGGTTTCGCTGAGGAAATTCCAGTCCATCAGACCCTCCTGACGCCGCGGTTGAAGTAGCGTTCCGCCTGCCGCATCAACACGCCCGACACCGTCGAGATGGCCAGATAGAGAAGCCCGGCAATCAGATAGAAATCGAAGGGCAGGCCGGTAGAGCCGGCGCCGACCTGCGCCTGACGCAACAGCTCGGCAACGCCGGTGATCGAGACCAAGGCGGATTCCTTCAATACCACCTGCCAGACATTGCCAAGGCCGGGTAGCGCGTGGCGCAGAGTGAGTGGCGCGACGATGCGCCGGAAGCGCAGCCAGCGCGACATGCCGCAGGCGATAGCGGCCTCGATCTCGCCGCGGTGCACGGCCTTGAAGGCGCCGCGAAAGACTTCCGTCTGCTGCGCGCCCGACGTGATGCCAACGGCCAGCGAGCCCGCCAGAAAGCCTGGAAAGCCGACAAACCCCTCCGCGCCGAACAGACGGCCCATTGCCGTGACTGCAGCGCTACCGCCGAAATAAAGAAGGTAGATCACCAGCAGATCCGGAATGCCGCGCAACACGGTCGTATAGGTATCGGCGGCGATGCGGGTGGAGCGGCCGCCCGAGACCTTTGCCCAGGAACCAAATCCGCCGATGACAATGCCGATGGCATAGCCGGAGATGGCAATGAGAACAGTCATCCACGCGCCGGCCAGTAATGCCTTCGCCCAACCGTCAGGCCCGAAACTTAAGATATCGAAGAAGCCTGGCTGGTTCATTGTCGGCCCAGCCGATCGCTTTGGGTCGGCATGGAAATGGGAAACGACATGTTCGGGATCTCGTTTGTCGAGGGGGCCACGGCATCAACCATGGTTGTTCTCCGGCAAAGGCGGCTCAACGTCATCAGGGATTGGATTGACGAAGGGCGTATCCTCGAGGCGAGCCTTGTGATCGGCTTTGGCCGCCTCGATGAGGGCGGGGTCAAGGATGAGATCGAGAGCCGTACTCGCCATGATCTTGGCTGCATGCTCCATGCCCTTATGGGCGGCAGGAAGTTTTCCTTGCGCGACCAGTTGCCAGGAATGGCCTGGTGTGCCGATGGCATAGGTGGCGCCGCGCATCTGTACGGTGGGCACGACCCAGCTGACCGTACCGACATCCGTGGAGCCGACCAGCGTCCCGTCGCCGGCGCCGAGCGGGAAGACGGTATCGCAAAGGCCCTGGCCCTTCTTCGGCTTGAGGCCGAAGCGGCCATAGGAAGCGGCGATATCCTCGGTGCTGAAGGTCTCCTGGAATTTGCGGGCAGTTTCCTCGTCCGCGCTGTCGTAGACCGGCGGTCCGAGCCTTTCGAGATTGGCAAACATCAGCTCTTCCAGCGGCGCATTGCCGACCAGATTGGCGTCGCCGCTGATAATCTCGCTGCGCACGGTGGTTTCCGTCATCAGCGCCGCGCCCTCGGCGACCTTCTTGACCCGTGCGACAAGGGTCAGCAATTCCGGAAGCGTGCGTGCCCGCACCAGATAGCGAACGGTCGCGCGTGCCTGTACGACGTTCGGCGCGTTGCCGCCGGTATCGGTGACGGCGTAATGGATCCGTGCCGTCGAGGGCATGTGTTCGCGCATATAGTTGACGCCAACATTCATGAGTTCTACCGCGTCGAGCGCGCTGCGGCCAAGGTGTGGTGTTGCCGAGGCATGCGACGCGCGACCGGAAAAATGAAAATTGATCTCGTTGCAGGCAAGCGAAATCGGATTGTTGACGCCGGCAAAGGCGGCCGGATGCCAGGAAATGGCGATGTCGACATCGTCGAAGACGCCGGCGCGCACCATGAAGCCCTTGGACGAACCGCCTTCCTCTGCCGGGCAGCCGTAATAGCGGACCCGTCCTCTCAGTCCGTTGGCGGCCAGGTAATCCTTGACGGCGGCGGCAGCTAGCATCGAGCCTGAGCCGAGCAGGTTATGGCCGCAACCATGGCCGTTGCCGCCGGCGACGATCGGGCGCTCTTCGGCAATTCCCGCTTCCTGGCTGAGGCCGGGTAGGGCGTCGAACTCTCCGAGAATGGCAATCACCGGGCCACCTTCGCCTGCCTCGCCCATGACGGCCGTCGGCAGACCGGCGATATTGCGATGAACGCGAAAGCCTTCCTGCTCGAGAAGCCGTTCGTGCTCGGCCGCGGAGCGAAATTCCTCATAATTGGTCTCGGGAATACCCCAGATGCGATCACTGAGATCGAAGAACGCCTGGCGCTTTGCTTCGACCACATCCCAGATTTCTGATGAATTTTTCATGGCGTTTCGACCGAGCTCGGATTATAGAGTTACCAAAATTGGCGCCAATTTAGGATACAAAAAAATTCTGCGCAATATATCGGCATGGATAAATTTTCATCAAAAGGTCCCCGCTGCATTAGACGCAGCCGGCTACAGAAATCCGTGGCAACGTGATATCGATCACGCAATGGCAGGGGAGTTGCGATGAGCGATGTCGAGTTGAAAAGTGACGTGGCGGATACCGAAAGCGAGGCGTCCCGCGATGTCACCGATCAGATTCTCCAGGATATTCTCGGCGGATTGCTTCCTCCCGGCACCTGGCTCAAGCAGATCGATCTCGAGCGGCGCTACGGATGCACCAGGCCGGAAGTGCGTCGCGCACTGGACCGGCTGGCACAGAAGCGGCTTGTCGAACATGTGCCCAACCGGGGTTATCATGTCTATGAGCAGGACGGACGGCGTGCGGTCGAAGTCAGCGATATCCGCGTCATCCTGGAGACGGCGATCGCCGACCAGATCGTCGCGAATGCATCGCCTGACAGCATTGTGAAATTGCGCGCGCTTGCCAAGCGCTTCGACGAGATGATCCTCCTCGGCACTATGCTTGAGCTCTATGAAGCCAATCTTGCGTTCCACCGCGAATTGCTGACGCTTGGCGGCAACAAGGAATTGGTCGATCTCGTCGCCGAGATCCGGCAACGCACCTCTTCAGCCCCGGTCTCGCAATGGCGCACCCGCGCACGCGTCGATCAATCCGGACGTGAGCATCATCTGATGATCGACGCCATCGAGAAGGGTGATGTTGAGGAACTGAAGCGACTGACGGTGTTTCATATCCGTCAGTCCTGGGGGCCGACCTCTTCGAACTGAAAAATATCACCGCAAAGCGAGCTTGCTTCGCCATGCTCACGAATGGCTAGCGGCGGAAGGGCGATCCCTACCGCCGCCAGATCTCGCCTTATCGGCCGCCTTCGATCTTGCGGTGGCGCTGGTTGGTGCCGCCCGTGCCGTAGGGATATTCCGCCGGATGTGGCGCGCTGATCTCGTTCAGCCTGTCCATTTCGGCTTCCGACAGCGCCAATTTCGCCGCGCCAAGATTGTCAGCAAGCTGTTCCGGCGTGCGGGCTCCGAGGATCACCGAAGTTACGGCCGGCCGCGCTGCCGTCCAGGCAAGCGCCACCTGCGCCATGCTGACGCCGCGCGCCTTGGCGATCTCCTCGACTGCGGTGATGATTGCCCAGGTCCGCTCCTGCGCATTGCGCGCCGCATAGGATTCACTGCCCCGATTGGGGTTTTCACCGAGACGGGTCGCGCCGGTCGGGGTGTTATCGCGCTTGTATTTGCCGGTCAGCCAACCGCCGCCAAGCGGCGACCACGGCAGCAGGCCCATGCCCGCATCCTGACAGGCCCCAACGATCTCAAGCTCGATATCGCGGACCAGCAGATTATATTGCGGCTGTAGCGTGACCGGCCGGGTATAGCCACGCGCCTTGGCGACTTCGACGGACTTGGCGATGTGCCAGCCGACATAGTTGGAGAAGCCGTAATAGCCGATCTTGCCGGCGGAAACGGCGTCGTCGAGAAAGCGCAGCGTCTCCTCGATCGGGGTCAGCGCATCCCAGGCATGCATCTGGTAGAGGTCGATATGCTCGACGTCGAGGCGACGCAGCGAGTCGTTCAATGCCTGATTGAGATGCCGACGCGACAGGCCGATATCGTTCGGGCCGTTGCCCATCGGAAAGCGCCCCTTGGTGGCGATCACGGCCTGCCGAGCCTCGTTTGGCCGGGCCTTCAGCCAACGTCCGATGATCTCCTCCGACTTGCCGGCGCTGTAGACGTCGGCGGTGTCGATGAAATTGCCGCCCCAGGCGAAATAGTCGTCCAGCAATCTGTGGGATGCCGCTTCGTCCGCCTCCGCGCCGAACGTCATGGTGCCAAGGCAATAGGCCCTGACGACAGCCCCGCTGGGGCCGAGCTTGCGATAATCCATTCCTGCCTCCTCTGATGGAGCGCCCGCATCCGATCCGCAAAGCGGTCGGCAGAGCCGGAGCTCCGTGATCTATAGCGATGTCGTGCTTGAGACGGCCTCCGCCGTCGAATGATGTACGGCGCTCAACACCTCCGCGTTAGGGCCGTACGGCAACCATAGCCAATCATGCGGCTGCGACCAAGCGGATTTCGCGCTTGAACGGTGTCGTTTTTGTCGCGCCGTCGATTACTCGAAAAAGATCTCGGGTCTCTGTGCCAGCAGCTTATCAATGGTGCGGAAAACCTGCTGAAGATGCAGACAAGGAAGCACGGCTCCATCGGTTTCTGGAGGACCAACGCTGGCTGATCGGCAAGGGCGACCATATCGGCTTCTTCTTGTCCGACGAGGCGATGCACCGCGCACTGATGGAAATCGCCTGCCATCCCCATGTTTGGGGCATGATCGCCTCGGCAAAAGTTTCACTGGACCGTCTTCGATATCTTTCGCTGGAAAGGATCGATTGGCTGGAGATGATCTTTCCCCAGCATGAGGATCTCGTCAAGCGCGTAGTCGCGGGCGATCCGGAAGGCGCGACCAAGGTGATGCAGGCGCATCTGCGCACCGCTTTCGCCGCCATCGAGCGCATCGCCGCCGAGAATGCGGATTTTTCGCGGAGTAGCGGCGCATTGCGCAAGTGGGGAGCGTAACGTAACAATCGATGAACTCCGAATCTTCGCCTCATCGATCCGCGAATATCTCTCCGCCATGGATGAAACTCCGACACCGACACCGCGAATGCTCAGCTGGGCGCGCAACTCGACGATCTATCGTCTTGAACGCAAGATGATGACCGAGAAGCAGTTGTTCGATGCTATTACCAAGAAGGCGAAGCAGAAGTTCGAAGACATCAGCGATGAGCAGATCAAGGCCGTTGCCGATTTCGCGGTCAAGTTTGCCTACGACCAGAATGCGCTCAACGATGTCACCTATGCCGAGATCAGCACGCGCTCGGCCGTGCGCTCTGGTAAATCGAAGAAGGCCATTGCCTTCAAGCTTTCCTCGAAGGGGATAGACAGCGAAACGGTCATCGCGGCGCTGGATGGAGCGGACGATGCGCGCGCTGCTGTCATCTTCGCCCGAAAGCGCGGCTTCGGGCCATTCCGTCGCGGTGATCTCGATGACAAGCGGAAGGCGAAGGAATTGTCGGCTTTCGCCCGCAATGGCTTCAGCTTCGGGATTGGCAAGATGGTTTTCGACATGAGCCTGGAGGAAGCGGAAGAGTTGCTGATCTCCTCATCCGTTTCTTGAGCGCTGACACTCATTGAATATAAAGCCTATGATGGTTAAGTTCGCCGCCGTAAGGTATTGGCTCGGCGGGGATTTCTGTGAGGACAAGCGTTCGACTTTGTATGCTGGCGATCAGCGCGGCCTCGTTTCCAATGGTCGCGCAGGCGGAATGGCAAGCGGTAGAAAAGGTGCAGACCTATGCTATCGCGGGTAAATCCGGCGCGGAACTCTATGATTCGATTGGCGAGCGCGGTCCGTTCCTTGGCGGTAAAACGAGGGCAATTGCCCATACCGATTTCAAGCTGACCTGGACGCGGAAATACGAGCCGCAGCCGGACGGCGCCTGTATGATCACCGTCAACATACCGAAGCTGATCATCACCTACACATTGCCGAAACCCTCTGCGCAACTGACTGGCGCGACCCGCAGGAGCTGGCAGCATTTCATTGCCGGCGTCGAAGCGCATGAGCGCGTGCATGGTGGGTTCATCAAGGACATGGTCAAGGAAATCGAAGCGATGAGCGTCAGCTTCTCTGTGCCCAATGACCCGAAATGCAGCACGATCCGCGTCGAATTGACGAAGCGCCTTGGTGAGATTTCCAAAAGAGAGCGGCAGCGAAACAGCGACTTCGACAAGGTCGAGTTCAGCGACGGCGGCAATCTCCAGCAACTCGTGCTGAAACTGGTGAGAGAGCAGTAGAAGCCGCCGCCATGTGTACGGGAGTGCCTGCGCGGAACGTCGAACGCAGGCACCGGCAGGGAGGCATTTCTTAAACCGCATCAGCTCCGATGGCGGCAAGGGCGGCGCGAGCGACTTCGAAATCCTGATCCCCGGTGCCGGACCCGACACCAATGGCGCCGGCAAGCCGGCTACCGAAGCGGATGGGCAAGCCGCCGGGCAGATGCGTAACGCCGCCCTGCGAGGCGATGCCGGCGGCCGTGCCGAATTCGAAGGACATGGTGCCTGTCGGCGCATTGCTCGATGCAGCTGTCCGAGCCTTGGCGCGGGCCGTAAGCATGCTCAGATACTTAGCGCCGTCCATTCGGATGCTGGTGATGGTCTCGCCGCTTACATCGACGATGAAGATGCATTGCGGAACGCCGATCTTCTCGGCATGTGCAATCGCGGCCACAAGCGCCTGCACCGCGCCGGAATGAGATAGGGTCAAAGTTTCGCGCATAACGGACATGGATTGGTCGCTCCTGTAATAACAAATGCTTATCGCACTACGTTGATCCACCCTAGCTAGACCGGGGTTCTCCCGATTGGCAATGCGAAGAAGCGTCGTTGCGCGGGAGAAATCCGGTGAAACTGATGTTCCAGAACGGCATAAGCGCGTCAGGTGAATGCGCGTGCAGCTTGATATCGGAGCCGGCGGCTTGCCCTGGCGGTGGTGTTTCGCCATTGTCGCCGCGCAGCGGATGAGCCCTTTTGGGGGAAGATGTGAAGACACCGGCGAGAATAGGAATCATGGAAGTGGCGCGGCTGGCCGGGGTCTCGGCGGCGACGGTGTCGCGTGTCCTGAACGACCGCACGGATGCCCGTATTAGCCTGGAGACGCAGGAGCGTGTCAGGGCGACGGCGCGCGAGGTCGGCTATGTCGTCAACCGGCTGGCAACTTCACTCAGAACCCACCGCACTGGCGTCTTTGGCGCCATCGTCGGCAGCCTCTCGGGTCACTACCAGCCGCATCTGACCGGCTGCCTGCAGGCGGCAGCGCAGAGGCGAGGGATGGAGCTGCTGGTGGCGCAGGCAAAAGCCGATGCCGGCGAGGTTGCCGGACAATTGCATCTGTTTCAGGATGATTTTTTCGATGGCGTGGTCATGGTCACCGATCTGCCCGGCCATGAGGCGCTATGCGATCATCTCGACCGCATGGGCAAGGCGCATGTGACGCTTTGCGGTGGTCTTACCGGGTCGAAACCGGCGGTGCTGACCGATGAATGGCGCGGCATGCGTTTGCTGTTCGATCATCTGGTGGGGCTCGGACATCGCCGCATCTCCTTTGTCTATCGCGAAAGCCGAAGCGCTCTTCGTGATCGCCGGACGATTTTCGGGGATGTGGTCAGTGAAAGCGCTGGCGCGATCGAAGGCGGCGTCATCTCGTTTGAAAGAGGGGAGGCGGAGCACGACGCGTTTCGTCAGATATTGATGTCGCCTTTGACAAGGCCAACCGCTTTCATTTGCGGAAGCGACGGGCTCGCGATCGAGGTCGTGGCGGCATTGCGGGAAATGGGGCTGACAATTCCTGATGATGTATCCGTCGTCGGTTACGACAATGTCCCCGACACAGCCTACTGGTCGCCGCCCTTGACGACGGTGGCGCAACCAACAGACCGCCTATGCGAAGCCGCGCTCGATCTGCTTATTGAGCTGACAGGCCTTTCGCCGGAAGCTCGCGCCGCCACACGGCCTATGCGGCTCGTTCCGCCGGAACTTGTCATACGTGCGTCATCGGACGTCCCTAGTTTGCGGCGAATTCCTCCTGCTTAGTTCGAAAGAGTAGTTTTTCACGGCAGGTAGTCTTTTTTCTTTTGCGCAAACGTTTGTGCAAGCCAGAACCGGAGAGCTCGCCGATGCCCGAGAACACCTTCAATGGCCTGAATACGGTCATTACCCGCCGCACGACCTTGTTGATGGGAGCGGCTGCCAGCCTCTCGACCCTGATGCCGGCGCTGCCCGCCTTTGCGGACGATGCCGGCGATAGCAGGCCCGAGCTTCGTATCGCCGTTCAGCTGAACCCGGTCTCGCAGGAGACGGTCGACGCGGCCAGCAACGTCGCTTTCCGCAACAATTACTCGATCCACGAAACGGTTCTTGCCCTCGACATGCGGGGGGACTTCTCCGTGAAGCCCAATCTCGGCACGTCCTGGACCTGGATCTCGCCGACCGTTCTGGAAATGAAGCTGCGTCCGGGCGTGATCTTCCATGATGGCCGCGAAATGACCGCCGAAGACGTGGCCTTCTCCTTCGGTCCCGAGCGACTGCTCAACAAGGATGCGCCGGGCTATCCCACCTATCGCACCAGCTTCACCAGCCTCGATCATGTCGAAGTGGTCGACCCGCTGACGGTGCGCTTCGTCACCAAGTTTCAGGATCCGATCTTCCTGCAGCGCCTGGCATGCTATGCCGCCTCGGTCATCAGCAAGGATGCCTGGCAGAAGAATGGCGGCAACTGGACGACCTGGCGTCAGAAGCCGGTCGGTGCTGGCCCTTACAAGGTCGAGAGCTATACTGCCAACGAAAGCGTGGTCCTTGTGTCCCACGACCAGGCGCTCCGCGGCAAGCCGGCCGCCAAGCGCGTGACCTTGCGCATCGTGCCGGAAGTCTCCTCGCGCATCGCCGGTCTTCTCGCCGGTGACTATGATATCGTCACGGACCTGCCGCCCGATCAACTTTCTTCCGTCTCCGATAGTCACGGCCACGTGATCGTCGGCGGCCCGGTTCCGAACCATCGCATCCTCTTTTTCGACAAGACCAATCCGGCGCTGAAGGACCCGCGCGTCCGCCAGGCCCTGATCCTCGCCATCGACCGCCAGGCCATCGTCGATACGATCTGGAACGGCCGCACGCGGGTTCCGAACGGTCTGCAGTTCGAGCTGTATGGCCCCGTCTATCTCAATGATTATCCGGCCTATAAATACGACCCGGATCAGGCCATGCAGCTTCTGAAGGATGCCGGCTACAACGGTGAGGAAATCGAAGTTCGCTCGCAGAACAACTACTACGCGGCGGAAAATCCGGTCACGCAGGCCGTGGTCGCCATGTGGCAGGCCGTTGGCGTCAATGCCAAGATGAAGTTCGTCGAAGGCGGCAAGCTGTTCGAAGGCACGTCCAGCCGCGCAACCGGCAACTGGTCGAGCACGGCGCAGATCCCGGATCCCTTCATCTCCTTCTATACCCAGTTCGGAGCAGCGGGCAACCTGAACTCGTTCAAGATCTGGCAGAATGCCGATTTCGATGCCCTCGGCGCTAAGATGGAGACGGCGGTCGATCCAGCCGACCGCGCCAAGATATTCCGCGACATGCTGCATCTGGCCGAATGGGAAGATCCGGCTGAGACGGTTCTGCATCAGAACGCGGTCTTCTTCGGCATCCGCAACGGCATAAAGTGGCAACCACTGCCGGCCTTCCAGATGGATCTGGGCGCAGGCAGCCTTTCCTTCGAAGAGCAGAAGAGCTGAGCCGTTCTCAATGGCCACTCCTGTTCTTTCGGTCGACAATCTGAGCGTGACGTTTCGGACCAAGACCGGCCGGTCCCATCCGGTCAACAATGTCTCCTTTGACCTTGCCGAGGGTGAAATCCTCGGCATCGTCGGGGAAAGCGGTTCGGGCAAGAGCGTGACCTGTCTCGCCCTTGCCGGCCTGCTTGGACCGACGGCGAGCGCCACCGGGTTCATCTCCTTTGAGGACGCCATGTATGACGCGGCGGAACTCGGGGCGATGGCGCGGTCGAAACTGCCCTCTATCGGCCTGATCTTTCAGGAGCCGGTCTCCTGTCTCGATCCGGTGCGGACGATCGGCTCGCAGATTGCAGAGGCGGCGATGAGCGCCGGCATGTCGGCGAGCGAGGCGCATGCCGAGGCGCTGCGGCTTCTGGCGGAAGTGGCCATTCCGCAGCCGGAGACGCGCTACAACGCCTATCCGGCGCAATTTTCCGGCGGCATGTGCCAGCGCGTGATGATCGCAACCGCGCTTGCCATGCAGCCACGGCTGATCATCGCAGACGAACCGACGACGGCGCTCGACGTTACCGTTCAGGCGCAGGTGGTGGCGCTGTTGGTGAAGGCGGTACGTGAGCGCGGCATCCCGATGATCTTCATCAGCCACGATCTCGATCTCGTCTCCGAGGTCTGCGACCGTATCGCGGTGATGTATGCGGGATCGCTGGTCGAGCTGAATACCACTGACAACATCTACGACAATCCGCGCCATCCCTATACGCGACTGCTGCTGGAGGCGATGCCCGGGCGGGGCACGCCGCTGGAAAAGCTGGCGGATATTCCAGGCGAACTGAAACTGCATGACGCCATGCCGTCGGCTTGCGCCTTCGCCCCGCGCTGCCCGCGCGTCGAGGCGCATTGCGCGACCACGGTTCCGCCCCTGATCGCGGGCGCGGCGTCGCTTGCCTGCTTCAATCCATGGAGTGCCCACGATGTCTGAGACAAGGTCGCAGTTGAATGGGAATAGAGCGGCTCTCGCGCTCGCCGCCCGCAACCTGCAATTCTCCTACTCGTCCGGTTTTTCCCTGTTGCCGCGACGAACCAAGGGCTTTCACGCGATCAAGGATGTGAGCCTGGAGCTGAAGCCCGGCGAGACGCTAGGGCTGGTCGGGGAATCCGGCTGCGGCAAGTCCACGCTTGCTTCCCTTCTTTGCGGCGACAGGTTGCCCACCTCGGGAGAGATCGAGCTGTTCGGCCAGTCTTTCGGCAGTCTGATGAAGCCGAACAGGCGAGGGCTGGCAAAGCACCTGCAGGTGATCTCCCAGGATACGCTTGGCGCGCTCGATCCACGCCGCACCGTGGGACATCAGATGCTGGAAACGCTGGCGATTCATAAAATCGGCGAGCCCGCCGGTCGCCACGACCGCGCCGCCGAGACGTTCAAGGCCGTCAGCCTGCCAGCTTCGGCCCTGCAGAAATTTCCGCATCAGCTCTCGGGCGGTCAACGTCAGCGCGTTGCCATTGCCCGCGCCCTGATCGTCGAGCCGCAAATCCTGCTCTGCGATGAGCCGGTGTCGGCCCTCGACGTGTCTGTGCAGGCGCAAGTGCTCAATCTCTTGCTCGAACTTCAGCGCGCCCGTGGCCTGTCCCTGCTGTTCATCAGCCATGACGTGCGGGTCGTACGCCATGTGTCGCATCGCGTGGCAATCATGGAGGCGGGTGAAATCGTCGAGACCGGCCGCACGGAAGAGGTTTTCTCGAACCCTGCGCATCCCTACACCGCGAAGCTCCTGGCCGCTGTCCCGCGCGGGCGCCGGCAGCGGCTGCGCCAGACAAATACCGTTCTCGAAACGCTCTAGGGAGACCCGCGATGTTCCAGGCCGTCATCCGCGCCCTTCTTAGGGCCGCTGTCACGCTTTTTCTTGCGGTGACCTTTACCTTCATCATCCTGCGCGTCAGCGGTGATCCCCTGCATTCGCTGTTGCCGATCGAGACGCCGCCGGAAGTCGTGGCGCTGATGCGTCAGCAATGGGGCCTCGATCAGCCGCTCTACATCCAATACTTCTCCTATCTCGGTCATCTTCTGCGCGGCGATTTCGGCACGTCGCTGGTGAATGGACAGAATGCACTGACGCTGGTCTTCTCCAAGGTTCCCGCCACATTGGAGCTGATGGGAGCCGCGCTGGTGGTGGCATTCGGTGCCGGCGTGCCGCTCGGCATCCTCGCCGCGCAGAACCGTGGCAGTCTGATCGACCGCTTCGTCATGGCGCTGGCGGTGCTGATGCACTCCCTCCCGAATTTCCTTATCGCCATCCTGCTGATCCAGCTTTTTGCCGTGTCGCTGCGGCTGCTGCCGAGCGGCGGCGGATCGACGGCGGCGCATCTGGTCATGCCGGTTCTGGTCATCGGTCTCTACAATGCCGGCATCATCGCCCGTTTCGTACGTTCCAGCACGCTGGAGGTCTTGGGGCAACGCTACATCCTGGCGGCACGCGCCAAGCGGATCGGCGAGCGTGCTGTCCTGTGGCAGCATGTCATGCCCAATGCGGCTTTGCCGCTCCTGACGATGCTCGGATTCCTGATCGGCGGCATGATCGGCGGAGCGGCTGTGGTCGAGACCGTCTACGCCTGGCCCGGCGTCGGCCGCTTTCTCGTCTCCTCGGTGGCGCAGCGCGATCTCAACATTGTGCAGACCATCGTCATTCTCGTCACCGCCACCATGGTGAGCGCCAACCTGCTCATCGATTTTCTCTACATCCTCGCCGATCCGCGCCTGCGGCATCGGGCGGCGGCCTGAGCCGTCTTTTCGAAAGGTATCACCATGGCGAATGCCGCAACCGGCGTGGACGATCTGACCAAGGCCAAGGCCGGGAGGTCGCCTCGCAGCGCCAGGCTGGATCTGATGACCGCGATCTGCGTGATCGTGCTCGTCACCTTCATTGTGTTTGCAGTCTTCGCCAATGTGCTTGCGCCCTACGGCTTCGCGCAGATCGATCTTCATGCCCGCAAGGCGCCACCGCTCCTGTTCGGCGGTACCTTTCGGCATGTTCTCGGCACGGACGAGCTCGGCCGCGATATTCTGAGCCGCGTTTTCTACGGACTTCGCACCAGTCTCCTGATCGCGCTCGGCGCATCGGCGATCAGCGTCACGCTCGGCACGATGCTCGGCCTGCTCGCTGCCTTTCGTCGTGGATTTGCCGACACGCTGATCCGTGTGGCCGTGGATTTCCAGGCGTCAATGCCGTTCCTGATCATCGCGCTCGCCGTACTTGCCTTCTTCGGCGACAACCTCTGGCTCTTCATGGGGCTGCTCGGCCTGTATGGCTGGGAGCGCTATGCCCGGCTCGTCCGCACCATGGCCGGGCTGGAGTTGGAGCGCGGCTATGTCGCGGCGCTGAAGCGCAACGGGGCGAGCACCGCGCGTATCGCAGTCATGCATGTGCTGCCGAACATTCTCTCGGTCGTGCTGGTCAACCTGACAGTGGTGTTGCCGGAAATCCTGCTGCAGGAATCGGTGCTGAGCTTCCTTGGCCTTGGCATCCAGCCGCCGTTGGTAAGCCTCGGCAGCATGGTGGGAGCCGGACGTGACTACATGATGACCGAATGGTGGATCTCGATGCTGCCGGGGCTCGTGATCTTCCTGCTGTCGCTGTCGATCAGCCTGATCGGCGACTACCTGCGCGACGCTTTCGATCCGACGCTGCACTAAGCTTTCAGCAATAAGTGTTTCATATCCAAGGAGAATTCCCGTGCCTTTGTCTCTTCACGCCGCCCGCCACGGATCGCTTCGCATTGCCGCCCATCGCGGTTTCAGCCGGCATTTTCCGGAAAATACCATTCTCGCCTTTCAGAAGGGCGTGGATGCCGGTGCCAACGAGAGTGAGATCGATCTGATGCTGACCCGCGACGACAAGATTGTCGTCATGCACGACCGCACGCTGGAGCGCACCACCGGCGGCTGGGGCTTTGTCGGCGATCATGATCTCGACGATATTCTGGCGCTGGATGCCGGCGCGAAATTCGATCCTCGCTTTGCCGGCGCCCGCGCGCCGACGCTTGCCGAAGCGGTCGCCTGGGCCAAGCAGACCGACACGCGCCTTGCCATCGAGATGAAGGAGCGTGAACGCGCCGATCGCCTCGCCGATGTCATGATCGGCACGCTGCGGGACATGGACGCGTTCGAACACGTCGCCATCTCCTCTTTCGATCATCTCGATCTGCGCCGCGTGAAGGAAATCGAGCCACGCTTGCAGACGGAGGCGATCCTGCATCATCGTCCGGTGGATCTGATCAACTCCATGCGTTTAGGCGGTATCGATGGTGTCTCGCTGGAATTGAACTACTTTCATCGCGCCGACGCAGAAGCCTTGCAGGAAGCCGGGATCGCGGTGCGCCTGAGCCTGCTGCTGCCGGAACGGATTGCGAAGTACTGGCAGAGCGGCCGGGACCCGCTCCCGATGATCCGGCGTTGCGTCAAGGACAGGCTGATTGACGGCCTGATCGGCGACGATGTGGATTTTCTTTGCATGCTGAGCAGAAGTGCCGCTGAACTCGAAGGCTGAACCGGCTTTTTCCGGCTATGACCGTGGCATCCGCCGATCGGAGGATGGCGCGGTCGATCTCATTGCCGATTATTTTCCTGAACATATCCCTGGTTCAGCAAAATAGTCTGCAATATCGCTCGTCCGCGCAAAACTGACACTTCAATTTTCAAAACTGAGATGTTAGTTTTGCGTTCATGTTCGATACTCAAAGCCCCTTCCTGCCGACCGGCATGCCGGATGCTGTCTCGATTGCCGAGGACAGGCTGAGGCATGCCGTCATTTCCGGCGCGCTTGCGCCTGGCGAGCGGCTGTCCGAGGTCGGGATTTGCAAGGACTATGGCGTGGGGCGCGGCATCGTGCGTACTGCTCTTGCCCGGTTGGCGCATTCCGGCTTCGTTTCGTCCCAGCCGCGCAGCGGCTGGAAGGTAACGCCGATCACCGCCATCGGTCTGCGGGAGGTGATCCTCGGCCGTCGCCAGCTTGAACCGTTGTTGGCCGATGTCGATCTGCCGCCGGAAGAATTCAGGCGTCTGGAGACGCTGTGCGATATGCATGCGGCTTTGGTTGCCGCGCACGCTGCCGGCCTGGAGGAGCAGATCGCTTTGGCGCGACGCTACGAGCGTCAATTGAAGCATTTGCTGGTGACGCATTTGAGAGCGCCGTTGATTGCCGGCTGGCTCGAAAATCTCTGGGATAAATCAGAGCGTTATGTCGGTTTCCTCGAGGCGAGTGGCGGTCAGAAATTGCCGCTGGCCGATTGGAATGTCTTTGTCGATGCCAAGCGCTCGGGTCGTGCGCAAGCGGCACGCGAATGTCTGGCGGAAATCTGCGAGACATTTGCGCGATTCACGCGGGCGCGGTTTCTGGAAGCCGACGTTGTCGCCGTCGAGCCAACTTCGAAGAAGGCGAAGGCATCGGCGGCGGATTTGCCCGTAACCGTCTTATCCAAGAGCGAAGTCAACCCGAAGCGGGCGAGTTAGCGCGCCCTTCAGTTTTCCTGCGGTCTCCAATAATGGGAGCAAGACGTGCCTGCATTCATCGCCAAGCGTCTGTTGCAGGCCTTCGTCGCGTTGTTCGGCGTGGTAACGCTCGTCTTTTTTCTGCAACGGCTGACCGGCGATCCCGTGCTGCTGCTCGTGCCGCCGGATGCGAGCAAGGCCGATATCGACATCATGCGGGCGGCCCTCGGCTTCGATCAGCCGCTTTATCTTCAATATCTTCGTTTCTTGGCAGGCCTGTTGCGCTTCGATCTCGGTCAATCCTATGTTCAGCATCTGCCCGTCTTGGATATCATCGGCAGCCGTGTTCCCTATACATTGTCGCTCGCATCGGGCGCCTTGGTGGTGGCGTTCGGTCTTGGTGTGGCGATCGGCGTTCTCATCGCCGTGCGCCGTCATTCCTGGGAATCGCGCTGGCTGATGAGCTTCGTGCTGATCGGTCAATCGATGCCAACCTTCTGGACGTCCATTCTGCTCATCATGCTGTTCGGTGTGGTGCTGCGATGGCTCCCGACATCGGGTGCAAGCGGCATGGTGAGCCTGCTGATGCCCGCTTTCGCCCTGGGCTTCCTGTCGATGGCGACCTTCGCCCGTGTCGCCCGCACCGCCGTTCTGGATGAATTGGAAAAGGACTATGTCCGCACCGGCCATGCCAAGGGCTTGTCGATGGCGCGCATCGTCATACGCCATTTGTTGCGCAACGCAGCCGTGCCGCTGGTGACGATATCGGCGCTCGAAATCGCCAACCTGCTGACCGGCGCCATCATTATCGAGACCGTATTTGCCTGGCCGGGCCTTGGCCAGTTGACGATACAAGCAATCAGCGCGCGTGATTTCCCGATCGTGCAGGGCGTCGTGCTGCTCGGCGCGGCCGCCGCCATTCTGCTCAATCTTCTCGCCGATATTCTCTACAGCGTCATCGATCCGCGCATTCGTCTCTCCGGGAGGCAAGCATGAGCGTTTCGGCCGCCGGATCGGTAAGACTTATTCGCCGCACACCAACGGGCGTCGTCATCTCGGTCGTCGTTTTGACTCTGATCGTGCTGATGGCAATCTTCGCTCCGTTGATCGCGCCTCACGATCCGAACACGCAAAATCTCCTCGGCCGGCTGAAGCCGCCAGGCACGGTGGCGCGCAATACGCTCTATCTGATCGGTTCCGATGAACTGGGACGCGATACGCTCAGCCGCCTGATCTACGGCGCTCGGGTTTCGCTGTTCGTTGCGGTCGCCTCCGTACTGCTGTCGGGAATTTTCGGCTCCGTCATCGGTATGCTCGCCGCTTTCTACCGCGGCTGGACCGAGACGCTCATCATGCGGCTGGTCGATATCGTTCTCTCCGTGCCGGCCATTCTTCTGGCGATCATTACGGTTGCGGTGCTTGGTCCCGGTCTTCTCAACGTCGTGCTGATCCTGGCGTTGACCCGCTGGCCGCGCTATGCGCGCGTTGCCTATGGCCAGACGCTGACAGTCGCCAACATGCCCTATCTGCGCTTGTCCCGGTTCATGGGGGCGGGGTGGTTTCGCGTCCTTTGGCGGCATGTCCTGCCGAATATTGCAGGCGGGCTGATCGTTGTTGCAACGCTTGAATTCGGGCTGATGGTGCTGTTCGAGGCCGGCCTTTCCTTCCTTGGCCTCGGCGTGCAGCCGCCGACGGCCAGCTGGGGCGCGATGCTTTCGACCGGGCGCAATTATGTCGCAACGGCTTGGTGGCTTTCCGTCATGCCCGGTGCCGCGCTCTTTCTTCTCGTTCTTTCCGTCAATTTCATCGGTGATCACCTGCGTGATCGCCTCGACCCACGGAGCAGTTGAGTTACATGGTTGATTTTTCAGAGGACTTCAAAGGGAAACGCGTTGTCGTTACAGGTGCTGCGGGCATCTTCGGCGGCTGGATTGCCCAGGCTTTTGCAAATGCCGGGGCGCATGTCCTTATGACGGACAAAGATCCGGCCCGCCTCGGCGCCACTACCGAAAGTCTCGCAGGCAGCGGGCATCTGCAATTTGCGGCGGATCTGACATCGGATGCCGATATCGAGGCATTGCTCGCCTATGTCGCCGAAAATTGGGGCGCGGCCGACGTTCTGGTCAACAATGCCGGCATTTACCCATCCGGCTTCCTCCTCGATATCAATGCTGACGACTGGGATAAAATCTTCGGTATCAATCTGCGTGCGCCTTTCCTGCTGTCACAGGGGATAGCGCGCCAGATGATCGATCAGGGCGTCAAGGGTTCAATCATCAACATCTCCTCCGGTGCGGCGCGCAAGATGCGGCGCAGCGTTGTGCCCTATTGCGTTTCGAAGACGGCGCTTGACCGGTTGAACAAGGGTCTTGCCATCGAGCTTGCCGAGTTCGGCATCCGGGTCAACATCGTTGAACCTGGCTTTGCGCCCGGCAGCGAAGTCAGCCACCTGACGCAGGAGCATATCGACAGCGTGCTCGGCAACATCCCGCTCGGCCGTCCTTCGCAGCCGACTGATGCGGCCAATGCCGTCCTTTTTCTTGCGTCCGATGCCGCTGCCTATATCACCGGCTCGACGCTGGCGACCGACGGCGGCAACTCCATTGGGTCGCTTGCCGTCTATCAGGCGAAGAAGAAGCCACTGTAAGTCGGGAGGAAAAGGACATGGCCCAGGATACGGTCGAACCTCCTAGCAGCTTCTCACCCTTTCCCGCCTATGAATGGCCGGAAGGCAAGAAGAGTGCTGTTCTTCTGAGCGTCGATGTCGACGCGACCTCGCCCTTTCTCTGGGAACAGAGGGAGGGGCTGTCCAATCGCCTGTCGCGATTGGAGGTCCGCCGCTTCGGCCTGCGCACCGGCATGACCCGTATCCTCGATCTCTTTGCACGCTACGATGTTAGAGCAAGCTTCTATGTGCCTGGCGTCGTTGCAAAATCCAATCCTGAGCTTTTGCCGGCGCTGGTTGACGCGGGGCACGAAATTGGGCTGCACGGATATTTTCACGAGCTCGTCGGCGATATCGGTGACGAGGAATTCAGCGCCGCGTTCGATGCCAGCCTGGCGCTCTTCGTTTCCCAGACAGGACAGAAGCCGATGGGCTTTCGCTCGCCGGCCTGGGAAATGACGCCGCATATGCTGGCCGAGATTCGCCACAACGGCCTTGCCTACGACTCCTCCCTCATGGGCTTCGATCATCCCTATGAGATCGACGGGGTGGTCGAGATTCCCGTGCAGTGGGCGCTGGATGATGCGATCTTCTTCAAGTTCGAGAATAGCGGCAACGAACGTTGGGCACCGTCCGCCGGCGCTCAGGTACTGGACGACTGGCTTACGGAATGGCGTGCCCAACACCGCTTCGGCGGATTGTTCACGCTGACTATCCACGACTGGATCTCAGGCCGGGCGCAGCGCATCGCCATGCTGGAAAAGCTGCTCGACGCGATCACCGCCGAGCCGACAAGCTGGGTCGCCACCGCTGCCGATATCGCTCGTCACCATGCGTCGTCGAATAACCGGGCCCGCTTTGCCGTCGAGCCGGACATTCCTTCCGCCATCGGCCGATCCCGCTTCGGTCCCTCGCAGTCTGGAGCGCACGCATGAGCGAGACCTGGCACATCGGAAAGCATGAAACGCGCAGCAGACACGGTATGGTCGCCTGCCAGAATTGGCGAGCGGCGGAAGCCGGAGCCGCTGTGCTGTCGAGGGGCGGCAATGCCATCGATGCTGCGGTGACGACGGCGCTCGTCCTCAGCGTCGTCGAGCCGTGGCTTTCAGGTATCGGCGGTGGCGGCTTCATGGTGCGTGCCGATGCCGGTGGCGCGGTGGATGTCCTCGATTTCAACGTGATCTCGCCTGCCGCGATCAATCCCGCCGACTATCCGCTCGTTCCCGGCCGCGATGGCGATTGGTTCGATTGGCCATCGGTCGAAGGTGACCGCAATCTGATCGGCCACAGCTCGATCTGCGTACCAGGCGCCATTGCCGGTTTTGCTGAAGCGCTCGCACGCTTTGGCACGATCTCCTGGGCCGATGCCCTCGCCCCGGCCATCGAGCAGGCGCATCGCGGCCTGCAGCTTGATTGGTATGCAGCGCTGGCGCTGGCGATCGACGGGGCCAATCTGGCGCAATTTCCGGCAGCGTCGGAACTGTTTCTGCACAATGGCCGTGCGCCGCGCGTGCCGGAGGGTGGACGGACGACCTTCCTGCCGATGAAGGCGAAGGCGAGGACGTTGGAGAGGCTGGCCGCCGCCGGCCCGCGTGATTTCTATGAGGGTGAGCTTGCCCACCAGTTGATCAAGGGGCTTGCCGACGGCGGCTCGGTGCTTTCGGAACAGGATTTCGCCGACTACGCGCCGCGTTGGCTGGCGCCATTGAAGCAGGAGTTCAAGGGACTTGTGGTCCATTCCGTGCCGGAGCTTTCGGGCGGCCCGACACTCTGCGCGGTATTGTCCGAACTGGAGACCAGCCTTCCGGACAATGATCCCTTCGGTGGGATTGCGGCTCTGGCCTTTGCCCGCGCAATCAGGCGCGCCAGCGAATATCGGCTCAAGAATCTTGGCCATGCAGCCGGAGAGAGCTGCACCAGCCATCTCAGTGTTGTCGACGCTGACGGAACCATGGTCTCGCTCACAAACACGCTGCTGTCACGCTTCGGTTCGAAAGTCGTGGTGCCGGAGACGGGCTTCGCCTTCAATAACGGCATGATGTGGTTTGACCCACGTCCGGGCCAGCCCAACTCCATCGCGCCGGCCAGCAAGCCGCTGGCCAATATGTCTCCGATCGTCGCGACGCGCGACGGCGTGCCGGAGCTGGCGCTCGGTGCGGCCGGTGGCCGGCAGATCGTTCCGGCAGTGACGCAGATCCTCACCTATGTCGCAGCCTATGGTCTGTCGCTGGAGGATGCCTTCCTCAGCCCGCGCATCGACGCCAGCGGCACGACCATCCGTGTCAATAGGACAGCAGCATCCGACGTGGCACCGACCGTCGCCTCTGAATTCAATGTCGAAGTCATCGATGACACGCTCTACCCCGTCAATTTCGCTGTTCCTTCGGCGGTTCTCCGGCGTAGCGGCATCAATACGGGCATGGTTCATCCGAAGAACCCATGGGCTGCCGTTCGCGAGGCTGACCCCAGATGACCGCTCCGGTCCTGACCGTCGAAGACCTGCATATCTCGATCGGTGGCAAGCCCGTCGTCGACGGTGTCGGCTTTTCGGTTTCCGCCAGCGAGATCGTCACGCTGGTCGGCGAATCCGGTTGCGGCAAGTCGATGACGGCCTTTTCGGTCATGGGCCTGTTGCCGCGTGTCGCCGCGAGAAACAAAGGGTCGATCCGGCTGAACGGCAAGGAGCTGGCTGGTCTGGATAATGCCGCGATGAAGCGGCTGCGCGGCGACGAGATGGCGATGATCTTTCAGGAGCCGGTCGCTTCGCTCAATCCGCTGATGCCGATCGGCAAGCAGATTGCCGAGAGCCTGATCGTTCATCGCGGCGTTGGGGGCAGGGAGGCGCAGCGGCAGGCGATCGCCATGCTCGAGGAGGTCGGCATTCCCGAGCCGGCCATGCGCTTCCACCAGTTTCCCTTCGAACTCTCGGGCGGCATGTGCCAGCGCGCCATGATCGCCATGGCGCTGATCACCCGGCCGCGCCTGCTAATCGCCGACGAGCCGACGACGGCGCTCGACGTGACGATCCAGGCGCAGATTCTGGAGCTGATGAAGCGGCTACGTGCCGAAACCGGCACTGCAATCCTGCTGATCACCCATGACATGGGCGTCGTCGCCGATATCGCCGACCGCGTGGCCGTGATGTATGCCGGCCGGATCGTCGAAGAGGCGTCCGTCGATGCTATTTTTGACGAACAGAGGCATCCCTATACGCGGATGCTGCTATCGACCATTCCGAGGCTGGATGGCAAGGCGAAGGCGCTATTGCCGACCATCAGCGGCACTGTTCCGGATATCGGCGCCTGGCCGGAAGGCTGTCGGTTCTCGACGCGCTGTCCCTTGGCTGACGAGGACTGTCGGCAGACGCCGCCGCTTGTGGCCGCTGGCGCGGATCGCCGCGCCGCCTGCTGGCATCAATATCTGACGGGAGGGCTCGCATGACCGGGCCGCTTCTTTCCGTGCGTGACCTTCGTGTGCATTTCCCGATCCGTGGCGGCTTTCTCGGTCGTCCGGTCGGCTGGTTGAAGGCGGTCGACGGCGTCGATCTCGATATTGCACCGGGAGAAAGCCTGGCGCTGGTCGGTGAATCCGGCTGTGGCAAGTCCACTCTCGGCGCGACGATCCTCGGGATGCAGAGCGCGACATCGGGCAAGATTGTCTTCGAGGGCGAGGATGTGACGAGCGATGCCTCGGTGCGCCGCGCCGATCTTTCGCGAGACATCCAGATCGTGTTCCAGGATCCGGTGTCTGCCCTCAATCCGAAGCTGACCATCGGGGAGAGCATTGCCGAGCCGCTGATCATCCATGGCGTCGGCACGCGGGAGGAACGTCGGCAACGGGTAGGGGAGTTGCTCGAACTCGTCGGTCTCAATCCGGGCCACGTCGACCGCAAGCCCAATGCCTTTTCCGGCGGCCAGCGTCAGCGCATCGTCATTGCCCGCGCCATTGCGCTACAGCCCAAGCTGCTCATTCTCGACGAACCTGTCTCGGCGCTTGATGTATCGATCCGTTCGCAGATCCTGAACCTGCTCCTCGAATTGCAGCAGCGTCTGGGCCTGTCCTATCTCTTCATCTCGCATGATCTTTCCGTGGTGCGCCACTTCGCCGATCGCGTCGCGGTGATGTATCTTGGCCGGATCGCGGAGACCGGATCGACGGCGCAGGTTTTCACAAAGCCGGTTCACCCCTATACGGAAGCGCTGCTCAGCGCCGTGCCGCTGCCCGATCCCAAGGCACAGCGCCGCCGGCAACGCATCATTCTGCAAGGGGATCTGCCGAGCCCGGCCAATCCCCCAGCGGGTTGCCGCTTTTCGACGCGATGCCCCATCGCCGTGCCGATCTGCCGGACGGTCTCGCCTGAGCTTGAAGCGGTTCAGCAGGGTGGCCATTCCGCGGCATGCCATGTGAGAACGCCCGATTTCCTAAAGGAGTAGATGATGATGTTTCGAAAGCTTCTTGTTTTAACGGCGGTCTTCGGGCTCGCTCTTCTTCCGTTCACCATGTTGGCCCAGGCTGCTGAAAAGCAGCAGATCGTCGTGGATCTCGTCAATGAGCCGTCGACGCTCGATCCGCAGCTGCAATGGAATCCGGACAGCTATTTCGTCTATCGCAATATTTTCGACAATCTCGTCACGCGCGACAATAGCGGCAAGATCGTCCCCGAGATCGCCACCTCCTGGAAGAGCCTGTCCGACACAAAAATCGTCTTCACCCTGCGCGCCGACGTGACCTTTCACGACGGTACGCCGCTGACGGCGGAAGACGTCGCCTTCAGCGTCAACCGCATCATCGATCCGAAATTGGCGAGCCCGCAGCGCAGCCAGTTCGCCAAGATCGCGAAGGCCGAGGTCTCCGGCGAGCATGAGGTGACGCTGACGCTACAGAGCCCCTACCCGCCGCTGCTTGCGCAGCTCACCAAGCTGTCCATCGTCCCCGAGCACGTCGTTCAGAAAGTCGGCGACCAGGCGTTCAATCTGGCACCTGTCGGCAGCGGCCCCTATAAGTTCGCCAAATGGGATCGCGGCGTTGCCGTGACGCTTGTTCGCAACGACAGCTATTGGGGCAACAAAGGCCCGTTCGAGCAGGCAGTCTTCCGCGCAGTGCCTGACGCCTCCACGAGACTTGCCGACCTGCAGGCCGGTGTGGCCGATTTTGCCCGCGCCCTGACGTCCGATCAGGCGGCGCAATTGTCAGGTTCGGAGACGGTCAAAGCCTTGCCGATACTGACGGAGAGAATGTCTTTTCTCCGTATCAACCCGAACAAACCTCCTTTCGACAATCTGAAACTGCGTCAGGCGCTCGCATACGCCGTGGACAAGGTTGGCATCACGCAGGGCATTCTCGGTGGGTTCGATAAGCCGGTGGCTCAGATGATGACACCGGCGCATTTCGGCTGGAGCGACAAGATCACCGGACTGCCTTATGACCCGGACAAGGCAAAGGCCCTCATTGCCAGCGCCGGCAAGCCGCCGAAGTTCCAGTTGACCGTCGGCACCTTCTTTGACCAGCGCGTGGCGGAAGCCATATTGCAGGAATTGCAGGAAGTCGGCTTAGACGTCGAGATTTCGCAGGTCGACACGCCGACCTTCCTGCAGTTGGTTCAGAAAGGCCCGGTCGATGCTCCGCCCCTGGCGCTCAGCACAAATTCTTGCGCCTGCCAGGATGCCGACGGCGTTGTGAACTATCTGTTCCACACGGGCAGCACCTGGGCGATCGTCGCCAAGCCGGAGATCGATACCCTGCTAGACGACGCAGGCTCGTCGCTCGATCAGCAGAAGCGGTTGGCGGATTATGAAAAGATCAGCCAGTTGATCGTGGATGATGTTTACGCTGTGCCGCTCTATCAGATGATTGCGATCTACGGTGCCGCAAAGCCGCTGAACTTCCAGCCGACGCCGAATGAAAGCTTCTTCCTGAATCGAATGAGCTGGGCCGGATAAGTATCTATTATTTTATGCAGAACCCCGCCGGTGCGATCACCGGCGGGGTTTCGATTTATCGCCCGATCAACGGCCCTTCTGCTTCCGCCACTCGGCGAATTTGGCCTTGGGGGCGTCGCTGGTTGCCGGATAAAGGCCGATGATGGTCGCGCCATTCAGCACTTCCTCGGTGACGAAATCCTCGTAGGCGGTCATTTCCACCGTCTCGTCGGCAATCTCGTCGGCCAGATGGGCAGGGATGACGATGACGCCCTCATTGTCGCCGACGAGGACATCGCCGGGGAAGACCGCGACATCGCCGCAGCCGATCGGGACGTTGATTTCGATCGCCTGATGCAGTGTCAGGTTCGTTGGCGCGGAAGGGCGATGATGGTAGGCGGGGATATCGAGAGCGGCGATTTCCGGGCTGTCGCGAAAGCCGCCATCGGTCACGACACCTGCGACGCCGCGCACCTGCAGCCGCGAGATCAGGATCGAGCCGGCCGAGGCGGCGCGGGCATCCTTGCGGCTGTCCATGACGAGGATTGAGCCTGGCGGGCATCTTTCGACGGCAGCGCGCTGCGGGTGCTCGGGATTGCGGAAGACCTCAAGCGTATTCAGGTCTTCGCGCGCCGGAATATAGCGCAGCGTGAAGGCCTGGCCGACCATGTTCGCCTTCTTCGTCGACAGCGGATGCACATCCTGGATGAACTGGTTGCGCAGGCCCCGCTTGAAGAGCGCGGTGGCGATGGTCGGTGTGGCGACGCCCAACAGCTTGTTGCGCGTCTCACTGCTCAGCACGTAATTGCTCATGAGATATATCCTTTGCGATCAATAAATGTCGGGTTCGCCCGGCGACGGGCCGAAACCGGGTTCCAGGAAATCGAAGTCGCAGCCGGTATCGGCCTGCGCGACATGGCGGTTGAACATCCAGCCATAGCCACGCCCGAATTTTTCGGCCGGCTTCACCCAGGCGTCGCGTCGCCGCTGCAATTCATCTTCGTCGACCAGCATATCGATGCGGCGTGCTTCGAGATCGAGGCGAATGATGTCGCCGTTCTTCAATAGCGCCAACGGACCGCCGACATGGGATTCCGGCGAGACATGCAGAATGCACGCCCCATAGCTCGTGCCGCTCATGCGGGCGTCGGAGAGGCGGAGCATATCGCGATGGCCCTGCTTTAGCAGCGCCTTCGGGATCGGCAGCATGCCCCATTCCGGCATGCCCGGTCCGCCCTGCGGTCCGGCGCCGCGCAACACCATGACGTGATCGGGCGTGATGTCGAGGTTCTCGTCATCCACCGCCGCCTTCATCTCCGGATAACTGTCGAAGACCAGTGCCGGCCCCTGATGCTTGTGGAAGCGCGGATCGCAGGCAGCAGGCTTGATGACCGCGCCCGTCGGCGCAAGATTGCCTTTCACGACGGCAAGCGATCCCTCGTGATAGACCGGATTGTCGAGCGAACGAATGACATCGTCATTGTAGCATTTGGCGCCTTCGAGGGTTTCGCCGAGGGTAACGCCCGACACGGTGAGGGCGGAGAGGTCGAGCTTCGAGGACAGCTTCACCATCAAGGCTCTGAGGCCGCCAGCATAGTAAAAATCTTCCATGAGGTAGGTCTTGCCGGTTGGCCGGATATTGGCGAGCACCGGCGTCGTGCGGCCGGCCTTGTCGAGATCGTCCAGCTTCAGGTCGACGCCGGCGCGGCGCGCCATCGCGATCAGGTGCACGACGGCATTGGTGGAACAGCCCGTCGCCATGGCGACCGCGACAGCATTATTGAAGGCGGCTGCCGTGACGATCTTCGATGGCACGAGATCCTCCCAAACCATGTCGACGATGCGGCGGCCAACGGCCGATGACATGCGGATGTGGTTAGCATCCGGCGCCGGGATCGAGCTGGCGCCCGGCAGGGTAAGGCCCAATGCCTCGGCAATTGCCGTCATCGTGCTCGCCGTGCCCATGGTCATGCAATGGCCGTAGGAGCGGGCGATGCCGGCCTCGACATCGACCCATTCCTTCTCCGTAATCGTGCCGGCGCGACGTTCGTCCCAGAATTTCCAGCCATCCGAGCCGGATCCCAGATATTCGCCGCGATAATTGCCGCGCAGCATCGGCCCGGCCGGCAGGTAGATCATCGGCAGGCCCATGGAGAGCGCCCCCATGACAAGGCCCGGCGTGGTCTTGTCGCAGCCGCCCATCAGGACGGCGCCGTCGATCGGATGCGAGCGCAGCAGCTCCTCCGTCTCCATCGCCAGCATGTTGCGATAGAGCATGGTGGTCGGCTTCACATAGCTTTCCGATAGCGACAGCGCCGGCAGTTCGAGCGGGAAACCACCGGCCTGAAAGACGCCGCGCTTCACGTCTTCGACGCGGTGCTTGAAGTGCGCGTGACAGGGGTTGGCGTCGGACCAGGTGTTAAGGATGGCGATGACGGGCTTTCCGGCCCATTCTTCCGGCGCATAGCCCATCTGCATGGTGCGCGAGCGATGCCCCGAGCTTCTGAGGTCGTCGGGTGCGAACCATCTGGCGCTGCGCAGTTCTGCCGGTTTCTTTTTGCTGCTCATTGTATTCCAGCCTTGTATTCAACGGTTGGTCGAAGAGATAAATCCGCGCGTAGGGTCATTCCTTCATGCCCCATTTAAGCAGGGTGCGGCGCTCGATCGTCTGGAACACCAGGTTCTCGACAATAAGCCCAATAACGATAACCGTCAGCAGGCCTGCGAAGACCGCGGGGATGTCGAGAAGGTTGCGGTTTTCGAAGATGAACCATCCAAGTCCACCCTGGCCGGAGGAGACGCCGAAGACGAGTTCGGCGGCGATCAAGGTGCGCCAGGAGAAGGCCCAGCCGATCTTCAACCCCGTCAGGATCGATGGGAAGGCGGCGGGGATCAGGATGCGGAAGACATAGGAAAGCCCGGTCAACCCGTAATTCGCGCCGACCATGCGCAGGGTGCGCGACACGCCGAGAAAGCCGGCATGGGTGTTCAGGGCAACTGCCCAGAGCACGGAATGCACCAGCACGAAGACGAGGCTTGCCGGCCCGAGGCCGAACCATATGAGGGCAAGCGGCAGCAAGGAGATTGCCGGCAGCGGATTGAACATCGCCGTCATGGTTTCGAGGAAATCGGTGCCGATGCGGGTGTTGATGGCGACGACAGTCAAAATGGCGGCGAGGACCGTCCCCGTCACATAGCCGGTTATCAGTACCTTCAACGTCGTCCAGATGCGCTCAGGCAGAACGCCGTCTGCGAAGCGATCGTAGAGCGCGCTCAACGTGTCGCTCAGCGTCGGGAACAGCAGCGGATTGTCGAGGTGCCGCGCATAGACTTCCCAGATGATGGCGAGAATTACGATCAGCAGCGATTTGCGGAAGAAACTCGACTGCCAAAGGAGTTCGAGGGCGCCGAGTTTCTGTTCGACAGCGGCGATGTGGTTGGCGGAATCGGCCGCATCGGCTGCAAGGATGATCTGCGGTGCGCTCATGGCCTATTCCCTATGTCCGGCTTCGGCAAACAGCATGTGATGGATTTCCTGCTCCAGCTTGGCGGCAGCTGCCGTGTCGTTGCGGACGGATTCGACATTGCGGACCTCGGCCTTGACGCGGCCGGGATGCGGCGACAGCAGCAGGATGCGGTTGGAGATCTTGATCGCCTCGGCGATCGAATGCGTGACGAAGATGACGGTGAAGCGCGTATCTTCCCAGAGCTGGAGAAGCTCGTCCTGCATCTGCCGGCGGGTCAGTGCGTCGAGTGCGGCGAAGGGCTCGTCCATCAGCAGGATATCGGGCTGCATGGCCATGCCGCGGGCGATCGCCACGCGCTGCTTCATGCCGCCTGAAAGCATGTGCGGGTAGGTGTCTACGGCGCGGGTGAGCTTCACCTTGTCGATATAGTCGCGAGCGATCGCTTCGGCCTCGGCGCGGGGCAGGCGGCGGGCGGTCGTCAGCGGAAACATGACGTTTTCGAGGACGGTCTTCCAGGGCAGCAGCTGGTCGAACTCCTGAAACACCATCATCCGGTCGGCGCCCGGTTTCTTGACCAGCTGCCCCTTGATCTCGATGCGGCCGCTCGTCGGCGTCAGATAACCGCCGATCGCCTTCAGCAGGGTCGATTTTCCGCAACCGGACGGTCCGAGCAGCACGAAGCGATCGGATGTCTCGACGGAAAAGCTGACGTCCTCGGTGGCCGTGATTAGAAGGTTGGGCGTCTTGTAGCGAAGCGTCACCTTGTCGACGTTCAAGAGCGGTGTGCCGGCGATTGCCGTTTGGGTCGTTGTCGGATCGGCTGCGATTTTTGCCTGAAGCATGAAGGCTCCTCCAAGAATTGGATCGAGAGGCGGCATTTGCGCCGCCTTCCCGGATCAATTGCCGTTCAGATCGGCGGCTTCTGGCAGATAGTAATCCGTCCAGGCCTTCGGCATCGTCTTCAAGGTTCCGACCTTGTGGAGATGAGCCGCGAACTTCATGGTTCCCTGTGGGTCCATGCGGAATTCCATCATGTGCGGCTGGTTCAGGATAGCCAGAAGGTCATCGACGCTGGTCTTGTCGCCGCTGACAGTCTTATAGGCTTCGACCGCGGTCTTCGGATCCTTCTTGATCACATCGATGGCGTCGGCCGTGGCCTGGCGGACTGCCTTGATGATCGTCGGATTGGCCTCGGCGAATTGCGTGGTCGTGAAGAAAGTGCCCTGGGTCAGCTCGCCGCCGATGATGTCGCGTGAGTTGACGACTTCATGAACGCCCGGCTGCTTCAGCTCCAGATACTGGAAGGGTGGCGCCGAGAAATGGCTCTTCACCTCATGGTTCTGGTTGGCAAGCGCCGCCATCGCATCGGGATGGCCGAGCTGCACCGTGCTGGAGTCGAACTTGTGCACCTGATCGTCGCCATACATCTGGGCGGCGGCCATCTGCAGCAAGATCGCCTGCGTCGAAACGCCGACCGTCGGGACAGCGATCCTGTCGCCCGGCTGGATGTCCTTCAGGGATTTGATGCGCGGGTCGCGCGACACCATGATGACCGGCTGGGCGGAGTTGGTGACGATGCCCTTGACCTTGCCTCTGGTGCGGTCCCAGAGCAGCAGCAGGTTGCCGGTGCCGGTATTGACGATATCGACATTGCCGGCAAGCAGCGCATCGGTCTGCGCACCGCCGCCGCTGAAGGTGCGCCAGTCGACTTTGACGCCAGCCAGACCGTCGGCCTCAGCTCGTTTCTCGATCAGCTTCTGCGTCTCCATGACGTGACTGACGAGATAAAGGATGCCCGGCTGGCGCGTGATTGAAATATCCGTCTTCTCGGCGGCGCCGGCGGACAAGGCGCTGGCAAGCACGAGACAGGTCGCGGTCAGGCCGCGAAGAAAAGCTCTCATCATTTCCTCCCAAAAATGATCCAAACGCATGAGATTGCGTTGGCATGGATAGACTAAAGCACTAATGTATCAGTGCATCAAGTCCCAAATTGTGTTTAATGGGCTGAGAGCTTCGATCAGGAAGGTGGCCGCGTGAAAGTAAACCCGAGAGAATTTACCCTGGACCGTTCGCGCCAGGTTGCGCCGCAGATCCTGGAAATCCTGCGGTCCCGTATTCTTTCGATGAGCCTGCCGCCGACGACGGTGCTGTCGCGAATCTCGCTGCAGAGCGAATTCAACGTCAGCCAGACGCCGGTTCGCGACGCCTTGATCCGGCTGGAAGAGGAGGGGCTTGTCGAGGTCTATCCGCAATATGCCACCGTCGTCTCCAGGATCGATATCGGCAACGCCAGGGAGGCGCACTTCCTGAGACTATCGATCGAGCTGGAGGCTATCCGGCGCCTGACGGCTGAAGAGCCGGCGGAGACGGCCGCCGCATTGGCGCAGGTTCTGGCCCGGCAGGAGCATGTCATGTCGCCCGAGACCTACGACTTCTTCGATTCGCTCGACAAGGATTTTCACCGGGTTCTCTTCGAGAGGGTCGGGATATTGGGGCTGTGGGCAACCGTTCGCCGCCAGAGTGTCCATCTCGACCGGCTACGCCGCCTGAACCTGCCGATGCCGGGCAAGCTGCAGCAGGTCATGGCCGACCATCGCGCCGTTGTCGATGCTGTCCGGTCGGGCGATGCGGAATTGGCGGTTGCGGCCCTGCGCAAACATCTCTCCGGAACGCTGTCGATCATCGATCTGATTTGCGAACAATATCCGGACTATGTCCGCCGATAGGGTGGTGATCAGGCATGCAGTTGGGCGGTTACCCGTCAGATTTGGGGGACGAAAATTCTAGTGTTAGGCCTTTGATGAAGGCCTCGAAGTTCTGGGCGACCATCGTAATACGATAATCGAACGCCTCATCCACATGCACGACCTTTGGCTCACCTGCCGGTCCGGACTCCCGATAGTCAAGGCATAACATGTCATGTCCGGCAGATGGGCAATCGCAAAAATATACCCCTATGGGTGGATAATCCCAGTCGTCTATCCAGAACTGACTTCCCATGCTGCTGGCCAAAGACCCCTTTGCGTGTCCAATACCGAAAATTCCAGTGATCGCGATGTGATCGGTTGCCCAGGATGTGGGTGATGAAGTCCTGTGTTCTCTGCGAACGGGCATCCCCCCATTCTTCTGACGCATCAACGCGACGTAGGCGGATGGAAGCTTGTAACCCAGTTGCGTTTCAACGGAGGAAAGAAGATTGTCAGTCAACGGCTCATCAAGATATTCTTTACGGGCGAATTCACTGTCGTCCCAAAAATCCGAGAGATCGAAATCTTCGAATGGTTGCGTCATTTTTTCTCGATCCTCACTGGCTGGATTGGGGATTGCGCGCATGCACCGATGTTAATCTGGTTGGAACGGCGGCAATACCAGCTTTTGTCGTTCAAAATTGTAGGCATCATAATGCGAAGCCTCAATGCTGAACTCTCTATTAGCGCCATGAAAATCATCGACGGACGCTCTCGTTGCGCAGGCTGCATTGGCATCAGCTATTCTTCATGCGACAAAAGTGCAGGTTGAAACGAGATATGGAGATTCCTTGACCATCGGACTTGCGCATGCCGAGCTGATTGCGGTTCTGACGGCCGTCACCGGCAACGAGCCCCGGGTGATGACGGTACGCTCCGGCGATGCCTTGCCGTCCGGGCCATTCGAGCTTGGTCATCGAACGCTGCAAAGCGGCCTTCGGGAATGGGTTCAGGAGCAGACCGCGCATCCCGTCGGGTATCTGGAGCAACTCTACACTTTCGCCGACCGCGACCGGAATACAGAAATTCTGGGCGGGCGGACAATCTCGATCAGCTATCTCGGCCTGGTGCGCGAACAGGCTGCCCCCGGAGCCGGCCAGCCGAGCTGGCATGGCTGGTACGAATATTTGCCATGGGAAGACCATCGCAGCGGCCGTCCGTCCGTCATGAGCCAGATCGTCGAGCGCCTGGATGGCTGGATCGACAGCGAAACGGCCAGATGCGATCAGCGCCGACGCCGCGCCGATTTCGCCTTCGGATTGAGCGGAGCCGCCTGGAATGAAGATCTCGTCCTGCAGCGCTACGAGCTTCTTTACGAGGCTGGATTGGTTTCGGAGGCGGGCTGCGCCCAACAGGGCAATTCCGGCCGTCCGATGTTTGCCGATCATCGGCGCATTCTTGCAACCGGGATGGCGCGATTGAGGGCGAAGATCAAATATCGCCCCGTCGTCTTCGAGCTCATGCCGGAGAGTTTTACCCTCCTGCAACTGCAACGCACCGTCGAGGCGCTGGCGGGGCTGACGCTGCACAAGCAGAATTTCCGCCGCCTCATCGAGCAGCAGGATCTGGTGGAGGAAACGGGCGCATCCGAAAGCGAGACGGGCGGTCGTCCGGCCAAGCTTTTCCGCTTCCGGCATGCCATCCTCGAAGAACGCGAACTCGCCGGAACGAAATTACCGCTCTCCCGCAATTGACATATGCTCATATCGAGAATATCTATTTGCGCATAATATGCTCAAAATGAGTATAATAAGGAGCCGGTCATGAATTCCCCCATATCCGCATCCTCCCTTTATGATCGCGTCAGTCGCGTCATTTCCAAAGCCGAATGGATGACGTTTCAGGACGATGTCGAGGCAATCCTCGAGCTGAAGCGCCGCCGCAATGCCGTCATCCTCGCCCATAACTACCAGACGCCGGAGATCTTCCACGGCGTTGCCGATATTGTCGGAGACAGCTTGGCGCTTGCCCGGAAGGCGATCGATGTGGATGCCGATATCATCGTGCTCGCCGGCGTGCATTTCATGGCTGAGACCGCCAAGCTGCTCAATCCGGAAAAGACCGTGCTGATCCCGGACATGGCTGCCGGCTGTTCTCTTGCGGACTCGATCACGCCGGAAGACATTGCACTACTGCGCCAGGCCCATCCCGGCGTTCCCATCATCACTTACGTCAACACATCCGCTGCGGTGAAGGCGGCCTCCGACATCTGCTGCACGTCGGGCAACGCCAAGCAGGTCGTGGAATCGCTCGGCGTTCCCAAGGTGCTGATGATCCCGGACGAATATCTGGCGCAGAACGTCGCGCGCGAGACCAATGTCGAGATCATCGCCTGGCATGGACATTGCGAGGTGCACGAGCTTTTCACCGCCGACGACATACGCCAGCTTCGCGAAAACTATCCCGGCGTGACGGTGCTTGCCCATCCGGAATGCCCGCCTGACGTCGTGAAGGAAGCGGATTTTGCCGGCTCCACCGCCGTCATGTCGGATTATGTCGGCAACAAGCAGCCGGCGCGCGTCGTGCTGCTCACCGAATGCTCGATGAGCGACAATGTCGCCGTGCATCACCCAAATGTCGAGTTCATCCGTCCCTGCAATCTCTGCCCGCATATGAAGCGCATCACGCTCGGCAATATCCGCAAGGCGCTTGAGGAAAACCGGCACGAAGTCACGGTCGACGCGGCGATTGCCGCCGATGCGCGCCGCGCGGTGGAAAGGATGTTGGCGATATGACCGAGATTCTTCACGATCTTTCCGGCCGCGTCGTCATTGTCGGCAGCGGTCTTGCCGGACTGATGGCGGCGCTAACCTTGGCGCCACAGCCCACTGTTATCGTCACGCGCGCGGCTCTCGGCGGGGAGGCATCGAGTGCCTGGGCGCAAGGCGGCATCGCCGCCGCCATGGGAGCCGACGATAGCGCGGAGCTGCATCTTGCCGACACACTTGCCGCCGGTGACGGGCTTTGCGATCCCACCGTCGCCGCGAGCATTATCGCTGAGGCGCCGGCGGCGATTGCTTCGCTGGAACGGGCGGGCGTCCGCTTCGACCGGAACAGCGCGGGTAGCCTGTCGTTCGGCCTGGAGGCTGCGCATTCGCGCCGCCGTATTGTGCATGCCGAGGGCGATGGTTCGGGTGCTGCGATTGTCCGCGCGCTGGTTGAGGCTGTCGCCTACACGCCGTCAATCACCATGCTTGAGGGATATGAGGCTCGCAGGTTGCTTCTGGACGGAGGTCAGATCAGCGGCCTGCTCTGCGCAACGCCAAAGGGGTTGGTGATCCTGCCGACATCCAGGGTGCTTCTGGCGACGGGCGGCATCGGTGGTCTCTTTGATGCAACGACCAATCCGATCGGTAATTTCGGCCAGGGGATTGCGCTTGCCGCAAGAGCCGGGGCGCTTCTGGGCGATATGGAATTCGTTCAGTTCCATCCGACAGCCCTCGATTCCCGCCGCAGGCCGTTGGCGCTGGTCAGCGAAGCCGTGCGGGGCGAGGGCGCCTTGCTTGTCAATGAGAAAGGCGAACGTTTCATGGCGCAGGCTCCTGGCGCGGAACTGGCCCCACGCGATGTCGTCGCTCGCGCCATCAGCGCGGAAATCGCCCGGGGCGGTCGTGTCTTTCTCGATGCTCGTGAGGCGCTCGGCCACCGTTTCGCTGCACGTTTTCCGGTGATCGATGCGCTCTGCCGGGAGGCGGGCATCGATCCGTCCTGTGAGCTCATTCCCGTACGCCCGGCGGTTCACTACCACATGGGCGGTGTCGCGGCGGACGGAAACGGCCGCAGCTCCGTCCCCGGCCTCTGGGTGGCGGGGGAGGCAGCTTCGACGGGCCTGCATGGCGCCAATCGGCTCGCCAGTAACTCTTTGCTCGAGGCCTCTGTTATGGGCATGCGCGCAGCGCAGGACATTGGTGGCGTGTCTTCACGCCCGACAGCTCCTCTGTCGGAGGATTCACACTTGCCGGCTCCCGATGCTTCCCTTGTTCGTCCGATGGTGTCACGGCATCTCGGCGTGCTTCGCAACGCCGGCGCCATCCATGGGGCAATAGCCGCACTGCTGCCGCTTGCCGAAAGTGATAGTGCGGCAGCCGATCCGGCTATCGTGGCACTGCTGATCGCCGTCTTCGCCAATCTGCGCACGGAATCGCGCGGTGCCCATGCCCGTACGGATTTCCCCTTGAAGCAGCAACAGGCGCAGCGTCGGATGATGCGCCTCACCGATGCTGTGGACATCGCCCGATCCGTTATTCCTTATTCCTTCGCCAGGAGCGCCTGACATGACCCTCGTTTCTCTTCCGCGCCTTATTGTCGAGCCGCTGGTCCGCAACGCCCTCCTGGAAGATCTCGGCCTTGCTGGCGACATTACGTCCGTCGCGGTCATTCCCGAGGATCATCGCTCCACGGTCGCCATGGCGGCCCGCCAGCCGGGCGTGGTTGCTGGCCTCGATGCCTCGGAGCTGGCGTTTCAGCTCGTCGACCCCAGCATCGTCATGACTCGCCATGTTCACGACGGTGCCAAGGTCGCGGCCGGCGACGCGATCGCAACGATCGAAGGTCCGTCCCGTGGCCTGCTGACGGCCGAGCGGACGGCGTTGAATTTCCTTGGCCATCTCTCGGGCATCGCCACGGTGACAGCCGGTATTGTCGAGACGATCAGTGGTACGAAGGCGTCGATCGTCTGCACCCGCAAGACGACGCCGGGGCTGCGGGCGTTGGAGAAATATGCGGTGCGGGCCGGCGGTGGCATGAACCATCGTTTTGCGCTCCATGACGCCGTGTTGATCAAGGACAATCATGTGGCAATCGCCGGTGGTGTCGCCGAAGCGATCCGCCGGGCCAAGGTCGGCGTCGGCCATATGGTCAAGATCGAAGTCGAGGTGGATACGCTCGATCAGCTCCGCGAGGCCATGGAAGAGGGCGTTGATGCCGTGTTGCTCGACAACATGACACCCGATCAGCTTCGCGATGCCGTGGGCATGGTTGCCGGCCGGGCGATCACCGAGGCATCGGGCCGCATCACGCCGTCAACCGCAGCCGCCATCGCCGCATCCGGCGTCGATCTCATCTCCGTCGGCTGGTTGACGCACAGCGCCCCGACGCTCGATATCGGGCTCGATTGGAAATCGGTCGCATAGAAGGCGCCGGATCCTTATCCGGTTAAACTACGGTCGGGACCTGCGCTCCATCCATGCTGATGACGACGCCGGTGACGTAGCTCGCCTTGGATGAACTCAGGAACGCGACGACATTGGCGATGTCGTCCGGGCTAGCCATCCGGCCGATCGGGATGCGCTTCAGCGCATCGGCGAGCGCCTCTTCCTCGGTGGAACCGGCAAGTTTTGCGGATGCCTTCAGACCTTCCGCGACCCGATCCGTCTCCGTCAGGCCCGGATTGAGGCCGACGACACGTACGCCCTGGCTGGCATAGGCATTGGCAAGCCCGACGCTTGCGAGCATCAGTGCCGCGTTGGCCGCGCCACCGGCAAGATGGACCGGGGAGGCGATCTTGCCACCATTGCCGATGATGTTGACGATGGTGCCGGAACCGCGCGCGGCCATGCGTTTGATGACGGGATCGAGTACGTTGATATAGGAAAAATACTTCGCATCCATCGCGGCGCGCCAGGCCGCAGGCGTGAGGTCAGAAGCCGGTGTTCGCGTCGCGGCGCCGGCGCTGTTGACGAGGATATCGATGGGGCCGATGTCGTTCTCGATCCTGTCGACGACGTCGAGGGCTTGTGTGTCGGAGGTCAGATCGGCGGCATAGCCATGGGCGCCGGGCAGGCCGGACAATGCCTTGTCGATATTGGCTTGTGCTCGCGAGCAGATGCCGACGCGCGCACCCTCGGATAGGAACAGGCGGGCGCAGGCATAGCCGATGCCCTTCGAGCCACCGGTAACCAGGGCGACTTTATTGGTGAGACCGAGATCCATCTGATTCTCTCCGCATGGATTTCAATGGGAGCTGGAAGCTATGTCTTGGCGACAGCGGAGTACAGGTCGTATCGCCCTCGTCACGACCTGTTTATCGGAGTCCAGTCGCGGCTAGGACAGATGCTTGGCCTTCAGCACCGAGACGGCCGCTTCGCTGTTGTGGACATAGTCATGGGCGTCAGGCTGCCTTTGCACCAGCAGGATGAACAGTAAATCGGTCAGCATCAGCTGTGCATCGCGCGCCGTGATCGCCGAAGAGCGGACGCGATCCTCATCACCGACGGTATAGAGGCGGATATCGGCGACGCGGGTCAGGGGATTGTCCTGGAGGCCGGTGACGGCAATGACGGTTGCGTCCCTCTGGCTGGCGAGTTCGGCAATTCGCAAGGTCTCGATGCTCGCGCCGGAATAGGAGAGCGCGAAGAGCAGATCGTCGGGGCCGAGT
Source organism: Rhizobium sp. RCC_161_2 (assembly GCF_041355235.1). NCBI lineage: Bacteria > Pseudomonadati > Pseudomonadota > Alphaproteobacteria > Hyphomicrobiales > Rhizobiaceae > Rhizobium > Rhizobium sp. RCC_161_2. Next base: position 807,637 of record NZ_JBFUPL010000001.1, on the reverse strand, counting down.
GTCGAGGCGTTGGCCATCTGCACATGGCTGTCGCTGTCATGCAGGACGATGCGCCCGAGCTTCATCAGCTTGTAGGAAAAGTCGCGCGCCACCAGCGACGATGCGCCGACGCCGGCCAGATGAATGCGCCGGGCTTCGTGCAGCGCCTTCAGCGCCCGGCCGATATCCAGTTCGTTGTTGACGGCGATGGTCTGCTGCATGGCCTGCAGCTTGCTGCCGAGCAATTTCTGCAGGATGGTCAGATAGCCGTCGTCCACTTCGATCGTACCGTGGATCATGCCGGCCGGGGCCTGCCATTCCTGCGCCTTGGCCTCGCTGACGGCAAGCTTCAGTTCCTGATAACCGGCATAGCCGAGCTTCTGGCTGAATTTGACGACGCTCGACTGGCTGCGGCCAGTCTCGGCGGCAAGGGCTGCGGATGAGAGGCGCAGCATCTGGTCGGGATTTTCAACGATGAACTGCCCGATCTGCCGGTCAGCCGGCGCCATGACCTCGAGCTTAGCGCTGATTTTCTTTAAGATAGACATCCGCCCCTTCAGGCCATGGAGGCCGGTTCATGCGTCGATACGGTCGAGCCACAAAGATAGCATTCGGCCGGAAACGGACAACCATGCGTTCGGCCGGCTGCCTGCCGATGTTAGCATAAACAATTGGAATAAAAAATTCCAAACAACATTGACATGATGGAATGACCGAATAGTCTTGAATGAGAGTCGGACGTGCTATTGTCCGCTCCTTCGCCCCTTTCTTCGGCGGGTTTCATATCATGGACAGATTGCGGGTATCGGGTGGACGACGGCTGCAGGGCGCAGTGACGATTGCCGGCGCCAAGAACGCCGCCTTGCCGCAGATCGCGGCGGCACTGCTGAGCCCCCATCAACTGGAATTGACGAACCTGCCGGCCGTGACCGATGTCGAGAACATGCTCGGTGTCATCTCGCTTCATGGGGCCATCGTGACCCGTTCAGCACACGGCACCACGATCGATGCGAGCGGTATTGTTTCGAAGGAAACTTCCTACGACACAGTGAGGCGAATGCGGGCCACGGTTCTGGTCCTAGCGCCACTGCTGGTGCGCTTCGGCCATGCACGCGTGTCCCTGCCCGGCGGCTGCGCCATCGGCGCGCGACCGGTCGACATGCATATCAAGGCGCTGGCGACGTTGGGAGCCGATATCGCCATCGAGAGCGGGCTGATCGTCGCGTCTGCTCCAAAGGGGCTGAAGGGTGCGCGGATTGTTCTGAGCTCCCCTTCCGTCGGTGCGACCGAAACTGCGATGATGGCCGCTTGCGCCGCCAAGGGTGAGACGGAGATATTGAATGCGGCGCGCGAGCCGGAGGTGGCTGATCTTGCTGCCTGTCTCGGTGCGATGGGGGCCAGAATCGAGGGCGCCGGCACGCACCGCATCCTGATCGACGGCGATACGAGCTGGCGCCCCGCCAGGCATCACGGAATACCCGACCGGATCGAAGCCGGCACCTATGCCGTTGCCGCCGCCATTACTGGCGGGCAGCTCGAACTGATCCATGCCCGGCTTGAGAACCTGGCGTCTGTGGTGCAGATGTTGGAAGCCATGGGCGTCAGCATCTGGCCAAGCGACCGGGGCCTCGTCGTTTCGAGGGATGGTCCGCTCAAGGGCGCCGATATCACCACCGAACCCTATCCGGGCTTTCCGACGGACTTGCAGGCGCAATTCATGGCGCTCGCCTGCTGCGCCGAGGGCGCGTCCCTGTTCCGCGAGACGGTCTTCGAAAACCGCTTCATGCATGTTCCCGAGCTGATACGCCTCGGCGCGAACATCAAATTGCAAGGCACCACGGCGCTGGTGCGTGGCGGAACGTCTTTGCGAGGCGCGCAGGTGATGGCGACCGATCTGCGTGCCTCCGTCTCGCTGGTGCTGGCGGCGCTGGTGTCGGAAGGCGAAACCATCGTCAACCGCGTCTACCATCTCGACCGCGGCTATGAGCAACTGGATCGCAAGCTCCGCCTGTGTGGCGCAGACATCGAGCGGCTGACATCATGAGCGCCGAAACTGATGGCACGTACTATTTCCTCGGCATCGACGGCGGTGGCACCGGTTGTCGCGCAAGAATTGAGGATGCGGAAGGAAGCGTGTTGGGGCAGGGGCTATCCGGCCCAGCAACCACGCGGCTCGGTATTGAGGAGGCCTGGGCATCGATCGCAAGGGCCTTCGATGCTGCGATCGAAGAAGCGGGTCTAGGGCCTAATCAAATCGCGCGAATTCATGCCGGCGTCGGACTTGCCGGGATCGGACGCAAGGGCGCGCTTGAGGCATTGCGAGCCATGAAACATCCCTTTGCCAGCATTGATTTCGTCAGCGACGGCGAAGGCGCATGTCTTGGTGCCCATTCAGGGCGCGACGGAGCGATCGTCATTGCCGGAACAGGATCGATCGGTCTTGGTTTTGTCGAGGGTCGCCGTTTGCGGGTCGGCGGCTATGGTTTTCCGATCTCCGACGAGGGCAGTGGGGCGGAGCTAGGGTTGAAGGCCGTACAGCTAGCACTGCGCGCCTATGACGGCCGTTACGAAAAAACGGCGTTGCTGGCCGAGATCATGCAGCGGTTCCAGCAGGATCCGATGGAGGCGGTCGCGTGGATGGACCGCGCCTCCGCCACCGATTATGCCGCCCTGGCGCCCATGGTCATGCGCCATGCCGATCAGGGGGATGCTGCCGGGCGGCGCATCGTCCAGAGCGCGGCCGAGCACATCGATACGCTCATCCGCACGCTCTTCGACAAGGGCGCACCACGCGTTTCCCTGCTCGGTGGTCTCTCCAGTCCGCTCGAGCCGTGGTTGGCGCCGGATGTCCGCCGCCGCCTAAAGCCCATCGATGGTGATGCCGTTTCGGGAGCCATCATCCTCGCCAGGAAGTCGGCCTCCAACCATTGAAAGAACGACGCGTTTTGCACCGGATTTCTCACATTGATGTTGGAATATTTTATTCCTTTTGCAATTGACGAGCGGAATAAATGGACATAATCTTAACGAAGGTAAACAGGGAATGGGCGGAGAACGAAGCCGAAGAGGCCGGCCGCCTGAGCTGATGTCGAGCGTTTTGTTGCGTTGAAAATTTAACGACTGCTGCGGCTTACCCGATCGCGTTCGATCGAGCTCGCCATCCCTGATCCATTGATATCGACGCATAGTTTCGAGAACAGGCCCATGACAGAACAGAGATTGATATCCGAACTGGAGCAGTTGGTTTCCGAGGGTCGCAATCCGAATACGATGCATATCGATCTGCTGCCGACCTTCGATATCCTGCGCGAAATCAACTATGAGGACCAGACCGTTCCGACGGCGGTCGAGAAGGTCATTCCGGCGATCGCCGCCGCCGTGAACCAGATCGTCGCCGCCTTCCAGAAGGGGGGACGGTTGATCTATATGGGTGCCGGCACCAGCGGCCGGCTCGGGGTTCTCGACGCTTCGGAATGCCCGCCGACCTTTAGCGTGCCGCATGACATGGTGATTGGCCTGATTGCCGGTGGCCCCGAGGCGTTGCAGAACTCGATCGAGGGCGCCGAAGATGATCCCGAACAGGGCCGTCAGGCTTTGCAGAACATCAAGCTGACAGCTGCGGATGTCGTCGTCGGCATCGCCGTCAGCGGCCGCACGCCCTACGTCATCGGCGGGCTGAACTATGCGAAGAGCATTGGCGCCGTGACCGTCGCTCTCTCCTGCAACCCCAATTCCGTCATCGCCGGCATTGCCGATCTGGCGATTTCTCCCGTCGTCGGCCCGGAGATCTTGACGGGATCGACCCGGCTGAAGTCCGGCACCGCGCAAAAACTCATTCTCAACATGCTGACGACGGCGAGCATGATCCGCATCGGCAAAAGCTATCAGAACCTGATGGTCGATGTGCATGCGAGCAACAAGAAGCTGGTTGCCCGCGCCACCAGGATCGTCATGCAGGCGACGGGTTGCACACAGGCGGATGCGCGCCGCGTACTCGACCAGACGGGCAATGACGTCAAACTCGCCATTCTCATGGAAATTACCGGAATGGGCATTGAAGAAGCCCGCGCGGCGTTGCAAAACGCTGGTGGATTCCTGCGCAAGGCGATCAGTGCGAAGACTGCATGAAGTAATATCGCGATCATAAAGAAATGGCCAAAATCGGCTGGGGTAACAAGCTCAGGGGGCAAAAAGAATGAAAAGGTATTTTCCAGGCAGGCTGATGTCCTGCATCGCATTGGCGGCCGGTCTCGGCATCGCGGCGATATCGACACAAGCCCATGCGGCTACGTTGCGCATGGCATGGTCGCAGGATGCAACCGGGCTCGATCCGCACAAGCAGACTGCCTTTTCCTCCATCCGTTTGCTGGAGTTGATCTATGAGCCGCTCGTCCGGCTCGACGGCAATCTGCAGATCGTACCGGCTATTGCCGATAGCTGGCAGTTTTCGCCCGATGGCAAGGAACTGACCTTCAAGCTCAATGCGAATGCCAAGTTCCAGAACGGCGCCGCGGTTACTTCGGCCGATGTGAAGGCGTCGTTCCAGCGTATTCTCGATCAGGCGACCGCCGCTGTCGCTCGCGCTAATTTCCTCTCGATCGCCAGCATCGATACGCCTGACACGACGACCGTCGTCTTCCATCTGTCGCAGCCGGACGTTCCGATCCTCACGGCGATGACCAGCCTCAACGCCTCTATCGTTCCGGCCAGCGAAATCACCGCCGGTTCGATCGGCACGAAGGCGATCGGTTCCGGTCCCTTCAAGCTCGACAGCTGGGTTCCGAATTCCAAGGAAGTTCTGAGCGCCAACAAGGCCTGGGCCGGTGGCGCGGTCGGTGTCGACGGGATCGACATCAGCGTCCTTCCGGACGAGACGGCGATCCTGGCGTCGCTGCGTACGGGCCAGATCGATTTCGCGCTGCTGAACGACCCGCTGGTGGCGACGCTTGTTCCCAAGGAGCCGAAACTGCAACTGACCCGGACGCCCGGACTTTCCTATAATGTGCTCCAGCTCAACCCTTCGCACAAGCCGATGGATCAACTCGCGGTGCGCCAGGCGATCTCATGCGCCATCGGCCGGCAGGATGTGATGGATACGGCGGCGCTCGGCGAGGGCAAGGTGACGGGACCGTTGACCATGCCGCTCTATGCGACCGATCCGAACCAGCTCTTCTGCTACAAGCGCGATGTCGAAAAAGCCAAGAAGCTGATGACTGATGCCGGCTTTGCCAATGGCTTTTCGGCAACCGTGATCGCGGCGACCGGCGAGCCGCCGACCGCAACGGCCGAAGCCCAGGTCATCCAGTCGCAGCTTGCCGAGATTGGCATCAAGCTCGACATCAAGGTGATGGAACTCAACGTCTATGTCGATGCCTGGCTGAAGGGCAATTTCAACATGGCGGTCGCGCTCAACGGCGGCAGCGCCGATCCCTATACGATGTATAACCGCTACTGGACGAAGACCGGAAACCTGCAGAAAGTGGCGAACTATATCGACGATACGCTCGATAGCCTGATGCAGAAGGGCCGCGTCGAGACCGATCCGGCCAAGCGCAAGGCGATCTTTGCCGATTTCGAAAAGCACATCGCCGAGGTGTCGCCCTGGATCTGGCTCTATACCGCCTATGGCTATACGGCCGAGCAGAAGAATGTTCAGGGCTTCGTGCCGACGCCGACGGGCTCTCTCTTCGGTCTCAGCAAAGTCTCCATCCAGTGATGGAAAGCCTGACCTAGAGGACGTTTCATGGGGTATCTGGCGCGCCGGCTGATGACATTCCCGCTGATCATGTTGGGGGTGTCCGTCCTCGTGTTCATCGCCATTCGGCTGGTGCCAGGCGACGCGATCACGGCGATGCTGGGAACCAATGCGGGCCTGCTGACGCCGGAGCAGCGGCAGGCGCTTTCCGCCTATTTCGGCATCGACCAGTCGTGGTTCGTGCAGTACTGGCGTTGGCTGTTCGGCATGCTGCAAGGCAATCTCGGCCTCTCCGTCACCTACGGCAAGCCGGTGCTCGATATCATTCTCGAGCGGTTTCCGCTGACCCTTGAGCTTGCGCTGCTCTCCATGATCATCGCGCTCCTGATCGGCCTGCCGGCGGGCGTCTTCGCCGCGACGCGAAATGGGAAACTGTCAGATCTTCTGGTGCGTATCGCCGCCATGGTCGGACAGTCCACGCCGAATTTCGTGCTTGGCCTTCTTATCATCTATGCGCTCTCGGCGGGCTTCGGCGTGCTGCCGACCATGGGCGCCTTCACGCCGATCTGGCAGGACCCGCTCGGCAATCTGGGACAGATGATCCTGCCGGCGCTGACGCTCGGTTTCGCCTTTGCGGCTTCTGTCACGCGCGTTGTGCGCTCGGCCATGCTCGATGTTCTGAGCGATGACTATGTCCGCACCGCCCGCAGCCGCGGCGTGCCGGCGCGCGGTGTCATCTGGCGACATGCGCTGCCGAACGCGCTCATTCCGGTGGTGACGCTGAGCGGTGTCGAGTTCGGCTATCTGCTTGGCGGGGCTGTTCTGGTCGAGCAGATCTACGCTCTTCCGGGGCTTGGACGTATGGTGCTCGATGCCATCCTGCAGCGCGACTACGCGCTGGTGCAGGGCAGCGTCTTGTTCATCGCTTTCAACTTCATGGTCGTCAATCTTCTCGTTGACCTCGCCTATGTCGCGCTCGATCCGCGCGTTCGCCTGGGGGAGGGCTGATGCGTATCGTCAGGGCCATTTTCGGGCACACGAGCGGCCGTATCGGCGGCGTCATCGTCCTGATCTTTTTCGCGCTTGCCGTGCTCGGCATGCTGGGGCTGACGCCGCACAATCCGCTGACCCAGAACCGGATCGACCGCCTGCATTCGCCGAACGCCATCTACTGGATGGGCACCGACCTCTTCGGTCGCGATGTCGCAAGCCGGCTGATGAACGGGATCGGCGAATCCTTCACCGTCGCCTTCCTGTCCGTTGCGCTTGCGAGCCTGATCGGCACTGTGCTGGGTTTGACCGCCGCCTGGTTCGGAAAGCGCTGGGATGGGGTGATCATGCGGATGATGGATGTGCTTCTGGCTTTCCCGGCCATCCTGCTTGCCCTCCTGATCATCGCCATTGTCGGCCCCGGCACCTGGACCAGCGTCGCGGCCATCGCCATCGTCTATACGCCGATCTTCACCCGCGTCGTGCGCGGGCCGGCGCTATCGCTGAAAGCGCGCGATTTCGTCGATGCCGCCCGCACCTTCGGCAGCAGCAAGCGCTATATCCTGACGCGGCACCTGCTGCTCAATCTCGTTGCACCGCTGACAGTGCAGATCACGCTGGCGCTCGCGTGGTCGCTCCTGACCGAGGCCGGATTAAGCTTCCTCGGTCTCGGCACGCAGCCACCGGCGTCTTCGCTCGGGCTGATGCTGAGCGACAGCCGTAACTTGATGGAGACAGCACCTTGGCTGCTGATCTTCCCCGCCATCACCATCATGATCAGCATCCTCGGCTTCAATCTGCTCGGCGATGCCCTGCGCGATATTCTCGATCCAAAAATGCGGAGAGCTGGCTCATGAACCCTCTGCTTTCCGTCTCCAATCTGGACATAGGCTTCGGACGTAATCCGGACGCCAACAAGATCGTCCGTGGCGTCAGCTTCGATCTTGCCGCCGGCGAGACGCTGGCCATTGTCGGCGAGAGCGGTTCGGGCAAGTCGGTTACCGCACTATCGATCAACCGCCTCGTCGATTTCGGTGGCGGCCGCATTGTCGGTGGCTCGATCAGACTGAAGCGTGCCGACAATAGCATTCTCGATCTGACGACGGCGTCGGAAGCGGTGCTGACGAAAATCCGTGGCGCCGAGATCGGCATGATCTTTCAGGAGCCGATGACCTCGCTCAATCCGGTGCTGACCATCGGCACACAGATCGAGGAATCCTTCCGCCTGCATCGTGGGCTGACCGGCCGGCAGGCAAGAGTGGCTGCAAAGGACGCACTGGATCGCGTTCGTATCCCTGACGCCGCGCGGCGTCTGAAATATTGCCCGAACCAGCTCTCCGGCGGCATGCTGCAGCGGGTGATGATTGCGACCGCACTTGCCTGCAATCCGCGTCTGCTGATCGCCGATGAACCGACGACGGCGCTGGACGTGACGGTGCAGGCGCAAATCATGGCGTTGCTTGCCGAACTGAAGCGCGAGACCAGCATGTCGATGATCTTCATCACCCACGATATCGGCCTCGTTGCCGGTATTGCCGACAAGATCATGGTGATGCAGGCCGGTCAGGCTGTCGAGCAGGGCGAGTTGAACCAGATCCTCGATAGACCCGCGCATCCCTATACGCAGCACCTTCTTCATTCCGTTCCGCACTTTTCGGCTGGCCGTGCGGCGCGATCGGATTTTAGTCGCGACGAAGTGGCTGAACCCGCCCCAGCGTTAAAGGTCGAAGGGCTGACCGTTCGTTTTCCCGTATCGGGCAGTTTCTTTCATCGTCCGACCGGCGCAGTGCATGCAGTCGAAGGCGTCGATTTCGATCTGCTGCCCGGCGAAACGCTGGCGATTGTCGGTGAAAGTGGCTCGGGAAAATCTACCACCGCGCGAGCGATCCTCGGACTGGTGAAATCGACACGCGGTACGTTTACGGCACGTTCCGGCAAGACTGCGGATCGGACGAGTGCCGTGCAGATGGTGTTCCAGAATCCCTACGCCTCGCTCAATCCCCGGCTTCGTGTCGACAGTATCCTGGCGGAGCCCGTGATCGCGGCCGGTGGCCGGACTTCCGGAGAGACGCGCGACAGGATGGTCATGCTGTTGAAACGCGTCGGCCTGCCCGAAAACAGTCTAGAGCGCTATCCGCATGAGTTCTCGGGCGGGCAACGGCAGAGGCTCTGTATCGCCCGCGCGCTGATGCTGAACCCCTCTGTTCTGGTGCTGGACGAAGCCGTTTCGGCGCTGGATGTCTCTGTTCAGGCGCAGGTGCTGGACTTGCTGATTGAATTGCAGCGCGAATATCGCCTCGCCTATCTCTTCATCTCGCATGACATGGCGGTGGTCGAGCGGATTGCGCACAGGATCGCCGTGATCTATGCCGGAGAGATCGTCGAGATCGGCGATGCCGCTTCGGTGCTGTCTGAGCCGAAACACTCCTATACCAGGCGGCTGATATCGGCCGTTCCGACGGTCGAGCGCCGACGGGAGAATTTCGCGCTGGATACGCGCCAGGTTCCGTCTCTGGTGCGCCCGATTGGTTTCGAGCCGGACGCACCCGAATGGCGCCGGTTCGCTGCGGATCATATGGCCCAGGCGGAAGCTTGAGAGAGATGCGGTGGGGAGGGACATGACGGCAGCGGCGAAAACGGAACTCACACAGCGTTTCGACCGGGCATTCGCCCCTGTCGAAGCCGCCGTTGCGGCCGGACGCATTCCCGGCGGCGTGCTCGGCATTGTCGATCTCGATGGCGGCCGCATGGTCCGCGCGGTCGGCTTGGCGCAGAAGGTTCCTGTCACACGACCGATGCTCGCCGACACATGGTTCGATCTGGCCTCGCTGACCAAGGTCATCTTTACCACTCCGCGCATTCTGGCTTTGGCGGACGCCGGCACGATCGATCTCGATGCGCCGCTGACCTCGCTGCTGCCGGACCTGCGCCAATATGATGCGAACGCGTGGGAGCGGAAGGTAACCTTCCGCGAGTGCCTCGGCCACCAGACGCCGTTTCCCGCTGTCGCGCCGCTCTATACCTATGGCCAGAGCCCCGATCTGCTGCGTGCCTTCATCCTGCAGCGCGAATGGCGGTCCGGTCCGCCGGTCTATTCCGACATCAACTTCATCCTGCTTGGCTTCGCGCTGGAGCGCCTGACCGGGCAGACGATTCGCGATATGGATGCCGGTCCCGGTTTCGCTTTCTCCGCCGCGCCCGATCAGGCGGCCGCCACGGAAGACTGCACCTGGCGTCATCGAGTGCTCTCGGGCGAAGTCCATGACGACAATTGCTCGGCGCTGGAGGGTGCCGGTCATGCCGGCCTTTTCGGGACAGTTACCTCGATCCTCGATTTTGCCGAGGGATTGCTGACCGGCACCGGTGCCGCCGAACGCTCAATCAACTTGATGCGGACACCACTGTCGGCGACGCGCACCCATGGATGGGAGCGTCCCTATGATGACTGGTCCGGCGGCCAGCTATGTTCGTCGGGCACGATCGGCCATACCGGCTTTACCGGCACCGGCCTCTGGATCGATTTCGACAAGGGCAGGGCCTGGACCCTGCTCACCAATCGCATTCATCCGACACGTCATTTCGACAGCGGGATACTGATGCTTCGACAGAGCGTCGGCGATCTCGTCAATAGAGTTTAGGAGCTTGATCATGGAACCAATCTGGGCAGTCGGTCTGATGACCGGGACCGTTCTCGACGGCAATATCGATGTAGCCTTGATCAAGACCGATGGCGAGCGGATCGCGGAATTCGGACCCTATGCGCTGGCACCCTATCCGGACTGGATCAGGCGGCTGCTGGAAGAGACCTTGGCGCAGGCAAGGGTGTGGAATTTCAACGGGCCGGAGCCGGCGATCTTCAAGGAGGCCGAAGAGGCATTGACGCGCGCCCAGTCGGCTGCGGTCAAGGAACTCGTCGAAGGCTTTGGCCTGACCATGGCCGATATCGGCGTGGTCGGCTTCCATGGCCAGACCGTGCTGCATCGCGCCCCGCAGAAAGGCCGCCTCGGGGATACGCGCCAGCTCGGCGATGGCGAGTTGATGCATTCCATCCTCGGCACGAAGGTCGCCTATGATTTCCGTTCCGCCGATGTGCGCGCGGGCGGTCAGGGTGCGCCGCTGGCCGCCGCCTATCATACCGCTTTGCTGCGCAGCGCGGGTACCGGTGACGACACCGCCATCCTCAACCTAGGCGGTGTCGCCAATATCACCTGGTCGGATGGTGAGGGCAATTTCGTCGCCTTCGATACCGGGCCGGCCAACGCGCCGCTCAATGACTTCATCAAATCCCATGGGCTTGGCGAGATGGACCGGGACGGCGCGCTCGGCCGGGCGGGGACGGTAGACGAAGCCAGGCTCGCCAAGCTCCTGGAGCATCCCTATCTCAGCGCCCCCTATCCGAAATCGCTGGATCGCTTCGATTTCGGCGCCTCCATGGCCGATGGGCTCGGTGTCGAGGATGGAGCGGCAACGCTGTCCGCCTTTACGGCCTCGGCCGTCGGTAAAGCGCTGGACCTACTGCCGCGCCGTCCGAAAAAGCTGGTCGTGAGCGGCGGCGGCCGCCACAATCCGACGATCATGTCGATGCTCGAGGCGCGCGCCGGTGTAACGCCGATCGGTGCCGAAATGTTTGGCTGGCGCGGCGATGCCGTCGAAGCCGAATGCTTTGCATTTCTTGCTGTGCGCGTACTCCGCGGCCTGCCGATCAGCTTCCCCGGTACGACAGGCGTGCCCGCGCCGATGCGCGGCGGCCGTCTTGCCGAATAGATTGTGCCATCGGCGCCATTGCGGCCTTTGCGGTTTTCGTCAACGCGCATCGATGCTATCTATTCCAGAGCTAGCGATTTGACGGTTTCCAATGGGTCTCGCACGAATGGCAGGCAGACAGCTTCGGCCCGGCTTTGTCGGAAAGACCATAGGCTTCGTTGTTGCGTTCGGCGTCTTGACGATGTCTGCCGTTGTTCCCGCAAGGGCGCAACCCGAATGGAGCGTGGCACCGCCGTCCTGCATCTCCGGACCGTTCATCACCGACAGCGGCGAAACGCTCTGTATCCGCAAGGAAAGCTACAATCGCGATCTCTGCCAGGCGATCGACTATTTCGCCAAGGCCAACAAGCTTCCGCCGGACTATCTCGCCCGGCTGATCTGGCGCGAGAGCATGTTTCGGCCCGACGCCGTCAGCCCGAAGGGAGCGCAGGGCATTGCCCAGTTCATGCCGGGAACGGCGAGATTGCGCGGCGTTCGCGACAGCTATGATCTGTTGGAAGCGCTCAGCAAGTCGGCGATCTATCTCGATGAATTGCGTGGCCGTTTCGGCAATCTGGGGTTTGCGGCCGCTGCCTATAATGCCGGTGAAAATGGTCTGGCGAATTTTCTCAATTCCGGCAGCCTTCCCTATGAGACGCGCAGCTACGTCACGGCGATCACCGCCTATACGGTCGAGCAATGGAAGGATGATCCGCCTGAGATCGCAGCACCGGAACTCGACAAGGGCAAGCCCTTTCTAGAGGCCTGCATGGCGCTGGCCGGCACGCGGCGGCTGAAACAGGTCGCATTGCAGCAGGAGCGGCCCTGGGCGCCTTGGGGCGTTCAGCTTGCGGAGCATTTTCAGCCGAGTGCCGCCAGACAGCTTTTCTCCGAGGATGTGAGCAAGCTTCCGGCACCGCTCAACAAGGAAAAGCCGCTCATCGTGCGCCAACGCAACCGTGACTTCGGTTTCCGCGTCCGATATGCGGCCCGTATCGGCCGGGAGACGCGCGCCGAGGCGGAGGCGGTTTGTGCTCAAATCCGCCAGCGAGGCGGCACTTGTTTGGTGTTCAAGAACTGAGCTCTTGCGGCGGCCCGACCGATCCTTTGGATCGTCCAGACGACACATCGATTTATTGCACTTTACTCGCCAATGTCCGAAGAATATTCGTCAATCATCCAGGCTCGGGGAGGGAGTCTTGGGATAGAATTAAAGGAGCGTGCGATGGTGCAGAAACGTGAAGTCCCGGGTATCCGACCCTATAGTGGCCCCGCCGGCGGCTGGGGTGCGCTTAAAGCCACCGCGAAAGCCGTCCGCGAGCAGATGGATGTGACCGAAGCGCCTCTGCTGTTGTTTCGTACCAACAAGCCGGATGGTTTCGATTGTCCCGGCTGCGCCTGGCCCGACAAGGAACATACATCGACCTTCCAGTTCTGCGAAAACGGCGCCAAGGCGGTAACTTGGGAAGCGACGAACAAGCGCGTGACGCCCGAATTCTTCGCCGAGCATACCGTGACCGAGCTGCTCCAGTGGAGCGATTACGATCTGGAGAACGCCGGCCGGCTGACGCACCCGCTGGCCTATGACAGCGCGACGGACACATACAAGCCAATCGAATGGGAGGCAGCCTTTGCCCGGATTGGCGAAGTCATGCGCAGCATGCCCGATCCGGATATGGTGGAGTTCTACACTTCCGGCCGCGCCTCCAACGAGGCCGCCTTCCTGTTCCAGCTCTACGCGCGCGAATACGGCACCAACAACTTCCCCGATTGCTCCAACATGTGCCACGAGGCGACGAGCACCGGCCTGCCGAATTCGATCGGCATCGGCAAGGGCACGGTATCGCTAGACGATTTCGACCATTGCGACCTGATCATCTCGATGGGCCATAATCCCGGCACCAATCATCCGCGCATGATGGGGACACTGCATGAATGTTCGAAGCGCGGCGTGCCGATCATCGTCTTCAATCCGCTGAAGGAAAGAGCGCTCGAGCGCTTTGCCGATCCGCAGAGCCCGGTCGAGATGGGCACACTCAGCTCGACGCGGATCGCGTCCTCTTATTATCAGGTCAAGATCGGCGGCGATGCGGCGGCGCTCAAGGGCATCATGAAAGCGGTGCTGGCGCTGGCGGAGACACAGCCGGATGCGATCGATCGTGCCTTCATCGACCAGCACACCAATGGCTTCGACGCGCTCGCCGCCGATCTCAAGCAGACGGAATGGGCCGATATCGAGCGGGTTTCCGGTCTGACGCGCGCCGATCTCGAACGGGTTGCCGACGCCTACGTCAAATCCAAGGCGACGATTATTCCCTACGGCATGGGCATTACCCAGCACGCCAAGGGCACTTACAATGTGCAGCAGATCGCCAATCTTTTGCTGCTGCGCGGCAATTTCGGCAAGCCCGGCGCCGGCATCTGCCCGTTGCGCGGCCATTCCAACGTCCAGGGCGACCGGACGGTCGGGATCACTGAAAAGCCCAATGCAGCGTTGCTGGCCGGCATCGAGCGCGCTTTCGGCTTCAAGCCGCCGGAACATCACGGGCATGACGCGGTTGCCGGCATGCAGGCGATGGCAGAGGGGCGCTCGAAGGTGCTGCTCAGCCTCGGCGGCAATCTCGCCATCGCGCTTCCCGATCCCGAGCTTTGCGCCGAAGCCATGCGCAAGCTCGATCTCGCGGTCCACATGAACACCAAGCTCAACCGCTCGAACCTGCTGATCGGCAAGGAATCGATCATCTTGCCGGTGCTCGGGCGCACCGAAGTGGACATGCAGGCGTCCGGTCCGCAATCGGTGACGATCGAGGATTCCATGTCGATGGTGCATGCCTCGCGCGGCAAGCTGAAGCCGGCCTCGGATCAGTTGCGGTCGGAGCCGGCGATCGTTGCTGCCATGGCGCAGGCGACATTGCCCAACAGCAAGGTCGAGTGGATGCATCTGGTCGACGACTACGACCGCATCCGCGACAAGATCGAAATCGTCTTTCCCGATTTCGAACGCTACAACGAGCGCATCCGTGTGCCAGGTGGCTTCCGCCTGCCCATCGGGCCGACCGAACGCGTCTGGAAGACACCGTCGGGCAAGGCGGAGTTCCTACTGTTTCCGGGTCTCAACGAGGACAAGGAGCTTGCTGACGCAAGCATTCTGAAGCTCGCGACCATTCGCAGTCATGACCAGTACAATACGACGATCTATGGCCTCGACGATCGCTATCGCGGTGTCTTCGGCCGCCGCGACGTGCTGTTCATGAATGATGGAGACCTGGCGGCAAACGGCCTGGAGCATGGCGACCTCGTCGAGATCTCGACGGCGTTGCCCTCCGGCGGCAAGCGACAGATGAAGCTGACGGCGATTTCCTACGATATCGCCCGTGGCTCTGTCGCCGCCTATTATCCGGAGGCGAATTGCCTGATCCCGATCGACTATCAGGACAAGCAAAGCGGCACGCCATCCTATAAATCGCTGCCGGTGCGTATCACCAAGGCAGCATAGCCTTGGTGTCTCTCTAAACCTTGCGGCCACCGACCCAGGTGGCCGTGAGGTTTGGCTTCGATGCGGTGTAGATGATTTTCTGCAGGATGCCTTCACCCTGATCGCGGTCTTCGAATAGCCTGACGGTGCCTTTCTCGGCTTCAGTGTCGATGAGCACGGCGTCGAACTGATAGCCGGGCGCGAACTGCCCGACAGGCAGGTCGAGCGCGATGCCACCGCCCGATGTGGCGATATAGAATGCATCGCGGAAATTGATCTGCGCCGGGCCGAAGGTCGAGCGCGGGGCGGGCGGCAGGTTCGGGTCGACGCCGCTTTGCAGCATCCGCGAGACGAGGATCGCGCCGCGAGCGTTTTCGAGCATCGACGCGCTCGGGCCGCCGGAAATGTCCGTGCCGAGACCGACATGCAGCCCCTTTTCGAGCGCAGCCCGCAAGGGAAAGACGGCATTGGCGAAATAGGCGTTCGACAGCGGGCAATGGGCAACCGCTGCCTCACGCGCCTTGACGGTCTCCATGTCCTTCGCCGTCAGGAAATTCGCATGCGCCAAAACCGTCTTTCGTCCAAGTAGGCCGAAGCGATCGAGGCTGTCCGTATCCGTCATGCCATGGCGGGCGAGAACGTAGCCGTGCGCCCAATCGCTTTCCGAACAATGGGTCTGCACATGGCAGCCGCATTCCCTGGCAATGTCGCTCAGACCTTCGAGCGTTGCATCGGTGCAGGAGGGAATGAAGCGCGGCGTGACAACAGGGACAACGCGCCCTTCGCCATTGTCCGGATGGCTGCGAACATAATCGATCAACGCCCGTGTACCGTCGAGCGCCTCCACCGGCGACAGATCGCGATAATAGTCCGGGCATTCCTCGGCATTGTCCATCGCCACCTTGCCGATCAGGGCGCGCTGGCCTTTTTCCAGGCAGGTATCGACCAGCACGCGCGTCGCTTCCTGATGGATGGTGGCGAAATAGAGCGCTGTCGTCGTGCCATTGGCGAGCAGGTCCTCGACCAGCAGGTCATAGACCCGGCGTGCGAAGGCGGCGTCCTGATAACGTGCTTCCAGCGGGAAGGTGTATTTCTGCAGCCAGACCTCCAGCGGCACGTCGAGCGCGTCGCCGAGCTGCGGATATTGCGGCGCGTGCACATGCAGATCGACGAAGCCGGGCAGGATATAAGAACCCGCCGGCAGGGTCACTAGCTCGCCGGAGGCGTCACGGGCATCGCGAATGGTCCGGTAATTTGGATCGCCGTGGCGATGAACGGCGGTGATTGCTCCGTCGGCATCGATCTCGATCAGCACGTCGTCCAGAACATCGATTGTGCCGCGTTCGGGCGAGTGAAAACCCGATGCGCTCAGCGTCTTGCCGCGTAAATCCATTGCACTCTCTTTCAGGCGGCCATGATTGTCGTGCCGTAGGTGATACCCTTTTCCTTCAGCCAGCGACGATAGGCAATCGAGGTGGCATCGGCCCGCGTCGGAATTTCGGCGCGCGGCTCCAGTGGTAGCAGCACGGGACGCTGGTTCTCAAGAATGATGCGGTCCTGCAGGAAAATGAGCTGTTGGAAATGCACCAGTTCCGTCGTCGTCGAGACATCGTCGATCAGGAACATCACCGGATGGGCGCGGCAGCGGTCGGGATCGAGTGGCTGCACGAAGAGGCAAATCACATCCCAGCGGTTCGCCGCATTCGGGCAGGTCTTGTAGAGCAGGGTCGTGAACGGAGTCATGACGCGATAGATGTAATCGGTCATGATGCCTTCGCTGGCCGAAAGAGCGGCCTGCGGTTGGAAGAACTGGCAATTGGTCGCCCAGACCTCATCGACATCGCGGCGGATCTCGACATTGTACTGCGTCACCTCGGTATGCGGTTCGGCGCCGAGGATATCGGTGTGGACGAAGGGGAAATGTGCCAGATCGAGGAAGTTCTCGACGATTCTTAGCCCGGACGCGCGCACCGCGACCGTGCCGCAATTGACGACGCGCCGATCCGGCTCATCGGCTTCCGGCAACTCGAAGAGCCCGCCTGCCGGTGTGCCCAGCGTGGTCCAGACAAGGCCGAAGCGCTTGATCAGTGGTAGGGGGGCCTCTCGATCCTCGGCTTTGACAATCACCGTGCCGTCTCTGCCGCGCGTGACCGTAAGATTGGTGCCGAGAAGACGGTTTGCGGAGGTTCCGAACGGAATCTCCTTTTCGGTCTCAAGCGCATACCACTGATCGAGGGCTGCCTTGTCGGAACATGGGCTCATGTGACGCTCCTTTTCCTTGTCCATCGATACCTTACCGGACATCGCGATAATAGGGCAGGCCGATTGCGGCGGGTGCTGCCATGATACGGCGCATGCGCTGCCAGGCAAGAACCGGCACGATGATGAAGGCCATGGTGCCAAGATAGGGCAGCATGGACAGGAAGGCAGGTGCGATCGGCCAGCCACGCGCCTGGCCGACGAAGCCGAGCGCGGTGATAAGGCCGAAGAGTAAGCCTGAGAGAACAGCGGGGATCGGCCGATAGCCGGCAAAAATCACCAGCGCCACCGCAATCCAGCCGCGACCGGCAATGACACCGTCGGACCAGGAGGGCACGAAGGCGAGTGTCAGGTAGGCGCCGGCCCCGGCTGCAAGCGCCGAACCGGCGGTGACATAGGCAAAGCGAATGAGATTGACCGGAATGCCGGCGGCGTCGGCTGCGGCCGGATTTTCGCCGACGGCGCGCAGGTTGAGACCATGACGGGTACGGAACATGATGTAGCTCAGCGCCACCGGCAGGATGATGTAGATGAGATAGACAAGGATATTCTGCGAAAAGAAGGCCTTGCCGAGAATGGGGATATCGCTCAGCAGCGGAATCTCGATCCCGGAAAAGGTGGCGCGGGCCGGCATGCCGGAATAGGCACGGCCGATGCTGGAGGCGATGCCGTTGCCCATCAGCGTCAACGCCAGACCGCAAAGCACCTGATTGGCGCGCAGCAAAACGGTGGCGGCGGCAAAGAACATGCCGAAGACCGCGCCGATTGCCAGCGCGGCGATGAAGCCGATTACCGGCGAGGGGAAGGCCGCGACTGTTGCAATCGCCGTTATTGCTCCCATCGCCATCAGGCCCTCGACACCGAGATTGACGACGCCGACACGTTCGGCAAGCACTTCACCGAGAGCGGCAAGCGCCAGCACGCCGCCGGCAAGGAAGGCTGTGGTGAGGATGCCGGTCAGAAGTTCCATGGTCTCGCTTCCCTTCAGGCCTTGTCGCGGGCGATGCGGTAATGGGCGAGCTCGTCACCAATCGCCGTCAGGAATAGGATGAGGCCGGTGATTGCCAGCACCGCCGACGTCGTTAGCCCCTGGGTTTGCAGAATGATGCCGGAATTGAGGATGAAGGCCATCAGCGCGGCGGAGAAGATGACGCCGATGGCGGAGTTGCGGGCCAGCACCGCGACCATGATGCCGAGATAGCCGTAATTGTTGGATATGCCGCCTTGCAGCCGGTGTACGGTGCCGGCGATCTCCAGCATGCCGGCAAGACCGGCGATTGCGCCGGAAAGCAGCATGACAGTGATGAGATGGCGACGGGCCGGCATGCCGGCATAGTGGGCGGCCGACGGATTGGAGCCGACGAGCCGCACCTCATAACCCCAACGCGAAAAGGCCAGTACGCCCGCAACGAGGAGGGCGGCAAGAATGGCAATCGGGAACCCCCAATGGACCGATCCCCACAGTTCCGGGATTTCGGCTGAGAGTCTCCGTGTCGCTGAGTTTGACATCCGGTCGCGCCAGGCGCCGGTGGAGACGTAGAAGACCAGGAGAATGGCGACGAAGTTGAGAAGCAGCGTGGTGATCAGCTCGTTGACGTTGCCATAGGCGCGAGCAAGCGTCGGGATGAGGATCCAAACAGCGCCGCCGAGGAGACCCGCGACAAACATCAGCGGCAGGATCACGACCGGCGGCCCTGGCACGAAGAGGCCAACCGTGGCGGCGCCAAAGGCCCCCGCGTAGAATTGCCCTTCGGCGCCGATATTCCAGACACCGATCTGCTGGCCGACCGCAACCGAAAGCCCGGTCAAAATAAGGGGGACGATAAGAACGCCGAGATCCTGAAGACCAAAGCTGGAGCCGAAGCTCGCATCAATCACCTCCGAGGCAAGCTCCAGTGGGTTTGCACCGGTGGCGGCCAGAATGAGGCCGGCGAAGACCAAAGCCAGCAGAATGGCGGCGATGCGGGCACCAAAGGCAATGACGGGCGAGGCGGAAGGCATGCGCTGGAAACGCCAGGATGCGGCCATGTCAGGCGACCTCGCGCACTTGGGCGCGACCGCCCATCATGAGGCCGATCTGGTCGATGTCCGCCTTGTCATTTTCCACAATCCCCATGACCTTGCCTTCGTAGAGGACGGCGATGCGGTCCGAGAGGTTCAAGAGCTCTTCCAGCTCTTCGGAAATCAGTACGATGCCTGCGCCTGCATCGCGCAATTCGACGATATAGCGCAGCATGGTATTGATGGCGCCGACGTCGAGGCCTCGGCTTGGATAGGCGGCGATCAGCACCTTGTTTGCGATACGCATCTCGCGGCGGGCAACAAGACGTTGCTGGTTTCCGCCCGAGAGGTTGCGGATAGGCATGCCGAAATCCGGAATAGCGACATCCGCGACCGCCGCAATCTCTTTGGCAAGCGCCGTCGCAGCACCCGGACGGTAGACACCGCCGGATGAAACCGGAGGGTGCTTATATTCGCGCATCACTGCATTGACGGTAATGCTGAGCGCTGGCGCGAGGCCACTATGCAGACGGTCTTCCGGGATATGACCGATGCCGCGCTCGACGAAGGCGGCGGCGTTGCTGCGGCTGATAGGTGCTCCCTCGATCAGGATACGACCGCCGCTGACCGGCCGCATGCCTGCCAGCACCTGGCTGAGTTCGCGCTGGCCATTGCCCGCCACGCCCGCCACTCCCAGGATCTCGCCCGCGTAGACCTGCAGC
Organism: Rhizobium sp. RCC_161_2; assembly: GCF_041355235.1. Classification (NCBI taxonomy): domain Bacteria; kingdom Pseudomonadati; phylum Pseudomonadota; class Alphaproteobacteria; order Hyphomicrobiales; family Rhizobiaceae; genus Rhizobium; species Rhizobium sp. RCC_161_2. The sequence continues at coordinate 787,773 of NZ_JBFUPL010000001.1, read as the reverse complement.
GAGATGCCATGCAAGGCTTCGTCGCTGGCATCGTTAAGGGCGGATACATTGTCGAGGCTGAGCACTGGTTCAGGCGAGATCGGTGCGGCTCCCGCTGCCCGTTGCCGCATATCGGCGAGCACGATGTCGCGTCCTACCATCAGCTTGGCGAGCATACGCGGATTGCAATCGGCCGTCTTCTCCGTGGCGATCTTGCGCCCGCCGCGCAGGATGCTGATGCGGTCGGAAATCTCCAGGACTTCATCGAGCTTGTGGCTGATGAAGATGACGGCGTTGCCCTGTGCCACGAAATCGCGCAGCGCCTTGAACAGTTCGCGCGCCTCGGCCGGTGTCAGCACGGCCGTCGGTTCGTCCAGGATCAGCACGCGGGCCTGCCGCGCCAGGACGCGGAGGATCTCGACGCGCTGTTGCTCGCCGGTGGAGAGATCGCTGACACGGCCGCCGGGGCGGGTTTGCAGGTTGAATTTCGCAGCCAATGCCGCCGTGCGGGCCTCCAACACCTGGGCCGAGGCCCGGCGCGGCGTTTCCGACCAGCCGAGATGAATGTTTTCGGCCACAGTGAAGGCCTGCACCAGCTTGAAATGCTGATGCACCATGCCGATACCGGCCGCGATCGCCTGAAGCGGCGTAGCGAATTGCTTGGCATAGCCGTCGATGATGATCTCGCCGGCATCGGGTTGATAGATGCCGGTCAGGATGTTCATCAGGGTCGATTTGCCGGCGCCGTTTTCGCCGAGCAGCGCGTGGATCTCACCCGGCAAGACGTCGAGATCGACATCCTCGTTGGCGATGACACCCGGAAAATATTTGGCGATGCCCTTGAGCTGCACCAGAGGCGGTGTGCCCGGGGGCGCGGAGAAGGGTGTCGCGGTCTCAGTCATCGGAAGGGCACCAGAGTGTCATGAAGAGCAACTCTGGCCGGACGCGCCGGCCAGGTTCTTGTTGGGCGACGATATCGGTCAGGCGCTGAGGCCGGTGACGCCTTCGACCGACCAATCCCAATTATAGAGCTCATTGTCGGTCATCGCCTGGCCGGCGGCGACGCGAACCTTGCCGGTCGAATCCTTGATCTCTCCGGTAAACGGCGACCAGCCGCCAATGATCTTGGCACGCACCGCATCGGCCGCGGCAGCGACATCGGCCGGAACCTTCTCGCCCCATTTGTCGCGATCGACACCGGCGCCCATCGCAAAGAGCGTGTCGCTCGGCGCCCAGGTCCCGGCCAGGCGCTTGCCTACTTGATCGACGTAGAACTTGTTGAAATCGATGAGAATTGAGGAGACATAGGAATTCGGGCCATAACGGCGGACGTCGGTGTTCCACATGGCGGCCCAGACACCACGCTTTTCGGCGACCTGCAGGTAACCAGCTTCGTCCATGATGCCGAACAGGAAGTCGCAGCCATTGTCGATCAGCGCCGTGCCGGCCTGGGTTGCGGCCTGCGGGTCGAACCAGGAGTTGATGGCGATGGTTTGCAGCGTCGCATTCGGATTGACGGAGCGGGCGCCCATCAGGAAGGCGTTGGTGGAGGCAAAGACCGACGAGACCGGGAAGGAGGCGACATAGCCGAGCTTACCGGTCTTCGACAGGTGGCCGGCGGCAACGCCGATGACATAGGTCGGATACCAGTGAGCCAGATAATACCAGCCGAGATTGTCCATGTTGACGAGGCCGCCGCATTCGAGGAACGCAACCTCGGGGGCCTGCTTGACGACGGCGTGCAGGAAGTCGCCATTGGAGGATGTGTCGAAGATGATATTGGCGCCCTGGCTGACAAACTGGCGATAGGTGCGCGTCGCGTCGGCCGAATAGGGGATGTTCTCGACTTCCAGGATCTTCTTCAATTTCGGATAGGCGGCTTTGACCGCGAGCAGGCCCTGGTGATGCGCCCAGGTCCAGCCCTCATCCGAAATCGGCCCGACATGGCCGAAGCCGACGACCGCATCCTCTTCCTTGATCGCCGGAAAGGATGCCGCCGCGAGCGCCTGGCTGGCAAGGCCGGCAGGCAGCGTCAAGGCGGCCGCGCCGGCAGCACTCATATTCAAAAATCCGCGACGGGACAGCGAACGCAAGTCAATCATGAAATCCTCTTTTGGTTTGGCACGCCAACCGCGTCCGGAGGTAATCGACGCAACAATTATGCCAGTTGGAGAAGGGCGCTCTGGGTGCTTTGCTCACATGGCTTGTTGGCAGCTATGCGTAGGCCCTTGAATTTTCATGGGGAGGCCGGCTAGAATGCCTAAAAGTGAAGCACGTATGATTTTTATGCATCGTGAGTATTTTTAATGCAAAAGGTGAGGCGTGACGAGGGCGAACGGACATTCCGCAATATGACCGAGCGTGCGCGATTTATCTTTCGAGGGCAAATGGTCTGCGACAGTTTCATCGAGTTTGCGCAGCATCGCGCCCGGCGGCTGGATCTGGACATCGAGATGGAAGCCTGTGATGCAATGTCGGCGACGCTCGCCGTCAAAGGGCAGGAAGATCTGGTCGACGCCTTTGAAATGGCCTGCAGTCTCGGGCCGTATGACTGTATCATTCTCGATATCGAGCGGAGTGACATATGAAACTGGAAGCGGGATGGGTGCCTGTCGCCCTGTCGGGGTCGATCGAGCGGGGGACCTCGGCGGGCGCCGTCGTCGAGGGCAGCGAGATCGTCGTCTGGCGTGACAATAGCGGCAATGCGCATGTCTGGGAGGACCGTTGTCCGCATCGCGGCATGCGTCTCAGCTTCGGCTTCGTCCGTGGCGACCACATCGCCTGTCTCTATCACGGCTGGCAGTACGATACCGCCGGGCAATGTCGCTACATTCCCGCGCATCCGAGCCTGGAGGTGCCGCAGACGATTAAGGTGCCGACCTACTTTGCAGAGGAAAGATACGGGATCATCTGGGCGACAACGGCGTCGGAAGCTGCCTTGCCGGAGATCGACGTCGCGATGGGCGTTACCCCGGTACGTAGCCTCTATGTCGAGCGCGGGGCAGACGATATCTTGACGGCGCTGGAGAAAGCTGGCGTGGGCAATTTCGCCGGGAATGCCGGCATATTGCAGGCGGGCGACGATAGGCTGCTGGTTGCGGTTCAAGTCGTTTCACCGGCAAAAACCGCCATCCACATAGTTATTCTCGGCTCGCCGGCGGTCAATGCCGGCGCGAAGCAGAAGCATTATGCGCAATGGGCCGAGGGTCTTCGTTTCGACCTCGAAACTATGGCGGAGGTCGCGTGATGGCGGAGATCACGCTTTATAATTACGAGATGGACGAGGGGAGCTATCGCGTTCGCCTGCTGCTCTCCATGCTCGACCTCCCATACAAGACCATCGCCGTCGATATGTTTCCGGGCAAGGAAGAAAGCAAACCAGCCATGCTGGCGCTTAATCCGCTCGGCACCATGCCGGTGCTCACCGACGGCGACCTCGTGCTTCACGGCACGGAAGCGATCCTCGCCTATCTCGCCAAGGCTTACGACCCGGTGCGGCACTGGTTGCCGGAAGAGGCGGCGAATTTCGGCCTAACGACGATGTGGCTGCATTTCTCCGCGACCGCGCTTGCGCCCGCCGTCGCCGCGCGCCTGCAATCGCTCTTTGATACGCCGGGCCACGAAGTGTTCCTCAGCGCCGCCGCCCGCAAGGCTTTCCGCATCATGGACGACCATATGACGCTGCGCCACTTCGACGGCTGCGAGTGGTTCGTCGGCGATGGGCCGACGCTTGCGGATCTGACGCTGTTTCCCTCCTTTGCCCTCAGCCGCGATTACGGCGTCAATCACGACGACTATCCGGCGCTGCGCCGATGGCTGCGTCGTTTCCGCGCCATCAAGGGCTTCCGCACCATGCCCGGCATTCCCGATTATCATTGATTTTGAATTGGATATCCGATGACGCTCACACGTTTTTCCGTCAAGCCGCTCTCGACCATGACGCGCACGCTCGCAGACGTCGCCTCTGCCCGCCGCGATCCCGATCTGGTCATTCAGGGTGCGCGCGTGCTTTCGACCTACTCCGAGCGCATCCTTCCCGACAAGGAAATCTGGGTTTCTGGGGGGCGTATCGCCGCAGTCAAACCGGCCGGCAGTTATCGCGGCGGCGGCGCCAAGCTTTACGACGCCAGGGGAGGGATTATCGCGCCCGGCCTGGTCGATCCGCATATCCATATTGAATCCAGCATGGTGACCGCTTGCGCCTATGCCGAGGCCGCGCTTCTGAACGGTACGACGACGATCTTCTGCGATAGTCACGAAATCGGCAATGTCATGGATGTCGCCGGTGTCGAGGCAATGCTGGAAGATGCCCGCCAGGCGCCGCTGTCGATCTTCTTGACCGTGCCGAGCACCGTGCCGGCCACGTCGCCGGAGCTTGAGACCGCCGGCGGCGATCTGACGCCGGGAAAGATCGCTGATTTGTTCGACAAATGGCCGGAAGCCGTGGCGCTCGGCGAGAAGATGGATTTCGTGCCTGTAGCTATGGGTGACGAGCGCAGCCATGCCATCCTGGCGGCAGCGCTCGAGCGCGGGCGTCCAGTCTCGGGCCATGTCTACGGCCGGGAATTCGTGGCTGCCTACGCCGCCTCCGGCGTGACCGACACGCACGAGGCGATCGACCGAGAAATCGCAGATGATCTGCTGGAGGCCGGTATCTGGCTCTTTCTGCGCGGCGGCCCACCGACGACGGCGTGGCACAGCCTGCCGCATGCGATTAAGACCATTACCGAGTTCGGCGCGTCCCACAAGCGCATTGCGGTCTGCACCGACGACCGCGATGCCGACGATCTTCTGCTCTTCGGTCTCGATTGGGTCACGCGTCAGGCTGTCGTGGCCGGCATGACACCGGAGCAGGCCTGGGCCATGGGCTCGTTGCATGGCGCGACCCGCTTCGGCATGGAGAACGAAATCGGCGGCCTCGGCGGCGGACGCCGGGCCGATCTCGTGCTCCTGACAGACGACCTGAAGCCGGTCAGCACCTGGTATGGCGGTGAACTGGTGGTCGAGGATCGCAAGATTACCTCGGTCCTCGATGCCGCCCTGTCCAATCCCTATCGCTATCCGGAAGCCGCCTACCATACGGTGAAGCTGCCGAAGGACCTGAAACTGACGCCGGAACTGCCGACCGAGCCTGTGATCGCGCATACCATCAAGACCGAATTGCCGGGCATCGTGCTCGGTCATGTCACGGTCGAACTCGAACCGGCCAATGACTGGCAGACGCATTTCGACCGCCACGGCCTGTGCTTCGTGACGGTGGTCGAGCGCCACGGCAAATCATCAGGCAATGTCGCACATGGCCTTCTGAGCAACTTTGGTTTGAAGAAGGGAGCGGTCGCCTCTTCCGTCGGGCACGACAGCCACAACATTATCGTTGCCGGCACCAATCAGGCCGACATGCAGGTCGCGCTGGATGCGATCGACGCCAAGCAGGGCGGCGCCTGCGTCGTCATGGACGGTAAGGTGACGGCGATGGTGCCATTGCCGATCGCCGGGCTGCTCTCCGACAAGCGGGTGCACGAGGTTGCCGAGGAGGTGAAAGCATTGAAGGTGGAATGGGAAAAGGCTGGCTGTACCATCCCTTATATGGGTTTCAACCTGATCCCGCTTTCCGTCATTCCGGAAATCCGCATCACCGATAAAGGCTTGGTCCTTGTGCCGGAAATGGAGATCGCACCGTTGTTCGAACCGGTTTGACACTGCCATCTAGCCATCACTTGCCATCTTGATGGCTAGATTGGGACGGCTTATATTGGTTAGACAGGAGATCAATATGGCTGAACCGCAACTGTCTGTCCGTAGCGCCAAGGCGCGTGATCTGGCGCATCGGCTGGCCCGACGCGAGAACCGCACCATTGCGGATATCGTCGAACGCGCGCTCGAATCCTATGAAATTCGGGAGGCTGGCCGCGAGCCGGCTTCGTCTTTCTATGCTCGCATGGCTATGAGCGACGACGAGGATATTGATCTGGACGCCGTCATTCGCGAGGGACGGCAGGTTAATCACGGAATCGATCTGTGATATTTCTCGACACAAACGTCATATCGGAGACACTCCGGAAGCTGCCCGATCCGGCTGTTATTGCTTGGCTCGACCGACATGATGCGGAGATCGCCTTGTCGACCGTTGCGATTGCCGAAATCGCTTTCGGTATTCAGAAGATCGTGCCCGATCAACGCGCGGCACGGCTGGAGCAACGATTGTCCGAATGGCGTCGTCGGTTCGCCGATCGAATCTTCGGCCTCACGGAGGAGGCCGCATTGACTTATGGCGACATCATGGGGGCAGCCAAGAGGCAAGGGCGGCCAATGTCGACAGCGGACGGGATGATCGCTGCCATCGCCCGTGTGAACGGCGGCCGCTTGGCGACCCGCAATTTACCCGATTTCCAGACAACGGGCCTTGAGCTCATATCACCCTGGGAATTCTAGCGCCGCATCCAGCTTCAATAATCTTTCCCGATCATCTCCGCCGCCTTCGAGCCGATTGCCATGGCCGGGGCATTGGTATTGCCCGAGGGGATGAACGGGATGATCGAGCAGTCGATCACCCTCAATCCATCGATGCCGCGCACGCGTAGCGTTCCGTCGACCACGGACATCGGATCGCTGTCCGGTCCCATGCGCAGGCTGCCGGACGGATGGTAATTCGTCTTGACCGTCTGGCCGGCGAATTTGGCCAGAGTTCCGTCGTCCTGAAGCGCCCGGCCGGGAAGGATCTCGTCGGCAATTTTCGATTTGAAGGGTTCCGTCTCCAGCAATTGCCGCGCGACCTTCAGCGAGGCGAGCGTTAGGCGCAGATCGTCGGGGTCGCCGAAGAAGTTGCAGTCGACCAGGGGCTGATCGGCTGGATTGGCCGAACGCAGCTTGACGCTGCCGCGCGCCTTCGGGCGTAGTAGGCAGGAGGTGAAGGTGACGCCGTGGGTCGGCTTGGCGGAGGAGACGTCACGGTCGAGATAGACGATCGGGGCGCAATAGAGCTGGATCGTCGGCCGCTCGCTTCCGTCCGGGTCGTAGAACAGGCAGGACTCGATGCCGGTTGTTGTTACAGGGCCGGAGTTGAAGAGCAGGTATTGCAGCCCGTTGCGCAGCATCGGCCAACCCTTGTCCTCGCCAAAATAGCCAGACTTTCCCTTCGTCGTGGCGATGACGGGGACTTCATGATGATCCTGCAGATTGGCGCCGACGCCGGGGAGATCGAGGGCGACCGCAATACCGTGCTCGCGAAGATGGTCGGCCGGACCGATGCCGGAGAGCATCATCAGCTTGGCGCTGTTATAGGTGCCCGAGGCGACAAGGATTTCACGCTCCGCCCGAACCATGTGGCTTTCGCCATTTCGTGTATAAGTAACACCTGTCGCGCGGCCGTTTTCGATAACGATGCGATCGACGCGGGCGTCGGTGATGATATCCAGGCGTGGATCTCCATCGAGCGGATCGAGGAAGGCCTTCTTGGCGTCAGAGCGCTCGGTCTTGCCGTTCCATTCGCCGTAGGTGTGCTGCATGATGCCGACGCCGTTTTGTCGGACGCCGTTAAAGTCTGGATTGTAGGCATGGCCGAGCCCTTGAGCTGCCAGCAGGAAATCCTGTGTGGTATCGCAGGTGTGCTGTGGTTCCGATATCCGCAGATTGCCGGAAATGCCGTGATACTCATTGTTGAAGCGCGTATTTGCTTCGATGCCCTTGAAGTGCGGCAGCATGTCCTCGTAGGACCATTCCATCCCGTTGCCGAGATGGGTGGCCCAGCCGTCGTAATCCTCTCTCTGGCCACGCATATAGACCATAGCGTTGACGGCACTGCCGCCACCAAGTGCCTTGGCGACCGGAACAATGGGGCCGCGACCACCAAGCTGCGGCTGCGAAACCGTATGGTGCATTTCGAGGAAGTCGTCGCGGGCAAGGTATTTCATATAGCCGGCGGGGAAAGCCATCAGCTTCGCTGTTTTGCGCGGCCCGCGTTCGATGATGAGCACGGAAAAGCCGAAATTCCGCACCAGCCGCATGGCCGCGACGCACGCCGCCGAGCCGCCGCCGGCGATAATGAAATCATACGTCTTCGCCACCAAAACTCCCCCCTTGATCCGATCTGACGGGGCGAACATCGCCATAATTTTCATTATTGGTCAAACGATTAGGCCGCGTCACTTTGACAGAGCAGCGCATCAGCGCAGCCGATTTCCCTGTCCGTCGAAATAGCGACGTCGCTCGGGCGCGCAGCGCAGATGAAGCGTGTCGCCGCGCTGGATGTCCGGACCCTCGCGATATTCGGCGATCAGGCTCTGGCCGTCCTCCGTCTGGCAATAAAGATAGCGTGTGCCGCCGAGATATTCGTCGAAATCGACCTTTACCCGCACGGTATCATCACCATCCGATACGACGACCAGATGCTCCGGACGCATCCCCAGCATTAGCTTTTCGCCGGACGCGAGGCTGGCTTGCGATAGATCGGTCTTGATCGCGCCACCCGCGATTTTTGCAAGGCCATCGGAGCCCCATTCGGCTGCGATCATGTTCATGCGCGGCGAACCGATAAAGCCGGCAACGAAGATGTTGGCCGGATCCTCGTAGACCTCGCGCGGGCTGCCGACCTGCTCGATCTTGCCGTCCTTGAGCACGACGATCTTGTCGGCAAGCGTCATCGCCTCAGTCTGGTCGTGCGTTACATAGATCATCGTGTTGCCGAGCTCGCGGTGGAGCCGGGCAATTTCGATACGCATCGAGACCCGCAGCTCCGCGTCGAGGTTGGATAGCGGCTCGTCAAACAGGAAGACGTCCGGCTTGCGCACGATCGCCCGGCCGATGGCGACGCGCTGGCGCTGACCACCGGAAAGCTGGCCCGGACGGCGGTCCAGCAGATGATCGATCTTGAGGATCGCCGAGGCAGCCTTGACGCGCGCCTCGATCTCGGCTGTCTCGGTTCGGGCCATCTTCAGCCCGAAACCGAGATTGTCGCGCACGCTCATATGCGGATAGAGCGCATAGGACTGGAAGACCATGGCGATGCCGCGCTCGGACGGGTCGAGATCGGTGACATCCCGGCCCTTGATGGCGATCTCGCCATCCGTCACTTCTTCGAGCCCGGCAATCATCCGCAGCAAGGTCGACTTGCCGCAGCCGGAGGGGCCGACAAAGACGACGAATTGACCTTCTTCGACTTCGAGATCGATGCCGTGAATGACCTCCAGCCCGCCGTAGCTCTTGCGGACCCCAGTCAGCATCATGCTGTTCTTCGCCATGTCAGGCTCCGCGTTGCAACTGGTCGGCACGGATCCAGACCAGCATCTCGCCCGGCTCGCGGTTGTCCCAGAGATGATAGGGAACAAAACGCGCCGTGGTGGACCGGCTTTGGGGCGGCGCTGTCCGGTAGAGGTCTGCTCCCCAGTCCGCATCGTCGCGTGTTACCGGAATGTCGAGCGCCACTGCGCCTTCCAGCGCAGCAATCTCCGCTGTCTGAGCAGCCGCTGGATCGCCGGCAAGCGAGATGCCGTTGAGATCCGCGCCGTTGTCGGTTGTTTCGACGCAATAGACCAGTGGTCCGCGCATCAGTGCCGCGCGGCCGGCATCCTGGCGCACCTTGGGATTGGCAAACAGGGTGCGTGGAATCAGCGGAATATTGAGATCGACCCTGTCGCCAGCCTGCCAGTCGCGCTCGATGCGCGCATAGCCGTCGATGGTAACAGCGGAGAGGTCGATGGGTGCGCCATTGACGGCCAGAGTCGCGCCGTCGGCCCATTCGGGAATGCGCAGCGAGAGCGCGAAGCGGGCGTTGCGGTCGGGATGTACCTCGAAGCGGATAGCGCCATCCCAAGGGTAACGCGTCTCCTGAGCAAGTTCGACGGTTACGCCGCTTGCAAGCGGAACGCGGGCTTTGCTTTCGCCGTAGAGATGCACGGCAATTTCGTTGTCGGCAGCGGCATACATGTAGGAGCCGATCGAGGCGAGCAGGCGAGCGATGTTCGGCGGGCAGCAGGGGCAATGATGCCATGTCCAGCGGTGATGCTTGCCGCCGCTTTCCAGCGGGTTTTCATAGAAGAATGTCTTGCCGTCGAGCGACAGCCCGGCCATGGCGCCGTTGTAGAGCGCCTGTTCCATGATATCGGCATAACGCCGGTTCGGACCACGGCCGAGCATCCGGTTTGCCCAGAAGACCAGCCCGACCGAGGCGCAGGTCTCGGCATAGGCGCTTTCGTTCGGCAGGTCGTAATAGTCTGTGAAACCTTCATTGGATGCGGCCGGCCCGATGCCGCCTGTGACATACATCTGCTTGGTGGTCAGGTCGTCCCACAGCGTTTCCAGCGCTGAGGTCAGGCTGTCGTCGTTATATTCGGTCGCGATATCGGCCATGCCGGAATAGAGATACATGGCACGCACCGCATGTCCCACAACCTTGATCTGCTCACGCACCGGCTGATGCGCCTGATTGTATTCATAGGTCTTCTGTACGAATTTCGCCGGGTCGCGGCCATCGCGCAGCGCCTCGTCGGTAAAGAAATGCGGCTCCTGCCCACGCTCATCGACGAAGTATTTGGCAAGGTCGAGATATTTCTTCTCGCCGGTGACGCGGGCGAGCTTGACCAGCGCCAGCTCCACTTCCTCATGGCCGCAATAGCCCGGCAGTTGGCCCTCGCCATGGCCGAAAACCGTGATCATGTAATCGGCGAAGCGGCTCATGATATCCAGCAGCTTGCGCTTTCCCGTTGCCTGGTAGTAGGCGACGGCAGCCTCGATTAGATGGCCGGCGCAATAGAGCTCGTGATGGTCGCGAAGATTGGTCCAGCGGCGGCCTGGCTGGACACGCTGGAACCAGGCGTTCAGATAACCATCCTTGTCCTGCATCTTGCCGTACATGTCGATGATGGCGTCGGCGCGGGCCTCTAACTCCGGGTTGGGGCGACGATAGAGCGAGTAGGCGATGGTCTCGATCGACTTGCCGAGGTCGCTGTCCCAGAACATCTGCGTCGAGCCCGACCATGTCTGCAGCGGAATGACGATGCCGGGGCTTGGCCGTTCGACGTCGATCGCCTGGATCATACCGGCCTCGACGCAGCGGTCGAGCAGGGTTGCCGCTGTCGAATTGCAGATCGCGTCCTGGCGAGCGCCGAAAAGGCCGTGCAGTTCGACATTCGGAACGGGCAGCGGACGGAATTGGCGATTTTGCTTGTTTGACATAGCGTTAATCCGTTTCGTTAGAGTATCTATTTCACCGCGCCGGCCATCAGGCCGCGCATGTAGTAGCGTTGCAGAAGCAGGAAGACGATGACGCAGGGGATGGTCATGACGGCGATACCGGCCTGGACCGCGCCCCAGTTGACCGCGCCGAGCCGCCCGGTCCTGACGGCGATCATCAGCACCGGCAGGGTGAATTTCTCGCTGCTGGAGAGCAGGATCAGCGCCGCTAGGAATTCGTTCCAGGCGTTGAGAAAGGCGAAGATCGCAACGGTCGCCACGCCGGGCAGTACCAGAGGTAGCAGCACGCGGAAGAGCAGCTTCAGGTCCCGCGCCCCGTCGATGCGCGCGGCCTCCTCAATTTCCTTCGGCACGGCATCGAAGGCGTTACGCATCATGAAGACCGAGAAGGGCAGTTGCAGGGTGACATAGACGAGCGTCAGCCCGATGAGCGAATTGTTGAGCCCGAGCTTCGCCAGCATGATGAAAAGCGGCGTCAGGATCGACTGGAAGGGGATCATCAGTGTCGCGATGATCAGGACGAAGAAGACGTTCTTGAACGGAAACTGGTAGCGCGAGAAGCCGTAGCCGGCGAGCAGGCTGACCGTGACGGTGAGAACGACCGTCGCCACCGAGACGAAGAGCGAATTCAAAGTGTGCTGCAGGACGCCGGCGCCGAAACCATCGAGGGAACGATAGGCGTCGAGGCTGAAGCCGGTTGTCGGCCATGGCGGCAATGGCGGCAGGCTCGCCTCCGTGCCGTGCCGGAAGGAGGAGAGCAGGGCGATCGCAAAAGGCGCGAAGAAGAAGATGACGATGATGACGCCGACGCCGTGATAGCCGATGCCGCTCAACAATTTCCGGCGCGCCCGTCGCTCTTTTGCGGGTGTGAAGTTCTTGACGGTCATGGACGATCCTCCCCAACGCGCAGCAGCCAGAGCTGGACGATGCTGATGAGCACGAGAATGACGAGGAGGACGATCGACAGCGCCGCGCCATAGCCGAGATTGAAGGACACGAAGGACTGGTTGAAGATGTAATAAACCACCGAGATCATGCGGTTCTGCGGGCCGCCGCTGGTCATGATGTAGAACTGGTCGAAGGCGAGCACGGAGCCGGTGACCGAGATGATCAAGGCGAGCGCGATTGTGCGGCGCATCAGCGGCAGGGTCAGGAAACGGAAGCGCTGCCAGCGCCTGGCGCCATCGATCCGAGCCGCTTCCGTCAATTCGGATGGGATCGCCTGCAGGCCGGTCAGCAGGATGATCATGGTGAAGCCGGCGATCTTCCAGACCACCATGACGACGATGGTGGCAAAGGCCATGTCGAAATCGGCAAGCAGGTTCGGCTTCTTGTCGACCAAGCCGAGCGCCTGCGCCACTGGTGAGAAAAAGCCGCTATCGACATTGGCAAGCCAGACCCAGAGCAGCGAGGCGGTCGCGAGACCGACAACGACGGGCAGGAAGATGATTGTGCGATAGAAACCGACAAAAGGCCGCTGCTTTTCGACGTAGAGCGCCAGGGGAAAGGCGATGGCGAAGATGGCGATAGTGACGATCACCGTATAGTACGCGGTGAAACGCAAGGCCGCCATGAAGCGGATATCTGACAGCATCCTCGTGTAGTTACTGAAGCCGATCCAGCGCGGATTGCCGAGCAATGGCCAGTTATGCAGGCTCATCCAGCCGGTGAAGAGAACGGGTACGACGAAAAAGACGATGACGAGCGCCATGGCCGGCGCGATGTAAAGAAATCCGTGCCAGTTGGCACTTCGCCGCCGTGTGCGCCGCCGCACTGCTCCAATAGCTCCAGGGCTCGCCATGGAATGCTCCTGATGTTCCGATGGGAAGGACCGGGAGACTTTAAGCCTCCCGGTTGGTCGAGCGATTTTTGTTACTGGGCGTTGTCGATGATCGACTGCATTTCCGACTGCGCGTTAGAGAAGGCAGTGTCGACATCGTTGCCGAAGATCGCGGCATTGGTGAAGCCGGCCCATGGCCCGTTGGCGCTGTTGATCAGATCGTTGAACTGCAGCGTATAGGGCGTCTTCGCAACGGAGATAGCTTTCAGCCCCACCTGCATGCGCGGATCAAGGCCCTGAAGCACCTGATCGGCAATATCGCCGCGCGTCGGCAGGCTGCCATATTTCGCCATGATCTTCTGACCTTCCAGCGAATAGGTGTATTCGAGGAATTTCTTCACCGCATCGAGCTTCTTCGTGCCCTTGGAGATGACGAAATTATCGCCGCCGGCAAAGGAGGACGGGTTACCGTCGACGCCGGGGATCAGGGTCACGCCGAAATGGATATCGGGATATTGCGTGATCAGTGTGCCGATCGAGAAGGCACCGATGGTTTGCTGGCCGATTCGACCGTTGCTGATGCTGAGGAAGTTGGCGCCGGTATCGCTGGCGGCGCCCGCCGGAACCAGATCTTTCTTGACCATGCTGCGGTAGATATCGACCGCCTTGCGCATCTGCGGCGTATCCAGCGTCGCCGTCTTACCATCAGCCGAAAGAATGTCGGCACCGGCGCCCCAGACGAGTGGCGTGAAGGTGAAGATCATGCAGCCGCCGCAACCGCCGCCGGAGAAATAGAAGCCGTAGGTGTCGCCGCCAAGCGCCTGGATCTTTTCGGCATTCTTCTCGATCTCGTCCCAGGTCGTCGGCGCCTTGTCCGGGTCGAGGCCGGCCTTCTTGTAGAGGTCCTTGTTCCAGGCGAAGACCGAGGTCTCGACCGAAAGCGGCAGGCCGTAAACATGGCCGTCATAGGTGCCGAGCTTCACATGCGATGGCGAGAGCGAGTTGAAATAGGGCAGGGCCTTCGCCCAGTCCGTCAGATCTTCGAGCTGGCCCGCTGCGGCAAAGGCCGGCGTGTAGATCAGGTCCATCGACAGCGCGTCGGGTGCCTGGCCGCCGGCGATCGCGGTCGCATATTTCTGCACGAGCTCGGAGAAGGGCACTTCGGTGAGGGTGACCTTGTCGTCGTGGCCGGCATTATACGCCTCGACGACCTTCTTGAAGGAATCGCCGATGCCGGACCGCACCCACATCGAGATGTTTTCGGCGGCAGATGCACTTGTCATCAAGCATAAGGATATGAGGCCCGTCGCGGCCAGAAGTCGCTTCATCATGTTTCTCTCCTCCCATGGGCGTTTCTCCCGCCCTTTTCCTCAACCAGTCAATTCTCGAGGTTTACCCTCATGACTGCCGCACGATCAGTTCGCACGGCAATGTCCTGATCCCCGGTTCGACGGCGCGTCCCTCCGCCAGCGCCAGAACCGTCAGCCCGGCTTCCCGCCCGAGCGCCTTGAGATTCATATCCACCGTCGTCAGCGGCGGTCGGGTTTGAGCAGCGACAATCTCCCAATTGTCGAAACCGACCACGGACACATCCTCCGGCACCCGTACGCCACGCTCGCGCAGCGCATCCACGACCGCCCGCGCGATCTGATCGTTGCCGCAAAAGATGCCATCCGGCTTCGATCCGGACACACTCCACATCCTGGCTACGGCCTCATGTCCCCAGGCTTCGGACCATTCGCCATACATCACCGGCAAAGCATCGCCGGTGAGATCCCGATAGGCCCTGGCGCGCTCGCGCACCGAGACGAAACTGTCCGGCCCGGTGATGTGGGCGATCCGTTTGCGGCCGAGGCCAATCAGCCGCTCGACGGCGAGCGTCGCCCCCTGAAAATCGTCAGCGCAGAAGGTAACGCTGTCGGCCGTTCCCTCAGTGAAAGCGTAGACGACCGGCACGGGCAGGTTGGACAGATCCACCGGCAGCCGGCGGTCGATCCTTTTTCCCGAGGCGATGATGCCATCGACGTGTTTGTCGAGCATGGCGTCCACATGAACCTTTCCGAGCGCAGGATCGTCTTCGATCGTGCAGAGAAACACCGAGACCCCGTGATCCACGAGAGCTTCCGTAATGCCTGCCATCACCGGGAGGGTAAAACGGCCATAGGTATCGTTGGTCAGAAGACCGATGGTGAAGCTGCGGTTGCTGAGCAGACCCTTGGCCAAGGCATTTGGCCGAAACCCGATTTCGGTGGCGACCCGCTTGACCCGCTCACGGGTCTCCTCGCCCATTCGACCGGTATTGTTCAACGCCTTCGATGCCGTCGAAATGCTCACACCCGCGGCGGCGGCAACGTCGTGGATCGTCGTCCGCCCGCTTCTGCCACGCTGATTTTCCAGATGTCCTCTCCCGAATTATTTGCAGTGAGAAAAGCTTTTCTCATATCGAGAGTCAAGATGAGAAAAGCTTTTCTCAAGATTTTTTGATTGTGCGGTGCAATCAGGGTTGAGCTTCATGGAGGTAGGCAACACAGCTGAGTTCGTGTTGCAGTTCTTGGGATATCAGTCAGATGTGATTGCTGCATGATGGGGGCAATGGTCAGGAATCTTGCTGCAGACTGACCCAGGGCCAATTCCTACTATAAGAGCTTGTGCGCGCTTGATCATGACCTACTTTTCTTCTTCCGATTGCAGGCCATGGAGACTCGGTGATGAACTTAAAATACTGGCGAGGCTTTGTTGGGGTGTCGGCATGGGTGGTCAGCACGCTAGCCGCCGTCGGATTTGCCATTGCTGCACCTCAAACACTATCACCGACGCGTCTGCTGGAGGTTTGCAATTCTGAGACCATCGCTGAGGTCACTGCGAAAGGCGATCAGCTTGGCTGGGAAGCTATACCTGCGACGGACCCCGGCAATATTGAATGGCGACAAAGTTTCATGTCGTACAATGGCGGGTCAGTCGATGTCGTTGGTTGGCGAAAAAACTCTGCGGAAAATGATGAGTCGATTTTGTTTTGGATAGCGCAAGGTGCTAATGCTCACAAAGCATGTTCTTATTCGGTCAAAGTCGCCGGTGGATTGTTGGATGCGCTGATCGAACTTCTTGGCCGTCCGTCAAATCTTGACAGAAATGAAGTAGCAACAACCGCTCTCTGGAAGCCGGGAAGGGGAGAGGTTTCTTTCTCGCAAGTCGGTTCGGCAGCCCTGGTCGTCGTTTCCCCCTGAGCCGTCAATCCTATCATTGCTGAATATCGCCTCCCGCTCTGATCATCGGGAGGCGACATCCCTTGATACTCGTCTACCGCATATCGGACACGTCGATACCATGCGTGTCGAACCACCATTCCGGGCTCATGTCGGAATATCTGTCTCGGTGCAATTATTCGCACGCTCCCGATGTCTGTTCACTGGAGCGGTAAGCGGACAAACATCATCTCCAGATGCATGTTTCCATTCCCGACCACATCATTGGGCTCCCCCTCGGCTGGCTTGCTGCCGCGCCCAGGCGATCCCGTCGGCGAGCGACTCCGCCTTGTAGGACAGGTCGGTTCCGCCAGAAAATGCCGCCATAAATCGCCGGATCTTGCCATAGCTGTTGTCGAGGACAGCATGTGGTCGTCCGAGCAGCAGCGAGCAAATGTGCACATGCAGGCGATCAGTAACGATCGCGCGTCCGCGTGAGATCTGCCGAATGCCGCGCTGGAAGCGGTTGTGTGCAGCCGCATCGAGCTTGCGTAGCCGCGTCTCCGCGGGCTTGAGCGCCAGGAGCGCCCCCGCCGCGCCTAATGCCTTGGAAAGGCGCACGCGCTTGGCGGATTCGGTTGTCCAGTCTTCTATCGGAATGTCGGAAAAGGCCGACAGATCCGCGTCGCCAGCCTTTTCGAGATCCGTCCGCAGCATTCCAAGTACGGGGAATTCGGACGCTGCAGGTGGGAGTGCTCCGATAGAGAAGGCCATGTCCGGGCAGAGACGCACAACGCAATCGAAGTGCTTCTCAGCGAATTCTTTCGATTCCTCATCGCGGACTAGCAACACGAAGTTCTTGTGACGTCCGATGATCCGCGCGCTCTCGTCCAGGCGGGCCTGCGACTTGTAATGGATCGACTGAGGAAACTGGATGACCTGACGATTGGGAAACCGCTCGAGCACACGCTCGCGGAAATCCTGATGCGCAGGCCAGATATCGCCGAAATTGCCGCCGCCATGGATGAAGATCGGTCCCGTCGGCATGACACGTTCAAGATCATCGGGCGAGAAATCATCTACCCGCGAAACATAGGCTGGCCGCTTGCCGTATCTATCCTTGAGATAGGCCATCTCCCCCAACCAGATGGCCGAGTCACCGCAGTTGCGGATATCAGGAAAGTCAAGAATCGCCACGGGCTCGTCTTTAGAAACGTAGTCCTTCAGGCAATCGTGAATCATATCCTGCAATTTTGCGATCAGGACCAGATTTGATTGTGACGTCATTCCCCATTCCCCTTTTACTGGTATTGCAAACTACGCGACTGGAAGTTTGCGGCGCATTCTTCAAGCAAGACGAAATTTCGGAAGGATCTTCCCGATGATATTCCGGACCTCCGTTTCGGGGCCGGCCGGTCGCTGCATCGATATCCAGAGCAGCAAGCTTGATCCGCAGTACAGAAAGCCACCGAGCACAATCAGGATCACCAAGTGCAGCGAGAGCATGACCTTGTCCGTTGTGTAGGCCAGATGGCTGGAAGCAAGAGAAACCCCTGCCGCCATAACGGCGACGCTTATAAGCGCACGCAGGTTCACCGAAAGCTGCTTCAACACCGTGACGCCAATGAAGCGCCGCACCAGCATCATGTTGACAAATGTGCTGAACAATCCGGTAAACACGCGGCCAATGATGACCCCCGGAAGTCCATAGAAAATCAGGCTGACGATCATGATCGGAACCCGGATACACAGCATCTGGCTGTCGCGGATGAACAGCACGCGCGTCTCACCCTTTGCCATACCAAGGGGCTGTACCAGCGAACCCAACGTCTGGAGCGCGAAAACTGCGGCGAGCGACTGGATGATGAAGACTATCGGCACCCATTTCTCACCGAGTGCGAGTCTGACCAGCGGATCGGCTACCACCGCAACCCCGATACCGGCGGGAAGTGCGACCGCGGCGACCAGCGCCTGCACACGCTGATAGGCGGCGGCAAGGCGTGGGGGGTCGTCGCGAATGCTGGAGAAGGCGGGGTAGATTGTCTGGGTGAGCGGCGCGGTCGCTTCGCGTGTAGGCATCATAGCCAGATTGCTACCGACTGAATAGTAGCCGAGCGCGCCCCCGCCGAGCATCTTGCCGACCAGCAGATAATCAAATCGCCAGTTGAGCGTGCTGACAATTTGGCCGGCCGTCAGCCACGCGGAGAAGGAAAAGAACTCACGCATATGCCGGAAAGTGATCCTGGGCCAGAACGGCAACACGAGATAGGAGACGATGACGTTCGTAGCCTGGCTTACCAGCGTCCCAATCACCAGCGCCCAATAGCTGTGATAGATTATCGCGATTGCCACGGCAGCGACGAAGCCCGTGAACTTTTGTGAGACGCTGAGGACAAACTCCTGCCAGAAGATCAAGTCGCGCTGAAGCATGATCCGACGCGGGTTGGTCAAACCGCCCATTAGCACGCTCAGGCCCAGTGCAAACATGACGCCGAACAGCCTCGGCTCTTCGAACAGTTTGGACGCCGGATAGGCGCAGACCGCAAAAAAAAGGCAGAGGAGCAGTCCGCGTGCGGCGTTAAGTGTCCAGGCGGCGCTGAAATGCGATTCCTCGGGCGCTTCGTGTCGGATAAGTGCCTCGGCAAGCGAAAATTCGGTAACGGTGGTGACGATCAACAGGATAGTCATCCCTAACGCGACGACACCGAAATCGGAGGGCGCCAAGTACCGCGCCAGTACGAAGGTGCTTAGCGTCGCGAGCCCGTTCACAATCGCCCGCGATAGGCTCAACCACATGCTCCCCTTAAAGAGCCGCCCGGTGATGCTGGTCATAGTATGTTCAAATCCCACAGCTCGGCGACACGATCGCCTCATTCTTAGTCGCAGAAATATCCCTTGACGCCGCAACCATTGGTTACGGGCCAGAACAACAACAGTTCAAAAACATACGATAGTCGTGAACGAATGATGGACCCCAGTGTCTGAACGTGACTTAGTTCGGGGTTTCTATTTGTCAATTTTTCTTCGTCGTTTTTAGGCCGTGTCTGTGGGCTCGGCAAAACCGGGCCCTGGGAATCATGGGGAATCCCTACTCAACTTTGGTCTAAATGCCGGAAACAGAAGAGAGCGCGAGACGACCGCGCATCTGCATTTTCTTCGACCGCGACACCTTTTGGTCAAGGTCATGCTGCAATGCAATATATATGTCTGTCTTTTGCTGGACAAATTCGAAGCGTGGCCTAGATGAGCATCGACGGCGCCTTTCAGTTCGCATCGGATGACAGGCAACTATGCAATTCGCTGACGTCGGGAGACGTTGGCGCCACAGAATATGCGAAATGACTGATATGGAGCAGGTGATTGCTGGCTTCCCAAGCGGACGATATCGTCTTTGAACATTTAAGTGAAAACCGATCGAGGGCGGCGCTGAGAGGGGCATTCTGGTCGGCATTGGATACCTTGATACCCACCGTGCTCAACGGCCTGGTTTTCATCGTCACATCACGGTTTCTGCAGCCACGGGATTTCGGCCTTGTGGCGCTCGCTTTCAGCATCGTGAGCTTTACCGCGGGTCTAGGGCCGACCGCCTTTGGCGAAGCGCTGATCCAGCAGAAGTCCATTAGGCGAAGCCATCTCGATACGGTTTTCTGGCTGTCATTTTTTTCGGCGGCACTTCTTTATGGAGTGTTGTTCGTATTGTCTCCGCTGCTTGCCCATTCACTGGGTCACGATGAAATCGTCGGCCTCTTGATGATCATCGGATTGAAGATCTTCTTCGACATGATGATCATTGTTCCGAATGCCCTGATCGGAAGGACGATGTCCTTTCATTTGGCGGCGGCGCGCACCGCGATTTCCACCGTCGTTTCTGCCATCATCTGTCTGTCGCTGATACTGGCCGGCTTCGGCTTATGGGCTTTGGCGATTGCGCAGATCGCTGCGCCGGCGGCAGCTTGTGTCGCAGCTTTCTGGGGCGCGCGTTGGCTGCCCGGCGTCCGGATCAAGCTCAGCAGTCTTCGCGAACTGCTGCACTACGGTATCTTTGCTTCCGGGAACCGATTCCTGCAGACCATGAATCTGGATCAATTGATCATTGGGACGCTGGTTAGCCCGGCAGCACTCGGCATCTATAATTTCGCGAGACGGCTGTTCGAAATGATCAACAACGTTGTCGCCGGCGGCTTGACCTCGGTGACCCACGTTCTCCTCTCTTCCCTGCAGCACGATCAGAACAAAGTCCGCGACGCGTTTCTGATGACGACCTTCGGCTGCTCGCTCATTTCCTTTCCGGCGTTCATGGGACTTGCAACGGTGGCGGGCGATGCCATCCCGCTGATCTTCGGGCCACATTGGGCCGCCGCCGTCTGGCCGGTTCGTTTCTTCTGCGTCATTGGACTGATGAGCAGCATCGGCGTTGTCCAGTCGTCTTTGATCACAAGCCAGGGACGATCGGACTGGTGGTTCTACTATCAGCTGGTACGCAATATCGTCACGATCCTGACGGTTCTCCTCCTCTATAAATATGGTGTTGCCACCATTGTCTTTGCGCTGATGCTCGAGGTGTTGCTGATGTGGCCCATCACGCTGTGGATGGTTTCACGGCTGATCGGCTTGAGCATCGGAGAGTATTTTGTCCAGTTCCTGAGACCGACGGCGGCCTATCTCGGCATGCTTGCGGTTGTGTTGGCTGCGTCGGCAGTGTTGCATGACTGGCCGCCGGCGTGGCGATTGGTCATCGAGATCTTGGTCGGCGGCATCACATACTCAAGTCTCATATTCCTGTTGTGCAGGGAGAGGATCCTCTTCCTCATGCGAATGGCGCTGCAAGGTCGCCGCGTAAAAATGCAGTAGTTGCCATCAGGAACCGCAGACCGAAAGCGGCTGCGATTCCCGACATTTCCACAATTTCCGCGATTGCGATTCCGACCCTCAAAGAAGAGGAAGCTCAATGACGCTGATGACATTCATCATCCCAGTCCGTCACCAGGAAAATTCGAACGATTGGCCTTCTTTGAAGAATAGGCTGTCGCAGACGATAGCGTCGATCGCCGGCCAATCAAATAGCGATTGGCGTGCCGTTATCGTCGCCAACGAGGGGGCGGATCTCCCCGATCTGCCGCCGCAATTTTCGGTCGAAAGGGTTACCTTTCCACCAAATCAACTTTACGATCTGAATGGTCCGGATCGTGAAAAAGCCTATGACGCATTCCGTCTGGATAAAGGTCGTCGCGTGATGAGCGGAATGCTCTCCGCTCGTGACACGCGGTTTTTTATGATTGTCGACGACGACGACTTCGTCAGTGCGAATATTGTCGCCTTTGTCGCCAAGCATCCAGATGCAAACGGCTGGAAAATCGAAAAAGGTTACATCTGGAGCGACGGCGGCCGCTTGCTTCTGCACCAAAACGACTTTGCAAATTTCTGCGGTACATCCTTGATCGTGCGTTCGGATCTTTACCGCCTTCCCGCAAAGTTCGAGGATGCCGATATCGACCACATGAAATCGATGATGGGCAGCCATGTCCGCGTTGGCAAGGCACTTGCCGAGGCGGGTAATCCGCTCGCAATATTGCCCTTTCGAGGTGCGATCTATCGGGTAGGACACAGCGGCGCTCACAGCAAATCGCCCAGCCTGCTCAGGACGCATTTCCTGAGCGCATTTGTCCTTTGCCGCCCTCACCGACTGCTCCGCAATCTCTCACGGGTCCGCCTGCTCGATAACGGCTTGCAAAAGCAGTTCTTTGGCACGAGGGCGAACGGGTAAATACGCATCCAGTCATTTAACGAGACATCGACCAATGCCGGCTGATGAGACAAGACACAGATACGCCTCTCTGGATGCGATGCGCGGCTTGGCCGCGTTCGCGGTCGTCGTTTACCACTTGCAGAGACCATATGCCCCCTCGGCCTATGTCGCGGTCGACTTCTTCTTTGTTCTCAGCGGATTTGTAATTGCCAGAGCCTATGGCGAAAAGCTTGCAAGCGGCATGACTGTCCTGGCGTTCATGAAAGCTCGCTATTTGCGGCTTTATCCGCTTTTCCTGATTGGCAGCTTCTACGGCCTTGTCCAATTGCTGTCGCATTGGCCATCTTCTGGGGCCAGCCGTACCGATCTGCTGGCGAGCCTCATATCGACCGCATTCATGCTGCCTTCACCCAGCTTTATGACGAGGTCGGCAGCGGATCTTTGGCCGTTATATCCGCTGAACGGACCTGCTTGGTCCTTGTTCTGGGAACTGCTGGCAAACCTCATATTTGCATTCGTCTTGTTCAGGTTGAGAACACGAAACCTCGCCGCCATCGCCGCGGCTTCGCTGATCATGCTCCTTTGCTCGGTCTTCGTGCATAAGTCGCTCGACCTTGGCTGGGAATGGCGCTCTGTCGACGGGGGCCTTGCTCGGGTTTTCTTCTCGTTCACGATCGGAATGATCATTTACAGGCTCAGAAGTTTCCACGGAATTGGACGCACCGTTACCAGCTATTTCGCCATCCTTCCCATTGCCGCGGTTTTCGGACTGCTTTTCCTGCCGACTGACTCGCTGAAATTCGCGCTGCCGTTTTGCATCCTGATCTCTCCGCTCATCGTTTTCGCAGGCACGATGCTCGAAATCCCCTCTAGATTTCAGCGGTCCTGCATTTTTCTCGGTTACTTGTCCTATCCCATCTACATGTGCCACCGAGGCTTTACCGAAATCTATGGCCACCTTCTCCGCAACGTACAGATCTCACCTGTCGCTTACATCCTCCTGTATATCGCGTTGATTTCAGTGATAGCTTTTCTGTCAGCGCAAGCAGCGACTGTTCTGATGAAATATGTGTTGTCGTGGAGAGACGCGACCAGAAAGGTACGCGCGAGCACGGCTGGCTCTTAGCGTGCAGCTTGCCACGTTTGGCCCGCTGACGGTTTTCAGATATGCGGTCAAGCTGATCCACGTTGGTTTCAAAGTCATTGAGGCTGAGATAGTTCAGTGTCGAGTGGCGACGCTTCGGGTCGTAGGAGCGCTCGATGTGATCGACCATATCCGCTCCGGCATCATCTCTCGTCTGATAGATCTACCGTGCTGTTCTCTCCGTTTTCGGCCAGGCGCACCGTCATCAGGCACAACATGCCCATACAGTGTCAAACTTTCGATGGACTGGAATTTCATGAGGCATTTTCCGCTCTGGCTAACCAGACTGCTTGTCGTTTGCTTGGTCTCGCTTGCGCCGTCCGCATACGCGCAGGGATTTGTCCGTGCCGACCACCAGCAAATCGTGGATGGTCAAGGCAATCCCCTGATCCTGCGCGGCGTGGGTCTGGGAGGTTGGATGGTCCAGGAAGGCTATATGATGGGGCTGTCCAATCTGAAGGCGCAACACATCATTCGCAGCCACATTTCCCGGATCATTGGTGAGAAAAAGACCGAGCAATTCTATCAATCCTGGCGCGACAATGCCGTGACGAAAGCCGACATCGACGCAATGGCCAGGTGGGGTTTCAACAGCGTGCGCCTGCCGATGCACTGGAACCTGTTCATTAAGGATGTGTCCCTCGACACCACCACAGGTCGGATCGTCTGGAACGAAGAGGGGTTTCGGCGCGTCGATGCACTGATCGCCTGGGTAAAAGCCAACAACATGTTCCTGATTCTCGACCTGCACGCGGCCCCAGGTGGGCAGGGTCATGATATTGCTATTTCCGATCGTGATCCGCGCAAGCCCTCCCTCTGGGACAGTCGTGAGAACCAGGCGAAAATGATCGCGCTCTGGAGCGAGATTGCGCGGCGTTACAAGGATGAACCGGCGATTGCGGGTTACGATCTGCTCAACGAACCAAATTGGGGTTTTCAAGACAAGGACGATAAAGGCGGCTGCCGCGAAACCGGCAACAAGCCAATGCGCGACCTTTACGAGCGTACCATCCGGGCAATACGTGCCATCGATACCCATCATATGCTGATTATCGAGGGCAATTGCTGGGGCAACAATTACGCCGGTCTATTGCCCGTTGCCGACAGCAACACGGCACTGAGCTTTCACAAATACTGGACACCCACGACGCAAGAATCGATCGAACCATTCCTGAAGTTGCGGGAACAATACGACATGCCGCTATGGAACGGCGAATCCGGCGAGAATAACAATGACTGGTACGCGCGCGCTGTCGCGTTACAGGAAAGGAACGGTATCGGCTGGGCGTGGTGGCCGCTAAAGAAGATTGGCGCGGGCAACCCCCTCGAAATCAAGGCTGGAGCGGATTACCGCCGCTTGTCCGCTTATCTGCGTGGGGAAGGCAAGAAACCTCCGGCCAAGGTGGCCTTCGCCGGTCTCATGCAACTGGCAGCCGACAGCCGTTTCGACAGAAATACGTATCATCAAGACGTGGTCGATGCTCTGTTGGGGCCTTCGGGTCGCCACAAGAAGATGCCATCCGGATCGCAATAATTGAAAATTGGTGCCCTCCTTTCTACCGTATGGCGAGAGGCATTGTCTTGGAAGCGGCAAGCTATCACCAGCGCGATGTGGTCGCCTCGCTTGCCGAGGCGAGCCAATTCTGCGGGGAGGGGACTGCCTTTGGACTCTTATTGGCCGATCAGTCCTTCGCTCGCGATGCCCTTCGTCAGCTCCAGCGCCTGGCGCTCGAACAGCCCACGATAGATCCCGCTTTCGCGCCGAATGAGGCTAGCATGGGTGCCTTCCTCGGCAATATGTCCGTGCTCGAAGACCAGCAGTCGATCGAGCGCGCGCACAGTCGACAGTCGGTGAGCGACGACGAGCGTCGTGCGTCCCTCCATCAGCCGCTCCATTGCCTGCTGGATGAGCATTTCCGATTCCGAGTCGAGGCTTGAAGTCGCTTCGTCAAGGATCAGGATCGGCGCATCGGCCAGGAAAGCGCGGGCGATGGCTATGCGTTGCCGTTCGCCGCCGGAAAGCTTGATGCCGCGTTCGCCGACAAGCGTCGCATAGCCCTTTGGCAGCGCTTCGATGAAGTCGTGGGCGCTGGCAAGCTGTGCAGCCCTCCTGATCTCCGCTTGCGTGGCTGTCGGCCTGGCATAGGCGATATTTTCCGCCAGCGAGCGGTGAAACAGGATCGGTTCCTGTTGCACGATGGCGATCTGGCGGCGAAGAGAGGTCTGCGCCACCTTGGAAATATCCTGTCCGTCGATCGAGACCCTGCCGTGGTTGACGTCATGCAGGCGCTGGATCAGCTTGATGAAGGTCGTCTTTCCGGAGCCCGAATGGCCGACGAGACCGACCCGCTCGCCCGGTTTGATGGTGACCGAGAAGTCCTTGTAGAGCGGGGCGTGGTGGTTGCCATAGTGGAAGGTGACATGATCGAACGTGATCATGCCGGCCTTCACATGCAGAGCCGGCGCACCGGGAACGTCCTCCACGCCCAAAGGCTGCGCATGAATGGTGACAAGCTCCTCCATGTCGTTCACCGAGCGCTGTAGGTTGCGGATATGCATGCCGATTTCACGCAGATAGCCCTGAAGGATGAAAAAGGCAGTCAGGACGAAGGTAATGTCGCCCGCATTGGCCTTGCCGTTGGCCCAGAGCCAAAGGGCAAGGCCAAGCACGCAGCCACGCAACAGGCTGAGCAGCGCGTTCTGCGAGGTGCCGTTCAGGGTGCCCCGCGTCCAGGTGCGAGCGGTGCGATCCCGCCACTTGCGCATGACTGTGGCGAGACGCTTGTCCTCACGGTCCTCGGCGCCAAAGGCCTTGACCACGGCGTTGCAGGTCACGGCATCGGCAAGCGCGCCGCCAAGGCGCGTATCCCAGCTATTGGCCATGCTGGCCATCGGCGCCACATAGCGCAGAGCCATCGTCGCCGTGAAAGCGATAAAAAGGACGGATCCGGCGCCAACCAGCAATCCCATCATCGGCCAGTACCACGTCATGAGAATGGTCGAGCCGATGAGCATCACCAGCGATGGGAACAGCGCGACGAAGACGGTGTCGTTGAGTAGATCAAGCGCCCACATGCCGCGCGTCACCTTGCGAACGGTGGAGCCGGCAAAACTGTTGGCGTGCCAATCGCTCGAAAAGCGCTGAATATGGAAGAAGGAATTCGCCGCGATCTCCGACATCGACTTCAGCGTGAAGCCAATGATGGCGGTGAACGTGGCATGCCGCAGAATGACGGCGCCGACTGACAGTGCCATCAGCCAGCAAAATGCGTTGACGGCGTTGTTCCACGTTGCGGCGTCGCCGGCATGGCCGGACACCACGGCATCGACCAGCCGGCCGGAGAACAAGGGCGTGAGCACATCCGCAAATGTAGACAGCATCGCTGTGAACAACATGAAGGAGGCGCGGCCCGGCTGTTGCTTCCAGTGAGCCCAGCAAAAACGGAAAACGCTACGAAAGGCACCGCCGCGGCGGGATTTGAAACCAAGAGCCATTGATGTATCCGGCTTTCGCCGGCTCCGTCATAGGGAAAAGGATCTCCGCGCAAAACCGCGCGAAATGGTTTGGTGAGGAACGATCGACGGGAGGGTTAGCACCAGTCCATCAGGTTCTGTCGCGTTGGAAAACGCTGACAGCTTCAGGCGATATTCGCGGAAGCCACTGGGGAGTCGGAAAAAATAGCCATCGAAAACTCCCTCGAACCGTGTTGATGATGTTCAACCCTAGATCGGTTGGGCGCGCAGGCCAAGTCAAATCCGGCGAAATTTTCGACTAAGCTTTGAGATGCGGCATACTTGCAACAGCGGCGCGGTCGTATGCTTCCTCGGGACTCTTGTCGAGCTGAACCTTGACGATCCATATTGGTTCGTAGACAATCATAGTGAACCAAGGGAGGTTGAGTGTTATGACTGCATTCACCGTGCGCGTTTCGGACGAAACGGCTAGAAAGCTCGACCAGATCGCGGAAAAGCTCGATCGTTCTCGCTCTTATATGGCAGCCCAGGCCATCGAAGATTACGTCGCTCGTGAAGAGTGGCAAATTGCCGAAATCGAGGCCGGATTGGCTGAAGCCAACCGGGGAGAATTCGCTAGCGATGACGAGGTAGCGAAAGTCATCGGAAAATACGTCAAGTCTGCTCGCCAATCATGAGCGGAAAGCGCATTCGCTGGACGATGAGAGCGATCCGACGGCTTGATGAGATCGGTGCACATATCCAGAAGGATAATCCAGACGCCGCAGCGCGAGTGGTCGCGCGGATCGTGTCGGCGGTAGATATGCTCGTCGATTTTCCCGCGACGGGTCGTGTTGGTCGCATTAATGGCACGCGCGAAGTGGTGCTGGCAGATATACCATATATCATCCCCTATCGTGTTGGGCAGGACATAGAGATTCTCACTGTCATGCATGCTCACCAGCGATGGCGCTCGGTGCTTTAGGTTTCGCCTCGGGCTCCGAGCCAACGTGGGCGATAGAGACAATGTCGTTGTGAATACGCACGCAGCGGGAATGAAAAATTTAAAAAGGATGTTTGGGGCGGACGCCGATTCCCATCCCTGCCGCCTCCCTTCCAGCCTCTTGAAAACGACTTTCGACTGTTGAGCTTATTCGCGCTGTGCGAGTAGTCTCATTGAGGAGTTGTCCGGCATCCACCTCGCCAATTTTTTCTCCCTTGATACAATCTTTTTCACCGTTCGACGCCGTGGAGTTCGGCAATATCGCTCCTGACGCCATATCTTCTCGCCATCAACCATTCGCTGCGCACCTCGCTGATGGCACGGGGCATGGAAATACCGGTCATGGGTTCGTTCAACGAAGCTGATGACAATATCGTCGCGCGCATCACACCGGAATCGATCGAACGCGCCATTCTCGATATTGGCGCCTCCGACGAATGCGACGCAGTCTTCGTATCCTGCACAAGCCTGCGTGTTGCTCGAATTGCCGAGGATGTCGAGAAGACGCTCGGCAAGCCGGTAACATCGAGCAATCATGCGCTCGCGTGGCACATGGTGCGTCTGGCCGGGATGGAACCAAGCCTCGAAGGCAAAGGCGAGTTGTTTCGAAGAAGGGGATGAAGCGTTCGGATATTGTTCTCTCCCGCTATCCGGCTGATTGATTGTCGCTGGCCGATGAACAGAGGTTTTTGCGCGAAGCCAGGAAATCGATGAAGGTGCGGACCTTGGCGGAAAGGTACTTTCTGCTGGGATAAACGGCGTGGAGGGTCGCGCTGAATTTGACGGCATCGGGCAAGACCAATTCCAGCCGGCCTTCGGCAATGTCGGTTTGCGTCATCCATACAGGCAGAAAGACAAGTCCCATGCCCTCAAGCGCCGCCAGATGCAGCATGATCTCGTTTTCACTTTGCATGACGGGGCGGAAGTTCACCGTCTCCGGCCCCTGTGGCCCCTTGAATGCCAAGCTGCCGTCCGCGTTCATGCCGCTATAGAGCAGCAGCGAGTGGCCATTGAGATCGGCCAGTGCGACCGGACGGCCGGTGCGCGACAGATAGGCGGGAGCCCCCACAAGATGAAAGCCGACCTCCATCAATGGGCGTGCGATAAGGCTGGGGTCTAGCCGCTCGGGTGTCGTCGCCCGTAGGGCAAGATCGAAGCCTTCGTCCACGAGATTGACGATCCGGCCGCTGAGATCCATGTCGAAGCGCACATCAGGATAGCGCTGATGATACTCAGCAATCGTGCGGGCTATGAGCGTATTTGCAATCCAAACGGGAGCGCTGAATTTCAAGATCCCGCGCGGCATGACCGTGACGTTGCTGACGGCGGCTTCCACTTCGTCCAACCCGTCGAGCATTTGCCGGGCTTGATTGAAATAGAGCATGCCGGTTTCGGTGATGCTGACGTGGCGGCTGGTTCGGTTCAGCAGCCGGGTTCCGAGGCGGTTTTCCAGGTGCATCACATGCTTGCTCGCCATCGCCGGCGAGAGACCAAGACGATCCGCGGCAGCCGTGAAGCTCTTAAGCTCCGCCACCATGCAGAAGACCCGCAGGCTCGTTAACGTATCCATTGATCATCAACATATAGGAAATGTTCCTTCAATGTAAGGCGCATTGATCAACTTTGGTGAAAGGCTCAGTTTAGACGGACGAGAAGGAAAAACCTTCCTATCGGTTTTGCACCCGCTGCTTCGCAAGGATAGACTATGACGACCGAACTCCGCCTTCCGACCTATTTCGTCAGTCATGGCGGCGGTCCCTGGCCGTATATCACCGACGACTTTCGCCGTAATTTCGACAGGCTCGAGCAATCGCTGATCGAGATGCGGGCGGAGCTCGACAACGCACCCAAGGCGATCCTCGTGGTCTCGGGTCATTGGGAGGAGCCGGGCTTCACCATCTCATCCGGGGTTAGGCCGGGCATGGTCTACGACTATCACGGTTTCCCGGAGTACCTCTATCAGATCAAATATGACGCCCCCGGTTCGCCCGCGCTTGCAAAGCGCGTGCAGGATCTTCTGCAGGCACGCGGTTTCGATGCCGGACTTGATCCGGCCCGCGGCTTCGATCACGGTACATTCAGCATCATGAAGCCGCTCTATCCGGATGAGAATATTCCGGTCGTTCAGCTCTCACTGGATGCCAGCTACGATCCGGCGCTGCATCTTGAGGCCGGGCGCGCTCTGGCGCCGCTGCGTGACGAGGGCGTGCTGATCATCGGCAGTGGCCTCAGCTATCACAACCTGCGGGAAATGCGGGGCAGCAACGGCCATGAGCCCTCCCGCCAATTCGACGCCTGGCTCCAGCAGACGCTGGTTCACTCCTTGCCGCATGAGCGTGCCGAGCGGCTGCTGGAATGGGAGAAAGCTCCCTTCGCCCGTGCCGCTCATCCACAGGAAGATCATCTCATCCCGCTGATGGTGGCGGTGGGTGCTGCCCGGGACGAACCCGGCGCGGTTACCTATCACCAGACTGACTTCGCGGGCGGGCTTACCGCATCCAGCTTCCGCTTCGGCGACCCGCCCGGAGCCGCCGCGCGCTGAAGCCGCCACCGCTTGACACTCTCAATGCTTACTCAGGAGAAATACCATGCCTAACACGGCCAAATGGACGCCCCATATCCTCACCATCTTGCGGATTGTGACCGCGCTGTTGTTCCTTGAACATGCGACGATGAAATTCTTCCAGTTCCCGGCAGCGATCCCGGGCGTGCCTTATCCGCTGCCCGCCATCATGCTGGTCGCCGGCGCAATCGAGATCGTGACCGGATTGTTGATGACGGTCGGATACTACACCCGCATTGCCGCCTTCGTCGCCGCAGGCGAAATGGCCGCCGCCTATTGGATGGCCCATGCGCCACAGAGCTTCTGGCCGGCGCTCAATATGGGCGAGCCCGCCATCATGTTCTGCTTCATCTTCCTTTATCTCGCCTTTGCCGGTGCGGGCAGCTGGGCGCTCGATAATGTCTGGCGCCCGTCCACGAAAGAGGTGTCGCTCGCCAAAGGCGCGTGACCTTCAATCAATGCGCTCCCCTAGCCCGGGGAGAGAAATAGTCCCCGTCAAACCGATCAGACACGCTCCCTGATGGGAGCCCTTAAAGGACGACTCGATGAAACTGCTACACATTGATTCCAGTGTTCTCGGTGACAATTCCGTCAGCCGCATTCTCTCGGCCGAGATCGTCGCCCGCCAGAAGGCATTGCACCCTTCGATCGATATTATCTATCGCGATCTGGCCTTGGATGTTGTGAGCCATCTTTCGGGCGGTCACATCGCTGCCCGGCACGGTGCACAGATAGAAGAACAGGGCCTGCGTGGAGACATTGCCAAAGGCGACGAATATCTGACTGAGCTCCTCGGCGCTGATATCGTTGTCATCGGAGCCCCGATGTATAATTTCTCGGTCTCTTCGCAATTGAAGGTCTGGATCGACCGTATTGTCGTCGCGGGTCGCACATTCTCGTACAGCGATACTGGTGAGGTTCAGGCCCTGGTCTCTCCGTCGAAGAAGATCTTCATTGCGTCCACACGCGGTAGCACCTATGCCGCTGGTTCGCCTTATGCCGCATTCGAGCATCACGAGAGTTATCTGAAGGGCGTTTTCGCCTTTCTGGGACTGCATGATGTAACCATCATTCGGGCAGAAGGCCTGGCATTCGGCCCCGAAGCCAGAGATGCAGCTATTTCCCAGGCTCGCGGCGAGATTTCGTCTATGGCAGTCTAGACATCTCTGCGCGGTAATTTTCCGTTGCGAACGCTCCCAGGAATGTGAATCGGCATCGGATTCCGATGCCGATAAAGCGCAATCAACGATTGTTTTGCCGATGTGTCCGAGGTCATTGCGCGGTGCTTATTCACAGGCATCATTGGCCCGTAGCCGCGCACAATCAACCGATCGAGCTCGGCGATGGTGGAGAGACGGGGTACCATGGTAAGGACGGTCTTGTGCTGCATCAACCCGTTGAATTTCACGGTTGCGGCCCGGTCGGACGTGCGGACCGACTATCCCAGTTCGCAAAGTTAAGCTCGTATTTCGAACCAGCCCGTCGTGGCACGAATGACGTTCCAGATCTTGGCCGGAAGTCCAATCGCCGAAACCACGGCTGGGCTCAGCTCTATGACGATTTCATGGTCTATTTCGCTTTGCACAGGGAACCGAGCCCAGCCGCGTCCAGGACGGATTTCGGAGGTAAGGTATATATAAAGAATAGTCCGGTAATGGACTGTATTTTTGAATAGATATACCAATGGATTCGTAATAATAATCCTTCCTATTGATACCTGCCTGACGGTAGCAATAAATGAAGGATTGAAGCTGCATGGCTCTTCCATCGAAAAAACTGCCCCGAACATTTCTGATGGCGGTACTGTCCTCCCTGCGAAAGGCGTTCCTGAGCATTGCGATCGCCAGCGCCGTGTTAAGTGTGCTGGCCCTGACAGGCTCCTTTTTTATGCTGCAGGTCTATGACCGGGTCATCCCCGGCCACAGCCTTCCGACGCTTGTCGGCATTGCGATCATTACTGCGACTCTTTTCGTATTTCAGGGCATTCTTGAGCTGTTGCGTTCGATGCTGCTGGCGCGTGTCGGCGTGGCGCTTGACGAGCGGCTGAACGGCAAGGTCTTTGCTTCGCTGGTGCTTCAACCACAATTGATGCCGGCGCCAGGTGACGGAATGCAGTCGGTTCGCGATCTGGATAGGGTCCGGTCGTTTCTCTCCAGCACCGGTCCGGTCGCGCTGTTCGACCTGCCCTGGATACCGCTTTATCTCGGGCTGTGTTTTCTGTTCCACTTCTGGATCGGGTTGACCGCGACCTGCGGCGCCATCGTCCTCGTCGTTCTGGCGGTCCTTGCCGAGATCATGTCGCAACGTCCGGCAGCCGAGGCCGCCAAACATTCGGCAGCGCGGCTTGCCTTTGCTGAAAGCGCGCGGCGAAACTGGGAAGCGGTTGTCGCAATGGGTTTCGTCGGCCGGATGACGGAGCGATGGGCCGACATCAACGACGCCTATCTGGCAAATCAACTGGCAGCCGGCAACGTAACCGGCATGCTGACGACCGCATCCCGCATCCTGCGCATGATGCTTCAGTCTGCCGTGCTCGCGGTCGGCGCAGTTCTCGTCATCCGCCAAGAAGCGACCGGGGGCATCATGATCGCGAGCTCGATCCTGGTCAGCCGGGCGCTCGCGCCGGTGGAGCTCGCTATCGGCCAATGGAGGGCCTTCGTCGCCGCCCGGCAAAGCTGGTCGCGGCTTGTCAGCCTGTTGGAGATCATGCCCGCCGGACACCAGAGCGTCAGTCTGCCGGCACCCAGATCAAAATTGACGGTAGACAATCTGAGCCTCGCGTCTCCGGGCAGCCGTGAGCTCATCCTTCGCAACATCTCGTTTGACATATCGGCCGGGACCGTACTCGGGGTCATTGGTCCCAGCGCCTCGGGAAAGTCGTCGCTCGCTCGTGCG
Source organism: Rhizobium sp. RCC_161_2 (assembly GCF_041355235.1). NCBI lineage: Bacteria > Pseudomonadati > Pseudomonadota > Alphaproteobacteria > Hyphomicrobiales > Rhizobiaceae > Rhizobium > Rhizobium sp. RCC_161_2. The sequence continues at coordinate 754,841 of NZ_JBFUPL010000001.1, read as the reverse complement.
GTGACCGGCCTCTGGCCGGCCACGATCGGCTCGATACGCCTCGATCACGCCGCCCTCTCACAGTGGGACCTTCCCGATCTGGGGCGTTACGTCGGCTATCTTCCGCAGGATGTCAGCCTCTTCGACGGTTCGATTGCCGACAACATCGCTCGCTTTGAAAAACAGCCTTCATCGCAATCGGTTGTCGCCGCTGCAAAGTCAGCCGGCGTCTATGACATGATCGTAAAGCTCCCACAGGGCTTCGATACCATAATCGGGGAGGGCGGCTCCCGGCTTTCGGCGGGGCAGCGACAGCGTATCGCACTTGCGCGAGCGCTCTACGGAGAGCCATTTTTGGTGGTGCTGGACGAACCCAATTCAAATCTGGACGCCGAAGGCGAGGCGGCACTGACGCAGGCTCTGCTCGATGTCGGTGCGCGGGGCGGCATTGCGCTGGTCATTGCCCATCGCCCGAGCGCTTTGGTGGCGGCTGATATGGTAATGGTCATCGCTGGGGGGCGGTTGCAGGCCTTCGGAGCTAAGGACACGATTCTTGGAAAACTGGTGAGGCAACCCAACAGGCAGAGTGCGGTCCGACTGATGGTCGCCGGCGAGGATGCCGGATCATGAGCGGAGAAAAGCTGTCCCCCAGCGAGCGTTCGATACCCAGACTTTCCCTTGTGGTGCTCGGGACGATCGTCCTGCTTATCGGGGTTATGGGGGGGCTTGCCGCGACGACGGAGATCTCAGGTGCGGTCATCGCCCCCGGAACGCTTGCGGTCGACAGCTATGTAAAGCCAATTCAGCATCTAAAAGGGGGGATTGTCGGCGACATTAAAGTCAAGAACGGTGACCGTGTCGATGCGGGCCAGCTTCTGATCCATCTCGACGATACGCAAACGAGTGCCAATCTGGCGATCATACGAAAACGTCTGGACGAACTTTCCGCGCGGACCGCACGGCTCGTTGCGGAACGTGATGGCGCGCCGGCGATCATTTTTCCGGCGGAACTGCTTTCGCGGGCGGGCGAAGATGAAATTGCGCGGACGATCGCCGGCGAGAGACGCCTGTTCGACGATCGACTGGCATCCAGGCAAAGCCGCAAATCACAGCTAGGCGAGCGTATCCGGCAGTTGAGCCAAGAGGTGGACGGTCTGATTGCGCAAGAGAATGGCAAGCGCATCGAGATCGATCTGATCGCCAAAGAGCTTTCCAGTCTCCAGCGGCTTTTCGATAAGGGCATCGTCCCGGCAGCGAAGGTCTATGCGCTGCGGCGCGAGAGCGCCAGCCTGACGGGAGAACTCGGCAATCTTGTTTCGAGCATCGCGCAGACCAAGGGTAAGATGACGGAGACGGAACTGCAGATCACGCAGGTCGACGACGATCACAGCGCTGAGGTGTCGGAGCAACTGCGTCAGGCACAGAGCGACACTGGCCAATTTATGGAACGATTGATCGCCGCAGAGGATGATCTGAAGCGGATCGATATAAGAGCGCCGCAAGCCGGCATCATCGACCACCTGAGCGTGCATGCGGCGGGTGCCGTGATATCGCCCGGCGAAACTATTATGCAGATCGTGCCGGATCAGGATGCGCTCGTCGCCGAGCTTAAACTTTCGCCGCAGGACATTGACCAGGTGACCGTCGGGCAGTCGGTCAGGTTGAGGTTTTCAGCGTTCAATCAACGGGACACGCCTGAACTCAACGCAGACATTACCAAGATATCAGCCGAGCTGACCACCGACCAGCATTCCGGCGCAAGCTACTATATCCTTCGCGCCCACATATCGAAGGAAGAGTGGAGCCGGCTCGGGAAGCTGACTGCCGTCTCCGGCATGCCGGTCGAGGCCTTCTTGCAGACCGGCGGAAGAACGGTCCTTGCCTACCTGACGAAGCCGATGGCGGACCAGATGGCTCGAGCACTTCGCGAAGAATAGCCCCTCGTTATCACAAGTAATTTTGAAAATATTCCACGGAAACAAGAATATAATACGCAATATCAATTGGATAAATGGAAGTATTTCTTTAGTTGTTGATTTTGTAGTTTTTGAATCGCAGGATAAGACTTCATTTTGGCTTGGAGGAGGGGGAGATGATTAAGCGAGTTCCGATAACAGCATCGAGTCTAACCGACCATCAAATCGGCACGGACGACATCCTGGTGGCGCCGGATTCGATCAGCATTCTTTATGGTGATGCCGGAGAAAGCCTGTTGGATCACTCCAGGGGCGGCAATGATAACCTGACGATCCACGGCTCGGGCAGCTTTTATGGCGACGCCGTCAGAAATATTGCTGACCACGCGATCGGCGGCGACGATATTCTGTTTGTTCAGATAACCGGGTTAAGCGCTACTACCACCAATTTGTATGGGGATGCGGGAGAAAGCATCTCGGACAGCGCAAAGGGCGGTAACGACATTCTGAGTGCAGCTCCAAGCTCAACCAACATCGCAGTCGCTATGTACGGCGATGCCGGAAAGGATATGTCGGGGCACGCAGCGGGAGGTGACGATACCTTTAAGCTTTCCGCTTTTCAGAATACGTTCACAATCTATGGCGACGCTGGCGGCGATATGAAAGACCATGCCGTTGGTGGTAATGACACAGCCACGGACAGTAGCTCGGAAGGGTTCGTTACATTCTACGGAGATGCGGGCAGTAATATATCCGGTCATGCACATGGCGGTAATGACGTTCTCGATACAGGCCTTGAAGACAGCGTAACGTTTTACGGCGATGCCGGTGGCAATCTCGGCGATCGTGCCGTTGGCGGCAACGATACCATGAACGTCGCTTCTGTCGGTGCCGTTCTGGCCTATGGCGATGCGAAGAGCATGTCGGGTCATGCTCACGGTGGCGACGACAGCCTTATCGTCAGGGCGCAACAAAACGCGAATGATATGATCGTGGGCGATGCGCAAACGATGTCGGGCAATGCGCATGGAGGCGACGACGTGCTGAACGTTGATGCCGTTCGCCACAGAGAAGGGTCTATTACGCTTATTGGTGATGCCCAAACGATGTCCGGTCATTCTCGTGGCGGCAACGATACTCTGATCAGCGGCAACGGAAACGACGATATGTGGGGTGATGCGCAGGTCATGGTCGGTCACGCCAAAGGTGGAGACGACACGTTCGTGTTTAAATTCAATAATGGCCAGGACAAAATCGGGGATTTTGGTCAGGGCGCTTGCGGCGCGGGATCGAATTGGGGAACCGACCATATCGACGTTTCCGCACTGGGAATCCAGGACTTCAGCCAGCTGAATATTTCAGCATTCGAGCCAACCACGCACGATAGTATGATTTCATTCGGTACGGGTGATGTGGTCGTGCACAGCCAGCATGCGCTCATGGCAGACGACTTTCTGTTCGCATAAGGGGCGGAGCTGGGCCATTTTTGCGGATTGACCGAAAGGGCTTTCCGATTTCAATCGGGTGAAGTCGTTCTAAGATGTGACGCGATTGCGTTATCCACAGCCGATTGCAAATTTCCAACTGTTTGCTCGATCGAAAATTCGGCGCAAACCCGAAGTAGCAACTATGTCGTGTTTTCAATAATATAGTTCAATGGTCGTAAGGCTGGCTCGACCTCTAACAGCCAGCGACCCCTTGCGTTAAATAGCCCGATTTTCGACTGGGCTATTGCAGGTCGTTTGTATGTTATGCTATCCTTATGAATGAGCTTGATTTGAGCTCTTTCCAGCGGTTAGTTTGACGTCGCTCAAGCGGATTAATGGGGGAGGCAGCTTCGAATTGATGACGCTGCCATCGGATAGAGGGGATATCATATCCCCGTTATATCGACATGTTTTTGCATTTTGTTGGCTTTGAATGTTCGCGGTCCATGCGATATTGGAAACGCGTGCGGATTCATTTGCCCTGGAGGTGAAAATGTCTGCGATTGATCTTACCAAATACAAGCTGACGTTTGACGACGAGTTCAACACTCGCAGTATTTCTCAGACTGGGAATAGCACGACTTGGGCAGATATTCGGCCGCAATGGCGTTATGACGCCAACTCCGATATCGGCTTCGGTCATTCTTCATTTGTTGACCCTTCGTCGGGCTACGATCCTTTCAAGGTGAGCAATGGTGTGCTGACGATTACGGCCGTGCCCGACCGCACTGCGTCGGGCATCCCCGGTAGCTGGGAATCCGGCCTGATCACCACGCAGGGACATTTTTCGCAAACCTATGGCTACTTCGAGATGCGGGCTGACTTCTCGAACCTTGCCGGAGCATGGGATGCGTTCTGGCTTCTGCCGGACCATGTGATCGCCGATCCGAACAAAACCGGGCACTGGCAGGAACTTGATGTCGTCGAAAACTATGGGAGTTTCGAGAAGGGCGTATATAGCGGCATTCACACGACCGACGCGGCGCCGAACGCCAACTGGCAACAGAATTTGCAGGTCTATAGTGAGCTCGCTCACCCAACCGGGTTTCACACTTATGGGTTGGATTGGAATGCGGATACCATAGGCTTTTATGTCGACGGTCAGCTTATGGGAACGAAGGCCACGCCCAATGATATGCATGGGCCAATGTATCTCTTGGCCAATCTGGCCACCCAGAACGATCCTCATAACAATGCTGATATTACCAAAGCGCCCATTTCAGAGCAGATCGATTATATCCGGGTGTATTCTCACCTTCCTGCTACTGTTCCCACCACTCCTCCCGTAACTGTCACTCCGCCAGCCGGCGGCACACCCACAACCAGCGCCACTATCGGCGCGGGAGCTGACAAACTCGTTTTGTTGATCAGCGAGGATGCCTACCTCGGTGACGCCCAGTACAGGGTTGCTGTTGACGGAAAACAAGTCGGCGGGATTCAGACGGCGCACTCTCATCACGCCTCCGGCCAATCGGACCACTTATTGGTGCAGGGTGATTGGGACAAGGGCAGCCATGATGTCAGCGTGACATTCCTGAACGACGCTTGGGCTGGGACACCCGCTACGGACCGAAATCTCTATTTGAATGGCGCTACCTACGATGGCACGGATGTCTCTGGCGCGGAACATGCGTTGATGGGCGTCAGCGCATTCCACTTCCATGTCTTTGATATCTGAGGCCCGGAGCGGTCACTGTTGTTGTCTTCAGGCCGTTGGCGCTCGGCCCAGGACAGATCGCCTAAGTGGCATTGACATCGCGGCTATTGACCGTTGCGGCTGAAATCCGCAATCCGTCCAGCGATCCCATGCGGCAGACGCGCTTTATTCGACCCTCGGCCTGAATCCCGGGAGCTGGTTGAAAACAGGATAGTGACTTGTGGTGCATTCTCTATGCAGCGCGTTTGAGATTTCGCTGAACGTCTCCTGACACAATGCGGGCAAGACAAACGGCGTGACCACGGGATCGATGGTTTGAGTCCACTCAAGGTGGACTATCTTTGCCTTTGTGGCGAAATCATTTCGGCATCTTAGCTACGACGGTCAGGATCCGCTCGACGCTTTCTCGGACATCCATTCGGTTGTGCTGCGTAATTCGTAGACGAGAGAATTAGCATATGATAATACCATCTATAAGCGTATCTTGATTTCAAATTTTGATCTTTCGCGCAACATTGACTTGTTGCGAGCGCAATTCTGCATGCCCGATCGGAGGCATCAATGACGAAGCAATATATTGTTCTTCCGGCATACGGTTTCCGGGCCGGGAGGTTGACTCAAGCTGCTTCTCTTCGCCTCACTATTCCGCTTGCAGCGGTGGCTGGCGGCCAGGTTGCGGCAGCCAATTCCGCCGTTGACATCGGCTCCGTCAGCGCCGGCGATCCCAAACTTGTCGAAATGACACCCGAGACGGAGCTCGGTCTTGAAGACGAGTTGTGCAAAGGTTATCGCCACGGTGCCAGATGCAACTGGCGACGCGATTTCCCTCGGCCGCATAAGTATTTGTTGCCTGGAACAGTAATATGCCGAGCGTGAGCGTCTCCTGGCTCACGCTGTCGAGATTGCCGCGACCACTCCTGTTTGCGACAGCGTTTGGTTGGATTCTAATGGCTGGCTCAGATGACGTCCCCGTAATGCCAGCCCTATGCCTGTCAGGTCCGTTCGGACAGGCGCTTGTCACGAGGACAGCGGCAACGCTTGCTGGCGGGGACGTGATCGGGATCGCGGTCTCATGGATTGCCATGCTCGTCGCGATGATGGCTCCGCTTCTGTCCGCTCCGCTCACGCATGTCTACGGGCAAAGTCTCAGCCATCGTCGGTGGCGCGCGATCGGGCTATTCCTGCTGGGTTATGCGGCCGTCTGGATCGCCGCCGGTGGCGCGCTGATCCCGATTGCGGTGACAATTCAAGCCTCGGTCTATAATCTTGCTTTCGCGCCGGCCATTTTGGGATGTGTCATCGCCCTGATTTGGCAAATCACGCCGGTCAAACAACTGTGTCTGAATGCTTGCCACAGGCTGCCTCCGCTTGCGGCTGGCGGTCTTCGCACAGATGCCGATGATGTCCTGTTCGGCCTATCTCATGCCCGCTGGTGTGTTGGGACGTGCTGGGCATTGATGCTGTGCACGATCATGTTCAGAGGTCCGCTCCACTGGGCCGTCATGTTCGCGATCACCTTATTTCTGATGTTCGAGAGAAGTCGTGCGCCGCAGCGGCCGAGATGGCTTGCCGCGCTCGTCCCCGCCACCTCCATTTTTACGCGACAAACACTGTTCAGCCGAGGTGCGCCATGATCATCAGCATTCCTGTGTACGACCAGGTCGATCTCCTCGATGTAGCCGGGCCGCACGAAGTCCTCAAGTGGATGGATATTGCTCCCGAGGTTCGGCTTGTTGCTGCTACGGCAAACGCGACGATTGTGACCCGCGATGGCTTTCGCTTCCTGTCGACACACTCTTTTGACGAGGATACGGCCCCCGATGTTCTATGGGTTCCAGGGGGAGCCCCAGCGGCCTTAGCGCCAATAATGAACGGTACTGGAGATCGTCACTATATCGACTATCTCATTCGGGTCGCTGCTGATGCCAAGTGGGTCTGCTCGGTTTGCGAGGGAGCTCTTCTCTTGGCCGCGGCGGGCCTTTTGGATGGCTATCAGGCAACGACGCACTGGAAGTTCCTGCCCTGCCTGGAATCGTTCGACAAAGTATGTGTTGTGCCAGGATTTCCTCGCTTCCATCTCGATCGAAATCGCCTGACAGGTGGCGGGATTTCGTCTGGCCTTGATGAGTCCCTGGAACTTGTTCGCTTGCTTACGAACGACGAGGATGCCGTTCGCGACGTACAGCGAACGCTGCAATACTATCCGGTGCCTCCCTTCCCGAGCGATCTGCGGAAACCGCTACGCTGCATGTTCTCCTGGTGAGTGTCGGTTGCCGGCTGCTGCTCGGATCGAAGCCGGCGCCGCTGCCAAAAAGCTGTGTCCCACTGCGCGGCGGCGGCGTAGTGGGCAGCTAGCGCCGGGATGTAGTCGGCAAAGCCTTGCGAGGCGATCATGGCGTAGCGCGTGCGGGCGAGTTCCCCACGTCCATCGATTATGTCGGATGCGGCATAGGCGGCAAGGATACCTGAGCGCAGCGCATGCACAATGCCGCGTGACGACAGCGGATCGGCGCAGAACAGGCAGTCACCCGCCGCGATCCAGCGATGGCCCGCGGCCGGGTCGATCGTAGCCGTTCCCGCAGAGTTAACCGATGCCGCGGTTTCACGCGCGCCTTGGGGCAGGAGCGGGGCTATGAATTGCGTCGCCGCCAGGACGTGGTACCACGATTTCGGATCGCGCAGTTCGCTTCCGAGATCCGGATCGGTCAGGCACGAGACCGCTCGGCGCTCGCCAGGCAAGTCGGCGCTGTACCACCAGCCCTCGGGGCGAGCCTCGATAACCATTCGGCAATCGCCCGGCACGCCATCGAAAAAGCGGGTATATGCCGCAAGATGCCCATGTACTCGGAGCTTCGCGCCTAGGGATCGAGCCAGCTTCCAACTGCGGCCGGTTGCCCAGATGACCGCGCTGGCGATGATCTTTCCATCGGTCAGTTCGAGGCTCCAGCCTTCGCCCTCACGCACAGCTGAACGCACGGGCGTGCCAAGCCGTACCTCGACGCCCGCATCCGATGCCGCTTGCACCATAAGCCGATCGAACCGTGCCCGGTCGAGTTGCCAGCCGGCGCCGTGTGCCGAGAATATACTTGGTCGCTCGTCGAGCGCTTCGTTTCCCCAAGACGAAATCACCGCGCGGCTCTCCACGAAAGTAGCGGCCAGGAACGGCGCCCATACGCCGAGTTGGCGCAGCAACCCCTGCGCCGCCGCCGGCAATATTTCGCCGGGTTTTGCCAGCTCGTGCCGTCCGGCATCGAAGAGAACCACGCGCAAATGGGGCGCATGGCGGCGTAAGGTCAGCGCCGCCGCTGCACCCGCGGGCCCGCCGCCGATGACGACGATGTCAGCCTGCTCGCACGGCATAGAAGGACGCTACCACTCCGGCCGGATGTATGCTGCCGCCATCACCCGAATGCGGGATCGTGCGCACCACCGAACCAACGATGGCGGGCACTTCCAGTCGGTCGGTGCTGTTGGGCCAGACCGGTACCAGCCAGCCGATATAGTCGTAAATCCACTCCTCACCGCCCACCACGCCCTTGCCCTGAAAGCGGACCTGCATCGGAGATCCGTAACCGAAACTGCCGCGCAGATCGAGCGACCAACCCGGCCCGCCGATCGTGCCCGAAAGCTCGGCCACCGACTGTTCTACAATGGCGAGCGTGCCTTCACCGAACAACAGGTCGTTGGCAGCCTTGCTGATATCGGGGTCGTTGAGGAAGCTGCGATAGGTCCAGTTGCCGACAAAAGGATTGGTCATGGTGTTTCTCCTGAATCTTCGACACAGATGTATTTGATTCCGGGCGAGGGCTGATCGAGCCCGCCGGCGGGATTGCGGATCATGAAGCCGAGCTTCGACCACTCGGTCACCATCTTGAGATCGCCGGCGAGCGTCTGCGGAATGCCGCGCGCCCAGTTGCGGAACTGAAAATCCTTGCCGACGGGGTAATAGACCTGCATTGGCCGATGCGCCGGCCACCACAGGGTCTCCCAGACACGCCGTTCGCGCTCCATGAGCGTGTTGCCGACGCTGTCGGGATAGAGGACGTTCCATTCCTCGTAGGTGACGTCGATCGTCTGGGTGGAGCATTCGTTGAAATCTGCCTGCCACGGCAGTCCGCTGAGCTTGGTCAGGTCGCCGGGCTGCAATCCCACATCGAGATCGCTATCAAGCGACAGCGGGTCGGAAGCATAGGCGATATAGCCTTCCTCGCTGACACCAGATCCCCATCGGTTGGCGTTCTCCTGCGCCGCTGTCAGCGCAAAGCCGTACCATTCGGGGTCGGCCTTGATCCGATAGGGCTCGCGCCAGATCGCCGGATTGCGGATGATCCACGTCACTTCACCGCCGGGACAAAACGCGCCGCCGAGCCCGTTCGACAGCACACCCTGGTCGAGACCGCGTCCACCCGGCACGTTCCAGTCTTTGTAGGGTTGCCACGGATCGATCGCTGGGGCAAAGCCCGCATCCACCTCGTCGATGAAGATGCCCGCCGCCCACTGCCGCAACAGGAACAGCTGTGTGTCAGTCAGCCGCAGGAACTTGCTCACCGTCTTGTTGGTGATCGGGTTGTCGCCCGCCAGTAGCGGCATCAGCGGCAGGTGATAGGTGCGGGTCGCCGGATTCGCCTCGAGGTGAAAAAGGTTCTCTTCGCCAGGCTTCCTCAGCAGATCGAACAGATATTGCCGCGCAGGCCGCCCCGGATCGGTGGTCGCGTCCTTTGCCGCAGCGGTGAGGGCATGATCGAACAGTTGGCCCGACCGATAGTCGAATGCCAGCCGGCGTAGTGCTGTTTCGATCGGCTCGTCTGGATCGGTCGTGCGATCCGGTTCAGCTGGTTCCTGCCGCGACGAAGAGCGGGCGAGCTTCAGCATCCGTTTTGGCGACGGTGAAGCCGCCGCCGTGATGCGCTCGATCACGCCGGAGACGGCGGCGTCGAACGCATCGCGCGCCTTGGCATAGGCGGGATCGGCCACCGTGTCATTGGCGCCGAATATCTCCTGCCAGCGCGCGGCATAGGCGCGTGGCGTCTCACCATCATCAGGCGGGCAAACCGCTGCGGTGAAAGCCGCTGCTGCCGCTTTCAGAGTGGCTCCTGCGTCGCCGACCACGGCGTCTTTCGCCGCACCCGGCGCCTGCGTCGCATCGAGCAGCATCAGGCTCGGTTCGACCGCTGCCTCAAGCAGCCGCCCGCTGACATGATCGTCTTTCGCGCGATCCTCCTTTTGTGCCAGAGCACGAGGTGCAATCCGTGGCGGGATGCAGAGGCGATAGGGATCGAATGTGCCCCGGCTAGACTGGTTGTGCGGAAAGTTCGACTGCTGGAGGATGTTGGCGAAATAGGAGAATTCGTCGGCACGGAAAATGATCGGCCAGATGTCGCGCCAAAACCACGGCCTGTACGCCGGATTCCACTCCACGGGCCCGGCCTTCCAGTGAAGCAAGGCGGCTGTGTCCGTGGGATCGATCTTCTGTGGTGCGTTGAATGTTCCGGCCGCGCCGTACATGTCGGTGCGGTAGGCAAATTCGCGGATCGACATGTCCTCGACCACGTCCTCCAGCGTGATCATGTCGAGCACCTCGGGCGCGTAACGGGGATAGCCGACTAGTACCCAGGCGGGATATTCGACATCGACGTAGCGCAAGGCCTGGACTCGCTGCTCCATCATCACCAGCCGCGCCATGACCGGCCCGTCCGAGATGTCGTCGAACCAGCCATCGCTGTTGGCATAGGTCTCGATACGCGGATGGCCGAACCCGCTCAGAAACGAGCCACTGTTGCCATGCCCGCCAAGCACAAGCAGCCGCCCGCTGTCATCCGTCATCATGTCGCCCAGCGTATCGATGTCGCTCGGCGCCATCCCGGTCGGTGGGAAGGTGACGGCATAGGCCGGATTGGTGTCCCGACCGAAACTTGCCTTGCGCCGCGCGGTGCAATCGACGGCTTGCGGACCGGCGTCGATAATCAGTTTCTGTCGTTCGACCGGATCGGTGATGCGGGGGTTGCGTAGCGGCGTATCGGCGGGATAACCCGCCTCGCCACGCAGCCCGTCGAAGGTGAACCATGCCGCCTTTTTGTTGGCAAGCTGAACACGCCACTGGATGTCGACCAGCTTGCCGCGATTGCCGCCACCTTCGACATGGTCGCCGATCTTGAGCGGAATACCGTCAGGATTGGCATCGTCATAGACGAAGATCTGGAAACGCGCCGCCTGGCGCTTGATGCGGCCCTTGCCGTCCTTGAAGTGCTTGATCGGTGCGTCGCCCTTGGCGGCATTGCCCTTGGCATCGCACTCGATCGGTAACTGCGCCGGCTTTTCCGGTGAGATGCAGAAAGCTTCGGGACTGTCGCCGAGGCGGGCGATACCGACGGCCGGGTGGATACGATAGACTGTTGGGTCGGCCATATGATTTCCCCCTGCGCCAGCGTTTGACGTGTCTGTGATCAGTCGAGAAAGTTGAGAGAAACCCCGTCGAGCCTCAGCAATTCGCGGTCTTCCTCGTAAGAGGCGCCGATCACCACCAGGCTGACCGTCAGGTCGGCGGCGCCGGCCGCGATCAGCCGGCGCGCGGTGCGCGTCACATCGATCCGGTGATTGCGTGGCGTGTTCATGCTGCGCTCGCGCAGGTCGAACTTGCGGCTCTCCGTAGACGGAATTTCGCAGTGCCCCGGCCCCCCATAACACTCGCCATGGCCGAAGACCGCGGCATAGCCTGCATAGCCCGGCACGTTGAGCGGCGTGCTGGCGTCGGCATCCGGCGTATTGAGGAAGACGCGGATGAAACAGGAGCGGGGCAACTGAGGCACCCGGTGCAGCCGCACTTCGGCCGAGCGGAAGCTCTTCGTCGCGTCGGGAACGGCGATCGGCGCCGAGACGAAGCGTCCCACCGGGTTGGTCAACCCGACAGGCATAAGGCATCCGCCACGAACATATTCATAACCGAAGCGGTTCATGTCGAGCGTATCGCGCACTGCATAGCTCCACGGCGTCAGCGCGGAATCGAGGTCGGCCGGCAGTCCATCGGGATGGTCCTGCTGCCATCGCCACCAGAGCCGGTCGATATTGGCATGAACCGGCCAGAAGATCGGGTCGTAGGATGCCGTCAGGTTCGAGAACATGTCGCCGAACTGCGGTTCTGAATAGAGGTCGTCGCGCTGGTGAAACTTGCGCCCGGCGACGCGTACCGCGCTGTTGCGGTCGGCGGGAGCATCGGTCTTAAATGCCGGGTTCATGCCCCCGGTCCAGATATGCATGGTGTTGTGCGGGTTTTGGTCGATGAAGCCGAAGCTGTCGACATAAAGGCTGCCGCCGCCGAAGTCGCGGAAGGTGCGCAGGTTGAGGATCTCGTCGATGTCCTCCTGTGCCGGGTAGTGGTAATGGATGACGGTGTTGATCGTGCCTTTGCCGAACTGGCCGGAATAGCGTAGCGGATACCAGAGGGAATTCGCCTCGAGCAGCGCGTCGATCAGCCGTTTGCGGTTCTCCCCCTCCACATAGTCCTTGCCGCAGGCCTTGCTGACCGCGTCATAGACCTGTGTTGGATTGGCCCACAACTTGCCAACCAGCGTGTCTATCTTGGCAGGGAAGCCGTGACCGCGCAGGAAACGCGCCGAGGCCTCGGTCAGGAAGCCCTTGAAGGCATCGGGAAGGATCGCGCCCTTGGCTGGATCCTCGGGCTTGTAGCGCGCGGCCGGGAAATCCCACCACGGCATGGTCACGTCAGGACAGAAATCCTGCAAAGCCTGTTCGAATTCGTAAAGATAGACGCGATGCCAGGGCAGGAAGCGTTCCCAGCCATGCTGGCAGTGGTTCTGGTGGATCAGGGCCAGGTTGTTGTAGCTGCGTTTGTCGCCGACCCATTTGTTGAGCTTGTACAATTCGCGAAACGCATAGCGCAGGCGCTCCTTCTGCGGCTCGTTAAGCACGTCAACGTCCATGCGCTGTCGCAGTTCGCCCTTGGCGTAGCGCCAAGCCGCGGGATCGGACGCCGGGCCGAAGACGGGGCCGGGAAGCCCCTTCACCTCGACGCGGCTCTCGGTCGCAACGCTCACCTCGCCGGCGAGCTCGACCGATCCGATAAGCGCGCCGGGACAGCCCTCCTCGATCCACGTCTCAATCCGGTCGATGTCGTCATCCGCCACCGGCGAGCCGCCCCAGGGCAGGCGAGGGAACTGCTTGCCATCGAACGGCGGCAGTCCGCGCAACCCTCGGATCAGCGTCGAGCGAGCGCCACGCCCCTTCGCATCGCTGTTGCCACAGCAGGTGGTCGAGAGTGGCGCGATCAACGGCATCCCATGAAGCTGGGATGTCAGGAGTTCCGGCAGGGTCAGCCCCGTCAGGCTACCAGGCCCGCCGGAGCCGCCCGCCGCGGTGAGGATCGCTTCGACGTCGATCCAGGTGAACGGTGCAATAGGTATTGGTTGCGCTTTACTTGTGGTCATCGTGGCCACCCATCTGCATGGCGGCGCCCTGGGTGGTGTCACCTACCTGGTCGGGCAGCACCACGGCAACGTTCTGCATCATGCCCTGGTCTTCATGATCGAGGATGTGGCAGTGAAGCACATATTCGCCAATGTAGCGCTCGTAGCGGGTACGGACCTTGACCGTATAGATGCCGGAGAAGCCGGTGGGCAAGGATTGCGGAATAAGGCTCTTGATCCACAGCGTGTCCTTCCACACGCCCTTCAGCCCGACATATTGCGGATCGTAGGGCGCGCCACCCGCATCATCGACCGCACCCGGCGCGCTGACATCCTTGCCGTTGGGGTCGATAATCGAGACGATCTGGAACGGATTGACGTGGATATGGAATGGATGGCTGACGAAATGCGATTGCAACGTCCATTCCTGCGCCTTGCCGAGCGGCAGTGCGCGGTCGATGCGGTTGGGATCGTAAGGTTTGACGTCCTCCGTCTTGAGCGTATTGCCGACCTCGAACTTCGTGTCCGGTCCCGTCGTGTCGATGAAGAAGGTCAGTTCCTGCGTGCCGTTGCCTTTCACTTCGTCGTCGGTGATATCGGGATGCGGCGTGAAGCTGGTGAATTTCGTGCCCGCCTTGAGATCGGCCACCACCGTCTCCTTGACATTTTCGGGCATGTTGGTTTCGGCGAGGGTAACCAGCTCGCGGTTGATATAGGCGTTCACGTCGTCAACCGGCTTGCCTGGAGCAACGTCGACCAGGCCGAGCAATTGCGGTCCAACGTCGAGGGCGTTCACCGAGCCCGATTTGGGCGCCGAGGAATCGATCACACAGTAACGCCCGGCTTCCGGGAAGACGACCAGCGCGTCGAAACGATAGCCGGGCTGGAATGTTGCAAGCTTGGTCGTCTGTGCCGCCGCCATTGTAAGGCCGTCGGCCGCGATCAACTGGTAGGGCACGGGCGTGGTGTCGCACGTATCCTTGATGAACGCCGCGGTGGTATCTGCCCTGAGCAGCGTCTTCACACCGGGCTTCAGCTTGCCGTCGAGAACCTTGAAGAATTGCAGGCTGATCGTGTCGCGCACGCCGGCATGGATTATCCGCCAGCGTTCGATCTGACCCTGCGTCGCTGTCATGGGATCGTTGGGATTGAACACCTTGCCATTCAGCGACGTGTAGCGCCCGGATGCCGGCCAGGTGCCCGGTCCAAACTGGTCGTAGCCTTCGATCCCGCCGACATCGTCCGGATCGCAAAAATAATGGCCGTTGATGTCCTGCTTGATCGAGCCGAGATCTCCGGGTTTGGCTGGGGTGCCCCGGCAGGCGTATTGGATCTGCTGCATCACCAGTACCCGCTCGGGGATCGCTGACGTCGGAATCAGTGTATCGATGTCGCCATGGGCCGTCGGCGTCGGAAAGCGGTTGCCGCGGATGATCAGCGCGCCGGCCATGCCACTCGACACCTGCAGCGCGGTCGAGCCGTGGCGGTGTGTGTGATACCAGAACGTGCCGGATGGGTGATCGGACGGAATGTTGTATTCGTAGGTGAACTTTGTCTGTGGGTTGATCGACAAGAGCACGTTGTCGCTGTTGCCTGACGGACTTACCCACAGCCCATGGGTGTGGAGATTGGTGCCATTGAAGCAGTGCGGGATGTCGGGCATCGTCTGGCCACCGGGCATGCAGCCGGGGTCGCCGGGCTGCGGTCCTGCCGGCAGCTGATTGTCGAGGGTAACGCGCACCGTGTCGCCGGGAGTTGCCTCGATCGTCGGCGAGACATAGGGCGCATTGGGATCGACACCCTTACCGGTGTAGCCACGCAGATGGACCTTGTCGTAGCCTCCCGTGGACGGATTGTAGATCTGGTTGTCGATGTACTCGATCTTGAGATCGAGCAGGCGGTCGCCGCGCACCGGCGCTGTGTTTCCGGGCAGCGGCTCTGCCGGCGCGGCCTCCGCCAGGGTGGGCTTGGCAATCGGCGCCCGTTCATCCTGCAGGACCGGTGGGTTGAGAATCTCGGCCGCTGCGGGCAATGCCGCCATTGATCCCAGGCTACCAGTGAAAATAACCGCGAAAAACCGCGCACGCACCATCGATCCACCACGCGACATGGGAGCTCCTCCACCTTGACCCTAGATTGTATTAGAAAAGCACAATGCATCCGATCCGAAAGCATGTCCAGATCGATAAACCGAAAATGGCAAATTTACTTTATCGCTTCGTAGACAATGGTAAGCATCGCTCGGGACGCTTGCAGATAGTTCTGCGCGACGGTTGGTCGGTATGGCGGGTGAGTATCAAGAGGCGCGATGATCGCACAGGCTCTAAACCAGCCACAATGCGGAAAAGCGTGAAACAATCCGTGTCGTCCAAGGGAAGGCTCTCGGCCAATAGCGCTCGACGTGTGCAAGGATACGTTGCTGAAAATTTCACGCAAAAAGTACATGTCTCCGACCTCGCGTCGGTAGTTCGCGATTGCCGAGATCGCTTACATGGCTGGACTTTCAGATCAAGGCCATTTGGCCGTTACCATGAAACGGTACAGGGGAAGAACGCCGACAGAGCTACGATTTGCGTAATAATCAGTACAAAAGGGTTGTCAGGTGCCGGGAATTGGCTTCCAGGCTAAATCGTCGGTCCGGGAAAACTGCGGAATATGGGCAAGGCTCTGAATGAGATCACAGTCAGATCCCAGCGTTTTCTCCCAATCGTGAGCCTCGGTCAGGACAACGCCGATGCCGATAACGTCGGCTCCAGCCTTGCGCACCAGCTCGAGCGACCCCTTGAGGCTGGATCCGGAGGCGACCACGTCGTCGACCACGACCACGCGCTTGCCCTTGAGAAGGGGTATTGCGGCGCGGTCCAGCAGCAGGCGCTGTTCGCCCTTTGATGTAATGGAGGTGATCTTCTGCTCCAACGCATTCGCCAAATGGATTTTCGGCGACTTCTGCAGGATGACGTAATTGTCGAGTCCGAGCGCACGAGTGACCTCGATTGCGACGGGAATGCCAAGTGTCGCCGTGCCAACGATGATGTCGGGCTTGAGCGGTGCAAATTTGGCGGCAAGTTTGCGGCCGACATGTTCGCCGAATTTCACGCCGAGATCGATGACCATCATCAGCGAAATGGCAAAATCCGGCTTGATCGCCACGATCGGCAAGTCGACTGGATAGCCGGAAACATCGACTCTCCAGTTTTGTCCGGTTCTCGGGTCCGTGGTCTCAGAGGTCATCGGTTTTGTCCTTCATGCTAAGGTGCGGCTCGACCATGAGGCCGACATGGCGCCAGGTTGTCCGCTTGTGTTTCAGATCATACCCATAGAGGGTGAGGGAGAACGAAATGGCGTGCGCCATGCGGATCGCTTGAACGAGCAGCGGAATGCCGCGGGCCAACGCGAAGCGCAGTTTCGTGGGCAGGCTGACATTGTCGATCTCCATGCCGCGAGACCGCTGCGCGTCCGCGATGCGTTCGAAATCGTCGCGCAGCATCGGAATCACGCCAAAAGTCAGCGAGAGAACCAGCGTTGCAATCGGCGGCAACCGTGCGGCGCTTGCTGCCGCCAATATCGAGCCCGGCGTACTTGTCTCCATGACGAAATAGAAGGCGGCTGTAGTTGTCACCAACCTGGCGACCATTGCGGCGGCGACAGATAGGGCTTCGCCTGTCGAGAGGCCCTGTAGCCATAGATTTATCATCCAGCTCAGCATGACCATGCCGGTGAGCAGCATAGCGCCCTTGAGGTAGCTGCGAAGACCAGGAACGCGTAACGCCCACAGAAGGATCAGACAGGCAAGCGCGAGGGGCACGCCGAAGCGCCAGCCAGGGGCAAACCAGGCTGCCAGCATAATGGCAAAGGCAATTCCCAGCTTGAAAAAGAAGTTGAGCTCATGAAGCCGCGTCATGCCACGCTCCAAGCTGCCATATCATAGGGCACTTGCCAGCCGAGAGAGCGGAAGGTACCGCTTTCCCAGCCATCTTCGGGCTTTCCCTCGAACGCGATCGTGCCATCGTCCAGGATCATCAGACGGGTGGCCAGATCATCGACCAGTTCCAGATCGTGCGAGATCAACATCACCGCGCGTCCCGAGGACTGCATTGACGAAATGAAAAGCTCCAGCATTTGCCGGCCCTTGATATCCCTGGCCAAAAGTGGCTCGTCGATGATGGCGACAGCCGCGCCTGTTGCGTCGGCGCAAGCAAGCCCCAGTAAGGCCTGCTGGCGGGCCGAAAGCGCGAATGGATTGGCCTCGGCAAGGTCGGAGAGTGCGTAGCGCTGCAGCGCCGCCGTGGCGCGTGCGATGACGGCTGGGTCGCTGGAGGATGCGGTCGAGGCCGTGATGGCAAAGATCACTTCACCGAGCACGGTCATGTTAAACAGAATATGGCGCATGTTCTGGGGGATATAGGCAATCTTGCGCGCGCGTGCGGCGACAGACCAGTCGTCGGCCTTCGCCCCGTCAAAGAGGATGGAGCCTGCGGTCGTTTTCAGAAGTCCGAGGATCGATTTGAACAGCGTCGTCTTGCCGGCGCCGTTGCGGCCGATGAGTGCGAGTACCTCTCCAGCCCGCACGTCGAAACTCACATCCTTCAGGACCGGGTTCCCGCGCGAGCGGGAAAGCTGGCTCGTCAACCTCGAAACGGTCAACAGCGGGCGGCCCGTCTCGACGGTCTGTCGCGCGGGCCGGGAGCGCATTGGCGGCAGAATGCCTGCTTCGATCCAGGCGGCGTTCTGTGTGAGAACAGCCTTTGGTGGCATGCTTGGAGAAAGGCTGCCGTGACGCAATAAAGCGATGGTGTCGATCACGGAATGGAGCGCCAAAGGATCCTGCTCCGAGATCAGCAGGGTCGGGACGCTATCCGACACCTTCCGCAGGATATCGGAAAGCCGCATGCGAGCAGCGGGATCGAGCCCGGTGGTGGGCTCGTCCAGTACGAGAATTGCCGGATTCGAGGCGATTGCTGCGGCAATGGTGACCATCCGCCGTTCACCGCCCGAGAGGGTCAGAACCCGACGGCCACGCAACGCTTCCAGCTCGAATTCCGCAATCAGTTCGGCGAGCCGGTTGCGGATCACGTCCTGCTCGACACCCTTGTTTTCCATCGGGAAGGCGATGACGTCCTCGACACAGATGTCCCAAAGCTGGTCTTCGCTATTTTGAGCCACGAAGCCGATCGTGCTGAACAGCTCTTTCTTGGTGAAAGAGTGTAGCGGACGGCCGGCAAGTTCCACCTGGCCGGAGAACTCGGGAGCGTGAATGAGGCGCGGGATCAGGCCGGCGGCAACGCCGAGCAGCGTCGACTTGCCGCTGCCGGCTTCGCCACAGACAAGAAGCCGTTGCCCCTCATCAAGCGTGCAATTGGTTTCGGCAAGCACCGGTGCGGAACCGCCGAAACCGATCGTCAGATTGGTAATATTGAGCACGTGTTGATCCGGATCGGGTTCAGAAGCGCTTGAAGCCGGCCGGATGCGCACTCTTCAGAATTTTCAGGGCTGGGATGATCAGGAGCGGCGTGCCGACGACCATCGGGACGATGTCGGACAGGCCGAGATAGCCAAAACCCCACCAGAACGGAAAAATGCCGAGATAGGCAAGGCTTGCGGACACCGCCACCACCATAATCAGCCCGATGACAAGGCAGGCCACAGCAATCTTGATCAGCGCCAGGCGATCAAAGACAGTCTTGGCGGGATCGAAGAGGAGCCCCGGCACAAGGCCGGTCAGGCCGACCATGACGCCATCGACGATGAGCGAATGTGCGGGGATGAAAGTGCCGGCAAGAAGCGACCAAACGATAGTACCGAGATAACCGCAAATGAAGCCACTGCGCCAGCCGAGCAGGATACCGATCACCGGTGGCAGGAAGGCAAAAATGCGCCACTGGATGACGCCGGGCACGAGCTGGATTGGATTGGCATAGGCCCAAAGGACACCCGTGGCGGCAGCCGCCACGATCGAGAGTACGATGGGAAAGAGAGTATTGCCGTCAGTTTGCGATACGGTTGCTGGCTGCATGATTTTTCGTCCCCTTTAAAAAGTAGCTTCCGGAGTTGCTTGGAAAACCGGCTCGAACGGTTCTCCGCAATGGTTCAAACGCAAAACTGGTGTCGATGTGACATTCTTTTTGATTGATGCATCAGGCTATCCAGGGATGGTTGTCGATTGCTTGCTCACAGAAAACTCCCGCCAAGATTCAAACGGCTTATAGGAAGTTAAAATCACGAAAACCATCTTAAGTTGCATCAGGAATATGATCCGGCATGTGGAGTTTCAGCAAGCCAATCCAGTCCTGGATATACCGCCTAGCAATCGCGGGAAGACAGGTCAGGAAAGTCGTCGAACGTCGTTCTACACCTGCGCTGCACCCCTTTGAGCCGCAGAGTGTCTCCGCTGGGTCTGTGTCAAATGCTTGTTGACCAAAACTCGGTCATCCATCCAAGCGTCTTTCTCGGTCGCGGTATCGGGCGTCGCCACTCCGTCGATAATATCGAACTGAGGAATATGGCCGAGGCTGGCCACCAGGTTGGCGTCCTCGCCGAGCAGATCCCGCCAGGCGTGCCCTTCGGTCAGAATAGCACCCGCACCAATGATATTGGCGCCGGCGCGGCGCACGAGCCTGATTGCAGCTGCCATGCTGGAGCCAGTGGCGATGACATCGTCGACAATGAGAACGCGCTTGCCTTGGAGCAGGCTTATCGAGCGGCGATCGAGCAGAAGGCATTGCGGCACCGCAGTCGTGATGGAACGCACATCCTCGACCAAGGCGTCGGCGAGGTGAAATTTTGGTGATTTCTGCAGGATGACATATTGGTCTATACCAAGGCGCCGGGAGACTTCGATCGCGACCGGAACGCCCAAGGTGGCGCTACCGACGACGATGTCAGGTCGCAACTGCGCGAAATGATTGGCGAGAGCATCGCCGACGATGTCGCCAAACCGGATACCCATGTCGATGACCATCAGCAGCGCAATCGCTCGTCGGTCGTTCAGCCGGATAATCGGCAGGCTGAAATTCTCGCCGGCAATCTCTATCTGATAGGTTTGCGGGGTCTCCAGATACATGAATGTGGCCTTTTGCCATCATGAGTTGTAATTGAAGTATTGTCCCAGTAGACACTAGGTCGCCCTGCTTTTACAACCAACAAAATTCGTCCGGTGTGTTTCCTTTTCTTCAACGAGGTACTCTTCCGAATGAGCAGGCTCTTGTTTTCTCGTTTCGCGCATTACCTTGACGAGATCGCCAAACGCGGCTCGATCAGAAAAGCCGCGGAAAAGCTGAATGTCTCGGCCTCGGCGATCAATAAGCAGCTCATCGGCGCCGAGGAGGAATTCGGTGTTGCCTTGTTTGAGCGTCTTCCTAAAGGGATGCGGCTGACTTCGGCGGGCGAATTGCTCGTTAGCGGCTATAGAGAATGGAATAAGGACCTTTCCCGGATCAAATTCGAGATCGAGGAATTAAAAGGACTTCGCCGTGGCGAGGTGAAAATCGCGGCCTCCCACGAAACTGTGCCCGACTTTCTGCCCGCGGCGATTGCGCGGTTCATGAAGGATCATCTTCGCATTCGCAACTCGGTCACGGTGGCGGATTCGGACCGTGTGCGTCAACTGGTCAGGGACGGAGGCGTAGACTTCGGACTGACGTTTAGCCCTCCGCCTCTGCCGGGGGTCGTTGTCACGCGCTCAGCTGACTTTCACCTGATGGCTATGTTGCCTGTAGGTACCGGCGTCAAGCAACCGGATAGCATGTCTATCGAAGACTTCTTCCAAAAGCCGACGATCGTCCCCGATGCAAGTAGCCACTTGCGTGATGTTGTCGACATTGCCGCAGCCCGTATCGGCACAAGGTTGCAACCCGTCCTGACGACCAATAGCTTGTCGCTCATGCGTTCCATGGTCCGTGAGGGTTGCGGTTTCGGTGTGACGGCCGTGGCTAAAGGCATGCCCTTGGAGGATGGTGAGGGAATACATTGCTCCCGGATAGCAGATCGTGGTTTACCACCGATGGTGCTGTCGCTGATCGTTGATCCACGACGCAGCCTCTCCATGACCTCCATCATCGCTCGGAGGTATTTTGAGGAATATTTCGATGAGCTCGCACGTCAAGCGGGCAACGCGGTTTCCCGTTTATTGGAGCAATCGAGTTTGGAGAGCGAGCGATCCGACACCGAGTGATGCAGTCTCAGTCATTGCGTCATAACGAGCGCTTATGTTCCAAGTAGCTTGGCGTCGAGTTCCGCGCATCCTTGTGAAGTGTTTCCACCGCAAATGTAGCGATCGGAGTGTCTGCGATACCGTCGCCCGCTCTCTCAACCGTAAGATGATCACGAAGGCTTCCCTCCGTTGAAGAAAAGGAAACGCACCGGGCGAATTTTGGCGCTTGTAAAAATTGTGAGGCCCTATGTCTATAGAGACAGTATCTTTTGGCTCTAATGCTCAAGGCGGCACGTACGCATCCAGAGGGCCTCACAAGCCTATCAGACTGAGATCACGGTTGGTGAACTAAAATTATTATGCCTGAAGTCAAATCCTATCTTTTGGACGCAGCCGCCGAAACGATCCGGACAGTGATGATCCCCGCAGGAGATCAGCTTGCGCATATCTCCAAATTGATCGGATGCAGAGTGGTCGATGTTGTTTGCATCGAGCGCTCTCATCTCGTCTACGTCGGTGCAAATAGCATGACCGACGGGCTTCATAGCGTAACCGACTTGAAGGGCCACGCCTCACCGTTTGCTGGTAATCTTCTTATTGTCGGCGCTGATGAACGTGGCGAGATGACAAGCGTTGGCGATAACCTCAAGCACTTTGCGACGAAACTGACTATCGTTCGCCCGGTCTTCATGCCTGTCTTCGAGACTTTAACCGGGCCTGACCTCTTCGGAACCCGCGTCATTCGCCTGGATGTTCGCATCGAGCGGTCTGCTCCCAAAATAATCGACTAACCGCCAGCCGCTCGCCGACTTATGATTTCGGTCGCAGGCTAAAGACCCTCAAGGGCCTCACACCTCACGAGTTCATTTGCAAAGCGTGGGCTTCACAGCCCGAACACTTCACCCACTCTCGATCCACTTCATCAAATGCCTGGGCTAAACAGCTAATTTAGGCCGATGGCTTGAGTTCGAGCGATGAATCCTTCGCGAAGAAGGCGCGCGATCATATCTGCAATCGCCATGATCATCCCCTTGGTGCTAGCAATCATAAGCTCTCCTAACTTGCCTGTTTCGCCCCGAGGTAAGCACGCCAGCCGCCGAGGTCGGTGATATCCAGCGCATCCGCGACGGCGTGGGCTTCGCAGAGAAAACCCGACACCGCGGTGCCGTCATCCAGCGAGATCTTGCCGATACCGAGCGGTGCGGGGATTTTCTGGACGAAGCGGCCGAAGGCCTCGGGTGATACCGCCCAGACCTCGACCTCCACGCCCCCGCCCGAAAAGCTTGGGTCGCGTACGAGCCCCGGCTTCGGCGGGACGGTTCCCGGCAATGCGAAGAGGCGGTAGTCACCCGCCGTCCGGCAGGTCTTCAGCTGGTATCCGCCGGAAGAGGTGAGTTCATGGTTGAGTGGCATGCCGCTCAGATGTGCCCCGACGACGACGATCGGCACCGAGCCGTCATCGGCCTGCGGTACCCGGCTCGCCTCGGGGATTGCTGCCATGCGATCCTTGCCCATCCCCGCGTTCAAGCTCCGGTGCATGGCGTCGGCGAAGGGCGCGAGGGCATCGTCGGTAAAGGCCGGGCCGATCAGCGTCACGCCGGCCGGCAGATGGCCGTCCGCGTCGAAGCCGGCGGGGATGGCGATTGCCGCGCAATCGAGCAGATTGACGAAGTTGGTGTACCGGCCGAAATGACCGTTTTTCACAATCGGATCGGCCATCATCTCCTCGACCGTATAGGTGGTCGGCGAGGTCGGCAGCATCAGGATATCAGCCTTCTCCCACTCCTGCCTGGTCTTCTGGCGCAGCGCTTCGAGCTTGTATCTGCCCTCGAAGGCGTCGACGGCGTCATAGGCTTTCGCGCCTTCGATGATGGTGCGCACGGTCGGATCGAAATCCCCGGCATTGCTGGCGAGAAAATCCTTCACTGCCGCCAGTCGTTCGGCGACCCAGGGACCGTTGTAGAGCAGTTCGGCTGCCTGCCGGAATGGTGCGTAGTCGAAGGCAACGATGGTGGCGCCAAGGGCGCGGGCCCTTTCGATAGCGGCATCGTAGAGAGCCTCGACATCACTGTTGCCGAAGAATTCCCGCTCGGCTCCGTCGAGGACGCCGATCTGGAGGCCCGAGGCGGGCAGGCGGACGGGAGCGGCCTTGCGTGAGAACGGATCGGCGGCGTCATAGCCCTCCATCACCTTGCGGATAACGACGCCATCACCGACGGTCGCGGCAAAGATGGTGACGACGTCGACGCTGCGGCAGGCGGGCACGACGCCGACATTCGGCACAAGCCCCGGCGTCGGCTTGATGCCGACGAGATTGTTGAAGGCCGCCGGCACGCGGCCGGAGCCGGCCGTGTCAGTGCCGAGCGCGAAGCTCGCCAGGCCGGAGGCTGTGGCAACCGCTGAGCCGGAACTCGAGCCGCCCGAGACATAATCCTTGTCGAAGACAGAGCGCGGTGCGCCATGCGGCGAGCGCGTGCCGTTGAGGCCGGTGGCGAACTGGTCGAGATTGGTCTTGCCGATCACCAGCGCGCCGGCGGCTCTTAGCCGGGACACCACCGTCGCATCCACGTCGGGATGATAGGAGAAAGCCGGGCAGGCGGCCGTGGTCGGAAGGCCCGCTACGTCGATATTATCCTTGACCGCAAAGGGAATGCCCCAGAGCGGCAGGCTGTTGGGGTCGGGCGCTCGGGCCATCAGTTCCCGGGCGGCGGCGCGCAGTTCTTCGTCCGGAGTCGGCGTGATGAAGATCGCCGGATCGTCGGACGCCTTGCGGCGGATGATCACCTCCTCGACAAGATCGACGGGCGACAAGCCGGATGCATAGGCGGATTGGAGCGAAGCAAGATCGAGAATGGCAGGGAGCATCAGATTTCCTCCAGCACGACGAGAACATCGCCGGCTTTGACGTTGCGGCCGGGGCCAGCGCGCAGATCGCGGACGCGGCCGGCGGCATGGGCGGTCACATTGATTTCCATCTTCATGGATTCGATGATGGCAAGCGTCTCGCCGGCGGCGACCGGCTGGCCTTCCTCGACGAGGATCTTCCAGACGTTGCCGGGCACGGCGCTTTCGACGCCGAAGCAGCCTTCGGGAATATCGCCTCCAAGTCCGGGGCCAGTGCCCTCGTCGACGACGAAACTGTCGAGGCCGAGATCCTTCCAGCGCTGGCGTTCGGCTTCGAAAGCCGATTGCTGGCGGGTCTTGAAGGCGTCGATGGCTTCCGCGTTGGTGGCAAGGTCCGCCTCATAGGCCGCATAGGAGAATTCGCTCTCCTCGATGCGGATCGGATAGCCGCCATGCGGGAAGGCGGCGCGCGCCTCGGTCAGTTCCTCGTGGCTGACGGGGAAGAAGCGGATCTGGTCGAAGAAGTCCAGCAGCCAGGGCTTTCCCTTGGAAAAGGCCGGCGTCTGGCGCCAGGTGTTCCAGACTTGGATCGTCCGGCCGAAGAGCTGATAGCCGCCGGGGCCTTCCATGCCGTAGATGCACATATAGGCGCCGCCGATGCCGACGGCGTTTTCCGGCGTCCATGTCCGGGCCGGATTGTACTTCGTCGTCACCAACCGATGCCGGGGATCCATCGGTGTGGCGACGGGTGCGCCGAGATAGACGTCGCCCAGCCCGAGAACGAGATAGCTGGCGTCGAAGACGACGTCGCGCACCGCCTGTTCGTCGGCCAGGCCGTTGATGCGGCGGATGAACTCGATATTCGACGGGCACCAGGGCGCATTGGGGCGGACGAGTTCCTGATACTTGCGCATAGCAAGTTCGGCGTCGGGATCGTTCCAGGAGAGCGGCAGATGCACGATACGACTTGGGACCTTCACCGCCTGCGCCGGCGGCAGGGAAGCCTCGATCTCGCTCAAGAGGCCGAGAAGGCGCGTGCGGGTGAGGCTGGTTCCGTCATAATGGATCTGCAGCGACCGTATGCCGGGCGTGAGATCGACGAGCCCCGGAAGCTTCGCATCCTTGATCGCCTGCATCAGGAGATGCACGCGCAGGCGCAGCGCGATGTCGAGCTGCATAGGGCCGTATTCGACCAGCAGATTGTCGTCGCCCTGGCGGCGATAGACCACGGGAACCGGTCCCGCTTCGCTGTTTGCGATGATCGCGGCACCGGCGTCAACGCCGATGCGCTTGACCACCGGCCCGGCGATCGGGTCTTCGGCGCGTTTAACCGCATGGAAGCGGATCGTGTCGCCCGGTTTGAACTGGCCCATCTTCCATTGCTCGTCGCGCGCAATCACGGCCGGGCAAACGAAGCCGCCGAGGCTCGGGCCGTCGGGGCCTAGAATAATCGGCATGTCGCCGGTAAAGTCGATTGCGCCGACCGCATAGGCATTGTCGTGCAAGTTGGAAGGATGAAGCCCCGCCTCGCCGCCATCGGTGCGTGCCCATTTCGGCGCGGGGCCGATCAAGCGTACGCCGGTGCGGGCACTGTTGAAATGAACCTCGTATTCGGTTGTAAACAGCGTTTCGATATCTTCCTCGAGGAAGAAATCGGGAGCGCCGTGCGGACCGTAGAGAACGCCGACCTCCCAACTGCGCGAGAGCTGAGCTGGTTCGGTAGCCGGCTTCGATGTCGGCTGCGGAGCGCGGGCAAGCCGCAGCACATGGCCAGCGCGCAGCGTTCCCGTCGCATGGCCTCCGAATTGCCCCAGGCCGAAGGTTGCGCGAGAACCAAGCACCTCCGGCGCTTCGAACCCACCCGCAACGGCGAGATAGGCGCGCTGGCCGGCACCGGTGATCGCTCCGATCGTAAGCGTCTGGCCCGCTTTGACGAGGATTGCCGCGTCGTGCGGAACCGGTGCACCGTCGAGGGCCATCGGCATTTGCGCGCCGGCAAGTGCGATCGTCACATCCGAGAAGAATTTCAGCGTCGGGCCGGAGACTGTGAGTTCCAGCGCCGCCGTCTCGTCGGCATTTCCGACTAGCCGATTGGCGTGGCGGAAGGATCGCTCGTCCATCGGCCCGCTTGGCGGTACCCCGACATGCCAGAGACCCAGTCGCCCCGGCAGCTCCTGCAGGCTCGATTGAGCGCCCGGCGTGATCACCTCGACGACATCGGGCACGAAGGTGAAATCCTTGAGCGCGGTCGTCGCCACATTGCCGCTCGCCAGCAGATCGGAAGCCGCAATCGCTTTCAAATAGTCGAGGTTGGTCTCGATGCCGGAAATCATGCTGTCTTCGAGTGCCTTGCCGAGTGCTTTGATCGCGGCGGGCCGATCCTCAGCCTTTACGATCAGCTTGGCGAGCATGGGGTCGTAGTAGGGGCTGACTTCGGTGCCCGTCTCGATCCAGCCGTCGACACGCACGTTTTCCGGAAAGATAACTTCGGTCAGCAGCCCCGCGCTCGGCCTGAACCCGGCATGCGGCATCTCGGCATAGATGCGCGCCTCAATCGCTGCGCCCTTGGGAACGAGATTTTCTTTGCCGGTGAGCACGTCTTCGCCGGCCGCCTGACGGATCATCCACTCGACGAGATCGATGCCGAAGACGGCTTCAGTGACCGGATGCTCGACCTGCAGACGCGTGTTGACCTCGAGGAAGTAGAATTCCTCGCGTGCCGGATCATAGATGAATTCGACTGTTCCTGCCGATCGGTAGTGGGCGGAGGTGCCGAGCGCGACGGCGGCGGCGTGCAGGCGCGCGCGAACCGCGTCCGACAACCCAGGCGCCGGGGTCTCCTCGATCACCTTCTGGTTCCGGCGCTGCAGCGAGCAGTCGCGTTCGCCCAGTGCGATCACCCGGCCATTGCCGTCGCCGAAGATCTGCACCTCGACATGGCGGGCCTTGGCGACGAAGCGTTCGAGATAGACGCGTGCATCGCCGAAGCTTGCGCGCGCGGTGCGCTGCACGCTGTCGAAGACTGCCTTCAGGCTTTCCGGGTCGTCGCAGAGCTGCATGCCGATGCCGCCGCCGCCGGCCGTCGATTTCAGCATCACCGGATAGCCGATGTCGGTTGCGGCCGTGAGTGCTGCGTCGCTCGTCTCCAGCAGTCCGCTGCCGGGCAGCAGGGGCACGCCGCTCTCGCGTGCCAATTCGCGGGCCGTGTGCTTCAGCCCGAAAGCGGCGATGTTGTCGGGCGTTGGACCAATGAAGATGATGCCCTCTTTCGCCAGCCGCTCCGCAAAGCCGATATTTTCCGAAAGGAAGCCGTAGCCCGGATGCACGGCCTCGGCACCGGTCGCCTTACAGGCGGCAATGACGGCATCGACGTCGAGATAGCTTTCGGCCGCCGGTGCCGGGCCAAGTCTTACCGCCTCGTCCGCCATAAGCACCGCCTTGGAAAAGCGGTCGGCATCCGAATAGACGGCAACGGAGGCGATACCCATGCGCTGTAATGTCTTGATGATGCGGACGGCGATTTCGCCCCGGTTTGCGATCAGAACCTTCTTGAACATGTCAGGCCTCGCTATCCCAGACCAGCACCCGGACCGGTGTCGGATCAAAACCGTTGCAGGGATTGTTGATCTGCGGGCAGTTGGAGATGACAAGCAGCACGTCCATCTCGGCTTTCAGCTCCACATAGTCGCCCGGCGCGGAAATCCCGTCGACGATCGTCATCTCGCCGCTCGGCTCGATCGGCACGTTCATGAAGAAGTTGATGTTGGGGACGACGTCGCGCTTGCTCATGCCGTGCTTTGAGACTTCGAGAACGAAATTGTCCCGGCAGGCATGGAGATATCTGGTGCCGTGACCGAAGCGCACCGTATTGCTTTCGCAGGAGCATGCTCCGGCCGAGGTGTCGTGCCGCCCGCAGCTGTCGGCGGTCATGGTCAGCATCACCCGGCCTTCATTGGAGATGACTTTCGTGCCGGTCGAGATATAGGCGGCGCCCTGTTCGCGTATCGTATCCTGGTTGGAATAGCGCTCGGAAAAATCCGTGGCATTGTAGAACAGCGTGTCGATCGCCTGCTGGCCGAATGAGTCCTCGATGCGGATGGTCTGGCCCTTCCGGATCACCGTTGAGAACGGTGCCTCGGCCGGGATGTAATGGTCCTGCGCGGTGTTTTCGAGCGTGCGGCCCGGAGCTGTCTGGATAAAATCAGTCATGGTCTTGCTCCCTCTCACATCGTCGCCAGCGCGTTGTTTTCAAAACCGCGCACAGCCTCGGCGGTCGCGGTCCGGCAAAGATCGTCGGCCGCGGGCACGGTTGCCGCGATGCGGGTGACGGTGACCGGGTTCGGCCGATAGCCGGGGTCGGGATCGAGCGGATGCGGGCAATTGGAAAAGCCGACGATCATATCCATCTCGGCGCGCAGCTCGACATAGTCGTGCCCATGCAGCAGCTCCGGCTTCCACAGGAACACGCCGTCCTGATCGACGCGGACCGGGGCAAAGAGTGCCAGCACCGACGGAATATCGCGCTTGTCGAGCCCGGCCTTGGTGGCAAGCAGGATCAGGTTGTCGCGGGTATTGCGGTTGCCGTCTCCATATTTTGCCGCGTTGGACGCAAAGGTGGAGCCGCCCATCAGCCCGTCATGGGCGCTGGAGCTATCTTCCGTTACCGAAAACATCACCCTCCCCATATCGGAGAAGATCACCCGGCCTTTGCCGAGCGCGGTGGTCCACTGCATCTTCACCGTATCGGGCAAGTTCAGCCGCTCGCTGGTGTCGGCAGCGCTCCAGGCGACGAGGGAAACCGTCGAGAAGCCATGATCGAGGCTGATGCGGAACACTTCGTTCTTCCTGATATGGGTCGACCAGTACCAGCCCCCCGGGATGACTTCGCGGTGGATGATCGTGTCGGCCGCGATTTCTGGTGCCGGCAGCGGGCTTGCCTCCGGCAGTGCCTTGGGAGCGAAGTCCAGCCCCTTCCTTTGATGCTCCTCGTAGCGCGCGCGGTTGGCGGCTATGTCTTCCGGCGAACGTCTGGCATGTGTCATGGCTGAATGTCTCCTGACGAAGCCAGGTCGTCCCGGCGGTGCCCCAGGGAAGCAACCGGGCCGTCCCGATCGGGGCTGAAAATCGATGGCTCGCCTGCAAGGCGCGGCGGCCAGATGGAAATGTCCTTGGTGATGGTCGCGCCGTAGCGTTCCTTTTCCTCGGGCCGGTCGCGACGGCGTTCGAAAGCGATGACCCGGCTCGCGAGCGTAAAGGCCTCGCGCATGTCATGGGTGACCATGACGACGGTCATCTGCGTTTCATGCCAAAGCCGTTTCATCAGCGTATGGATCTCGGCGCGAATGCCCGGATCGAGCGCGCCGAAAGGCTCGTCGAGCAGCAGCACCTTCGGTTTCATGATCAGCGCCTGGGCAAGCGCCAGGCGCTGCTGCATGCCGCCGGAAAGTTGCGCCGGATATTTGTCTTCCGCGCCGGCAAGGCCGACTTCGCCGATTAATTGCCGCGCCTCGGTGATCGCGTTCCGCCGCGCTGTGCCGAAGAGCTTGGCCTTGTGGCGCGCATCGGAGAATTCCTTGCCGAGCAGCACATTGCCGAGCACGGTCAGATGCGGAAAGACAGAGTAGCGCTGGAAGACGACGCCGCGATCAGGACCAGGCTCGGCCGGCAGCAGTTCGCCATCGAGCAGGATCTGGCCTCTGGTCGGCTGCTCCTGGCCGAGCAGCATGCGCAGGAATGTCGACTTGCCGCAGCCGGAAGGGCCGACAAGGGCGACGAAGGCGCGCGAGGTGACGGTCAGCGAGATATCTTCGAGCACGATCTGGTCGCCATACTCCTTCCAGACATTTTCGATCCTGAGTTCGCTCATGCCCGCTTCTCCAGTTCCGACCAGGGAAAGACAGCAATGCGGATGCGGTCGAGAATGTAGTTCGTCAGCACGGCAAGCAGCGTGATCCAGACGACATAGGGAAAGATGATGTCCATCGAGAGATAGCGGCGGACGAGGAAGATGCGGTAGCCGAGACCGGAATCCGATGAGATCGCCTCGGCCGCGATCAGGAACAGCCAGGCGGGGCCGAGCTGCAGCCTGAGGCACGTGATCAGCCGCGGCAGGATCTGCGGCAGCACGACGCGCAGGGCTATCTGCCAGGAGGAGCCGCCAAGCGTCTCGGCCTTGACGATCTGCTCGCGCGGCAATTCCAGCGCCTTCAGCGCCAGGTCGCGGATCATCGTCGGTGCGACGCCGATCACGATGAGGGCGATCTTCGAGGTCTCGCCGAGGCCCATGACGATGAAGAGGATCGGCAACAGCGCCAGCGGCGGCACCATCGAGATGACGGCGACGAAGGGAGCGAGCAGCGCCCGCAGATAGGGCAGCATGCCGATGAGCATGCCGATAAAAAGCGCCGTCAGCGTGGAGATGCCGAGACCCGCGAAAAGCCGAACTAGGCTTGCCCAGGTGTCCGACCAGAGCAGGTACTCGCCGGTGCGCTGATCGGCGATGAAGGCCATGCGGTCGATCGCCTGGACGAAGCCGGAGAGATTGGGCAGCAGCTTGTCATTGGCGTTTTCCGCCAGCCGCGCCGTCGATCCGAAGATATAGGCGACGACGATCAGGACGAAGGGCAGCAGCATCAGGGCAAATTGCGCGCCCCGGCTCGGCTTGGTGTTGATCCAGCGCATGAGGAAAGCTCCGCTGATGAAAGGATGACGCGGCGCGGTCTTCCCGCGCCGCCGGTCGAACTTCGCTCAGAGCGCGCCGTCAGCGGCCGCCTTCATGTAGGTCTCGGTGAAGCGCAGCTTGACGTTGCCGTTGTCGCCGAGAACCTTGCCATCCGGCATCTCGATGCCGATGACATCGGCAGACGCCGCGCCACTGCCGAGCAGGCCTTTCTGGAACAGGAAGTTGCGCACGAGATCCATCGTCTTCGGAAGGCTCGGCGACGCTGTGAAGGCAACGGCGTCGGCGGGTTTGTCGAAGAGCTTGGTCGCGACGATCTGCGCTTCGAAGCCCTTGAGATCGGTGCCGGATGCCGACCCCATCGTCTCGCGGGCGGCCTTGCCATCCGCCGTATCCGCCTTCATCAGCGCTGCCGTCTCATACCAGATGCCGGCCAGTGCCTTACCGAAGTTGGGGTTGTCCTTGAGCACATTGGTATTGGCCACCATCAGGTCGATGATTTCGCCGGGCACCTGCGAGCTGTCGAAGACTTTCTTGGCGGTGGGATCCTCGAGGATGGTGGAAACCAGCGGGTTCCAGGTGACCACGGCGGAGACGTCGGGCGTCTTGTAAGCGGCGACCATGTCTGCGTCGGAGGTATTGACGACCTTCACATCTCGCTCGCTGAGCTTGATGCTTTCCAGTGCGCGGGCGAGCAGATAATGCGAAACGGAATATTCGACTAGATTGACGTTCTGGCCCTTGATGTCGGCAAGGCTCGCCTTGTCCTTGAGGATAACGGCGTCATTGCCGTTCGAAAAGTCGCCGACGATGACGGCGGTCGTGTCGACGCCGCCGGCGGCCGGAATGGAAAGGCCGTCCATGTTGGTGAGCGTCACGGCATCGAAGGCGCCGGCCGTATACTGGTTCATCGATTCGACGTAGTCGTTGAATTGAGTGACGTCGATCTTGATGCCGTATTTGTCGGCCCATTTCTTGACGATGCCGTGGTCGCTCGCATAGCCCCAGGGCATCCAGCCGACGTAGATCGACCAGGCAACCTTGAACTCGGTCTTCTGCGCGGCATCGGCAGAGGTTCCGAAGCCCAGCATCAGCGAGGCGGTCAGGGCGGTGATGGAAAGAAGTTTCGAAAAAGTCTGCATTGAAATTCCCCTTTTGCTTTTCATCAAAAAGGGATCGGCAAAGACCATCGCGCCGCCAATCCCTTGGCTTACGAGGTCTCCCGGGCTTTTGTCCCGCCGTGCATCCGGTGGGATTTCTCCCCCACCGACGGCAGCTCTCGGACCAGCACGCTTTTAAAGCGCCGGAACCCTAGCCACCAACTCAGCTTGTTCAGAAGCAAGAGGCGTGCCAAAGCTCAATGTGTTGTTATTGAATGGAAAATTTATAGGGTGATCGTACTCTGCCCAAAAACTGCATATCGCGTGCCCATTAAATGGGCGCGCGATAAGAGTTCAACACGCAGAGGGCCTGTTTCCTATCGATTTACGACGACAAAGCGTTCGTCCATCTAAAGTGCTGGCGTTCAAGGTGCGCAATCGCGCCTAAAGGCCGGTAAGGGCCGCGTCGATCCCGTCCATTACCTCCCGCGGCAGCGGACCTTTCTGCAATGCCCCTGCATTTTCTTCCACCTGAGCGACGGTCCGGAAGCCCGGTATCGGCAATGTACGGCTGGAGCGCGCCCATAGCCAGGCAAGAGCGCCCTGTGTCAGCGTCCGTCCATCCGCCGTCAGCAGGTCACGCACAGCATCCAGCCGCGCAGCAAATTCCGGTGCAATCTTGCCATCCTTGAAATAGACCATCCAAACAAGGCTTGCGCCGCGTACGTCCTTTGCGCCGACGGTCTTTTCAGGCGTGAATTTTCCGGTGAGAAGTCCCATGGCCAGGGGACCGCGATTAATAGAGATCAGGCCGTTCTTTTCGATCACATCGATCATGTCAGGAACCGGCTCGAAGACGTTCATCGTGTGCTGGACGGAGACGAAACCCGTCCGATTGGTGTGTCGGGACGCGCGATCAGGGTAATCAGTGCTCCAACCGAACGCATCGATCTTGCCTTCGGCTTTCAGGATCTCAAGCGTTTCGAAGACCTCGTCGGACGCCTCCAACGGAAAGTCGTTCAGGTGAAACTGGAGTAGATCCAGCCGCTCACGCTTCAGCCGCTTCAGTGACGTCTCGACGGACTTGCGAATGAAGGCGGGATCGGCAAAGGCACCCGTCGCCTGCTTGCTTTCCTCGTCGGTTGCGAAACCGAACTTCGTAGCGATGACAATATCGTCGCGATTGCCAATCGCGCGGCCGACGACTTTCTCGGAATGCCCTGCGCCATAGTTCGAAGCCGTATCAAAGAAACGGATGCCGAGATCGACGGCGCGGTGAATGGCACGGATCGATTCATGATCGTCGACCTCTCCCCAGCCAAGCGGCACATCGCCTGCGTAGAACGGACCGCCGATCGCCCAGCAGCCCATGCCGAGCCGCGGAATTTCGTAACCGTTCCAAAGAGTAATCGCCGTGGCCTTATCAGGTTTCGTCAGCATCGCAATGTCCTCGATCATCTATTGTTCATGGCAAGGTATGGATGACCAAGCGCGCTGTATACCGCCAAATCCGCAGCATATATTTCACCTGTGAAAAACAGCGATCGAGCCGGCTCAGCGCTTTTTATCCATGATCTCTTCAGGAAATCAGGTTCCGACGGCCAATCAATTCGTCCAGAAGACAGGGCTGTCGGCGCCTACCGTCAATCTGAACGCGCCTAAAATACATAGGGCAAACGAAAAGATCAGAGCGACGTGGCAACTGGTAAATACGCTCCGTTTGTCGTCATTCATCCTTTTTGTCCTGCCAAGGATGCCCTAGCTTTCCATGACAACATCGGACGTGCCGTACAGATCGACTTCCCGCACCTTGTTTCTCTGCTGGCCAAGGCTCGTTGACCGAATGATGATTTCGTCACCGTCCTTCAGGAAGACGGGAGGCTTCCGGGACTGTCCGACGCCGCTTGGCGTTCCGGTAAGAAGGACATCTCCCGCTCGCACGGTCATGCCGAGCGAAAGTTCCGCAATAAGATCGGGGATCGAGAATGCCATTTGGCGGGTACTGGCTGACTGCATCTCCGTTTCGTTGAGAAGCAGTTCGATATGCTCGTCCTGCGGATCGAATTCGTCCGGGGTGACGAGGAAGGGGCCGAGCGGCATGGTCGCGTCGATGCTCTTTCCCTTCATCCACTGACCGCCATGGCGACGTTGTAAGTCTCTCTGGGAAACGTCGTTTGCAAGCATGTAGCCGAAAACATGATCCAGAGCCCGAGCGCTCGGAATTGATCTGCCGGTCTTGCCAAAAACCAACGCCACTTCCGCTTCATAATCCCACGTTTGCGAAATTTGCTGATCGACTGAAATTGGGTCGCATGGGCCGCAAACAGTGTCTGGGCTCTTGGTGAAGAAGGTGGGGGCTTTCGGACGGTCTTGTTGAGCCCGCATCTCCTTTCCTTCATCAAAGTGGTCCCAATAATTCCAGCCGGTGCAAAGGATATCGCGACGGAAGCGAGTTATCGGGGCGACGAAGGACGCACCGACCAAGGGCATGCGTTTCGCATTGGCGCTTGCCAGGACGCCCTCGACGATTTCGAGTGCTCCTTTACCTCCTTCGACAATCGAATTAAGATCCTTGAACCTGTCGCCGAGCAAGACGAGTTCTTCGCCGCTTATGACAACGGGAAGCAAACCATTTGCGCTTTTGATCGTTGCGAACTTCATCGGGCGATCCTTGTCGAAATAAGAGCATGATTTTGGGCTGCTGTAGGGACTTGATCGCGCAGTTGCCGAAGCAATGCTGAAAGGTCGTCCGACGATGAGGCGATCCCGAAAACGTATTTGTCGGGTCGGATCACGGCTACCTGCGCCTGATACTTTTCCATCCAGGCGCTGAGCGTTCCTGTGAGATCGATAAACTCGCCGTCCCTGGAGGGAATGGCTTCCGGCGAAAGCAGGTGAAGAACGATGTAGCCGATGTCATCATCCAGTAGACGGATGTTCGGCGAACCTCTCGTCACGATGAGAAATTTCTCGCCGACGATATCGTCCAACAGGACACTTGGCAGCTTGGCTGTGCGAACCTCCGGCTGCGGAAACAATGTTCCGGTCGCCAATGCCAGATGCCCATCGACATCCCGCGCTAAAATTCCTTGCTCCAGATCGGGAATGAGCCGCTGGCGAAGTGTCACAGCTCGACCGCTGTCGAGTTCGTCGCCGAGGGCTGCGTCACGCTTGCGCGCTTTTTCGACGTCAAGCTCCCCGATGATCTCTCCCAGCTGTTTGGCTGTGGCAACCAGTTGGCGGATATGAGGCTTTCGTTCCACTTCGTAAGATCCAAGGAGAGACGGATCGAATTTGCCACGCAGGACTCCATTGAGTTTCCAGCTCAAATTCACGACGTCGCGGACACCGGAGCAAAGGCCTTGCGCCATGAAGGGTGGCATTTGATGAGCCGCATCGCCGGCCAGGAAAACGCGGCCGACCTGCCATTGGTGAGCAACGAGCGCATGGAAGCGATAGGTCGCTACACGCCAAAGATCGATGGCGTCGGGATCGACGTAGGCTGACAGACGTTTGCGCACATGGTCATCGTCCGCAAAGTCTTCGGGCGTCTCGCCGGGCATGAGCTTGATTTCCCATCGCCGCAGGGTTTTGGGACCGACAACGTAGGTAGCGGGGCCATCTGGCCGGCAATATTGGGTGGTTCTCCGAGGAAGAGGCGTGGGTTTCTTCTGCCAGGCATCGATGACCGTCCACCATTCGTCGAAGTCGAGACTATCCTGTTTGACGCCAAGCAGCTTGCGGACACCGCTTGTTCCACCGTCGCAGCCGATGACGTATTTCGCCCGGGCGACGCTCTTGATACCATTCTGTTCGAACGCAACGTCGACGCCATCACCGTCCTGCGTCAGTTCCAGGAACGTCGTGTTCAGCATGACGGTTACGCACGAAAACCGTTCGGCGCCTTCGCGCAGGACCGGTTCAAACTCCGGCTGTATGAACATCAAGTTGGGCGGCCAGTGGAGTGGATAGGGCTTCACCGGAGGTTCAAAGACCTTTATCAACCGGTCATTGATGCCGATGAAATCGGTACCGGGATGGGAAATGGTTTTCGGCTCTATCTCATCAGCCAATCCAATCGATTGCAGCGCGCGCATGACTTCGTGATCGATGTTGATAGCCCGCGGCTTGTCATAAATATCGCCCATGCGATCGACCGCCAGCACCGAAATGCCATCGCGGCCCAGCATATTTGCCAATAAGGCACCGACCGGGCCATAGCCGATCAGCACAACATCATAGGTCTTTGTGTCCACGAAACGTCCTCACCGCATCTCAAACTTCGGCAGATTTCTTCTGCTTGCTCAGGCTGGGAATTGAAGAACCGCCTTGATTGACTTTCCGGATTCGCTGTCAGCGATGGCATCATTGATACGCTCAAATGGGTAGCGGGTTATGATGCGATCGATCGGAAACGACCCGTTCTCGATCGCCTTGGCCATCTTCGGTAGGAATGATTTCGGATCGCTGTCTCCGAGAATAATGCCGCGGAAGCTCCGGCCGCCGGTCATCATCCATTCGACGTCCAGCGTGACCTCGGTTCCAGCCGGAATACCTCCGACGAAACCGCAGGTACCCCGGCGGGCGAGGACTTCGGTTGCCTGTCTTAGGAGGGTCATGCTGGCTGTCGTTTCGAATGTGAAATCGACGCCTCCGGGCACCGCTCGACGAACGGCCTCGACGACAGGACCATCGGTCGCATTCACGATGACTGTTGCCCCCAGCTCCTTGGCGAGCGCCAAGCGAGCCGGATTGCGATCGATCGCGATGATTTCCGAAGCGCCGACCATTTTTGCCGCCATCAATGCGCAGAGCCCCACGGAGCCGGTACCGAATATCGCGATCGACTGCCCAAATTTCAGCCCGAGCGAGTTGATCACGCCGCCGGCGCCGGTTTGGACGGCGCAGCCGAGGGGACAAAGCAGGTCAAGCGGGATGGTCTTCGGCACTTGGACGACGTGTCGTTCATTGCAAACCGTATGCGTGGCGAAGGAAGATTGCGCCTGAAAGAAGGAGATCGGCGTTCCCTCCTGTGAAAGGGGGGTACCACCGTCGCCTCGCGTGCCATGGAAATTGTAGTCGTCGAAGTGTTCGCAATAGCTGGGATGATGGCTCTCACAGGCTTGGCAGTGCCCGCAGAAGCCAAAACTCAGAACGACATGATCGCCAGGCCGAACAGAGGTCACGCTCCGCCCGACCCCTTCGACGATACCGCCACCTTCATGCCCGAAGACAGCAGGATGCGGGATCGGATATATCTTGTGGTCTCGCATCGCCATGTCCGTATGGCAGATGCCGGTGGCGATAAGGCGAACCAATACCTCATCATCCCTAGGCTCCTCCAGCTGACACTCTTCCAGGTGCATCGGCGCACCAATCTTTCGCGAGACTGCTGCCAATATGTTCACTACGGGCTCCTCCTAACTGTCTGGAGGGAGCGTAACAGATCGATTATCTTGTCTGCAATAGAAAATAATCGATCATACTTGCGCCGTTGAGGGATTTATGTCTTTTTACGTATGGAAACGAGGATGAGCCATTCGGATCGAGCGGGAAGGCGAATCATGGACTTAGGGATTAAAGGGCGAAGCGCGATCGTATGCGGTTCCAGTCGCGGGCTGGGCCGCGCGTGCGCAATCGCATTGGCCGCGGAGGGCGTAGACGTCCTGGTGACGGGCAGGACCCCCTCAGACGTCGAAGCCGCCAGCAAAGAGATCAACCTTCGCAACGCAGGCAAAGCGCGGGGCCTTTGCTGCGACGTGACAACGGCTGAGGGCCGTGGACAAATCATTGCGGCAATGCCCAATGCGGATATTCTGATCAATAACAGTTCGGGCCCGACACCTCGCGCCTTTCTTGATGTTGCGGAGGAAGATTGGGCTGTTGGCGTTGGGCAGAATATGATTGCACCGTTGCTGCTAACGCGTTCGCTGTTGCCGGGAATGAAGGACCGGGGTTTTGGCCGGATTATCAATATTACCTCGGCGATGGTAACGACGCCTCGACCGCATATGAGCCTTTCGTCCGCGCCGAGGGCAGGGCTGACGGCCGCGATGAAGGCCATCTCACTCGATGTTGCGCGCTACAATATTACCATCAACAATCTGCTGCCCGAGAGGATCGATACGGATCGCCAGGTCTTCATGGCGCATGCGGCCGCGAAACGAGAGAATATCACTTTCGAACAGGCGCGGACGAGGCAGGTTGAAAGTATTGCAGCGCGCCGCTTGGGGCGCCCGGAGGAATTCGGGGCGGCTTGCGCGTTCCTCTGTAGCGATTTGGCGGGATACATCTCGGGGCAAAACCTGCACCTCGACGGCGGATCCTATCCTGCTCTTGTTTAGCCCGCTTTTGTTTGGAAGGTCTCCGTCATGTCTCTCCCCAGGATAAACCTGAACCCGCCGTTCAATATCACGCGCTGCAGCCATGTATGTTTGGAGGTTCGCGACATCGCGGCCAGCAGATTGTTCTACGAACAGGTGATTGGCCTCGTCGTGACCGCGGAAGAGGATGGTGTGCTTTATCTGCGGGGGATTGAAGAAGCCTGCCATCACAGTCTCGTGCTTCGCGAGGTCAAAGGCGAAACGAAGTGCAGTCGTATCGGCATGCGCGTGCTGACGGAAGAAGACCTCGACAAGGCCTACGCATATTTCTCCGACAAGGGCTGCACAGCTGAATGGGCAAACGTCGCGTATCAGGGACGAACGCTTGATGTCACGGATGTCAATGGTATTCCGCTGCAGTTCTGCGCCCGGATGCCGATTGAGCCTCGCCAAATCACCTCTTTCCATAACCATCGAGGCGGGGCCGCGCTTCGCATCGACCACTATCAGATACTGGTGCCGGATCTCCCAAAGGCATTGAATTCCTATATGGAGCTTGGCTTCTGGCTGACCGAGTATGTTGGAATTGACGACGAGAGCGTTCGGGCGGTTTTCCTGCAGCGAAAGGGCAATCCGCACGACATCGTTTTGTTCAACGGTGACGGCCCGCGGATTCACCACTTCGCCTATATGACGACCGAGACACAAAATCTGCTGCGGGCGTGTGACGTGGCGGGCGAGCTCGGCTTCGGCCGGCAGGTTGAGCGCGGACCGGGAAGACATGGTCCGGGTCATGCTCTGTTCGTCTATTTCCGCGATCCCGACGGGCACCGGGTAGAACTCTTCAATACTCATTATCAGGTCATGGACCTGGAAAACGAGCCGATCCGGTGGGATCCTCACGACCCCGCGGTGGCATTCCCCTGGGGACTGCCCGCGCGCAAACGTTGGTTTGAGGAGGCGACCGAATTCCGTGACGTCGAGGTGCGGGAAACGCCAATCCGACCAACGCCGATGACATTGGAGCGCTATCTTCAGGACTAAATACCAATTCTTGTAAAAGAATCGGTCAATAGTAGTTTGTGCCGGGATGATTGATTATTCTAGGCGCATACGGTCTGAACCAGGGGCATACCACGATGAAAGCTGCAACGGTTTCGGTAATCAATGAGGATTCCGACGGGAAGATCAAGGAAACCCTTGCCTCCTCCATCTACGATACGCTTCGACAAGACATTTTGACGCTTGCCCTGCCGGCAGATGGAAAACTCAATATTCGCTCGTTGTCCTTAAGGTTCGGCGTGGGGCTCAGCCCGGTCAGAGAGGCGCTCAGCCGTCTCTCCATGGAGAGTTTGGTCACCCAAATCGACCACCGGGGCTTTAAGGTTGCGTCGCTCTCGATTGCCGATCTGCATGACCTCTTCCATGCTCGTATCTCTGTCGACAGCATGGCTTTGCGGCAATCTATCGAAGCACACAATATCGCTTGGGAGGAGCAGTTGCTGCTTGCTTACCATCGTCTTTCGCGCACGCCGCGCGCGGCCAGCGAAGATAATCGCGTTCGCAGCCCTGAATGGGAGGAGGTCCATCGGCGTTTTCACGTTGCGCTGGTGGCCGGTTGCGGATCGCGCTGGCTGGTCAACATCAGCGGGCAACTATTCGAGGCGGGAGAGCGGTATCGGCATGTTGCTCGCCTGGCGGGCAAATCACGCGTCAAGGAAGATGAGCACAAAGCGATTACAGACGCTGCCTTGGCCCGTGATGCGGAGCTTGCAACAAAGCTTTTGGCGTCACACTACCAGAAAACGGCTGAACTTGCGGAGCTTTCGCTAAGCGGTAAATCATAGTCTGGCTTTTTGCCTTCAACCCATCGGAACTGAGTTTTGAAATGATTCACGACGTCTGCATCATAGGCGGCGGCATCGTCGGCCTTGCCACGGCAATGGCCGTGCTCGAAAAGCGACCGGGCGCGAATGTCGTTCTGCTCGAAAAAGAAAATGATTTGGCCCTTCATCAGACAGGGCATAACAGTGGCGTCATCCACGCCGGAATTTACTACGCCCCGGGCAGCTTAAAGGCCCGTCTCTGCCGCGAGGGCGCAGATGCAATCAAAGAATTCTGCCGCGAAAATTCAGTTCCTTTTGAGGAGTGCGGCAAACTCGTCGTCGCCACCAATGAACTCGAGCATCGCCGTCTCAAGGATCTCGCCGAAAGGGCGAAGATGAACAACATCGAATTTGATTGGCTTGATCGGAACGCTCTGCGCGAGCGGGAGCCGTTCGTCGAGGGTGTCGCGGCCATATTTGTGCACGCCACAGGCATCGTGGACTATAAAGCCGTCTGCAAAGCAATGGGTGCGCAACTTGCGGCAAAAGGCGTGCAGATCGAGTTTAACACGCAAGTCTCGGCAATCCGGGAAACGTCCGATGTCGTGGAGATTTCAGCAGCGCAGCGCCGATGGAGAGCCAAGCAGTTAATCGCGTGCGCGGGCCTGCAATCGGACCGTATCGCCAAACTGGCTGGCCTTAAGATCAATCATCAGATTATTCCGTTCCGGGGGGAATACTATCGGCTTCCTGAAGCGCGCAATGGGCTTGTGCGCCACCTGATCTATCCTGTTCCCGACCCTGCACTTCCATTCCTCGGTATCCATGTCACCAAGATGATCGACGGAGGTTTGACTGTCGGTCCCAACGCAGTGCTGGGAATGGCGCGCGAGGGGTATGCAAAGACGAGCATCAATCTGAGGGATGTTGTCGAATACGCGTCATTTCCGGGCCTATGGCGGCTTCTTTGGAACAATGCCGGGTCGGCCGTCAACGAGCTTCGGGACTCGCTATGGCGAAAGGGATATCTGGAGGCATGCCGAAAGTATTGCCCGTCTCTCACGCTGAACGACCTCCAGCCCATGGCGGCGGGCATTCGGGCCCAGGCCGTCATGCGGGACGGACGATTGGAACATGACTTCCTGTTTCTGAAAACGGATCGAATGCTGCACGTCTGCAATGCCCCGTCACCCGCGGCAACCTCATCGATACCGATCGGGCGGGATATTGCTGCCAGATGTTTTTCCGATAACTGAGTGTGCCGTTCGGGAGGGTCCAATGGTTTTTGAGACCAGACTGTTTGAGGTGGGCATGGATGCCTCGCGCCAATCGCATCTACGGAGCGAACAGGTGTTCGAACTCGTGCCGGGGCAGGACAGGGATATCTGGCAAAGCTTTAACGCGGGAAGCGGCGTTCCATTTTATCCAGCCCCCGGTTCGATTCTCTTCCGTTTCTTCATCCTGCCGCCTCCGGATCAAGCGTTGACCACTGATGATTGGGAGGGCATCGCGGATCAGTTCTTCACGCGAAACGGGATCGAACATTGCCGGGCTGACACTAGCCGTCATCCCTTGATGCATGCAACGCCGACTGAGGATTGCGTGATGCTTCTTTCCGGCCGCGCCCAACTCATTCTCGATAAAGGTGAGCCCATCGAGCTGCGACCGTTTGATGTCGTCCGGCAGCGGAAGACCAACCACAGCTGGGTGAACCTCGGCCCCGGATCGGCGGTCTTTATTTCGCTTATGCATGGTGTGAAATAGGTTTTTCACACGGCCAGATCTTACCGCCATTGCTTTAAGGCTCCAAAAAAAACGAGCGGCTACGTGAAATTGAGCGCCGCTCGCTTCGGCTTTAGGGGCCTCAAGGTGTCTGAACCGGTTTGCTATCCGTCATTGTTGCAAACCAATTGCTGCCAGCCCCGGGCTATTCATGCACAGCGACGTGCTTGCTGTTCCTTGAGAGAGCAAGGGCAATAAGAGCAAGTACGATCGCGGTTCCGGTGGCGACAAGATAGATAAATCGAGGAGCTTCTGTGCCGCCGATAGTGCCCGCAAAGGACTGGAAGAACGGCGACAGTATGATCCCCGCCCCAATTCCGGCAGTTACCACGCCGAAGGCGGCGTCACGTTGCGCCGAATTGATCCTGCCGGAGGTCATAGCCAGAATGTGCGGGGTCAGCGCTGCGTTGCCGACACCAACCAGGAATGCTCCGAGAGACACGATGATAACCGTTCCCGCATGGGCAAGGATATAATAGCCGATGGCGTACAAGAGAAACGATGCCGGTACGACCAAGCTTCTCAGCACCTTTAGAATTTCCGGATAGAAGGGGCTGATAAGGAAGCAGGCCAGGCCCGGAAAGGAAATCACTATCCCAATCATCCACGGCTCGCCGATGTGCTCGGATATCATGAATATAGCGACAGAGGTTGTGATGATCGATTGGATGGCGAAGTTCACGCTCATGAAGGCGAAAAGCGCGTAAACCGAACCCGGAAGGTCCTTAAGCCTG
Organism: Rhizobium sp. RCC_161_2; assembly: GCF_041355235.1. NCBI lineage: Bacteria > Pseudomonadati > Pseudomonadota > Alphaproteobacteria > Hyphomicrobiales > Rhizobiaceae > Rhizobium > Rhizobium sp. RCC_161_2. The sequence goes on along the minus strand of NZ_JBFUPL010000001.1, from coordinate 711,945 downwards.
CTTTTTCTGACATCTTGATGTGGAAGCGCCGAGGGCGTGCCTGCTAGAGCGAGCAGAGCAACAACGAACACTATCGCAAACGTGTAAAACGGATATTGCCAACCATATGCCAGCAATGCGCCGCTGACGAGGCTCGCGATCACGTTGGCCACCATCGAGATAGATGAGGTCATGCCAAGAAGTCTGCGCTGCGGCTCACCCTCAAAGCGCTCGGTTATGATTGCGTTCGGGATGGGAGAGACGAGACCCACGCCGACCCCCGTTAGCAGCCGCATGAAGAGGATCTGGTTGATGTCGTTCAACCACGCTGGAAGCATTCCGGTGATGCCGTAGATCAACAGACCTATGATCAGGATTACTTTCCGGTCGACAAAGCGCGCAAGTGCCCCGGAGACCGCGCTGAAAATGATTGCGGTGATAAACGGCATTGTCATCACAAGCTTAGCCTGAAGCGGTGTTGCGCTGGGAAACGCCTCGATAATGCTGCCCAGAGCAGGTCCGATCGCAGACGCTTCAAACGTCCAGACCAGCGGTATCAGCAAGACAACGAAGATATTGAATCGCGACAGGCCATTGCCCGATGCGTGCTGTGTTTCAGTCGTCATGTCGGCTCCTCCCTCCAAGTTAGCAGCGGCCCTCCACCGGCTGCTGCTCTTCGACAAATCGCGATGACGCACGCAACAGGACCAGCCTGCATGCATAGTCGTATCCTGATCGCTTATGTCACGGGATCACGTTATATATCGATTATAATGTCGTCAATCTATAAATAATCGATCATTTTGAACCGGCTGCCACGAATCTTTGTTCTGACGCATGCGATTTGCTCACGGCTCCGCGACGTCTGCGGCATCTGGCAGAGGCGCGATTTTATAGTGGTTAACGAAGCTCTTGTGATCGGATCAACTGCCGTATCGTGTGAAAACATTCCCAATCACGGTTCCGTCGCTTCGCCGGATGACACAATGCAGACGGAGATGGTCATCGGATACTCCGACGAGGTCAACGGACAGAGTTTCGCCGGCTCGGACGTTACCTCTGAAGAAAACGCGCCTTTCTCTCAGGGCGAGCAAGCCTTGCAGACGGCTGAACCATTTTTCGCTGGCGCGATCCGCGACAGCCTGGAATTGGGCAAAGTAGAAAAGCCCCGCACCGTTGAATTCCTGTGTTTGATCCGGCTCGAACCGATAGCTGCGACGTGTCTTCAGCTCATCTGTTGAAAGCCCGAGGCAGACTGCGGCCTTGTTCGAGCGGACGGCGGACGCAAGGGTCGCCAACGCATTGACTTCGCACGGCGTTGTCTCCTTCAGCTGCGGCATGGCGACCCGGGCGATCGAATAATTATCTCCCTCTCGCATTCGGCAGACAAAGGTCGAAATCAGCTCCACCTCGCCGATTGTCATGCCTCGAACCGCAAGCCGATGGCGGGTGGAAACCTGCGTGCGGGATACGGGCGTGAGTAGCGAGCGGATGGTCAATATGTCATTGGCGCGGACAGTTTCAAACCGCGCGTTGCTCAAGGATGTCGCGCAGATCGCCGCATAGGCTTCCTCGCCGTCGGCGGTACGGAAGTCGGCATTGTTCATGCCGAGTTGCCGGGCAAGCATCAGCCAGTGACGATGGCCGAGTTCCTTCATCAGCCAGGTCTCGGAAAGGCCGAAAGGCGTGAGATGCGGCATGCCGAGAAGGATGTGCGGCTCCAGCGCGCGTTCCATCAGGTCGCGTGCCAAAGGTTCTAGTGGATGAAAATCGAGAACGGTTGCGTTCATGGCCTAGTTGTTTGCCGCCTGCTTCAATTGTGGGCGCTCGCTATCTAGCCGTTCGGCAAGATGGCCGACGACATGTTCCGCATCCTTGCCGACGGCGAGAAAGCGTCCAGATCCCCATGTCCAGAGCCAGGGGAGGCCGAGCACATAGACGCCGTTAATGCCGGTGACGCCGCGCCGTTGCACCGGATATCCGGTGCCGTCAAAGATCGGCAGGCTGACGAAGGACCAGTCGGGGCTGAAGCCCGTTGCCCAGATAACGGAGGTCACACCTTCAGCCTTGAGATCGAGATCCGCCGGCTCTGCCTCTGGTTCCCAGAGCGGCACATAGGCGCTGCCTGCGGGTGCATCGATGCTTTTTTCGGTGATATAACGGTCGATCAGTGCGTTGATGCCGTTATAGACCCGGTCGGCGCCATCAAGATTGGCCTTGAGGTTCGGCTCGAACAGCATTCTCCCGTCGGTGACAGTCTTCATACGACCATAGAGTACCATGCCCTCCAGCGCGAATTTGCGCAGATCGATGTCGCGCCCGCCGTCACGGCCGGTGAGATAATGGTTGGTGTCGTGCTTCTTCTTGGTCATGCCGTCATGCGCGATGGTGATGTCGTACTGGCCGACATCGGCGAGCCAGTCGACTACATCGCGGCCGCGATAGAAGCGAGCGCAACGCGGTGCATTGCCCGTGACCATATGAACCTTGCGGCCGGCAAGATGAAGGTCTTCGGCGATCTGGCAGCCCGATTGACCTGAGCCGACGACGACTACGGCGCCTTCGGGCAGTTGGCCCGGATTGCGATAATCGGCAGTGTGGAGCTGCAGAATGTCGCCCGGCAGCCGTTCGGCGGCTCGCGGGATGGCCGGTTCGCTGTAGAGGCTGGTGGCGATGACGACGCTGTCGGCGGTTACTGTCCCAGCCGAGGTTTCGATCGTGAAGAGGTCGCCCGTTTTCTCGAGCGAGGTGACACTCGTGCCCTCCAGCACCGGCGGGTTCACCTTGCGCACGAAGCGGTCGACATAGGCGATGATCTCGTCCTTGATCATGAAGCCGTGCGGATCGTCGCCGTCATAGGGATGGTCGGGAAGCTGGCATTGCCAGTTCGGCGTCACCAGGCAGAAGGCATCCCAACGCTCGTTTTTCCATTTGTGGGCCACGGTCTTCTTCTCGAAGACGACGTGGTCTATGCCGTGCTTTCCAAGATAGTGGCTGGCCGAGAGGCCGGCCTGGCCGCCGCCGATGACGACGGCGCTATAATGTGGCTTGAGGGGGAGGGGGCTCATCGGAATTCCTTTCACAAAATGAAGCTTTCACAGCGCACGCGCGCTTCGGCATCGGAGAGAAACAGGGCGCCCGCCGCTTCGATGCGGGCGAGCTGGCCGCGGGCCAGCGAGCAGGGATAGCCGTATTTCGCCTCGACGCGGTCGCTGGCGATGGTCAGCGCCTTGCGGCTGCGATCTAGGAAATCGCGGACAGGGTAGGTTTCGCCTTCGGTAAGGAAATCCCTGATGACCAGGGAAGGCGAATAACAGGTCTCCTCGCGGCCATCGGGCCAGGCGATAACGAAGCGCATTTCAGGCATGGGCAGGCTCCTTCAATGTCTCGTAGGCGGAAAGATGAGCGGCGGCGGTGCGCTGCCAGCTGTGCAGGGCGGCAATCGCAAGGCCCCGCGAAATCAAACGATCGCGGACCGGCGGCATCAGCGAGATTGCCATCGCCTCGGCAATCGAGGAGGGATGGGTGGGATCGCACCAGACGGTATCGTCGGCCGAGAGGTATTCGGTAAATGGCGCGATGGAGGAAACGACGGTCGGGATACCGCTCGCCATTGCTTCCAGCACAACAAGGCCAAAGCCCTCTTTGACCGAAGCGAAGACCAGCGTGTCGGCGAGGCGGTAAAGCGCCGGCATATCCTCGTCGGCAATGGTGCCAAGGATATGGACGGCAGCGGCATGGTCTCCGAGCAAAGCAAGCGTGGAACGGAACTCTCCCTGGTAGCCGCGATGGTCGAGCAACGATGCGCCCCCGGCGATGACGAATTGCGCATTCGGGCGGATGGCACGCACCTGGCGGAAGGCTTCGAGCATGCCGAGCGTATTCTTGCGCGCCTCGATACCGCCGACGGCAAGGAAGACCGGCCCCTCTGGCAGAGCCAGCTTGCGCTTGAAATCGGCGGCGTTAGTCGCGGGCGAGAAGCGATTGGTATCGACCCCGTTTCCGACGATCGTGGATGCGATGCCGCGTTTTTCTTTCAGCGTCCTCTGCCATAGGGCGCTGACGGTGAAGAAGAGATCGGCTCCGTCGATCGAGCGGTCCTGCAATTCCATCAGCCGCAAATCGGAGAACTGGTCGATATGGTGGACGGTGCGCGCGAAGGCGGAGATCAGCCCACGCTCCTTCAGCGTTGCCACCGCATTGCCAGAAATGCCGTCATGGGCGTGGAAAATATCGAACTCGCGTGCCGCCGGGTTTTCGAAATGCCTGACGTAATCATCGATCCGCTGCTCGACCATGGCTGTCATATCCGATGGTGTTGGCTCGACTGGAATGCAGACGGCACCGCAGGCAGGCCGGCGGAAAAAGCCTACGCCTTTCGCATCCGGCGCATGCAGCACAACCTCGTGGCCGAGCGCCGTCAATGCCTCGGAAAGCTGCATGGCATGCACGACGCCGCCACGCGGATTGGTGGAGTGCGAGAGCATGGCGATGCGCAGCGAACGGCTCATGCGGCGTTCTCCCGCCTGCCAAGCTGGAGAAGCGGCACTTCGGCATAGTCACGGACGACGGCGCGTTCGGTGCCGTCGGTGATCGCGACCGTGCTTCCGGCGATGATCCGGCCAATCGCGGCGGCGCTGATGTCGCGGGTGGAGAAGCGACGAATGACGTCGTCTACCTTCTCAGGCGAAACGGAGATGAGGTAGCCAAAGCTCGGGAAGGTGGCGAGCCAGCGGTCGAGCGTCACACCGTTCGGCAATGGAATGACGGATACGTTGATTTCGATGCCGACGCCGGAGCATTCGGCCAGCATGATCGCCGTGCCGACGATGCCGCCCTGGCTGATGTCCTTGGCAGCGAGCGCCAACCCGGCTTCTGCGATTTCAGGCAGAATTTCCAGGTCGCCGCGCAGCCGTGCTGAGGGCGCATCCGTAGCCGCCTCCCAGTTGTTGAAGGGTTCGCGATAGCAGCCACGATGGTCGACGGCGGCAATCAGTACATCTCCCGGCCTCGCATCGAAGCTCGTCAGAAGCTTGCTTGCCCGCCCGAGGATGGCGACGGAAAGCTGGCTGCGATCGGTGCGAATATTCGTATGGCCACCGACGATCGGCACGCCAAAGGTCCGTGCTGCTGCCCGCATGCCTTCGAGTACGGGTGCTGCGCCTGCCTCACCATTGGCCCAGACGGCATCAACCACGGCGATGGGGCGGCCACCCATGGCGACCACATCGGAGATATTGACCATCACGCCGCACCAGCCGGCGAACCACGGATCGGCGGCGACGAATTCGTTGATGAAACCTTCGATGGCAAAGAGCAGGTAACCGCCCCCATCGGGAAGGGCGGCGCAATCGTCGCCGACGGCAACCGGCTGGCCGGCAAGGCCGAGGCTGGTGGCGACCATGCCGATATCCGCCTTGGCGGCAATGCCGTTCGAGGCAGTCAGCTTGGCGGCCAGTGCCTTGATATCGATCGCCATGCCCATCATGCGGCTTTCTTCGGTAGCGCGACGAAGCCGGCTTCCGGCGTCGGGCAGGGTGGGTAATAGGATAAGTCTGCTTTCATCCTGAGATGCGGCTTGCCGTAGATCTCGAATTCCTCGATCACATCCCAGTGCAGCCGACGAAAGAGCAAACCGTTTTGCACCTGCACGTTGGCAAGGAAGGTGTGGCAGCCCATGGCATTGGCCGAGGAGACGGCGAGCCTGATCAGCGTCGTTCCGAGCGCTCCGATCTTGCGGAAATCCTCATGCACCGCAAGCCGCGAGCCCCACCAGAGGCCAGGCTCGGGCTGGTGAATGCGCACCGTGCCAACGAGCTTGTCCGCCGCGACACCCATCATCGACAGCGCCACGATCGGGATCGCGTGATCGTCGATTGCGTCGCGGTCGTCGTCTTCGAATATCCCTTGTTCCTCACAGAATACGGCGCGGCGAAGGGCATGGGCTTGGCGCCGCTCCCAATCGGAGGTGGCGAACTTCACCTGGAATTCGCTGGCGTTATAGGGTGCAAAGGGCTCGATGATCATTTCGTCAGCGTCCTTTCATAGGTGGAAAGGGCGGAGCAGGCGCCGCATTTGCCGCAGCCGGCCTTGATGTCGACGGCCTTCAGACCGCTGTCCACCAGCATCTTCGAGAGCGGCCCGAGGATCGAATGCATGAAATCCGGTTTTGGGGCCGGATGGCTTTCGAGCGGTGTTCCGGAGATCGGGACGAAGGGCACGACGAAGGGATAGACGCCAAGCGCCACCAGCTTTTCGCAGATATCGAGAATGGCTTCACGCGTGTCGCCGAGACCGGCGAGAATATAGGTCGAGACCTGGCCCCGGCCGAAGACATCGACCGCCGCCTTGAAGGAGCGCATGTATTTTTCGATCGGCACCTGCGCCTTGCCCGGCATGATGCGGGCGCGGATGTCCGGGGTGACGACTTCGAGATGCATGCCGAGCGCATCGACGCCGGCGTCCTTCATCCGCGAAAACCAGATGTCATCTTCCGGAGGCTCGCATTGCGCCTGGATCGGCAGATCGACGGCCGCCTTGATGGCCCGCGCACTTTCGGCAAGCACGGCGGCTCCCCGGTCGTCGCCCTTCGGCGTGCCCGTGGTCATGACCATATGCTTGACCCCGTCGAGCTCGACGGCGGCTTTTGCCACCTCGGCAAGTTGTGCAGGTGTCTTGTGAGCGACGGTGCGGCCAGCCGCGAGGGACTGGCCGATGGCGCAGAATTGACAGGTCTTGGTGCGGCTCTGATAGCGGATGCAAGTCTGGAGAACGGTGGTCGCCAGCACGTCGCGGCCATGCAGCACGGCGATCTGCGAGTAGGGGATGCCATCCGCCGTCGAGCGCTCGTAGAAACGCGGCCGAAGCGGGAAGGAGACTTCGCCGAGCACGCGGCCATCCCGGCTGATGCGGCTTCTGCCGCTCTCGTCCGGTTTGTCGACCAGATAGGGGCTTTCGAAGGCAGGTGCGGTGTGCACCGGCACCATGACGGTCATGCCGTCGATCGTCAGGGCCTTATGGTCGGAAGGGCCGGCGCCACCACGGCGGCTCTCATGCCCCGCTTTCGGATCAACGAGCCGGGCTCCGAAGGACTGCAACTCGTTGATCAGGGTCTCGGTCGGAAGAAATGTCTGGTTCTCCATCGGTCTTGATCCTTGTTTCGGCTGTTTGGAAAGAATGATTTGAGGCGATCATCGGCTGGGTTTCACGGCCGTCCATGACGAGATGCAGCAGTTCGGGGCGGGCATAGTGGCCGACCGAGTCCATCATCCGCTTGCGTTTGACGATCAGGCTCATGTCGAGATCGGCAATCAGGATGCCTTCGCCCTCGGTGATCGGCGGGGCGAGATGCTTGCCCTCGGGGGAGATGATGGCCGTCATACAGCCGCCGCGCAGCGCCTTCTGCAAGTTTTGATCGGGCGTAATGGAAACGATCTGCTCGTCGGTCAGCCATCCCGTGGCATTGACGACGAAGCAGCCGCTTTCGAGCGCATGATGGCGGATCGTCACCTCCATCTGTTCTGCGAAGATCGGGCCGACCATCGAGCCCGGAAACTGGGCGATGTGGATTTCCTCGTGCTGGGCCATCAGCGCGTAGCGGGCGAGCGGATTATAGTGTTCCCAACAGGCGAGCGCGCCAAGCCGGCCGATGGCGCTATCGACGACCTTAAGGCCCGAGGCGTCACCCTGGCCCCAGATCATCCGTTCATGAAAGGTCGGGGTGATCTTGCGCCGCTTCAGGATAACTTCACCGTCGGCGTCGAAGAGAAGCTGGGTGTTGTAGAGCGAACCATGATCTCGTTCATTGACGCCGAGCGCCACGACGATGCCGTGCTCGCGCGCCGCAGTGGCAACCGCCTCCGTCGCAGTGCTCGGGATGGTGACGGCTTCCTCATAGAGGCGGACATGTTCGCGGCCGGACAGAGCCGGCGGCAGCACGAAGGAGAAATAGGGGTACCAGGGGACGAATGTCTCGGGAAAGACGATGAGCTCCGCCCCCTTGGTTGCGGCTTCGCGAATAGTCTCCAGCACGCGCGCCAGCGTCTTTTCGCGCGAGGTAAGATCCGGCGCGATCTGGGCGGCGGCGGCCCGGACGATGGATTTTTTCTCCATGACGAAATCCTTCCATTGATGGGAAGAGGCGGAGCGTGCTCCGCCTCTTGGTCCGTCAGAGCGTCCAGGTGTCGAGGATGAAGGCGCCATCGCGGCGATGGATAAGGATGAGGTCGAGCACGTCGAGCGGGCTAATCGGCTTGATGCCGGGGATCAGCGACGGTTCGCCGTGTCCATAAAGCGCCTGCAACGCGAACCGGCAGGCATAGACCTTGCCGCCTTCGTCCATGAAACCAGTGAGCTGGTTGTTGAAGTTGAGATGGCCGGGGAAGGCTTCGTCACCGAGTTTGGGGAAGCCGCGCTGGACACCGAGCGTTACGCCGGGGCCATAGAGCAGGACGGAGGTCTCGAAGCCTTTGCGCTTCAGCCGCTTTGCCTGCAGCAGATTGACGAGACCGATCGAGCCCTCAAAGGCGACGGTGTGGAAGGTGATGAGGGCTTTCTCGCCCGGTATGGCCTGGACGTCTTCGAAAACCTTTTCCTCGTAATCGACGAAGAAGTCGCCCTTTTCATGGGCTGGCTTGGTAACTGCGGGCATCTGCGGCTCCTGTCGTTGAAACTACCCTGTGTCGGGGACAACGATGGATTTGCAAGGACCATGCCAGATTGAATGTGCTCAAATAACAGTCAAATTGGAATAATTTCCATTCAATTATACATTCAATATTTTGGAGCATTGAAATGCTGCTCAGGCGATCCGCAAAAGGCTGCCGATTATTGATGCATCAAAGCACGAATCGAATGCATTCAATGTATTGTCAATTTTTCTGAGATGCCGCAAACGGCGCCAAGCTCTGTCCACATTATCGTATTTTTCCGAGCCTGAAGAAACTTCGTGACATCTGATTTGTGCAACAATATACAGTCAATTACACCGATAGAGATTGATTGAACATGCTAGACTGGTTTCCCGATCTTTCCCGCAGCAATAGCCCGCGCTACATCGCGATAGCCGATGTCATTCAGATGGACATCAAGAGCGGGCGTCTTATTCCCGGCGACCGGCTGCCGCCGCAGCGGGATCTCGCCAAGAGGCTTGATATCGACTTCACAACGGTTGCTCGCGGCTATGTCGAGGCGCGTAAGCGTGGCCTGGTCGATACGCATGTCGGACGGGGCACTTTCATCCTTCCACAAGGCGGTGAGGAAAAAGGCTGGGGCCTCGATATGCCGGATCCGAGGCGGACGTCGGCGATTGACCTTTCGATGAACATGCCGCCCGAACCCGATGATGCGGATCTGATCGCAAGGATGCGCGCGGGGCTTGGCGCGGTTGCGACAAGCATGATTCCGTTGCTGCGCTATCAGGGATTCGGCGGCTCCGTGGTGGATAAGGAAGCGGCCGCCTCCTGGCTCAGCCGTCGCGGCCTCGTTCCCTCCCAGGAGCGGATTTTCGTGTCGCCCGGCGCGCACCCGGCGTTGCTCGCCATCCTTGGCATACTGGCAAAGCCGGGGGAGCCTATTCTGTCCGAGGCGATCACCTATCCGGGAATTCGCTCGGTGGCGGCCCAACTCCGGCTCAATCTTTCCGGCCTGCCGATGGATGAAAACGGCATCCTTCCGGATGCCTTCGCTGACGCCTGCGAACGGATCAAGCCGAAGGCGCTCTATCTTAATCCGACGATCCAGAACCCGACGACGCTGACCATTCCGCAGACACGGCGTGAAGAAATATGCGCGGTCGCCCGCGCTCATCACGTTCCGATCGTCGAGGACGATGCCTATGGCTTCATTCCCTTGCATGGGCCGGCACCGCTTGCGGCGATGGCGCCCGACATAACCTGGCATATCGGCGGTCTCGCCAAATGCATCGGCGCGGGCCTGAGGCTTGCCTATGTCGTCGCCCCCGACACCAAGGCCGCATGGCCATTCGTCAGCGCCATGCGGGCGAACAACGTGATGGCGTCCCCTTTGACGGTGGCGCTGGCGACGCGCTGGGTCGAGGACGGTACGGCCGACGCGATCCTTCGGTTCATCCGCCATGAGGCTGCTGCCCGGCAGGAGATGGCAGCGGCAATTCTGCCGAAGGGTAGTTTTCAGGCTGATCCACTTGCTTTCAATATCTGGCTGCCGCTGCCCAACGGCTGGACGCGTTCCACCTTCGGCAGCCACATGCGCTCCCAGGGGATCGGCGTTGTCGCAAGCGATGCCTTTACGGTGGAAGGACCTGCGCCGGAGGCCGTCCGTGTTTGCTTCGGCGGGCCGATCACGCGAGAAAAATTGCAAGGGGCGCTGGAATTCATGGCCCACGCCTTGGAAGGCCCTCCGGAAATGTCCGCGTCGTTTTTCTGATTATTAAAGAGCGTCCGAGCGTGGTGCTTGTTTGGTCATGCGGGTGCGCGATCCAGCGCACTCCGGATATTGGGTTTTGTTCCATAATAAACCTTATGAAACATTTGTTTGTGGCGGCAAAGTTGAAGTGCCACACTCCCCTCCGAAACACGTCTGAAGAAAGCGTAGTGCTCGTACTACTTTCGTGCAGCGCCAGGAACCGATTGCATAGGCCTCCGAACGGCGCGTTGTCGACCTATTTGCAATAAGGCGATACTGGCGAGAACGAGGATCATTGCGGAGATTTCGAAGACGCCGATTTTCTCGCCCGCCATCCAACCGATGAGCAGCGCCACATTCGGTGTGATGTAGGTCGAGCCCGAGGCTGCGACCGCGCCGAGTTCCTGGAGCAGAAAATAATAGATCAGGAATGCCATCCCTGTGCCCAGAACGCCAAGTCCTAGAGCCACGCCGGCTGCGGCATGCCGATCCTGGAGAATCTGCGTCATCCCGGTCCGATCAACAAGCATCAGCAGAACCAGTAGCGCCAGACCCGTTTGCCAGGTCGCGAGCGCAAGTGGCGGCAGATTGAAGGGTGACAGGAAGCGGCGGACGTACACGTAGGACAGCCCGAGGATGGTTGTCGCCGCCAGCATCCAGAAAACACCGGTTATGTTAATGGCCCTGTCTGTAATCTCCCAAGGTCGGGCGATCAGAACGATGCCTGCAAATCCGACGAGCACCCCGATGATCATCATCGCATTGGGTTTTTCCGTGCGTAGGAATAAAAGCGTGGCAATGGTGGTGAACAGGGAGATCGATCCACCCAGAACGCCGGCAATGCCGGACGGAAGCAAAGCTGTCCCCTCCGCAATTGCAAAATAGTAAAGTGCCGTCGCAAGAATGGCCATGACGAGGAAATGCGGCAGGTGACGTAGCTGGTCGCGGTTCATCACGCCTTTGCGCCATGCAACAAACGCCAGTGGCAGAAAACCGAAGAACACCCGCAAGAGCGTGATCTGCGCTGGGCTTATGAGTTCCGAAGCCCACTTCATGTAGATGAAATTAGAACCCCAGAGGAGACCGAGAAAGCCGAAAGCCAAGTAGGTCAATCGCATGGGGCCCACCGTATCCAAAAAAACTACGCTTGAGGGGTTCGAAGCGACTTCTCTAAGCACCGCAGGATCCCAGCTTGAACCATGCTTTTACTTGATTTCCGGCTGGATCTCCTATGAGATCGACTGCGCTCTGATACTAGAAATTCTACATGCTAGCTCCCGATGCGCTCAAATCGAAAGCTCCCATCCCTGAATGCTTTGCGCGCCTTCGAAGCCGCCGGCCGCCGTTTGAGCTTCCGAGCCGCGGCCGATGAACTCGGTGTCACACAGGGGGCAGTCGCTCAGCAAGTCCGCGGGTTAGAGGAGGAGCTTGGCTTTCCGCTTTTCCAGCGGCAGCGGCGTGGCGTCTTGCTGACAGAACGGGGCATGCGTTACTTCTCGGATGTGCATCGCGCCTTTCAGCAGCTGATAGATGCGACGGACACAGCACTATCGCGGCTGCGGGTCGTGACGATCAGCGTAACGCCGACCTTTGCATCGAAATGCCTGATCCCGAACCTGCCAGCATTTGCTGCGGAGCATCCGGATATCGAACTTCGCGTCATGGCCACAGATGTTCTCTCGGACTTCGGCCGCGACGGCGTCGACCTTGCCGTACGATTGACCAAGCCGCCATTTGCCTTGGGGCTGGCGGTGGAGTTTCTCTTTTCGGACATGATCGTTGTTGCTAGTCCCGAGCTGATCTCGAAATGCTCGCTACCGCTGCGCCCCAAAGACATTGCCCGGTTCACTTTGCTCAACGACGGCCAGGCGGTTTGGTCCGCCCTGCTCGGGGCAGACGTTGCGCGGGCGGAGCTCCACATCAACCAGGCCGCCCTTGCCATCGAAGCCGCTATAGCTGGTCAAGGGTTGGCTATGGCTAACCCCATCTTTCTGGCCGACGCGCTCAAGGCCGGCAGGTTGGTTCAGGTCGTGGATGACGTTGTCACAACGGACGTCGGATACTATCTCGTCGTTCCAAAGAAAACGCAGGGAGATGCGGCGATCGCAACCGTTTCACGTTGGTTGCGACGACAACTGAGCTGACACGGCGCTCCCGTACCCGTCTCTTCCCACGGCAGAAGATCAGAAACTGAGCCACAGGGCTTATCCCTGATACCGTCTTGCCTTCATGAGGCGGAGGATTTAGACGCAATCCATTCGATACACACAATAAGTCGTTGCCGAATGCATCATCCGCGAGGCGCTCGCCGAAGATTGGACGAATGATAATGACAATTAAGATACGTCCCGCGCAGCTATCCGATTCAGCGCTTATCCTGCGATTTATTCGCGAACTGGCGGAATATGAAAAGGCGGCTCACGAGGTCGAGGCGACGACGGCTTCCATAGAGCAATCCCTGTTCGGTCCTCAATCCGTCACCCGTGCGGTCATTTGCGAAGTGGATGGCGAACCGGTGGGTTTCGCGGTCTGGTTCTACACCTATTCCACCTGGCTTGCCCGCAATGGCCTCTATCTCGAGGATCTCTACGTCACCCCGCAAAAGCGCGGATCAGGTGCAGGCAAGGCGCTGCTGAAATATCTGGCGAAGCTCGCCGTCGAGAAAGGCTGCGGCCGGTTCGAATGGAGCGTGCTTGACTGGAACGAGCCGGCGATCCGCGTCTATCGTTCTATCGGCGCCGAGCCGCAGGATGAATGGATACGCTACCGGCTGGCCGGCGACGCGCTGACGGCCTTTGCCGATAGTTAAATAGCGGCGTTGATACGAGACGATCGGCAGGCTCCATATACAGCCGATCGTCTCGTTCCGGCTCCTCGTCACACCAACTCGACGATCGCGCATCCATAGGCTTCGAGCGATAGCGCACCGGATACCGGTTTGCCGCCGTCAAGGAGATCGATGCCGCGCGGGACGCTGGTCAGTTCCGCGTGCTGATCGGTATAGTTCTGGATGAACAGAAGATGCCTTTCATCGTTCTGGCGCATCGTCACTTCGACGCCATCCGGCAGATCGGCGATCAGCGGTTCGACGCCTGCATCCGCGAAGGTGCGGTCAGCCAGCGCTGCCGTCAGCTCGGCGGTCAGGTACGTGCCGAGATAGAGCACCCTGCCCTTGCCGACCTTGCGCGACGTCGCCATCGGCACGCCTTCGGCATAGCGGTTGGACCAGGTCGCCACCACTTCGACATCATCGGCGACCGCCAGGTTCTCATAGAAGTGAGCGCCTTCCAGCTCGCGGTTGCCGATGGTGAAACGGCGAACGCGGTTATGGGATTCGGCAGGGCGGTTGGGTGGCATCACCAATCCGCCGGAGCGCGACATGACATCGAACAGACCGTTGGCGCCGGGTGCCGCCAGCCGGCCGAAATCTTCGACCGTGACGCCGGTCAGCCGGGCAAGCGACGAACCCGGTGCGGCCTCGCGGATGACGTGGTTGTTTTCATCACGCGTGCCGGTGCGCGCGCCGATAATCACGGTGCCGCCGCCGCGCGCAAATGCCTCCAGCCGTTCGGTCCAACCATCCTTCCACATCACCCAATGCGGCACATAGAGCAGCTTTAGCCGCGAAAGATCGTCTTCGGGATGGATAAAGCCGCAGGCGATGCCGCGGTCGTAGCAATATTGGTGCAGCAGCACGGCGTCGTCCTGCGGGCTCGGCAGGCCGATCGAGTAAGTCTTATGTGCCTCCTGATTGTCGAAATCGGAGCCGGCAATACCGACGTCCATGCGCACATGGGTGCCGAGGATCTTGTCTTTCAGTGCCGTCATCTCGATGGCGAAGCGCTTTGCCTCGTCATAGCGGTGACGCGGCACGTCGTCGTGGTCGATGATGCCCATCCAGTAGATTTCAGCACCAAAGTGCGCCGGCCGCCAACGGAAGAACATCAGGCCGTCGGCGCCGCGTGCGACCGAGGACATCGCCATGCGGCGCATCTCGCCAGGTTCCGGCGTCAGCGTGCAGAAGCCAGGCTGGCTGCCGAAGCCGGATTGCTGTTCGGGGATGATGTAGTTGCCCGAGAAGCCACGGCAGATATCGAGGTGCAGCGCCTGCACCTTGGCGTGGTTGCCGATACGCTGAAACTCGTCATAGAGCATCGGATAGATATCGTAGCCGACGAAATCGAGATCGGTGGAGAACTGGCCGCGGAAGTCGATGTCGCGCAGGCCGCCGAGATTATGGAAGATGAACCAGTCGGCCTTGGTCGCCCGCAGGATTTCAACCTGATCGTGCTGGAACCGCGCCGTCGAGAAGGCCAGGAAGCGGTGGTAATCCTGCACATGCCCCGGGCTCGGGAAGGTCGGGCCGAAGTCGATCGGAAGCACGACCTGGCCGAAATCGTCGTAGGCGGTCGCCCAGAAATCGCCGCCCCAGGCGAAGTTGAGCTTTTCGATCGTGCCGTATTTGTCGGCGAGATAGGCCTGGAATTCCTTCAGCGTGGCGGCAGAGAAGGATTCCGGCATGCTGGTGTTGAGCTCGTTGTCCGTCTGCCAGCCGACCACATCAGGATTGTCGCGATAGTGCTCGGCCATCGCCTTGGTGATGCGCTTGCTATGCTCGCGGAAAACCGGGCTTGCCGTATCGGCATGCTGGCGCGAACCGTGGCTCATCGTCCGGCCATTGCCGTCGACGCGGAGGACTTCCGGATGGGCTGCCGTCAGCCAGCGCGGCGGTGTTGCGGTCGGCGTGCACATGATGGTGCTGATGCCGTGGCGCGCAAGGACCGCGATGGCGCGATCGAAGAGATCGAAGTCGAAGGTTCCGAGCTTCGGCTCGAAGATATGCCAGGCGAACTCGCCGAGACGGACGACATTGAAGCCGGCTTCGGCCATGCGCTTGGCATCGCGCTCCCAATAGCTTTCATCGACATGTTCCGGATAATGCGGCGTGCCGACGAGAAACCTGTCGGTCTTGATGGTGCGCCATACGGAAAGGTCTTTGGTGCTGGTATTGACTGACACTGTATCAGGCTCCTGAAGGATCATTTGTCGAGAATTGGCTTACGGACGGTGATGGTCCGCTCGTCATTGGCGGAAAAAAGGTAGACCTCGCGCGGATCGATGCGGAGGCTGATCGGCGCGTCGGCGGCGACGCCGGCGACATGGCCGACCTGCACGGTGATGTTGCCGGTGCCGCTTTCGGAGCTGACGCATTGCAGCTCTCCGGCATCGACATAGAGGATAGTTTCCCGTCCGAGATGTTCGACGAGACGGACCTGGCCAGTGATCGCGGCACCTGCGGATGGAGCGTCGGAAACGGCGATGTTTTCCGGCCGGATGCCGAGGGTAAGGGTCGTCCCCTTGTGAACAGAGGAGCCGGCTGCCAGATCCACTGTGATCGGCGCAAGGCCGGGAGCGGAAACGGTGATACTGCTTCCGGAAACCTGGTCGACGGTCACCGGAAAGAAGTTCATTCGCGGCGCGCCGAGAAAGCCGGCCACGAAGAGATTGTCCGGGTTGCGATAAAGCTCCAGCGGTGAACCCACCTGTTCGATGATGCCACGATTGAGAACCACGATCCGGCTCGCCATCGTCATCGCCTCGACCTGGTCGTGCGTGACATAGACCATCGTCGCGCCGAGTTCGGCATGCAGGCCGCTCAGCTCGACGCGCATCTGGGTGCGTAGTGCGGCATCGAGGTTCGACAACGGTTCATCGAACAGGAAAACCTCCGGCGATCGGGTAATCGCGCGGCCGATGGCGACGCGCTGGCGCTGGCCACCTGAAAGCTGCTTCGGCCGCTTGTCGAGCTGATCGGTGATCCGCAGGATCTTGGCGGCACGCGCCACCGCCGCATCGATCTCCGCCTTTGGCCGCTTGGCCATGCGCAGGCCGAAGCCCATGTTTTCGGCGACAGTCATATGCGGATAGAGCGCGTAGGACTGGAACACCATGGCGATGCCGCGATCTCCCGGCTCGGCCGTGCTGACATCCCGACCGTTGATCATGATCTGGCCAGAGGAGATGGTTTCAAGACCGGCGATCGACTTCAGCAGCGTGGACTTGCCGCAGCCGGACGGTCCCACCATGACGATGAACTCGCCCTGCTCTACGGAAAGATCGATACCGCGCAACGCATGATAGGCGCCGTAGTTCTTGTTGACGTGTCGAAGTTCGAGACTGGTCATGCTTTTCGGCTCGCAAAGAAAGGATTGGCACAAAGGGCGGGATGGGTGATCACGGTGGATAAGGTCATCATCCTTTCACTGCCCCCATGGTGAGCCCGGCGATGAAGTGCCGCTGCATCAGGAAGAACATGATGACGGGCGGCACGGCGACGATGATCGTGCCGGCCGAGATCAGGTTCCAGGCGGACACCCATTCGCCGCGCAGATTGGCAAGCCCGGCAGTCACCGGCTTGACCGTATCGCTCACCGTCAGCACCACGGCCCAGAAATAGTCGTTCCAGACGAAGGTAAAGATCAGGATCGCGAGCGCGGCCAGTGCTGGACGAACGAGCGGGATCACCACATGCACCAACGTCTGGAACGGCGACGCTCCCTCCGCCCTAGCCGCCTGGAACAGTTCATCCGGCAGGGCTGCGATGAAGTTGCGCATGAACAGCGTTGCAAAGCCGGTCTGGAAGGCGATGTGGAAGATGATAAGCGCGGCCGGAGTATCATAGAGGCCGATCCGCACCATCAGGTCGCGCACGGGTATCATCATGATCTGATAGGGCAGGAAATTGCCGCCGACGAAGAGCGCGAAGACCAGCATGTTGCCGCGAAAGCGGTAGCGCGCCAGCACGAAGCCGGCGAGCGTGCTCATGATCAGCACGCCGATGACGGAGGGTATGGTGATCATCAGGCTGTTGAGGAAATAGCGCGCCATCGGCGTCTGGGTGAAGACGGAGGTGTAGTTGTCGATCAGGCCGAACTGCGTCGGCCAGCCCCAGAGATTGCCGCCCATCACATCCTGCGTCGAGCGGAAGGAGGTGAGGATGACGGCAAACAGCGGGCACAGCCACAGGATCAGGATGGCGAGAACGGCGGTGAAATAGAAGCGACGCTGCCAGATGGCGTCTTCGGGGATCGGGCGCGGATACATCAGGCCCCTCTTTCTTCGATGCGGATGATCCGCGTGAGGTACCAGACGATGAACACCGCCATGATCACGAATAGAACCGAGGCGATCGCCGCGCCATAGCCGAAGCGGTAGGAGAAGATCGACTGTTCGAACATCTGATAGGCGAGCACTTCGGAGGAGCCGAACGGTCCGCCTTGGGTCATGACCGACACCATGTCGAAGGACCGGAGCGCGCCGACGACGGTGACTGCGATAGCGATGAAGGTGACCTGGGTCAGTTGTGGCAGAACGATATGGCGCAGCATATTCCAGCCTCTGGCGCCGTCCACCCGGCCCGCGCCGATCAGCTCTTCGCTCAAATTGTTGAGGCCGGCGAGGTAGAGAACCATGCAGAAGGCGATCTGCGGCCAGAGAGCGGCGATGACGATCGCAAAGGTCACGAGATGCTCGTTGGAGAGCAGCGCCGGTGCGGTCGCGCCGAAGAAGCCGAAGATCAGGGCGAGCAGCCCCAGTTGCGGCGTGTAAACCCAGGTGAAGACGACGCCGACGGCGACGGAGGCCAGCACCAGCGGGATGAAGAACAGAGATTTCATCAGTCGCATGCCGCGGATTTTCTGGTTGACCAGCAGGGCGATCGCCAGCCCCAAAGGCGGCGCGGCCATGAACATGACCAGCCAGATGACGTTGTTCTTCAGGGAAACGTAGAATTGCGGATCGTTGAACAGCTCGACGTAATTGCCGAGACCGATCCAGACCATCGGGCTGAAGCCGTCCCAATCGTGAAAACTGATCCAGATACTCTCGACCGCCGACCACAGGATCACGACGGAAAAGAGAATGGCCGCCGGTAAAATCAGCAAAGCCGGGGTGAGCCACCAGCGATGGTGGCGCCAAAATGTCATCATTTTATCCTCTATCGATATGGGGAGGCGGAGCCGCGGCCCCGCCTCTCGGTCGCTGGGAGGAAAGCTAGAGCTTATAGATACGCTTGCGCGTACCTTCGAGCCGCTGCAGGATGGCGTTACGCCGTTCGGGTTTCGCCATGAACTCCTGGAAGCCGACGAGGCCGGCCTGCGCCATATCTGGATCGCTGTCACGGTCGTAATATTGCGACGTGCCCTGCACCGTCTTCAACACGTCGACGGCGGCGTTGACCAGCGGATCCTTGCTCGGCGGCAGGTCGTTGCGCGGCGGAACGTTGCCACCGGGCTCCAGATAGGGGCCGAGATTTTCCGGACGGTAGAAATAGGCCAGAAACTCGCGGGCGCCCTGTTTGTTCTTGGCGTTCGCCGGGATATGGACCGAATTCAGCGAAAACTCCTCGAAACGGCCGACCTTTGGGTCGATCGTCGGGAATGGTGCAAAAGCGAGCTGATCGAGCTCTTCTTTCGGGAAGGCGTAGCGGACGAAGGCACCGAGATTCATCATTCCCGCCTTCTTCTGTGCCAGAAGCGCGCCCGCCTCCTGCCAGCCGAAGGAGGTATTGTCCGGTGTGAAGAAGCCCTGCTTGATCAGCGTTTCCCACTGGTCAAAGACCGGCTTCAATGACGGATCGAGATAGCTGATCTCGCCGTTCATCAGCGCCATGTGCTTGTCGAGGCCATTGATGCGCAGGTTCATCTGGTCGAACCAGCCGGCAGCCGGCCACAACTCCTTGGTACCCATGGCGATCGGCGTCAGGTTCGCGCTTTTGCATTTGGCGCCGTATGTCAGGAAGTCATCCCAGTTCGCCGGCACCGTGGCGCCGAGTTGGGCAAAGACATCCTTGCGATAGAACATGCCCCAGAGCGTTCCGCCGGTCGGCAGGCCGTATTGCTTGCCGTCAACGGTGACGGAGCCCGCCGAAGCGCCGAGCACGTCCTTGTATTTCTCTTTTTCGAAGAGATCGGAGATGTCGTCGAAAAGGCCGCGCTTGACGAAGGCGCGCATGCGGTTTCCTGAAAACCAGAAGCAGATATCCGGCGCGCCTGCAACCAGATAGTTGCGGATTGCCGTCTTATGGGCCTCGTGGTCCATATTGTTGATAACGACCTTGACGCCTGCCTGCTTGCCGAAGTCGTCACCGATCTTACGCAGGATCGCCAGCGCATCGGCGTTGTTCTCGTCGGAAATGATATTGATGTCCTGTGCCTGCGCAATCGCCGGCATGGGGAAACCCGCGAGTGCGGTGGCGGAAACCGCCCCTGCACCCATCAAAAAGGTACGCCTGCTCGACGGCCTTCCAAGCAAATTGAAAGTCATTTGAACTCCTCCCGTTTTAACGCCTGCCTCCACCCTCGACCGATGAGCAAGCGGGACGCCCTCCGAGCGCTTTCCGCCTGCCTCCGGACGCATGGCCGCAATAAACCCGCCGAGGCAGCGAACGTGCTGCCCGGATATTTGGTTTTGTGAAGCTGTGAGTCCGTTTATTCTGACTTCTTCGTGCTTGCGCACGGCCGGATGTTGATCGACAGGTGAAGTTATGCATAAGTCTGAAACAGACGCAATAATTAATTTACAAAATTAAGAAAGAGAAATCGTGAAGCTGAAAGGCGACCAGAGTACCTCGCGCGCCATGAACCGGCGGCTCATTCTCAACCTGCTCAGGCAGGAAGGACCAAAGAGTCGTGCGGAGATTGCGACGATTACCGGCCTTAGTCCGGCAGCCGTCACATTCGTCATCGCGGACTTGATTGAGGAAGGACATGTGACCGAAGGCAAGGCTGTAGCGGGGTTCTCAGGGCGTCGCCCTATCCCCGTTGAAATCAATTATACCAATGGGTTAGCGATTGGTTTTAAATTGATGGTTGGCTCGGTCGAATGTGTTGTCACCGACCTCGCCACCAGCCCGCTTGGGTCGATGCGGTTAACACTTGCAGACCACGATCCGGAAAATGTCGCCAAAACACTGGCTGCGGCGGTTCCCCTGCTGGTGCAATATGCCGCCCGGCCAAATGCACAGCTCGCCGGTATCGGAATTTCCATGCCCGGGGTCATCGGCAATGACCAGGCAACCTGTGTGCGAAGCCATCGCTTCAACTGGAACAATGTTCCCCTCGCCTCGATATTGGCGCAGAAGGTCAAGGTGCCCGTCTGGCTGGAGGATGACACCAACGCCTACGCAATCGCTCAACAGCTCTTCGGCGTCGGGCGGCAGCATCGCAATATGGCGGTGCTCGCCATTGGCGTCGGCATCAGCTGCGCACTCATTATCGAAGGCAAGCTCTATCGCGGCGCCAATGGTGCTGCCGGCAAATTCGGTCATACTTTGCATGAGGAAAACGGCCGTCTTTGCGAATGCGGCAAGCGCGGCTGCTTGATGGCCTACCACTCCCAGACCTCGATGTTGCGGACGTGGCGCGAGACGACAAATCGCAACGATAGCGATGGCTTACCGGAAATGCTTAAAGCGGTTGAGGCAGGCGAGCCGGCGGTAGGTGATATTCTTAGGGACGCAGGCATTGGGATTGGAAAGGCCCTTGCAAACCTTGTCAATGTCACCGATCCAGAGGTGATCGTTATCGGCGGCGAAGCGGTCTCCTTCGGTGAGGCGTTTTTCGAGCCACTGAGATCGACCGTGGCCGCCCACACTTTTCTTCGCGCATCGCCGCCTCTGCTTCCGGATTGGGAGGATAATTCCTGGGCTCGGGGAGCGGCGGCCCTTGTCACGCAGAAGTTCTTTGACTTCGAAACGTCAGGCGGCACCATGGGAAATGCGGAGACCTTGGGTAAAACTTCAGCTGCTTAAGAATCGGCAAGGTGCGGCGCCGGTCTTGCGTCGCCTGCCCTTTCACGAGACAAGCGTCACATGAGCGTTCCCACAAGCCACCCTTTCGCCTTCGATCCCACCTACGGCATGGAGCTTGATCAGCTTCTCGCCATCAAGCCGCCGGAAGCACCACCGGGCTTCGATGACTTCTGGGAAGAGCGGTATCGTCGCGCGATCGCCGTCGACCCGCGGCCGAAGCTTCGCCGCAGCAAGACGCATCATCCTGACTGGCATGTCTTCGACATCACCTATTCGTCGACCGGCTCGTTTCAAATCGGCGGCTGGCTGCTGCTTCCTCGTGAAGGACAGGTGCGGCGCGGCCTTGTCGTTGGCCATGGCTATGGCGGCAGGGATCTGCCCGACTTCGATCTGCCGGTGAAAGAGACGGCGATCTTGTTTCCCTGCTGTCGCGGTCTGTCCCGCAGTGCTCGTCCGCCAATTCCGTCGGATGCGGCCGGGCATGTGCTCTATGACATTGGCAAGCCCGATCGCTATATCATCGGCGGTTGCGTCGATGATCTGTGGATTGCCGTTTCGACGCTTATCGACCTCTATCCGTGGCTCGGAGGGCATATCGGCTATAGTGGCATCAGCTTCGGCGGCGGCGTCGGGGCGCTGGCGATCCCCTTCGACGCGCGGATCGATCGCGGGCACCTGGTCGTGCCGACCTTCGGGCTGCGGTCGCTATGGCTGAGTTTGCCGACCGTCGGCAGCGCCGATTCCGTACAGGCCTACCAAAAAGAACACGGAAGCATGCTCGAGAGCCTGCGCCTATTCGATGCGGCAAGCGCGGCGGCTCGCATCAAGGTGCCGATGCTCGTTGCGCCCGCCCTCTTCGATCCGGCAGTAGCGCCGCCATGCCAGTTCGCCGTGGCAAATGCGTCGCCGAAATTTAATGAAATCTTCATCCTCGACGCCGGCCATTTCGACTATCCTGGTTGCATGGAACAAAATATACTACTCAGCGAAAAGGTCAGACGATTTTTCGAGGTGCCATGAACCGCGAATATCTGCGTTGGTACAGTCAACGACTGCATCGGGAGATGGAGTTGCTGGTGTTCGGCCACGCCGGCGCCAAGGTGCTGATGTTTCCAACGCGGGATGGACGGTTCTGGGAATATGAGCAATCGGGCGTCGTCGCCAGCCTGGCCGACAAATTGGAAGCAGGAGATCTTCAGCTCTACTGTGTCGAGGGTCTGGCGACAGAGAGTTTTTACGGATCCCAACGACGCCCGTCCGAGCGTATTCGCCGGCATGCCGCTTTCGAGCATTATATTCTGAACGAAGTCCTGCCGCTGATGGCAGAGAAAAATCCCAATGACTGCATCATCGTGCACGGTTGCAGTCTCGGCGCATTCCAGGCGGCCAGCCTCGTCTTTCGACACCCTCACCTCTTTCGCAAGCTTGTCGCCTTTTCCGGTCGCTACGATCTGACGATGAAGGTCGAATCTTTTGGGGATTTGTTCGACGGCTATTACGACGACACGATCTATTTCCACACCCCGACGCATTTTCTGCCGGGACTTGCTTGCGATTGGCAATTAGAAAAGCTGCGCCAGATCGACATCGTGCTTGTCATCGGCGACGCCGACCCCTTCCTCGATAACAATCGCCATCTTAGCCGCCTTCTTTCCGATAAGAAGATTGATCATCACCTGCATGTCTGGGAGGGACGGGCGCATCGGGCGGGCGCTTGGCGCCGGATGGCACCGCTGTATATATGAAGAAAAAGCCGCGTGCGCTATTGCGCGCAGGCTACAGCTTTCCCTCGCATGGCTCTTATACCAAGCCGACCGGAAGCGGAGCGATTCGTTTGCCGGCACCGTAGTCACGTTCGTGGGACCTGCGGTGCTGCCGTTCTCGGCCCGAAGACAGGTCGACTCGATTTTGCTCGATCAGACCGTCCGGATAGGTTCCGGTATCATCGGTTTCCACTTCCGACTGAGCGGTGACGATCTTGAAGTTCATCGTGTTTCCTCCAGCGGTGACGCAGAACCCCTTGATCCTGCCGATGCTTCCATTAGTATTCGTGAAAATTGTTAAAAAATTAACTACGTCCGTTAATAGATTGGAATATTCGTCATCGCGCTTGAAACGCTCGCTGGAATGGAACATTCCTGCAATCTTGGCGTTCAAACTCCGATTTCGTTTTTGGGGGACTCCATGGATCGATTCGAAATCGCTGCGGGCCGTCACACTCGAATCATCACGTTCATTGTTTTGCCGACCTTGGGCTACGCCGGACATCCGATCCCGTCAGGGGTCATGGCCAATCGTTGCCGCTTATCCTCGATCAATCACTGTCAATTCGGCGGATAGACTGGAGTAGATCATGGCCATTGGAATCACATCGTTAGTTCTGGCGCTTATCGGGCTGGCACTCGGCGGCGGCGGCCTATGGCTCGTCCTGCTTGGCGGCAGCTTCTTTTATCTGTTTGCCGGCGCCATGTTTTTGCTGACGGCGATATTGTTGTTTATGCGCAAGGCGGCAGCTCTTTGGCTCTATGCGATCCTCGTACTCGCCGCACTTGGCTGGGCGATTTGGGAAGTTGGATTCGATTGGTGGCAGCTCGGGCCGCGCGGCGGCCTGATCATCCTCATCGGCCTTTGGTTGCTGACGCCATGGATACGACGCCCGCTCGGCTTCCGCAGTCTCGACGGCGTGCAATATGCATCCAGTCCTTGGCCGCTCGCGATAGTTCTGCTCGCGGCGATCATCGTCGCCGGCTACTCGATGACCACCGATCCGCACGATCTTTCCGGTGATCTTCCGACCACCGTCGTGGCCAATCCGCCAATGGGCGGCGATGTGCCGAATGGCGAATGGCATCAATATGGCCGCACGCCCTATGGCCAACGCTATTCGCCGCTTGACCAGATCAATGTCCAGAATGTCGTCAACCTGCAGGAGGTCTGGCGATATCAGACCGGGGATGTGAAGCGCCGTGATGATATCGGCGAGACGACTTATCAGGTGACGCCGCTCAAGGTGGGCGACACGCTCTATCTATGCACGCCGCACAATCTCGCGATCGCGCTCGATGCGGTCAGCGGTAAGGAGAAATGGCGGTTCGACTCCAATTCCGGAATGAACCCGGATCGTCAGCATCAGACATGCCGAGGGGTTACCTACTATCATGATCAGGCGGCCGCAGCCGGTGCGCCCTGCGCCGACCGCGTCTATCTGCCGACCTCCGATGCGCGGCTGATCGCGCTCGATGCGGCCAACGGCAAGGTCTGCACGAGTTTTGCCGACCAGGGTGTGCTCCATCTTGAAACCGGCATGAAGTACAATCCCGCTGGCTATTACTATTCGACCTCGCCGCCTGTCGCCGTGGCGGGCAAGATCATCGTCGGCGGGGCCGTCAACGACAATTACTCCACCCAGGAGCAATCCGGCGTTATCCGCGCCTTCGATATCAACACCGGCGCGCTTGTCTGGAACTGGGACTCCGGCAATCCGGATCAGACCACGCCCCTGCCGGCAGGGCAGACATACACCACCAATTCGCCGAACAGCTGGTCGGTATCGAGCGTCGACGAGGCGCTGGGCCTGATCTATATCCCGCTCGGCAACCAGGTTCCCGATCAGCTGGGCATGGGCCGCAGCGCGAATGTCGAGCGCTTCTCCTCCTCCGTGGTGGCATTGGATATCAACACCGGCCAACTCAAATGGGTGCAGCAATTCGTCCACCACGATCTCTGGGACATGGACGTACCGGCGCAGCCCGTGCTCTTCGACATGAAGAAATCCGATGGTTCCGTCGTGCCGGCGCTCGTCGCCTCGACCAAACAGGGCGACATCTATGTGCTCGACCGGCGCAGCGGCGAGCCGCTCATTCCGTTCAAGGAGATCCCGGCTCCGGGCGGCACAATCCCAGAGGACCATGCGTCGCCGACGCAACCCATCTCGGACCTAACCTTCTCGCCTCCTCCGCTGCAGGAAAAGGATATGTGGGGGGTCTCGCTGTTCGATCAGCTTGCCTGCCGCATCGCCTTCCATCGCTACAAGTATGAGGGCCGCTATACGCCGCCGTCGCTTGAGGGATCGATCATCTATCCCGGCAATTTCGGCACCTTCAACTGGGGCAGCGTCGCCGTCGATCCCGAGCGCCAGATCATGTTCGGCATGCCGACCTATCTCGCCTTCACCTCGAGGCTCGTCCCCCGCGCGGATATCCCGCCGAGAGGCCAGGATCAGAAAGGCAGCGAACAGGGCCTGAACCGAAACGATGGCGCGCCATACGGGGTCTTTATGGGACCGTTCCTCGGGCCGCTCGGCATCCCCTGCCAGGCGCCGCCATGGGGCTATGTCGCCGGCGCCGATCTCACGACCGGCAAGATCGCCTACAAGCACAAGAACGGCACGGTGCATGACATGACGCCGCTACCCTTGCCCTTCAAGGTCGGCGTACCCGGTATCGGCGGCCCGATCGTCACCAAGGGTGGCGTCGCGTTCCTGGGTGCCGCGGTCGACAACTATCTGCGCGCCTATGACGTCACGACCGGGCGGCAGCTCTGGGAAGCACGCCTGCCGGCGGGCGGCCAGTCGACGCCCATGACCTATACGGCTGGCGACAAGCAATATGTCCTCATGGTGGCCGGCGGTCATGGTTCGGTCGGCACCAAGCCCGGCGACTATGTCATCGCCTATCGGCTGCCTTGAATCGGAACTGGAGAGCAAACATCGTTTGCTCTCCAGTTGCCACGGCTACGAGCCATTTTTCAGCAATCCATCGCGGTCAATGCGTGCGGATGATTCTCGGCGCTGTCGGCCGAAAAACTTTTCATAATGCAGTATATCTATAGAATTTACGCCCTTATCTTCGGCGCTGACATCCTGCACCCATAGGCCGCTGAAATTAGGAGAGCTCAGATGGATCTAGCGGTGCAACAGACGGATCGAATTCGCCCGGTGGCAGTCCGACTGGCGAGCGAGGAAGAGGCAATCGCGACGGCGCGCGTGCTGGCGAAACAATTCGCCGAATCCGCCTCCAGCCGCGATATCGACCGGCTGCTGCCGCATGCCGAACTCGACGCGCTATCGCAATCGGGCCTGCTTTCGATCACAGTTCCCTCCGAATATGGCGGGCTTGATGTTTCCAATGCGGTCCTGGCCGAGGTCACTGCCATTCTCGCCGAGGCGGATGGCTCGATCGGGCAGATACCGCAGAACCATTTCTACATTCTCGAAGCATTGCGCACCGACGGTAGCGAGGAACAGAAACGGTTCTTCTTCGGCCGGGCATTGGCAGGCGACCGGTTCGGCAATGCCCTGTCCGAAAAGGGCACTAAGACCGTCGGCCACTACAATACCCGCATTACCCGCGAGGGGCTCGGCTACCGGATCAATGGCCGCAAATATTATTCGACCGGCGTCATCTTTGCTGACTGGATCACGGTATTTGCGCTGGACGACGAGGAGCGGCTGACCATGTCCTTCGTGCCGCGCGGTACCGAGGGCATCGAGATCGTCGACGATTGGGATGGGTTTGGCCAGCGGACAACCGGCAGCGGCACCACGATCCTCAACAATGTCTATGTGCGTGCGGACGCGGTCGTCTCCCATCAAAAGGGTTTCGAACGTCCCACAACGATTGGCTCCGTCGGGCAAATCATTCATGCCGGCGTCGATCTCGGCATCGCCCGCGCCGCCTTTGCCGAGACGGTCGAGTTCGTGAAGACAAGCGCCAGGCCCTGGATGAATAGCGGTGTCGAGCGTGCCTCCGACGATCCCTTGACGATCGCAAAGATCGGACAGATTGCCATTCGCCTTGAGGCGGCCACGGCTGTCGTCGAGCGCGCCGGCCTGAAGGTCGATATCGCCCAGATCGATCCAAGCGAAGAAAATGTGGTGGCGGCAACGCTTGCTGTTGCGGCAGCCAAGGTGTTGACGACGGAGATCGCGCTGGAGGCAGCGAATACGCTGTTCGAACTGGCCGGTACGTCGTCCGTCCGCGTTGGGCTCAATCTCGATCGCCATTGGCGCAATGCGCGCACCCATACGCTGCACGATCCGGTGCGCTGGAAATATCATGTGGTCGGCAATTATTATCTGAATGACGTGACACCGCCAAAAAACGGCGCGCTCTAGCCTTTAGTTTTTACGCAATCCCGGACGGAAAATGGCTACGCACTTTTCCTGGAATTTCTCTAAGCTCCCAACGAAAAGGCCCGTTCCGAAATCGGAACGGGCCTTTCTTCATGCATCTTGGGAGGATGCTGATCAGCTATAGAGGCTGACGGTCGGTATCTTGCCGTTCAGGACGAACTCGCCGACTTCCTTGGCTTTGTAGAATACCGGGTCGTGCAGCGTGTGGGTGCGGACGTTACGCCAGAAGCGGTCGAACCTGTAGCTCGACGCGGTGGAGCGGGCGCCGGTCAGTTCGAAGACGCGCGAGGTGATGTCGAGCGAAACATTGGTGGCGTGCACTTTTGCCGCATAGGCCTCCGCCGCCGCTTCCCCGCGTTCCCGCGCCGTAACATCCTTGCCCCGCGAAAGGGCGGCCTGGACGGCTTCGGCTGCACTGTCGGCAAGAGCGGCAGAGGCTTTCAGCGCGGCAGTGAACTCTCCGACCCGCTCAAGGATATAAGGATCGTCAGAAGCCTTCTCTACGCCGGAGGTAATCCAGGGACGTGTCGTCGTTCGCACATAGTCAAGCGCGGCTTCGAGCGCCCCTTCGGCGGTGCCAAGGTAGAAATTGACGAAGACGAGTTGGATCAACGGGGTGTTGAACGTCGAAAGCACCGGCGGTGGCGCATCCGGTTCGGAGGGCGGCGCGATGAAATCCTCCTCGTAGACCGGGAAATCCCGGAACTCGACGGTGCCGCTGTCGGAGAGACGCTGGCCGATATTGTCCCAGTCGTCATTGGCGATATAGCCCGGCCGGTTGGTCGGCACGGCGAAGCTGGCGACTTTGCCGTCAAGTGCCGCGTTGGCGTTGATGTAGTCGGAGATATGGGCGGCTGTAGAGAAGGTTTTGCGGCCATTGAGCACGTAGGCGCTGCCACGCCGGGTGAGCTCCAGGCCCGGATCGCGCGGATTGACGGCGGCACCCCAGTAGTAATTCTTCGCCACCGTCTCGGCGCCGAGCGCATGGGCGCGTGCGGCATCATCAAGCGCCCAATAAATATACTGGCTATTAACAAAGTGGTAGCCGAGAAGCTGGCCGAGCGAGCTCTCGCCGCGCGAGATGATGCGCACCAGCTTCAATGCGTCGACCCAATTCAGCCCGCCGCCGCCGATTTGCGGCGCATGCAGCGCGTTGAGGAGACCGGAGTTTTTAAGCCGGATGATCTCCTTCAGTGGCGGCTGCCCTTCTCGATCGAGGTCGGCCGCACGCTTCGCGAAATCGGCGGAAATCTCCGCCGCAGTTGAGAATAGTGCGTCCCGTCCGGTGCCATGGCTGGCGGCGAAGACGACATTGGATTTGCTCATGTGGGAACTCCCGATCCATCGATCGCTTGAAGTGGTGATGCGGCGGATCCGAAGATGACCCGCCGCATAAGTCCTGTCGTGAAGTTCAGAACAGCTTGGCTGGAATCCAGCTTGCGGTTACCGCATCGCTGGTGCTGAAGGCCGGGATCTTGGCGGCCAGATCCTCGATGGTCTTGACGCCGGCTGCGCGCAGGCTCTCCTGGGTCAGGAGCGTCGGCTTGACGGTGATCTGGTGCGGAACCTCCTGTCCGGCGATCTGCAGGGCGGCCGCGCGGATGGAAACCGCGCCGACGACGGCGGGATTGGTGGCGGCTGTCGCAACCCAGGGGCTGCCCGGCTCGACGATCTCCTGGATATCGGCGGTCGAAACGTCGGCGGAATAGATCTTGATCTTGTCGGAGATGCCGAGGTCGCCGGCTGCGAGCTTCACGCCGCGAGCGAACTCGTCATAGGGCGCAAACACCACCTTGATATCCGGATTGGCGGTCAACACCGCCTTGGCCTGGTCGGCGGTGCTGGTCGCGGTCGTATCGCTGACATTGCCGAAGCGCGCCTTTTCGACGACGCCGGAATTGGCGGCCTTGAACTTGTCCCACACCTCGTTGCGGCGGTCGAGCGGCGCGAAGCCCGCGACATAGACATAGCCGGCGGCAAAGCTCTTGCCGTTGTCCTTAACCACCTGGTCGAGCGCCTGTTGCGCCAGCTCATGGTCGCTCTGCTCAACCTGCGGGATCTTCGGATTGTTGAGGTTGACGTCGAAGGCGACGACCTTGACGCCTTTGTCGAGCGCCTGCTGCACAACGTCACCAAGCGATTCCGGCAGGCCGTGATCGATGACGATGCCGCTAACCCCGAGATTGACGGCTTGGAGGATCTGCTCGCGCTGCTCGGCGGCATCCTGGCGACCGGGGAACACACGCAAATCGATGCCCAGCGCCTTGGCCTGCGCTTCCGCCCCCGCCTGATAGGCCTGGAAGAAATCGCCGGCGGAGATGTAGCTGATCAGCGCCAGCTTGACGCCGCCCTTGTCGAAGGGCGCCGGTGCGCCAGCGATGCCATCGGCATGGGCCGGCTGCAAGAAGACGAATGGAATGACGGCGGCAGACAGACCGAGCCGTGCGAGAGATTTCATCGTCGTGTTCCTTATGGTCGATCGAAAGCATCGTCTGATGGGCAAACGTTTCCCGGCGACGCGTCAATCTATTAGAAATAATCTCTATCTTTTTAGTAGAGTAAATGATCTGAATTTTGCCGCTTCCGGAGATTCTTTGTTCCATCTTCGGGTTTGTCCCGGAAATGGCGTGCCTGGAAGTTCGGCTGTGCCCCGGGGCATTATCGGGTGAAACCGGAAAAGATTGCATGCCCCTGCTCCAAGTCGAAAATCTGACGCGCAACTTTGGTTCGACGCGTGCGCTTGCCGATGCGACATTGTCCATCGAGCGCGGTGAGATTGTCGCCTTGATGGGCGCAAACGGCGCCGGCAAATCGACGCTGGTGAAAATCCTGTCGGGCTCGCTGACCGCCGACGGCGGCAATATCCGGTTCAAGGGACATGGCTTCGCGCCGACGACTCCGGCTGAGGCGACCAAAGCCGGAGTCGTCACCGTCCATCAGTCGACCGACCTCGTCGGCGCGCCCGGCCTGACCGTCGCGGATGCGCTGCTGTTGCCGCGCTACGCGGATCGCCGGATGCCATTCTTCGTTTCGCGCGCTGGCATCCGTGCCAGGGCGCAAGCCATATTGGACGTCGCTGGCTTTTCGCTGCCGCTGGACCGGGACTTCGGCAATCTGCCGGCGGCGGACCGGCAATTGGTGGCGGTTGCACGCGCACTGGCCGATCACGCCGACCTGCTGATCCTCGATGAACCCACGGCAAGCCTTTCGGGGCAGGAAAGCCGTCGGCTCTTCGATATTCTCCTGCGATTGAAGAGCCAGGGGCTGGCGATCCTCTATATTTCCCATCGCACAGCAGATCTGGATGCGATCGCGGATCGCGCGCTGGTCATGCGCGGCGGGCGCGTTGTCGGCTCATTCACGCGCCCGATCGACTTTTCGGCCGCCATCGAGACCATGATCGGCCGCAAGCTGGAATCGGCACGGCCTGGCGCGCGCGATATCGGCGGCAAGCCGGTCTTCGAAATACGAAACGCGCGTCTGGTGCCGAACGCCATCCCATTCGATCTCTCGCTTCGCGAAGGCGAGGTCGTCGCCATTACCGGCGTGCTCGGCGCGGGCAAGAGCCGTCTGCTCTCGACGATCTTCGGTCTCAATCCACTTGTCGAAGGAGAGATGTTTTTCGACGGCAAAGCCTATGAGCCGAGAAATCCGGCACAGGCAATTGCCGCCGGTGTCGCCATGGCCGCTGAGGACCGGCACCGCTCTTCGCTGATGCCAGCCGCCTGGCCCGGCAATTCGGTCGCCGCTACTATCAGCCTGCCGCATCTCAGCCGCTGGTACCCGAATGGTTTCCTCTTCGGCAATCGCGAGCGGCAGGAGGCGGAAAAGGCGATCGACCGTTTGCGGATCAAGGCTCCGGGTCCCCTCGCCTCCGTCTGGACGCTCTCGGGCGGCAACCAGCAGAAGGTGGTTCTGGCACGCTGGGAAGCGGAGCAGAGCCGGCTGCTCCTGCTTGACGAACCCTTTCAGGGCGTCGATGTCGGCGCCCGGCATGACATCATCCAGGCCATACGCAGCCGCAGCGATCGCGCCACGCTGATTGCCACCTCCGACCCGGAGGAGGCCTACGAAGTGGCCGACCGTATTCTCGTGATCGACCGGCATAGCCTGAGCCCCGTCGCCAGCGCGACGACCCCAGACGCCCTTGAGGACATCCCCGCATGACATCCGTTGATAATGACAGCTTCCCACAGCCGGCGGAACGGAGCGAGACAGCAGCAGCCGTCAATCCGGTAATCGGCTGGCTCACCAACATCAGCGCCATCCTCCGCTCCGGCGCGGTCTTCATCCTGCTTGCGGCGCTCATCATCGGCTTCACCGGCGCCCAACCGGCCTTCATCAATATCAACAACCTCATGAGCATCCTGCAGGCGGTCTCTGTCGTCGCCATCCTCGGCGCCGGCGTCACCGTGACGCTTGCCGTCGGCGGTTTCGATCTCTCGATCGGCGCGGTCGCGGCCTCGAGCGTCATGGCGGCAAGCTACGCGATGATCGTCTGGCAACTCGATGTCTATGCCACCGTACCGCTGGTGCTCGCTTTCGGTGCGGCGATCGGCCTGATCAACGCCTTCATCATTGTCCGGCTGAGAGTGCCGGACCTTTTGGCGACGCTGTCGATGATGTTCCTGCTCTCCGGTCTGCAGCTCATCCCGACCGCAGGCCGTTCGATCTCTTCCGGGCTGATCTTGCCCAACGGTTCCAAGGCCGCCGGCAGCTATGATCCGCAGTTCCTCTTGATCGGCCGCTATAGCTTGTTCGGTGTCGTGCCGGTTTCCGTTGTCCTGATGATCCTGGTCGCCCTTGTGCTCTTTGTGCTGACCGAGAGGACCCGCATTGGCCGGCTGCTCTTTGCCACCGGCGGCAACGAAGTGGCAACACGGCTGGCGGGCGCCTCCACGACCCGATTGAAAACGCTGGCCTATGTCATATCCGGCACGCTCGCTTCGCTCGGCGGTATCGTCATTGCCGCGCGCGTCGGCCGCGGCGATGTCTCTTCCGGCG
This sequence comes from Rhizobium sp. RCC_161_2, assembly GCF_041355235.1. NCBI lineage: Bacteria > Pseudomonadati > Pseudomonadota > Alphaproteobacteria > Hyphomicrobiales > Rhizobiaceae > Rhizobium > Rhizobium sp. RCC_161_2. The sequence continues at coordinate 679,636 of NZ_JBFUPL010000001.1, read as the reverse complement.
GTTCGCTGCTGATGGATGCGGTCGCCGCTTCGCTGATCGGCTTTGCCGTGCTTGGCCTGCGCCGACCCAATGTGCTTGGTACCCTCGTCGGAGCGGTCTTCGTCGGCGTATTGCTCAATGGGCTGACCATGCTGAACGCCCCCTATTACACCCAGGATTTCGTCAAGGGCGCCGTGCTGGTCGGAGCGCTTGCCCTGACCTACGGCCTCGGCCGTACCAATTCCTGACATCCTGCCCACCTCCGATCCCACAAGGAGCTGAAAATGAGCCGTGAAATCAGGCTGAACGCCTTTGACATGAATTGCGTCGGTCACCAATCGCCCGGCCTCTGGCGGCATCCGCGCGATCAGTCGTGGAAGTACAAGGATCTCGACTACTGGGTCCATCTCGCCAAGACGCTGGAGCGCGGCAAGTTCGACGGTCTGTTCATCGCCGACGTGCTCGGGGTCTACGACGTGCTGAACGGCAATGTCGATGCCGCCCTTCGCCATTCGGCGCAGGTGCCGGTCAACGATCCGCTGCAGCTCATTCCGACCATGGCCTATATGACCGAACATCTCGGCTTTGGGCTGACGGCATCGCTCTCCTTCGAGCACCCCTATACTTTCGCTCGCCGCATCTCGACGCTCGACCACCTTACCAAGGGCCGTGTCGGCTGGAACATCGTCACCTCCTATCTGAACAGCGGTGCGCTGAATGTCGGCCAGGCGGCGCAGACGAAGCATGACGATCGCTATGATCTCGCCGAGGAATATCTCGAGGTCTGCTACAAGCTCTGGGAAGGAAGCTGGGAGGACGATGCCGTGGCACGCGACCGCGAAGCCGGCATTTTCACCCATCCAGAGAAAGTTCACCCGATCCATCACTCTGGCAAACAATTCACCGTGCCGGGCATTCATCTGAGCGAGCCGTCGCCGCAGCGCACGCCGGTTCTCTATCAGGCCGGCGCCTCAAGCCGCGGCAAGGATTTCGCCGGCGCGCATGCCGAATGCATCTTTGTCGCTGCACCATCGAAACCGGTCCTGAAGCGCTATGTCGCCAATGTCCGCGAGGCAGCAGCCAAGGCCGGACGCAATCCGCGCGAAATCCTGGCCTTCAATCTGCAGACCGTGATCCTCGGCGAGACGGATGCGGAGGCGAAACGAAAGTTCGACGAATACCGCAAATATGTGTCGTATGAAGGCGCGCAGACGCTGATTTCCGGCTGGACAGGCATCGATTTCGGCCAGTTCGCGCCCGACGAACCGCTGAGGCACCGCTATACCAACGCTGTGCAATCGGCCGTCGAAACTTTCACCACCATCGATCCGGACAAGGTCTGGACCGTGCGCGAGATGGCCGATTGGGTCGGCATCGGCGGTTTCGGCCCGGTCTTCGTCGGCTCGCCGCAAACGGTCGCCGACCTCCTGCAGGAATGGGTCGAGGACACGGATGTAGACGGTTTCAACCTCGCCTATGCCGTCACGCCGGAGAGCTTCGAGGATGCCGTCGATCTGCTCGTGCCGGAACTACAGAAGCGCGGTGTCTATAAGACCGAGTATCGCCCGGGAACACTGCGGGAAAAGCTGGGTGGCAATGGGCCACGGCTGCAGGCGCCGCATCCGGGCGCCAGCTATCGGAACTTGAATGAGGAGCGGATCGCAAGGGCCGTAGCGAGATAGCGGCGCAACCGCGCCGCTATCTCTTGGCCTACCCAACGGCGTGGCGGATGGTTTTCGAAATGCGCAGCAGGAAGGCGGGCCTCGACGAGGCGACGAGCTTCCACGACAGGATGGCTTTTGCCATACGCCGCGGAAGGACGCCGACGGATAGAAACCACGCCGCGAGCACCGCGCGGCGGCGTAGGGATGCATTCATTTCCAAACTGGCCACGGCACCGGCGGTGCCGAGGGTAAATCTGGAGTCGCTGGTCATGGGATGCTTTGAGCTATCCATGCAGAGCGATGCCAGGCGCTCTTCCAGATGGACTGGATCATGGAGGTTGACGTCCTGCGGCACAGTCAGGCCGACTTCGGCGGCCTGATCCGAAAGTGCATCCATTCGGTGAAAATCGTGCTCCATGCGCCAGCGTGCCCGCTGGCCGAGCTTTTCCGCAAAGACGGAGTGATTAGCGCCATGAATGCGGTAGGCGCCGAGACACGTCTCGATCGAGGTTACGTGTCCATGGAGAGGTGCCACGGTGACGAGATAGCCGTCGGCACCCTGACGGAAATCCGTTTCCGGAACCGGCATGACCGCTTCCAAGACCGTACGCTTGAAGGCCAGGCCGCTGGTAACGGTGGTCTGATAGCGCCCCTTTTGCAGCAGCTTGGAGGTGACGTCGCCTGAATCGAACGGCAGCTCCGAGGGCGGAAAGACATCCCTTACTTGCTGGTCCTCATCGACCAGGTGCAATCGGAATTGCACCTGGGCGGTGTCATCCTCCCAAGCATTGACGATCTCGGACACCGCATTCGGGTAAAGATAGTCGTCGGCATCGAGAAAAAGAACAACCTCGCCGCTGCTTGCGGCAAAACCGGTATTGAACGCCGCGCCATGCCCACCATTGGTTTCTTTCAGGCACGCCTTGATGCGTGATCCGTAGGAAGCGATGACATTGGCGGAGTCATCGGTGGACGCATCGTCGACAACGATGACTTCCACATTGTCGTAATCCTGCCCCAACGCACTGCTGACAGCGCGGCGGAGAAAGCGTGCATAATTGTAGTTCGAGATGATGATGGAAACGGAAGCACGGTCTGGGATGGAGTGCATCGCATTGAACCTCGCAATTCTGCTTTGGTCGCGGCGAACCTTCTCATTCAGGTCCTGGGGAAAACCCGTTTCGGGAAGTACAGCTCCTCAATGTGGAGAAACTGCTGTCACAGACGTACTGCCCAACGGGTGGCGAAGACGAAGTCTGAACTTGTCTGTACCGTTGCCAGCCTCGGCAGCTTTGTGGCTTTTGAATGGCCGCGGCTTCAAAATGCCACGATTAGGCGTCAGCCGATTTGCGTTTCCGTAGAGGTCTTAGCGATGGTTTCTGAGCAGGTGGGACCGCATCGCCGCGATCCCCTCTTCGATATCAGCACGGCCGAAGCCTATGCGGAACCGGCCGTCGGGCGTCGGGTTAAGTTCGGAGCGATAGAGGCTGGCGGGCAACAGAAGCACGCCGGCGCTTTCCACGAGATCGCGCGCGAAATTCTCCACGCCATCAGCGCCTTTGTAGCGCGGATAGCCAACACAGCCGCCGTCGGGCGTATACCATTCGAACAGGCTGGCGAACTCATCGAAGAGCGCCTTCAGTTTGTCGAGGTTGGCGGCAATCAGCCGATTGTTGCGCTCGAGAATACGGCCGCCATTCAGCAGGGCAATCTTCGCCAGGCTCTCGCTGGGAGCGGAATTGCAGATGGAGATATAGTGCTTCATCCTTTCCATCCGCGAGAGGATGGTGCGATCCCGGCAGGCAATCCAGCCGATGCGCAGGCCGGGAAGTCCGTAGGCTTTGGACATTACGGCGAGCGATAGGCCGCGTTCGTAGACATCGGCCACTGCGGGCAATTGCGGCTTACCGTCGACGCTGAGGCCGCGATAGACCTCATCGCTGAAGAGCCAGATGCCGTGCTCGCGGCACAGACCCACCAGAGCATCGAACCGGTCTCTTTCGAGGATCTTACCGGTCGGATTATGCGGGAAATTGATCGAGACCAGCTTGGTGTTCGGCCGGATCGCAGCCCGCACCGCATCGATGTCCAGCGACCAGCCATTAGCGGGATCAAGCGCCACTCCGGACACGTCGCAAATGCTGAGCGGGACCGTTTCGGCCGACTGATAGTTCGGGGTCACGATGATCGCATGATCGCCCTTTTCGAGCAGCACATGCATGGCGATGTAGATCCCCTCGCCTGCCCCGGCAAAGCAGAGAATATCAGTACTTTTCATCCGTGCATAAAGGCCGGCGATAATGTCTCGTAGTGCCGGGTCGCCGAAGGTCTCGGTATAGCCGAGCCATTGGGTCTGGAACGCCGCTCGTTGCTCCTCGGTCCCCATCGCCAGAAGTTCGGCCATCGTCATGCTCTGCGCATCGGATGCCGTCATGTGATAGCGCGCTGTGAATTCCCACTTCGAGAAATAGGCCTCCAGCTTGAAATCGGGCAGGACCGGCATGATGGGTGTCTCCATTACGGACGATAACGCGATCACACGCGCTTTGCATTCGAGGCAAAGGGTAAAAGTATGTTGACATTTTGTCAAATACAGAGACTTTGTAATTCTCGAGGAAGATGGGAATACGAGGCGATGTCAAAGAAGGCAGCGGTTGCGGCGCCGGGAGTTGCGGAGGATCTATTGCGTTTTGTTCCGGTCGCGGAGGCGATCGCGACACTGTTTAAGCCGCATGCGGAAGTCGTTATTCATGACCTGAAAACGGAGAAGATCGTCCATATCGCCAACAACATCTCACGGCGTCAGGTCGGTGGATCATCACTCACCGATCTCAAGGACATTGGCGCACTCGATGCCGACGTCATCGGCCCCTATCGAAAGACCAATTTCGACGGACGGCGGCTGAAGTCCGTGACCTCGGTCCTGCGCGAGCAAGATGGCGTGCCCTTCGGCTTGCTTTGCATCAATTTCGACATCGACCCGATGGAATCGGCGCGCGAGGCGCTAAGCCTGCTGACGGCATTCCAAGGCGGTGGCACACAGCCGACAGCACTTTTCCAATCGGATTGGCAGGAGACGGTCAATGCCGCAATCGCCGATTTCCTCGCCGAACGCGGCTTGGCAGCGTCGGCGCTTGCGAAGGAGGATCACGTTGGCTTAGTGGAAGTCCTGGAGCGGGAGGGCTATTTCGCCATCCGCAATCTCGTGCCCTATCTGGCGCGGCTGCTCGGAATTTCGCGGGCGACCGTTTACAAGCATCTGCGGGAGGCTAGGCAGAAGAAAATCGAGGCAGGGCGCCTTGACCCTGACCCGTTGCGAACATACCAGGAGCGAGAAACCTAGGACATCCTTGCTCAGGCGTAGCGTTTTTCTTCCTTGCCGGATGCAGTCGTGCCCGTGCCCAACCATCCGAGTTCAGGTGCAATCCGCGTAATGAAATCGTGGAGGATCTGGCGGTATTGCTCGTGCTCGAACTCATAAGGCAGTTCCAGCCGCAGCTCGCTGACCTTGGGCAGGATCGGATCGGCGAAAAGTTGTTCCAAAATCTCCTCCGAGGTGCCGATGATGTCGCGGGCAAACAGGGTGCGCCGCTCGCCTTGTGGCGTTAGCGTCCGCTCATGGCGGCCGGCGGCATAGTCTTGATAGCGGCGACGGGTGGCGATGTCGGCGCTATCGAATGGCACGATGACGCGTCCGAGCGCAACACGGCCACGGGTTCCGGCGGCTGCACGATAGGTCTCGATGAGCCGCGATTGGGCAACGAGGAAGTCGTCGGTTCCCTCGCCCGTGATCACATTGCCGGTGAGCAGATTGAAGCCATTGCGACCGGCCCATTCGGCGGAGCGCTGCGATCCGCCGCCATACCAGATCCGGTCGATCAGCCCCTTGGCATAGGGCTGCAGGCGCGGCCGGATCGGGCCGAAGGGTGTCTTGATGAATGTCTGCTCATCGCCGAGAGGCGTGCCGCGCAGATTGGCGGCAAAGCGCAAGACACGATCATGGGAGAAATCATTGCTCTCCCAGTCACCGTCGAAGACCAGCGGCGCGATCAGGTCTGCATGCAGCGGCCGCCCGGCGCTGACGCCGATATTCAACCGCCCGCGCGCCAGGACATCGACGGTGGCGAGGTCCTCGGCCAGCCGGTAAGGGCTTTCATAGCCGATCGGGATCACCGCCGTGCCGAGCTGGATTCGGCTGGTGCGCTGAGTTGCAGCCGCCAGGAAGGCACTGCCCGACGAAATGCCGGGCTCCAAATGCCGCTGGCGAACCCAGGCACTGTCAAAGCCCAGTTCCTCGCCATATCGCAACTGCTGGAGCGTCTGCTCCAATCCCGACAACGGATCGTCGTCCGGGTAATTGCCGGGGGTCAGGAAGCCGATATGGCTGATCGAAATCTTGCGGCCGCTCATGTCATCACTCCTGTCAATGCCTTCAGCCGCTCAATATTTCGGCAGACCGGGCGGATTGGTTTCCGACTTCGGGAGGGCTTCCTCCGCCAGATGCCATTGGTTGAGAATCTTGCTGTAACTGCCGTTGGCGATCAGATCATTGGTGGCGACGGTCAAAGCATCGGCCAGGCCACTCCCCTTGCGCGTGGTCACCGCGACATCGGAGCGATCCGGCCAGCCGGCGCTCAGCGTGCCGACGCCCCTGATGTTCTTGTCGCGGGCGGCGATGTAGACGAGCTGCGCATGCGGCTGGACGATCACATCGGCGCGACCGGACGCCAGCGCCAGCAGGCTGGCTGCATCGTCATCGTAATATTGCAGCTCCAGCGGCTTCAGCCCGGCGGCGACATTCTCCTTGCTCCATTCGAGCAGGATGCGCTCCTGATTGGTGCCGGCGCCGACGATGAACCTTAGGCCCGCCGCATCCTTCGGCTCCTTGATCGGACCGATCTTGCTGTCCGACTTGACATAGATGCCGTGCAGGCCCTGGCGGTAGGTGGAAAAATCAAACTTCTCCTTGCGCTGCTCGGTGACGCCGACATTGGAAATGACGGCATCATATTTGCCCGAAGTGAGGCCCAACGGCCAATCGATCCAGGCGACCGGCACGAGTTCCAGCTTCAGCCCGAGGCTGTCGGCGATGGCGGTGGCGATATCCGGATCGGCACCGACCACGGTCCTGGCGTCCGTCGCATAGGTGGCAAGCGGCGGGCCGCCAGGCGCGACGGCAACCGTGAGCGTGCCCGGCGTCACGAACTTGAAACCCTTGGGGATAGCTGCGATGGCCTTCGTATCTTGCTCGACATGAATGCGATCCGGCTGCTCCGGACTGAGGTCGAAACTCAGATTATCGGCGCGGGCCGCGCCGAAAGACGTCAGCGCCGTCATCAGCAAAACGAATGAACATGCCCGGATGGCCGGTATGCCTGTCATGATAGTCTCCATATTCCGTCTTTGTGAATCGCCGGCTCACGCTTTCGCGGAGCCGGCGGTCTATCGCATCGCAGCCGATTACGAACCGCTCTTCGGCAGGCCGGGCGGATTGGTCTGAGACTTATCGACGGCTTCGGAGGTGAGGCTCCAGCGCTTCAGCACCTCGCCGTATTTGCCGTCCTTGATCAGGTCGTTGAGCGCGATCGTCACCGCATCGGCGAGCCCCGCCCCCTTGCGGGTGGTGACCGCGATCTCGGCCGTCAACGGCCAGCCGCCGCTAACCGTGCCGACCAGCTTGGTGCTGCCCTTGATGGAGGCGCTATAGGCAAGCGTGGCATTCGGATTGAACTCCACGTCGGCGCGGCCCGACTGGATCGCCAGATCGGCGGCCGCGCGGTCGTCGTAGTACTGCACCTCGACCGGCTTCAGACCGGCGGCGACATTCTCCCGGTCCCACTCCAGGATGATCTTCTCCTGGTTCGTGCCGGCACCGGTGATGACCTTGAGGCCCGCGACGTCCTTCGGCTCCTTGATCGCGGTGATCTTGCTGTCGGCTTTGACGTAGAAGCCGAGCACGTCCTTGCGATAGGTGGAAAAATCGAACTTCTGCTTGCGCTCCTCGGTGACGGTCACATTGCTGATGACGGCATCATATTTGCCGGAGGAGACGCCCAGCGGCCAATCTTCCCAGGCAACGGACACGAGATCCAGCTGCAGGCCGAGCGAATCCGCAAGCAGCTGTGCGAACTCCGGATCGGTGCCGACCACCGTCTTGGCGTCGGTGGCATAGGTTGCGACCGGCGGATCCCAGGGGTTGATCGCAACGGTGAACTTGCCCGGATTGACGAATTTGAAGCCCGGCGCGATCGCCTTGATCGCAGCTTCGTCTTTTTCGGCACGAATCCGATTTGACGTGTCGGGGCTGAGATTGAACTTTTCCGCCGCAAGGGCGGGACCGAGCCCGAGGACGGCCACGGCAATCACGCCGGCCACCAGGGATGTCTTTTTTTTGAAGACAGTCATGTAGCTTACCTTCTTTTCATTCTAGGGTTGTGGTTGCGCATGCTTTCTTCCTCTGGCGAAGTGGGGCCGGTTTTCGCTAGAGAACTTTTGCCAGGAACTCTCGCGTGCGCGGATGTTCGGCGTCATTGAAGATTCTGGATGGTGGCCCGACCTCGAGAATGTGGCCGCCTTCGATGAAGACCACCGTGTCGGCGACCTCGCGGGCAAAGCCGACCTCGTGGGTGACGATGACGAGCGTCGTGCCGGTGCGGGCGAGCTCCTTGATGACGTCGAGCACTTCACCGACCAGCTCCGGATCGAGCGCCGAGGTCGGCTCGTCGAAGAGCAGCACCTTGGGGCGGAGTGCCAGCGCGCGGGCGATGGCAACGCGCTGCTGCTGGCCGCCGGACAATTGGCGCGGATAGGCATTGATCTTGTCGCTGAGGCCGACGCGGGCAAGCAGTTCCTGCGCCAGCTGCACCGCCTCCTCGCGGCTCGCACCACGCACCTGGATCGGCGCCTCGATGAGGTTTTCAAGTACCGTCAGATGCGGGAAGAGATTGAAGCTTTGGAAGACCATGCCGATATCGGCGCGGCTCTTGAGAATGTCCTTCTCCTTTAGCTCATAGAGCGTGTCGCCCTTCTGCCTATAGCCGATAAAATCGCCGTCGATGGAGATGAAGCCGCTGTCGACGCGTTCCAGATGGTTGATCGCGCGCAGCAGCGTCGACTTTCCGGAGCCAGAGGGGCCGAGAATGGCAGTGACACTGCCGGGCGGAAGATTGAGTTCGACATTGTCGAGCACCTTCAGTGCGCCGAAGCTCTTCGAAATGCCGTGAATACGCACGGCGCCGCCTGCTGCCCTGAGGCTTGCGACATCGCTGAAGCCGGTTTTGCGCACGATATCTGTCGTAGCCACAAACGTGGGCAGCGGGCGTCGGAAGCGGGCGAACAAGGTCTGAAACGGGAGCGGCGTCGGATTGCGCACGGCACCCTTGGAGAAATACCGTTCGATATAGTACTGCGCGATCGACAGCACCGTCATGATGATCAGATACCATACGGTCGCGACCATCAGCAGCGGGATGACTTCGAGGTTACGACGATAGATGACTTGGACGGTGTAGAAGAGTTCCGGCAGCGCGAGCACGTAAACCATGGAGGTGCTCTTCGCTAGTCCAATGATCTCGTTGAAGCCGGTCGGCAGGATCGAACGCATGGCCTGCGGCAAGACGATACGGAAGGCCTGGCGGCGGCGCGACAGGCCAAGGGCGGACGCCGCTTCCAACTGGCCTTGATCGACAGAGAGAATGCCGCCGCGCACGATCTCGGCGAAGAAGGCCGATTGATTGAGCGTCAGTCCCAGGAAGGCGGCGGCGAATGGCGTCAGCAATTGCACCGTCGGATAGTCGATGAAGACCGTGTCCGTGAAGGGGATGCCGATCTTGATGGTCTCATAGAGATAGCCGAGATTGTTCAGCACCAGCAGCAGCACGATCATCGGGATCGAGCGCAGCAGCCAGATATAGCCCCAGGAAAGGCCTGATAGCAGCGGTGATTTGGAAACACGCGCAAGCGCCAGTGCCGTGCCGAGTATGGAGCCGGAAATGGCGGCCAGCACGGTCAGAAGCAGCGTCCTGCCGAGGCCGACGAGAACGGGTTCGGCGAAGAACCATTCGGCAAAGACGCCCCAACCCCAGCGCGGATTGGTGAAGGTGGAATAGAGCACGGCGGCGATGACGACAGCGGCGAAAACGGTGCCCGCCAGCCGGGCGGGATGACGCGCCGGCACGATCCGGTAGCGAGAGTGATCCTGCTTTTGATCGGCGATCCGGCTGCCGGGATCGATCCCGGCGAAATCTGTCGTCAGTGCCATGATATTTCCCTTTTATGGATTATCGGTCCGTTGCCGCTTTCACCTGTTGCTGCCGGCCACCCGCAGTTCCGGTTCGGCCAGATGGCTGACATCCTTTTCGAAGGGCAGCGTCTTGTGGATTTCCGGATCGACGGTCTGATCGAACAGCGCGGTGTAGCCGTAGCCGAGATACAGGCCGACGGCCTCCGGCTGGCGAAAGCCCGTGGTGAGGTAGATGCGGGAATAGCCCTGGCGGGCCGCCTGTGATTCCAGCTCGACGAGAACCTTGCGTGCCAGTCCCTGCCGGCGAAGGTCATGCCGGGTCCAGATGCGCTTGAACTCGGCTGTGCGTTCGTCGTAGCGCTTGAAAGCGCCGCCGCCGATGGTTTCACCGTCGCGGATCAGGAGCAGGAAATTGCCGTCCGGCGGTGCAAAATACTCCGGGGGATAGCGATTGAGTTCCGCGGCTGCGCCCTCGGCACTGAAATAGGTGCCGTAGCGGCTGTCATATTCGTGAATCAGCTCATCGATCAGCGGCTTGGCGCGCGGGTCGAGAGGGGTCGTGTAGAGAAAGCTGTCACTCATCTCATCAGCCGTCCTGTTGTCGTCACTATGAAAGAAAGGTCTCGACCAGCCGCACCCAGTAGCGGGCGGCGGGCGCTATGATCGTGTCGTCGAAATTGTAGTGAGCGCTGTGGAGTGGAGCGCTGTCGCCATTGCCGACGAAGAGGTAGCTGCCCGGTTGTTCCAGCAGCATGAAGGCGAAATCCTCGCTCGCCGTGCGCGGCCGGAAATCCTTGGCGACCTGCGCCTCACCGAAGGCCTCCAGTGCGACCGAGCGAGCGAAAGCCGTCTCATCGCGATGGTTGATGAGGGCCGGGAAGCCGAGGCGATAGTTCACGTCCGCCTGTGCGCCAAAGCTTTCGGCCTGGGCGTGGGCAAGTGCGGGAATACGCTCCTGCAATTGCTGGCGGACCGTCTCGCTGAAGGCACGCATGGTCAGCTTCAGCTCGACGCTCTCCGGGATCACGTTCGAAGCCGAGCCGGCATGGATCGAACCGACGGTGGCGACCGCCATGTCCTGAGGATCGACATTGCGGGATACGACACTTTGCAGCGCCGTGATGAAAGAAGCCGACGCCAGGATCGGATCGACCGACTTGTGCGGCTCGGCCCCGTGGCCGCCCTTGCCGATAATGCGGATCACGGCCTGGTCGACGGAGGCCATGGCCGGGCCGGCGACGAAACCAAACTGGCCTGTTGGCACACCCGGCCAATTGTGCAGGCCGAAGACGGCATCAACCGGAAAGCGTTCGAAAAGTCCGTCGGCGATCATCTTGCGCGCGCCAGCACCGATTTCTTCGGCCGGCTGGAAGATCAGGGTCAGTACGCCGGAGAAACGGCGGGTCTCGGCGAGATAGCGCGCCGCCGCCAGCAGGATCGATGTATGCCCGTCATGGCCGCAGGCATGCATGACGCCCGGATTATCACTGGCATAGGGAAGATCCGTCGCCTCCTCGATCGGCAAGGCATCCATATCCGCCCGGATACCGATGCGCTTTTCGCCGTCGCCGCCCCGAAGGGTAGCGACGACGCCGGTGCCGCCGACACCAGTCGTCACCTCATAACCCCAGGAGGAAAGGAGAGAGGCGACGATCTTGCTGGTCCGCAATTCCTGGAAGGCAAGCTCCGGATAGCGGTGCAGATCATGGCGAAGCTCGATGATCTCGTCGATGAAGGAGGCGATCCCCTTTTCGATGTCGTCCGCCAGTCGATGATGCTGGGAAATGACGTTCATGGCTTGATCGTCCGCGCCTCAGGCGCGGATCGCCCTTCCCTGCTCGGCTTCATCCTTCGCGCCCGCATAGCGGCTTTCGCGATAGCGCAGCCCCAGATGGTCACGCAGCGTCGAGCCCTTCAGCACCGGGTCGAAATAGCCGCGTTCGGTGAGGATCGGCAGGACATGCTTGGCGAAGTCGTCGAAACCCTCGGCGATCACCGGGAAGCCGAGGATAAAGCCATCGGCGGCGTCCTGGTCCACCCAACGGATGATCTCGTCAGCGATATGCTCCGCCGTGCCGATGAAGGCGGTGCGCGGCGTTGCGGAATCGAGCGCGACCTGGCGCAGCGTCAGCCCCTTCTCCCGCGCCGTCTTCTTGATGCGGTCGGTGGTGGCACGGAAATTATTGCGGCCGATGTCGCCAAGATCGGGGAATGGATCATCCAGCGGATAGACGCTGAAATCGTGGTGATCGAAGAAGCGGCCGAGATAGAGCAGCGCCTCCTCGATGGTGACGAGATTGCGGATCGCCTGATACTTCGCTTCCGCCTCTTCCTTCGTCGCGCCGACAATCGGCCCGATCCCCGGATAGATGCCGACTTCCGCGGCGCTGCGGCCCTGCGCGATCACGCTGTCCTTGAGCTGGCGGTAGAAGACCTGTGCATCCTCGATCGGCCCACCATTGGTGAAGACAGCGTCGGCATGCTTGCCGGCAAGCCGGATGCCCGAATCCGAAGCTCCCGCCTGGAAGACGACCGGCTGCCCTTGCTTGGAGCGGCCGATATTCAGCGGCCCTTCGATGCGGAAGAAGCGGCCCTTATGATCGAGGCGATGCATCTTGGTCTTGTCGGCATAAACGCCGGTTTCGCGGTCGCGGACGAAGGCGTCGTCATCCCAGGAGTCCCAGAGGCCCTTGATCGCGTCGATATATTCCTCCGCGATCTCGTAGCGTAGTTCGTGCTCGGGATGCTCACGGCTGTAATTACGGCCGGAGCCCTCCAACGGTGATGTCACCGCGTTCCAACCGGCCCTGCCGCCGCTGATGAGGTCAATCGAGGCGAATTGCCGGGCGACGGTGAAGGGATCGCTGTAGGAGGTCGAGAGCGTGCCGACCAGTCCGATCTTCGAGGTCGAGGCGGCAAGCGCCGACAGGATCGTGATCGGCTCGAAGCGATTGAGGAAATGCGGGATCGACTGCTCGTTGATATAGAGCCCGTCGGCGACGAAGGCGAAAGCGATGCCCGCCTCCTCCGCCTTGCGTGCCGTCTTGACGAAGAAGTCGAAATTGATGCTGGCGTCGGCCGGTCCGCTCGGATGTTTCCAGGCGTTCATATGGCCGCCAGGGCCCTGCAGCATGATGCCGAATGTGACGTGTTTCTGAGCCATGGGATCAGTCCTTTCCAAAGCGAATATCAGGCGGCGAGCGATAGCCGTTCCTTGGCGAGCAGCTCGATGGAGGCGAGACGCTCGGCGGCGGGCAGCGCCGGTGTATCGAGAATGAATTCCTTGACGCCGTAGCGGCGGTGCAACTCGTCGAGCTCCTTGCGGATCTGTTGCGCCGTGCCGTGCAGCACACTCGGGACCTTCTCTTCGATCCGGTAGTCGCTGACGCCGGCCTGACGGGCGAACTCGGCCGCCTGCTCCTCGTTGCCAACATTGACGGTCTGGCCGTTCGGAAGGAAAAGTTTGACGATACGCAGATCGCCGACACGCTCACGCGCCTGCTCCTCGCTCTCGGCTGCAAAGGCTGCCAACGCCAGAATCGGGCTCTTGCCACCGCTTGCCTTCTCATAGGCCTCGAAGGTCATGCGCAAGTTCTCAGGGTCGCCGTTCAAATGACCGGCAAAGACCAGTTCCCAGCCCTTCGCTGCCGCCAACTCGGCGCTCTCGACGGAAGCACCCAATAGAAAACGATCGGGCGCAATCGAGGGAAGCGGCGTCGCGATGGCCGTATCCGCCTGGGGTTCAGCCGAAAGATAAGTGTTGATGTCCGTAAGCTGGTCCGCAAAACTCGGTTTGCGCTCGGGATCGACCGCTATCTGCAATGCCCGGGTGGACAGAGGAAAGCCGCCTGGGGCCTTGCCGACGCCGAGATCGACACGGCCGGGCGCCAGCGAAGACAGGAGATTGAAGGTCTCCGCCACCTTGTAGGCGCTGTAATGTTGCAGCATCACGCCACCGGAGCCGATGCGGATCTTCGATGTCTTGGCAAGCAGATAGGCAATCAGTGCCTCGGGCGCGGAACTCGCCAGGTTCGCCATATTATGATGCTCGGCCACCCAGAAACGGTGATAGCCAAGCTCCTCGGCCCTGACCGCCAGCTTGGCGGTTGCCCGCAGCGCATCCGAGGCATTCTTACCGGCTTCGATGGGGCTTTTGTCGAGAAGGCTCAAGAGATAGGACATGTGGGGTCATCCGATTATCGCATCGGCGCTAAAGCACCGCTTCAATAGTCTATAAAATACGTAGACTGAGTATATTATAAGAAACGACTTTCTCTTCGCGCGCCAAAGTGAGGAAATAAGTTGCAAAGCGTGAATGCACGCTCGGCGTGAGCGTCTCGCTCAGAAGTCGCCAATCGGCGGCATGCTCGATCCGTGTTGGATTGCCAGCAAAAGCGTATCCCGATTCCGCGATATGTCCTGTGCCGAAATGACGGGAAACTCTCTTGATCCCCGGAAGGATTCGGGTGAACTAGGCAGTGGAAGATATTCGATAGCCGAGGACACATGAACGACAACGTCATCAAGTTTCGAAAGCCGAAACCGCCGCCCAAGGCACCGCGTCCCGGGCTGCGCAAACTGCTCGTCGTCATTGTCGTGCTTGCGGTGTTTGCCGCCGCCTGGGGCTATTTTCAGATCGTTGGCTCGCCGGCCCGTTAAGGCTGAGGATAAATCCGATGAGCGTTCGCCCACCGCAATCTCTCAGGCAGTTTCATTCAACCGATAGCGGTTTCAACGTTCTCGAATACGAGCTGATGGCCGAGCGCGCCAGTTCTCTCGGACGCCACGGGCTGAAGGTGGAAACCGCACTGGCGGAATTGCAGGCGTGGAGCCAGGAGCGTCACTGCGCCGACGAGCGAGAAACCCTGGTGAACAAGGCTGCCGACGCCGTCTGGGCCTTTTTCATTCAGCGCGAAATCTGCGGGCTGAAAAATGGTCGTGATCTTATCCAACGTTACGCGATCCCCAGCGAGGTGCTCGCGAGGGTCGGCGTGGTGCGTCGACAGGAGTGAGGTGCTGCCGTGTCAAATATGGATCAAACGGGCGAAAAATCGCTCATCGCACCGGTAAAGGACTTCGGCAACGGCGCGGCGAAGGAACCGCGCTTGCTGGTGGTGAGCCCCAGCGACACCAGGGCCTCGGCCTGCTTGACCGCCGCCGCGACGCCGTCGATCACGGGCACACCGTAGATTTCCTGCAGCTCGCGGGTAAGGTCGGCCATGCCGGCACAGCCGAGCACGATCGCCTCCGCGCCGTCTTCGTCAAGCGCTCGTTCGATCTCGGCTCGCAATTTGCCGATTGCCTCTGGCGCGCCATCCTCGAGCTCCAGTACCGCGATATCGGAGGCCCTGACCTTCGCCCGTCCGCCCATGCCATAGTGTCGGACGAGATTGTCGATCAATACGCGGGAGCGCTCCAGCGTCGTGACGATCGTAAAGCGCTGCGCCAGGAAACCGGCCGTTACGACGGCGGATTCGCAAAGCCCAAGAACCGGGACATCCGAAAAGGCCCGCGCCGCCTCGAGACCGGTATCGTCGAAACAGGAAATGATCGCCGCGTCGTAACCCGCCGCGCGTTGTTCCTTGAGTTCGCTCAGCAAGCCAGGGACGGCAAGGGCGCCGTCATAATATCCCTCGATGGAAGGCGGCCCCATCCGCGATGTCGCGGCGATGATCTCCGTGCCGGTTGCAGCGACGGCGCGCGCGGCGACCGCCGCCTTCTTCGTCATCGACGTGGTGGTGTTTGGATTAATCAGCAATAAGCGCATGGTCTCAGCTTTTCTTGGCCTGCCGGCGACCGAGCATGGTCATGATACCGAGCGCGACGAGAATGATAGTGAAGGAGAAGAGTGTCGTCACCGTTCCCAGCGCATAGAGCACAGGCGTGGTGACGTTTGTGGTCATCCCGTAGATTTCCAGGGGAAGCGTGTTGTAGGTGCCCGACGTCATCAGGGTGCGCGCGAATTCGTCATAGGAGAGCGTGAAGCCGAACAGGCCGACACCGATCAGGCTCGGCGCGATCATCGGCAACACGACGTGGCGAAAGGTCTGCCACGAACTCGCGCCCAGATCGCGCGCTGCCTCCTCGTAAGCCGGTGAGAAACGGTTGAAAACGGCGAACATGATCAGCACGCCGAAGGGCAGCGTCCAGGTCAGATGCGCGCCGAAGGCCGAGGAATACCAGGCCGGGGGGAGACCACCCTGCTGGAAGACGACGCCGATGCCGAGGGAAATGATGATGGACGGTACCACGAGGCTGGCGACGGTCGCGTAAAACAGCAGCGACGATCCGCGGAAACGGCGGCGGAACGCCAGGCCAGCCAGCAGTGAGACGACGACGGTGACGACCATGACCATCAGGCCAAGGATGAAGGACCGCTGGAACGAGGCGCCGAAGTCGCCGACCGCCTGCTTCTCGAACAGGTTGGCGAACCAATGCAAGGAGACGCCATTCAACGGGAAGGTTAGGCCTCCGTCAGGCCCCTGGAAGGAAAGAATGACGATTGCCGAAAGCGGGCCGTAGAGAAACAGCACGAAGACAATGAAAAAGATCGCCAGAAAATAGAATTCGAAGGTGCGTTTTTCGTGGTTCATCTCAAAGCTCCTTGCGTATATCGACGACACGCAGGATGGCCGCGACCATCATAAGGACGACGATCAGGAGTACGACGGCATTGGCGGCGGCCGCCGGATATTGCAGCAGCGACATCTGGTTTTTCATCATCAGCGCGATGGAGGCGCTCTGGCCGCCGGACATGACCTGCACGGTGGAGAAATCCGCCATGACCAGGGTAACGACAAAGATTGAGCCGATCGCGATGCCGGGCTTGGCCAGCGGGATCACCACGTTCCAGAGAATCTGCCAGCCGTTGGCGCCGGCATCGCGGGCCGCTTCGAACAGCGAGCGGTCGATACGCATCAGCGTGTTGAAGATCGGCGTCACCATGAACAGCGTATAGAGATGCACCATCGCCAGAACGACGGCGAAATCGGAATAGAGCAGCCACTCGATCGGCTTTGGAATGAGACCCATTTCAATGAGCGTCGAATTGACGAGCCCGTTGCGTCCGAGCACCGGGATCCAGGAGATCATGCGGATGATGTTTGACGTCATGAACGGCACGGTGCAGACGAGGAAGAGGATCATCTGCGTCGACGTGCGACGGATATGGAAGGCGAGGAAATAGGCGACCCAGAAGCCGATGAACAGAGTCAGCGACCAGACAATGACCGTGAATTTCAACGTGTTGAGATAGGTTTTCCAAGTAACCCATGAACCCAGCGTGTCGGTGTAGTTCGTGGTCAGGAAGGCGGGATAGAGGCTGGCGAAATCATAGTCCCAGAAGCTGACGACACCGATCATCGCGATCGGCAGTAGGAAGAAGAAGCCGAGGATCAGAAACAGCGGCGCCGCCTGGAGATAGGAAACGAGCCCCAGGGGCACGCGAAAGCTGCGCCTTGGTTTTGCTGTTGCCTGGTCCGTTTCTGATGAAGCGATCGTCGCCATGGTCCGGTTTCTCCGTTAGCGGCTTCCTCCCCCCGCTTGCGCGGGGAGAGGATTTGATGGGTAGAGGCGATACCGATTAGGCAGCGATGAACTCGTTCCAGCGGCGGACCATGTAGCGGTCTTCGTCCATCACCGAGTTCCAGCAAGCGACAGCACCCATGCGGGCTTCGAAGGAGCCACCGTCGCGAACGGCGCCGGCCTTCTCCATGACCTTGCCTTCCGGAGACAGGATATCGCCCTGCGCCGGCTTGCCTTCGATCCAGTAGCCCCATTCGTCGGCCGACATGAAGCCCTTTGCGGTTTCCATGCAGGCGGAATAATAGCCCTGGCGGTTGAGATAGCCGCCGACCCAGCCGGACGTGTACCAGTTGATATATTCATAAGCGGCGTCGAGCTCTGCGCCCTTGAGATGTGCGGCGAGCCCGAGACCACCGCCCCAGGCGCGATAGCCTTCCTTAAGCGGCTGGAAGGTGCAGGCGATGCCCTTCGAGCGGACGGCGGCAACGGCCGGCGACCACATCGACTGGATGACGACTTCGCCCGACGCCATCAGGTTGACGCTTTCGTCGAAGGACTTCCAGAAGGCGCGGAACTGGCCTTCGCCCTTGGTCTTGATCAGGAAGTCGATCGTCTTGTCGATTTCCGCCTTCGTCATGTTGCCCTTGTTGGCATATTTGATCTTGCCGGCGGCTTCCATGATCATCGCGGCATCCATGATGCCGATCGACGGGATGTTGAGGATCGCAGTCTTGCCCTTGAAGGCCGGATCGAGAATGTCGGCCCAGCTGGTGATCGGGCGACCGGTAAGGTCGGGACGAATGCCGAGCGTGTCGGCGTTGTAGATGGTCGGAACCATCGTCATCCACTGCGTCGGCTCCTTGGCGAATTTCTTCGAGCCCTGGGCTTCGACGAAGCCGACCGTATGCGGCGCGGTGCCCTGAGCGATGACGCTGTCGGGCTTCAGCTTGCCGTTGATGAACAGCGGCACGATCTTGTCGTAGTATTTGAGCTTCTTGACGTCCATCGGCTGCAGCACGCCGGCCGGGAACACCTTCTTGGCGATCCAGTATTCGATGTCGGCGATGTCATAGCTGTTCGGCTGGGTGACGGCGCGCTGGGCGGCGGCGTCGGAATCGGTCGCCGTCATCTCGAGCGTGATACCGAGATCGGCCTTGCACTTCTCGGCGATCGCATTGATGTTGGAAACACCGGTGCCGAACTGGCGGAGCGTGATCTTCGTCTGTGCCCAAACGGTCGGAAAGCCGGTGATCAGGCCGGAGCCGGCGATAGCGCCGGCGGCGGCAGCGCCGGTCTTCAGCAGCGAGCGGCGGGAGATGCCCTTTGCTGCCTTGGTTGTCTTCTTCTCAGTCGTCATGTCAGTTCCCCTTTTTGTGATGCTTGGAATTCATGCGGAAACACGACCGAGGAGGACCGCGTCCTCCAAGGCCCAACTCAAAGACACCGCATCGCCGACCGATACGGGTTTGGAGAAATAATCGCCGTCGCTTGCAATGACGGTAAAATCGTCGCTGCCCGCGCCGATAACGGTGATCTTCACCGAGGCGCCGCGATATTCGACATTGGAAATGACGCCATTGAAGCCGACACCCTTGTCGGCGGTTGCCGCAAGACGCACGCGGTCAGTGCGAATGCCGATATCGACGGCCTCGCCCACGTCCCTGCCGGTGCCACGCACGGAAAAGCTCTGGCCCTCCGGCGCGGTCAGTGTCAGCACACCGTCTTCGCTGGACGTGACCCGACCCGAGAGCACGTTATGATCGCCCATAAAGCGGGCGACGAAGGCGGTCGCGGGACGTTCGAAGACTTCGCGGGGCGCCGCCGCCTGTTCGATCTTGCCGTCGTTCATGATCACCATGATATCGGCGAGCGCCATAGCCTCTTCCTGGCTGTGCGTGACATGCACGAAGGTGATCCCGAGCGTCTTTTGCAGCTTCTTCAGCTCGGCGCGCATGCGGATCTTCAGGAACGGATCGAGCGCCGACAGCGGCTCGTCGAGCAACAACGCCTCGGGATCGGTGATCAGCGCGCGGGCGAGCGCCACGCGCTGCTGCTGCCCGCCAGAAAGCTGCGCCGGACGTCGCGTGGCGTAGGCCTCCATCTGCATCAGCTTCAGCATTTCGAGCGCCTTGGCGCGCCGCTCTTCCTTGTCCACGCCCTTCATCTTCAGGCTGAAGGCGACGTTGTCGATGAGGTCGAGATGCGGAAAGAGAGCGTAGGACTGGAACATCATCGCCGTGCCGCGCTTGGCCGGCGGAAAGTCGGTGACGACGACGTTCCCGAGCCGGATGTCGCCCGACGAAATGCTTTCATGACCCGCGATCATGCGAAGCGTGGAGGTCTTGCCGCAGCCGGAAGGTCCTAGAAAGCAGCAATAGGAGCCGGCCGGTATCTTCAGGCTGATGGCGTGGACGGCGGTCGTCGTGCCATAGACCTTCGAAACGGACGCTATATCGATCTCTGCCGCTTTCGACATCGTATTCCCCTCTGTTTGGGAACGACAATGCATCTGGCGTGCCAAGTCTGTTGCGCCGCGCTAAGCTTTTGTGAATCATGGAGTTTCGGCGCAGCGCGAGCGGAGTGCCTTATATAAGGCAAACGCGTGTTTGCACATGAAATAGGCTTTCGTCTGCAATATGTGCACTAGATCGTATACGATTATGCTTTCCTTTTGCGACAAATTCCGTTTAACTTTTATGGCGAACGCGGATATCATTCCGTCGATTATCAGGTATCCGCTCTTATGAACTCCACAGCAGACGCGCTCCAGACGACCAGCGATTCCAATGAAACCGGCGCCCAGCAGATTCGCGACGCCATTCGCGAGGCGATCGTCGAGCGCAGGCTTTCCCCGGGTACGAAGCTCTCCGAGAGCGATGTTGGCAATCTGTTCAATGTCAGCCGCACGCTGGCGCGCGCCGCCCTGCAGGCCCTGTCCTATGAAGGGCTTGTGAGCGTCGAGAAGAATCGCGGCGCGTTCGTTGCCTATCCCTCGCCCGAGGAGGCCCGGCAGATCTTTGCCGCCCGCCGCCTGGTGGAGCCGGGCATTCTGAAGGAAGCGGCCGAACGGATCACGCCCTCGCAGGTCCAGCACCTGAAGCAGCTTCTGCTCGAAGAGGGCCGGCTGATGGCGGAACGCGGTCAGTCCGCGCGGCGCGCCGAGATCAAGGCCTCCGGCGATTTCCATCTCGTGCTCGCCTCGATCTCCGGCAATCTGATCATGCAGCGCTTCATGGAAGAGCTTGTCGCCCGCTCATCCTTGGTCATCGCGCTTTACGGCCAGTCGAGCGTATCGAGCTGCGGTCATTCGGAGCACGGCGACATCATCGCCGCCATCGAGCGCAAGGATATCGAGACGGCCTGCCATCTCATGCTTCACCATATTTCCCATATCGAAGCCGATCTCGATCTGCGCGCGCGCAAGAGCGTCGGCCTGAGGGAAGCCTTCGAGCAATAGACCCGCCAACGGTGTCTATCTCGACATTTCCTTCTCATCCCATGCCATGGAGATAGATTTGAGCCCGATTGAAACTCTTTTCACCCGAGCAAAGCTCGCCGATGGCTCCCTCAAGGACATCGGCGTATCCGGCGGTCGCATCATTTCGATCGAACCATCAAGTGCGGAGGCCCCGCTTGCCGAAAGCGTCGATCTTGGCGGCGCGCTCGTTGTGCCCGGCTTCGTCGAAGGTCATATCCATCTCGACACCAGTTTTTTCGGTGATGCCTGGATACCGCACAAGCCCTGCACCAACGGCTTCGATGTGCATGAGCGCGTCGCGTTCCAGGCGCAGAACATGGCGCAGGCCGCCGCCATGGACGTGCGTGCGCGCAATCAGCTGGATCTCTGCATCGCCAATGGCAGCACGCAGATGCGCAGCCATGTCATGGTCGACGGATCGGTCGGACTGAAATCGCTGGAAACCGTTCTCGCTGTCCGCGAGGAATATCGTGACTATATCGACATCCAGCTCGTCGCCTTCCCCCAGAGCGGCATCTTGAAGAGCCCGGGCACCCCGCAATTGATGGACGAAGCCATCTCCATGGGCGCCGATCTCGTCGGCGGCCTGGACCCGGCAAGCTTCGACCGCGATGTAGCGGGACACCTAAACGTCGTCTTCGGCGTTGCCGAAAAGCATGGCGTCGATGTCGATATCCACCTTCATGACGGTGGCACGCTCGGTCTTTTCACCATCGAGCAGATCTGTGCTCGCACGCGTGTACTCTCCATGCAGGGACATGTCGCCGTCAGCCACGCCTATGGGCTCGGCGATCTCCCAGCGGATGCGGCCAAGCGTGCCGCCGAGACGATCGCCGCAAGCGGCGTGTCCATCATGACCAACGCGCCCGGCAACCACGCTTTTCCGCCGGTGGCGTTGCTGCGCGGGGCGGGCGTCACAGTCTTCAGCGGCAGCGATAATATCCGCGATTCCTGGTGGCCCTATGGCGATGGGGACATGCTCGGCCGGGCGATGATGATCGGATATCGCTCGGGCTTCTATACCGACGATGAATTGAAAGCCGCCTTCGATGTCGTCACCGACAGCGGAGCCAAGGCGTTGCGTCTCGAGAATTATGGGTTGAACATCGGTGCGAAAGCGGATTTCGTGACGCTGAAGGCGGAGCATGTGCCCGAAGCGGTCGTTGCCCTTCCAAAGGAGCGCTCGGTTTATAAGTCCGGCCGGCTCGTCGCCAGGAACGGAGCCGTTATTCGGGCGTGACATATCTCAGATATTGCATTCGAACTTTCTATTAGCCAATTGAAAAGGTGCCATAATGCTCGATCTGGTGATTTCGAACGTGCGTATCGCCGGCCGCAATCAGCCTCTCGACATCGGCATCCAGGATGGCAGGATAGCGGCGCTCGAAACCGGTCTCGTGTCCGATGCGCCACGTCAGGATATGTGTGGCTGTTTTGCCTTTGGCGGTTTCATCGACAGCCATATTCATCTCGACAAGGCCTGCATCCTCGACCGTTGCCTGATCTGCGAAGGTACGTTGGAAGAAGCTGTGCGCGAAACAGCGAAGGCCAAATCCGCCTTCGCGGTTGAAGATGTCTATGCGCGCGCCGCGCGTGTCGTGGAGAGCGCCATCGTCAACGGCACGACAGCGATGCGGACCTTCGTGGAAGTTGATCCGCGCGCCGGCTTTCGCTCATTCGAGGCTATCCGACAGATCAAGCATGATTATCGCTGGGCACTCGACATCCAGATCTGCGCCTTTGCGCAGGAGGGCCTGACCAATGAACCCGAGACAGCATCGATGCTGGACAAAGCGCTCGGCGACGGCGCCGACCTCATCGGCGGCTGCCCCTATACCGATCCCGATCCGCAGGCGCATATCCGGGGGATTTTCGATCTTGCCGAGCGCCACGGCGTCGATGTCGATTTCCATCTCGATTTCGATCTCAACCCAGCGAACTCCGCTATTCCGGCGGTCATCGTCGAGACGCAGCGACGCGGCTATGGCGGGCGCGTATCCATCGGTCACGCCACCAAGCTTTCCGCTATGCCGCGGCAGGAGGTCGTCGCGGTCGCCATGCGGCTCGCCGATGCCGGTATCGCCGTTACGGTTCTTCCCGCGACCGACATGTTCCTGCTCGGTCGCGACCGGGATCATCTGGTGCCGCGCGGCATAGCCCCTGCACTGCTCCTCGCCACACATGGCGTCACGGTCACGGCCGCGACCAACAACGTGCTCAATCCCTTCACGCCTTACGGCGACGCTTCGCTTGGCCGTATGGCCAATCTCTTTGCCAATGCGGCGCAGCTTTCACGCGATGAGGACATCGCCACTGCATTTGACATGGTGACCGGCAATGCTGCCCGCCTCATGCGGCGCGACTATGCGCTCCAGCCGGGAGCGCCGGCGGATATCGTCATAGTCGATGCCGCCGATCCGCTGTCCGCCATCCGCGAAATCCGCCTTCCGATCGCCGGCTGGAAGAATGGCCGACAGACATTTAGCCGCCCAAGGGCGCACCTGCTTTATCCATCCGTCTGAGGGGCAATTGTTCGCCCGTTAGCTTCGGAGCGTCTTGTCCAGCCAAGTGGCGAAGAAATCGGGCCATTCGGCGGAAGGTGTGCCCTTCTTGCCCATGGCGAACCCATGCCCGCCGCTTGCGAGACGGTGCAGTTCGACAGGCACGCCTGCCTGTTCGCATGCCGCCTGCATGATCAGCGTGTTGGCCGGGTTGGAGACCGGGTCGTTCTCCGCCTGAACGAGAAACATCGGCGGACAGTCGCTGCCAACATGCGTTTGAACCGACCACCTGGCGCTCATCTCGGGGCTCGGATGGTCGCCGACAAAGATGCGCCGTGTCGACGTGTGATCGTAGGGCGGCTCCAGGGTGATCACCGGATAGATCAGGGCTGCGAAATCCGGGTGCGCCGAAAGGGCATCGGTTTTGTCGACGGCGGGATAGGACGCAAAGGCCGACCAGGTTGCAGCGAGACCGAACAGATGCCCGCCCGCCGAAAACCCGAGAAGGCCGAGCCTTTTCGGGTTGATGCGAAAGCTCTTTGCATTGGCCCGAATGAGGCGGATAGCACGCTGGGCATCCTGCAGCGGCGCGAACGGGCCGTTGGTCCATCCCTCGCCCGGAAGGCGGTAGCGCAGGACGAAGGCCGTGATATTTCGATCGTTCAGCCACGAAACCGCAGGAAGTGCCTCCTGACCCTCCTCAATCCGCTTATAGCCGCCGCCCGCCGCGACAAGCACGGCATCGCCGTTCGGACGCGCCGGCGTATAGACCGTGATCGACGGCATGGCGATATCGGTGAGCGCGCCCCAGGCATTTACCGAGGTCGGACCAGACGGACCGCCGCCACCGGGCGGCAGCCCCGGCCAAAGCGGGAGCGAGGCGGCGGCGGGAATGGGCGTGGGAGCAGCCAGTGCCTTGCTGGAAAGGGCGGCGGCACCGATTGCCGCCAATATCGATCGGCGTGTCAACATTCACAATCCTCGCAAGCACCTTGGCAATTCGCAATGGTCGAGGCCTTATAGCAGTGTTTCAAAGCAAATCCTTGCAACATTCGTCCCTTCAACGGGCCCATCAACCATAGGAAAATCGGCTTTCACAATCACTTGCATCTCGCGTGATCTTGCCTAATCTTTGACCGGCGTCCAAGAAATGGGCGATCAATCCTCAGAAAAATCACCGGGAACGAAAACATGGAATTGACTCCAGGGAATTCCCCGGACAAATATATTTTAGATTTAAAGTATTTTCCGCCATCCGCGTGAAATTTGGCGGCCGACTTCCCGAAGCAGATTCCTGGAGGCCTAGATGTCCCTGTCGTTTCATGCATTCAGAAGAAAATTGTTTATTGCCAGTGCCGCATTTATCGTCGCTACAAGCGCGACGCAGGCTGCGGATTTCAAGTTTGCAGGTCCTCTCGATGCCTATACGCTTGATCCTCACGCGGTCTCCAACACGCTGATCTTTGCGGTGCTTAGCAATGTCTACGAGCCGCTGGTGCGGCGCGGCCCGGATCTTTCGCTGCAGCCGGCGCTGGCAACGGCCTGGACCCAGCTCGACGACACTACTTGGGAGTTCACGCTTCGACAGGGTGTGAAGTTTGCCAATGGCGATGATTTCAGCGCCGATGACGTGGTCTTCTCGCTTACACGCGCCAAAGCCGGCGGCGTCAAGGCCAACCTCGCTTCCATCGCCTCGATCGAAAAGATCGACGATCACAAGATCCGCCTAAAGACCGTCGCCGCCGATCCGATCCTGCCGAACGAGATCATCAACTGGCTGATCATGGACAAGAAGTGGGCCGAGGCGAACGGCGCAGTACAGCCGGGAAGCGCCAACAATACGACTGAAACCTTCGCCAACCGCAATACCAACGGCACAGGTCCCTACGTCATCAAGGCACGCGACCCCGGCGTGAAGACTGTGTTCGCAGCCAATCCCGCCTGGTGGGACAAGCGAAGCGGCAATGTCGACAATGCCACCTTCTTCGTCATTCCCAATCCTTCCACCCGCGTCTCGGCACTGATCTCCGGCGAGGTCGACATGATCGATGGCCTCCCGCCGCAGGATGCCGACCGGGTCGGCAAGACCGAGGGCCTTCGTGTTCAGGCAGGGCCGGATCTGCGCACGATCTATCTGCAGCCGGACGTGGCGCGTAACACACTGATCTTCGGCAGCGAGAAGGACAAGAATCCGTTCCAGGATGTCCGGGTCCGCCAGGCGATGCAGCTTTCAATCGATACGGACGCGATCAAGAAGCGCATCATGCGCAATTTCTCTGTCCCCGTCGGCCTGCCGATCGGACGCGAGGTCAACGGCTTCGATCCGGCAATCGGGGAACCGGTGAAACCCGATCTCGACAAGGCCAAGGTACTGATGAAGGAGGCCGGCTATGACAAAGGCTTCTCCGTCACGCTCGACTGCACCAACGACCGCTTCATGAACGACGAAGCCACTTGCATTGCCATTGCCGGCTCGTTGGCGAAGATCGGCATCAAGGTCGAGCCCCGCGCACAGGCGACCAGTCGCTGGGCGACGCAGATCAATCCGCCGGAATACAATACCAGCCTGGCGCTGCTCGGCTATTCGCCAGCGACCTACGACGCGCAGCTCTTCCTGACCTCGATTGCCGCTACACGCGACCCTAAGAGTGGACGCGGTGCCTTCAACATCGGCGGCTACTCCAATCCGGATGTGGATCGCCTGATCGGCGAGATGGCCAGAGAGAAGGATCAGGAGAAACGCAAAGGTCTCATCCAGCAGGCCTTCAAGATTATCAAGGACGATGTAGCGTTCATTCCGCTCCACCAGCTGAACATTCTCTGGGGCGTTAAGAACAACATCACCGTCGTGCAGCCAGCCGACCTTGCCTATCCGCTCCGCTATTTCATGGTGAAATGATGACCCTTGCTGCTGATGTCACTGGCCAGCTTGCGAAACTGGTGTCCTTCCCGACCGTCAGCGCGGTCTCCAATCTGGCACTGCTCGACTACATCGAGAGCCAGACTGCTCCTTTCGGAGGGCGCGTCCGCCGGTTTGCCAGTCCGGAAGGCGACAAGGCCAATCTTCTGGTCAGCATCGGGCCGGAGGAGCCGGGTGGCATCATCTTCAGCGGCCATACGGACGTGGTGCCGGTAGAGGGCCAAGCCTGGAGCGCCGATCCCTGGGTCCTGCGAAAGAAAGCCGATCGCGTGATCGGACGCGGCGCGACGGACATGAAGGGCTTTCTCGCCTGCTGTCTCGAGGCGATTCCGGGCATCGTTGCAAAACCATTGAAGAAGCCGATCCATCTCGCCTTCTCCTATGATGAGGAAGTCGGCTGCACCGGCGTCGGATCGATGGCGGAGTGGGTCGGAGCCAGCGGATTGAAGCCGAGATTGGCGGTGATCGGCGAACCCACGAACATGGGGCTGATATCTGCGCATAAGGGCGGGTTGATCGGCTGGACGCGTGTCAAGGGCAAGCCCGGCCATTCATCGCAGCCAGACCGTTACGTCAATGCGGTGATGATCGCGGCCGAGGTGATTTCGGAGATCAACCGCATCCGCGAGGACATGCGCAACGGCCCGCAGTTCGACGGCTTCGACCCACCCTATTCCACCACCCAGGTCAATGTCATCAAAGGCGGCCTGCACGGCAACATCGTCTCCGAGAGCTGTGATTTCTTCTGGGAGATGCGGATCATCCCCGGCGAAAGCGATATGGCCGTTCTCGATCGGATGAAGCGTTTCGCCGCAACGCTCGAACCAGCGATGAAGGCTATCGACCCGGCATGCGGCATCAGCTTCGAGATACAGGCGCGCATACCGGGGTTGAAGCCCACCGGCGATGCCGCGCTTGAAGCGGAATTGCTCGGGCTTCTCGGTCGCACCGAGCCGCACTACGTGCCTTACGGAACCGAGGCCGGCATCTTTCAGAATGCGGGCGTCCCTTCGGTGGTGATCGGCCCGGGCGACATCGCCGACGCGCATCAACCGAATGAATCGATCGCCACGGACGAGCTCGAACGTTGCGTCGCCTTCCTGCACAAACTTGGTGATAGCTGCTGCTGAGGGGGATACGCATTGTTTGCCTATGCCGCCTCTCGGGTTATCCAGACCGTTATCGTCCTGTTGGTGATCAGCTTCATCGCCTTCCTGCTGGTCACCAATATCGGTGATCCGCTGGCGGCACTGCTGAGCGCGGATTCGACCGTGGCCGAGCGAGCGGATCTCATCGCGCGGCTCGGTCTCGATCAGCCGTTGCTCCTGCGGTTCCTGCATTTCATCGGCAATTTCCTGCGTGGCGATTTCGGCCTCTCCTATCGCACGCAGGATCCCGTTGCCCATCTGATCGCCGAACGGCTGCCCGCAACCATGGAGCTTGCCGTCGTCAGCCTGCTGATCACGCTGGCCGTCGGCATTCCCGCCGGCATCTATTGCGGTGTTCATCCTAAATCGGCCCTTGGACGACTGATCATGGTCGTGTCGGCCGCGGGCATCACCCTGCCGAATTTCGTGGTGGGGATCGTGCTCATCGCCATCTTCGCGGTCCGGTTCGGCCTGTTTCCCTCCTTCGGACGTGGCACGACGGTCGATCTCGGTTTCTGGACGACGGGGCTTTTGACCGCCTCAGGCTGGCGCGCCATCATTCTTCCCGCGACAACGCTCGCCACCTTCCAGGTCGCCTTCGTCATCCGCATCCTGCGCACGCAGCTCATGGAGGTCGGCCAGAGCGAGCACATCCGGTTTGCTCGTGCCCGCGGCCTTTCGGAAGCGCGCATCTGGTACGTCTACGCCATCAAGAATACGTTGCTGCCCGTCATCACCGTGCTCGGCCTGCAGCTCGGCAATATCATCGCCTTTTCGGTCGTGACGGAAAATGTCTTCGCCTGGCCCGGCCTCGGCTCGCTTTTCCTGCAATCGATCCAGTCCGCCGATATCCCGGTGATCGCGATCTATCTCATCTTCGTCGGTGTCGTGTTCATGATCATCAATCTCGCCGTCGAGCTCTGTTATCCGCTGATCGATCCACGCGTGCTGAGGAGGCAATCCTGATGTCCGTCGTGAACACCCCGGCCGCCCCCAAAAGACGCAATGCGCTGCTGCGCGCGATTCGGGCCTCTCCCGCGCCAAGTTTTTGCGCCGCCATCATCCTCGCGCTTTTTGTCTACGCCTTCGTCGTCCCGCTGTTTTCCGTCAATCCTTTCGCGTTCGAGGGCATGTCGGTGATGGATTCCTTCACGCCGCCGGTCTGGATGCCGGATGGCAATGCGGCCTTTCCACTTGGAACCGACGACCAAGGCCGCAATCTTTTGACCGCCATGGCCTATGGGCTACGCACCTCCATCATCGTCGGAATCCTCTCCGTGCTGATCGGGCTCGTTGTCGGCGGTGGCCTCGGCCTGATTGCCGGCTTTGCGGGTGGCAAGGTTGATGCCTTCATCATGCGGGCGGCGGATGTGCAGCTTGCCTATCCGGCCCTGTTGCTCGCCATGATCATCGATGGCGCGGCGCGCGCGGTGCTCGGCCAGGACCGTGACGTCTTCACGGCGATCGCCATCATCGTGCTGTCCATC
Organism: Rhizobium sp. RCC_161_2; assembly: GCF_041355235.1. Taxonomy (NCBI): domain Bacteria; kingdom Pseudomonadati; phylum Pseudomonadota; class Alphaproteobacteria; order Hyphomicrobiales; family Rhizobiaceae; genus Rhizobium; species Rhizobium sp. RCC_161_2. The sequence continues at coordinate 650,693 of NZ_JBFUPL010000001.1, read as the reverse complement.
GGCATCGCCTTCTGGGTTCAATACGCCCGCACCATTCGCTCTTCCGTGATGGTGGAGAGGGATCAGGATTACGTTTCCGCCGCAAGGATCACTGGCAGGAGCAATATCAGCATCCTTCTGCTGCACATCCTGCCGAATGTCATGGCGCCGGTGCTGGTCATCGCGACGATTAACCTCGGCATCGCTATCATCACCGAGGCGACCCTGAGCTTCCTCGGTATCGGCATTCCTGTCACCACGCCCTCGCTCGGCGCGCTGATCCGTAATGGCAACAATTTCCTGCAATCGGGCGAGTGGTGGATATCCGTCTGGCCATGCCTGTTCCTGGTTTCCTTCGTTGTCTCCGTCAATATCCTCGGAGACCATCTGCGCGACGTCTATAATCCGCGCCTGAGAGGTCGTTCATGATCGACGCGCCGCTGCTGGATGTTCGCGATCTCACGGTCAAGATCAATCGGGACGGTAACGAGATCACCGCGCTCGATCATGTCTCCTTTTCGGTCGCGCCCGGTGAGGTGCTCGGCATTGTCGGCGAATCCGGCGCCGGCAAATCGATCACAGGTGCCGCAATCATCGATCTGCTCGTTCCGCCGCTGAAGAGAACGGGCGGCGCGATCACGCTGCAGGGACAACGGATCGATCAATTGAGCGGCAAGGCCATCCGCAATATTCGCGGCGGCCGCATCGGTTTCATCTTTCAGGATCCGATGACCAGTCTCAACCCGGTCATCCCGATCGGCCGTCAGCTCTGCGACACGATCCAAGCGCATGCGAAGGTCGACAACGGTAAGGCCAAGGCCAAGGCGCTCGAATGGCTGGACAAAGTGGGATTGCCCGACCCTCAACTGAATTTCAAACGCTATCCGCATCAGCTCTCGGGCGGGATGCGGCAGCGCGTGGTGATCGCGCTGGCACTCTGCGCCAATCCCGCCCTCGTGATCGCCGATGAGCCGACGACGGCCCTCGATGTTTCGGTTCAGGCGCATATCCTGCAATTGCTGCGCGACCTGCATCGCGAAAGCAAGGTCAGCATGCTGCTGATCACCCATGATCTCGGCGTCATCGCCAAGATGGCGGACCGTGTCGCCGTCTTCTATGCCGGCCGCGTTGCGGAAATCAGCCCGGTGGCAGAACTCTTCCATTCGCCGCGTCATCCCTATACGCGCGGACTGATCAATGCGACGCCGATGCCGGCGGCAGGTGGCGCGATACGTCTCGACCAGATCCCCGGCGCGATGCCTGGCCTTGGCGCGGTCCCGGCCGGATGCGCCTTCCATCCGCGCTGCTTCAACGTGCAGGCGGACTGTCGCGCGGCGGTGCCTTCCCTGTCGAGTGATGGTAGCGCCGCCTATTCCTGTTTCCACCCGCTGGAAAGGCAGGCTGTCCAATGAATGCTGCGGAGTTTCTGGTTCTCGATCGCGTGAGCAAGGTCTACCGGCGCCAGCAGGGACTTTTCGAACGCTTGAAGAAAAGCCACGGCCAAGACGGCACCAAGGCAGTGAGCGAGGTCAGCCTCACCATCCATCGTGGTGAGACCATGGGGCTTGTCGGCGAAAGCGGCTGCGGGAAATCGACGCTGGCGCGCCTTGTCTCCGGCCTGATGCAGCCGACGGACGGCACGATCGATTTCCGGACTGCGGGAAGCGCCAAACCACGCCTGCAAATGATCTTCCAGGATCCCTATTCCTCGCTCAACGGCCGCTGGAAGATTGCCGATATCATCGCCGAGCCGATCGTCGTGCACAAACTTCGAACCGGACGCAGCGCCATTCGGGCGCGCGTCGATGAACTGCTCGAACAGGTCGGGCTATCGCGCGCCGACGGCGAAAAATATCCGCAGGAGTTTTCGGGCGGCCAGCGGCAACGCATCTCGATTGCCCGCGCTTTGGCGGGAGAACCGGAATTCCTCATCCTAGACGAACCGACAAGCGCACTTGATGTCTCCGTTCAGGCACAAATCCTCAATCTTCTTCGTGACTTGCAGAAAAATCTTCACCTGACGAGCCTGTTCATCACGCACAATCTTTCCGTCGTTCGCATCATGGCCGATCGCATCGGTGTCATGTATCTCGGGGAACTGGTGGAAGAAGCCGCTTCTGAAGAGCTATTCACCACGCCGCGCCACCCTTATACCCGCCTTCTGATCGACGCGGCGCCGGATCTGGATGTCAACGACCGGTCGCTTCACCCGATCGCCGGCGAGTTGCCGAATCCCGCAGATCCGCCGGCAGGATGCCGGTTCAACACACGCTGTCCTTTCGCCAAGGATATCTGTCGCGGCACTCCGCCGCCACAACACCTCACGCCGACAGGCGGGATGTTCCGCTGCCATTTCGATCTCGATCTTGCCGGCACCACCATCAAGCCTTTGCTGGAAAGACGAAAGACGGCCTGACCGTCTTCTCCGTCAACCGTTTTATTCCGAAAGGTCCGCCTATGTCCGTCACCCTCTCCGCTTCCCGCGATGCCGCGATTGAGGAGGCCGTGGGGTTCCTGCTTAACGGCATGTTCGAAGAAACACTTCGTCGCTGGGTGGCCATTCCATCCGCAAGCCGCGTGGCGGTCAACAAGCCGGATCTCTGGCGCTACATCACCGAAGAGATGCAGCCGTTGTTCGAGCGTCTGGGTTTCAAGACGCACATTCTTGAGAACGACCTCGCGCCAGGCCCTTTTCTTCTTGCCGAACGGATCGAGGATCCCGGCTTTACGACGATCCTGCAATATGGCCACGGCGATGTCGTCGCCGGTCTCGATGAGCAGTGGGATGCGGGCCTGTCACCCTTTGCGATGACGGAGAAGGACGGCCGATGGTACGCCCGTGGCACCGCGGACAACAAGGGGCAGCACGCCGTCAACATCATGGCGATCGAAGCCTTGCTTGCGGTGCGCGGCGCGCTCGGCTTCAATTTGAAATACCTGATCGAGATGGGAGAGGAGTCCGGCTCGCTGGGCCTGGAGGAGATTTGCACGGTCCATCGGGAAGAGCTGAAAGCGGATGTCTTCATCGCCTCCGATGGCCCTCGCCTTGCGTTGGAACGGCCGACGATCTTTCTCGGCGCGCGCGGCGGCATGTCTTTTGAGTTGGAGATCGAAGCCCGCGAGAATTTCCAGCATTCGGGGAACTGGGGCGGCATTCTGTCCAATCCGGGCATAGAATTGTGCCATGCCATCACCGCGCTGGTCGACCGCGCAGGCCGCATCAAGGTGCCGGACATGACGCCGGGCCGCATCCCCGACAATGTCCGTACCGCATTGAAAGACTGCAAGATTGTCCCGGCGCCTGGCGATCCAGCGGTTGAGGCATGGTGGGGCGAACCAGGGCTCACGCCCGAGGAGAAAGTATTCGCCTGGAGCTCGTTCGATATCATGGAAATGGAATGCGGCAATCTTGCCCAGCCGCTCTATGCCATCCCTCCGCGCGCCCGCGCCCGCGTCCAGCTTCGCTTTCCGGTCGGCGTCGATCCGACGGCTGTGGTGCCGGCCGTAAGGTCGGCTCTTCGAGAGGCGGGCTATGAGCGCGTGAATGTAAAAGGCCCGACCGATGCGATCTTTCTCGCCAGCCGTCTCGATCCCGATCATCCCTGGGTCCGGGCGATTGCAGCCTCGATCGAAAGGACGCTCGGCTTCCCACCGGCAATTCTCCCCAACCTCGGCGGCTCGCTGCCGAACAATATCTTTTCCGATCTGCTCGGCCTTCCCACGATCTGGATACCGCATTCCTATCCGGGCTGCCTGCAACATGCCGCCAACGAGCATCTGCCGATCAGCATTGTCCGCGAGGGTCTTGCGATTATGGCCGGGCTCTATTGGGATCTGGGGAGTACAACGGCGGCCTGACGGCTCTACTTCTTCAGCTCCCGCTCGAATTCCTCGATCTGCTGAATAACCCATGGGTCACCGGCGGAATACTGAACAGCCTCGTGATCCACCCGCTGCCGGCGCCACCCTAATATCCAGTCGATCAAAACTTGAAACAGCCGCATGCGAGCATCCATGTTCTTTTGGAACGTGAAAGGCCCGACCACCGGCCTCGTGAGCTTTATCAGTAGTCGAGCCTCAACCAGCCGCAAGGCGTTGCGGCGATTGCCTATTTGCCTTCGGCTAAATGAACGTTAGCTGAACATGCTTACACTTTATAAGCGAGAAAACATGTTCTTCGCAGCGCTCGAACCTTGCCGGAAATGGGAAATGCCATCCGCTTTTTTGTCCCCCGGAAAGGCAATTGCAGATGCGACGAACGACGTCGATTTGGAAAAAATTGGCTTCCTCGTATGCTTTTTCTGCCAGCCGTACCGATATGACGTAATATGACCTAGTCGCCACGGGACAGCAGCGCTACATCACGCCGCGCTGCTTCCGATTTCCCCGGAGCGGCATAAGCTTGGCCTCGCTTCCGCGGGGCCTTTTTTCTTTTGTGAGGATTGTGCCGGCCGAGACGCGGCTCTTGCCGGCTTTATCGCCGGGGTTCGCCACCAGGCGCATAGACGGTGTTCTGCTCGAAGCGGAAGACGGTCCCGCAGCTACAACGAATCATGTGCTTGCGCGGATCGGCCGATGGCCGTTCCGTGGAAAAGCCGCGCGGCATTTCGTCGATCCTGAAATCCCGGCTGGGTCCAGAGCGATCGTCGCTTTCGGAGACTTCCGCAAAGCCGGCATGGCCGCACTTCGAGCATTCCAGCTTTCGTGAATATCGATCTCGCGCAGCCATTCTTTTCCAATCCGGGACTCAATCAGGCCCCTTCTATCAGGGCTTTTCCCGCTCTTGAAGACCGTTGGCACCACAGCGTTGATCGAAGCATCCCTAAAAAAATAGCGTGACGGACAGGAAAAGAGATTGACCTGATAGCAGATGTCAGACCAATTTAGCCTTCATGATGAACAAGGCGATGCTCACCCCACTCCCCTCGATCGATCGGACGCAGCAAGTAATCGACGCGCTATCCGATTTCATCGAGTCGTCGGAACTGCAGGCAGGCCAGCGGCTGCCGACCGAACGTGAGTTGATGGCAGCCCTCTCGGTGGGGCGTTCGACGATCCGGGAGGTGCTCACGCATTTCCAGGCTCTGGGCGTGATGGAAACCCGCAAAGGCAGCGGCACCTATCTGCTGAAGCCGGTTTCCAAATCGACCATCCATATGCCCTTGTCGCTCGACACCACGCATCTGCGTGACGTGCTGCTGCAGACCCTTGAGGTTCGCCGTGGCATCGAATGCGAGGCGGGAATGGTCGCCGCCCGAAAGCGCACGACCGCGGATATCGCCATCATCGAGGAGAAGCTCAACGAGATGGAGCGCGTCCATATCGCCAAGGGCACCTCCGGTCCGGAGGATCTTGCGTTTCATCTGGCCGTCTACGACGCGACACACAATCCGCTGTTCAAGCAGCTCCTCGAGCAGATGCGCGGGACCTTCGAGCGCTTCTGGACGCACCCTTTCGACCGGCAGGACTTTGCCCGCCGGTCCTTCCCCTTTCACCGCACCCTGTTCAACGCGATCGTCGTCCAGGATCCAGAGGCGGCACGCGCCGAAACACTAAAGATTCTCGACGTCGTCGAGGAAGACATCAAGGAAATGTCCAAATGATTGACGGGCTAGAGCCGTTCGAACTCGCTTCTCTGATCACGGCCCATGACGACGGCAATTTTGCCGAGGCCGTGGTGCCGCCGATTTTCCAGACATCGCTTTTCACCTTTTCCAGCTATGATGAAATGATCTCCTGCTATCGCGGCGAGAAGATACGTCCGATCTATACGCGCGGCCTCAACCCGACCGTGCGAATGTTCGAGGAAATGCTGGCCAAGCTCGAAGGCGGCGAGGACGCACTCGGCTTTGCAAGCGGCATGGCCGCGATTTCGTCTGCGGTCTTGAGCTTCGTCGAACCCGGCGACCGGATCGTCGCCGTCAAGCACATCTATCCCGACGCCTTCCGCCTCTTCGGCACCATCCTGAAGCGCATGAAGGTCGAGGTGACTTATGTCGACGGTCGTGACGAGGAAGCCGTCGCCAAGGCGCTTCCGGGCGCAAAGGTCTTCTATATGGAAAGCCCGACAAGCTGGGTGATGGAAGCTCATGATGTTGGCGCGCTCGCAGCACTCGCCAAGCGGCACGGCGTCGTCTCGATGATCGACAACAGCTGGGCCACGCCCTATTTCCAGCGGCCGCTGACGCTCGGCGTCGATCTCGTCATCCACTCCGCCTCCAAATATCTTGGCGGCCATAGCGATGTCGTCGCCGGCGTGGTTGCCGGTTCCAAGGAGATGATCGCGCGGCTGAAGGCCGAAGCCTATCCTTATCTCGGTGGCAAGCTGTCGCCTTTCGATGCCTGGCTTTTGATCCGTGGCCTTCGCACCCTGCCGATCCGCATGCAGGCCCATGAGACCGCGGCCACCACGATCGCACGCCGGCTGCAGGAACTCGCTACCGTCGAGCAGGTCTGCCATCCGGGCCTTGCCAACCGTCTTCCCGCAGGCCTCAACGGCACCTCGGGCCTCTTCTCCTTCATCTTCCGCGAGGGTGTAGATGTCAGAGCCTTCGCCGACAACCTCAAGCTTTTCAAACTGGGTGTGAGCTGGGGTGGGCACGAAAGCCTGATCGTACCAGGCGAAGTCGTGCTTCAGCAGAAGGCTCAACCGAATTCCGCGCATACCTTTGGTATCAACCCGAGGTCCGTACGTCTCCATGTCGGTCTCGAGGGAACCGAGGCGCTGTGGAGAGATATCGAGCAAGCGATCGCCGCTGCCTCGTAAAGCCTGCAACCTTAAGAGAAAAACCTAAAAAGGGGGAACTGAGCATGAAAAGACTGATAACAGCAGCACTCTTTACCGCAATGATGGCCGGCACGGCTTTTGCCGATACGACCCTCAAACTCGTCGAAGTCATTACCAGCCCCGAACGCACCGAGACGCTGAAATCGATCGTCGGAAAATTCGAGGCCGCCAATCCAGGCACGAAGGTCGATATCATCTCGCTGCCCTGGAACGAAGCCTTTCAGAAGTTTGCGACCATGGTCTCGGCGGGTGATACGCCTGACGTGATGGAAATGCCGGATACCTGGCTGTCGCTCTACGGCAATAACGGCATGCTCGAAAGCCTCGAGCCCTACCTCGCCAAGTGGGACAACACGAAAGAACTGACGCCCCGCGCCGTTGAGCTTGGCCGCGACGTGAAGAACACGGCCTATATGCTGCCCTACGGCTTCTATCTTCGCGCCATGTTCTACAACAAGAAACTCCTGAAGGAAGCCGGCGTCAGCGAACCACCGAAGACGATGGACGAGTTCGTCAAGGCATCCGAGGCGGTCGCCAAGCTGCCCGGAAAATACGGCTACTGCATGCGCGGCGGCCCGGGCGGGCTGAACGGCTGGATGATCTTCGCCGCCTCCATGGCCGGCGACAACAAGTATTTCACCGCCGATGGCACCTCCACGATGAACAGCGCCGGCTGGGCGAAGGGCATCGAATGGATGGTCGATCTCTACAAGAAGGGATTGGCGCCGAAGGATAGCGTCAACTGGGGTTTCAACGAAGTCGTCGCCGGCTTCTACTCCGGCACCTGCGCCTTCCTCGATCAGGATCCGGATGCCCTGATCGCGATTGCCGAGCGCATGAGTAAGGACGACTTCGGCGTCATGCCGCTCCCGAAGGGACCGGACGGCAAGTCCTTCCCGACCATCGGTTATGCCGGCTGGTCGATGTTTTCTACCAGTCAGAACAAAGATTTGTCCTGGAAACTGATAGCAACACTTGAAGGCAAGGAAGGCAACCTCGAATGGAACAAGAAGATCGGCGCCCTGCCGGCCTATACCTCGGCCGAGAAGGATCCCTTCTATGCGACTGATCAGTTCAAGGGCTGGTTCGAGGAACTGGCTGACAAGAACACGGTACCGACCGTCATGCCGACCTATCTCGAGGAATTCGCCTTCTTCAAGGATTCGCTCGCCATCAAGACATCGCAGCAGGCGCTGATCGGCGATATCTCGGCGAAGGATCTGGCCGATCAATGGGCCGACTACCTGACCAAGGCGCAGCAGAAGTTCCTTGCCAAGAAGTAAGACCATCCCCGGCGGCGGAGCAATCCGCCGCCGTTTTTTTGCACATGACACAGACGGCGCTCGAACGCCGCGAATGGGAACTGATTTATGACCATGACCGCCGACAGGCGTCGCGACCGCAGGCCGTGGCTGAAGCGTCTTGCCGATGCCGCAGAGCCTTATCTTTACAGCGCCCCTGCCCTCATCCTCATTATCGCCGTCATGCTGGTGCCGCTGACGATCGGCATTTCCTATGCGTTTCGCGATATCCAGCTGCTCAATCCGTTTTCCGGCGGCTTTATCGGCCTGGAGCATTTCCGCGATCTCTCGAAGGATGCCGCCTTTTATGGCGCGTTGAAGAATACGCTCTGGTGGACCGGCGCCTCGGTTCTCCTGCAATTCGTCTTCGGGCTGATCCTGGCTCTTTTGCTGGATAAGCCGTTTTTCGGCCGGGCGCTGGTGCAGGCTTTGGTGTTTCTGCCCTGGGCGGTTCCATCCTTCCTGGCCGGCCTCAACTGGGCCTGGCTGTTCAATCCGGTGATCGGGCCAATCCCCCATTGGCTCTTCGATCTCGGCTTAATGAGCGAGCCGCGCAACATTCTCTCCGATCCGCAATATGCGATGTGGGGACCGATCGTCGCCAATGTCTGGTGGGGCATACCCTTCTTTGCGATTACGCTGCTGGCCGCCCTTCAGGCGATCCCGCGTGATCTCTATGAGGCAGCCTCGATCGACGGCGCGGGCTGGTTCCAGCGCTTCGGCTCGATCACACTCCCCTTCCTCGCCCCGACGATCGCCATCACCGTGTTGCTTCGCACGGTCTGGGTCTCGAATTTTGCCGATCTGATCGTCGTCATGACCGGGGGCGGACCGGCCGATCGTACCCAGATCGTCGCGAGCTACATCTTCACCCAGGCCTTCAAGCGACTGGACTTCGGCTATGCCTCGGCCATCGCGCTGGTGCTGCTTGTGCTGCTGCTTGCCTATTCCATGCTGATCATCCTGCTGCGGCAGACCCTGCTGAACAAGGATTGAGCCATGAGACGATCCATCCTCCCCACCATCGCGCATCGCCTGGCTATCCTCTGCTACGTGGTTTTCGCGCTCTTCCCGCTCTTCTGGCTGCTGAAGGTCTCGCTGACCCCGAACGACCTGCTCTATACCGAAGGGGTGCGCATGTGGCCGTCGCGTACGACATGGGAGCACTATGCTTTCGTGCTGCAACACAGCGACTTCCCGACATTCTTCAAGAACAGCCTGATTGTCTCCGGATCGACTGCGATTGCGGTGACCATATGCGCATCGCTCTCCGGCTACGCGCTCTCGCGCTTCAATTTCCGCGCCAAATACTGGATCGTGGCCCTTATGCTGCTGACGCAGATGTTCCCGCTGGTCATGCTGGTGGCGCCGATCTTCAAGATCCTGACGCCGTTGCATCTGACCAACAGCCTGACCGGGCTCGTCATCGTCTACACGGCCTTCAACGTGCCCTTCGCCACCTTCCTGATGCAGTCCTTCTTTGACGGCATTCCGAAGGATCTGGAAGAGGCAGCAATGATCGACGGCGCGACGCAGTTCACCGCGTTCCGGCAGATCATCCTGCCGCTGACGCTGCCCGGTATTGCCGCGACGCTCGGTTTCGTCTTCACGGCCGCCTGGAGCGAGCTGCTCTTCGCCCTGATGCTCATCAACGGCAATCAGGCCGCGACCTTTCCGGTCGGGCTCCTCACCTTCGTTTCGAAATTCTCCGTGGATTTCGGGCAGATGATGGCTGCGGGCGTCATGGCGCTCATTCCGGCCTGCCTTTTCTTCCTGCTCATCCAGCGTTATCTCGTGCAGGGCCTGACGGCCGGCGCGGTCAAGGGTTAGTCAAATGGCATCGATCGATATTCAGAACGTTAGAAAAGCCTATGGCCATGTGCAGGTGCTGCACGACATCGATCTCCAGATCAAGGACGGCGAATTCGTCGTTCTCGTCGGGCCGTCGGGTTGCGGCAAGTCCACGCTGCTCCGGATGATCGCCGGTCTCGAGGAGATCAGTGGCGGCGAGGTTCGCATCGCCGGCAAGCGCGTCAACGAGCTGCATCCGAAGGACCGCGACATTGCCATGGTCTTCCAGTCCTACGCGCTCTATCCGCACATGAATGTCGCCGGCAATATGAGCTACAGCCTCAAGCTTCGGAAAGTTGCAAAGGACAAGATAGCGAGCATCGTCGCAGCTGCCGCATCGAAGCTTGGCCTCGATCCATTGCTTGAACGTCGCCCGAAAGCGCTTTCGGGCGGTCAGCGCCAGCGCGTTGCCATGGGCCGCGCCATCGTGCGCCAGCCGAAGGCCTTCCTCTTCGATGAGCCGCTTTCGAACCTCGACGCACGTCTGCGCGAACAGATGCGCGCCGAAATCAAGAAATTGCATGGCGACCTGAAAGCGACCTCGATCTACGTGACGCACGATCAGATCGAGGCAATGACGCTGGCGGACCGGATCGTCGCCATGCATGGCGGGGTGGTGCAGCAGGTCGGCAGTCCGCTCGAACTTTACGACCGCCCCGCCAATCTTTTCGTCGCCGGCTTCATCGGCTCGCCGGGGATGAATTTCCTCGACGCGACCTATGAAACCGACGGCATGAAGCTGAAGGACGAAACCATTGTCCCCCTGCCGGCACCGCTAAACCTGCCGGTCGGCGCCAAGGCAACCGTCGGAATTCGGCCCGAGCATGTGGTTCTGTCAACGGATGGTACCGATCTCAGCGCCGATGTGGAGCTGATCGAACCGACCGGCTTCGGCATCATCCTTCACCTGTCGCTCCACGGCTTGCCGTTCAAGGTGTTCACGCTCAATCGCGAGGCGCTGAGCGCAGGCCCGCAAGTGAACGTATCGTTCCCGGCGCAGCATCTGCATGTGTTCGACGAGGAGGGAGAAAGGGCGATGTAAGTCGCAGAAGCTTCATCCAAATGCGACACAATGCGCTCCTCATAAGAGTCCTGGGAGGATGTCATGCCGCTTAACAATTACGCCGTGCTCAAAGGCAGGCCCATCAACAACCGGCTGGCAACAGGCTCGAGTCCGCATTATCAGGTACTCGTATCGGAAAATGGGACGTTGTATCGCATTGCGATCAATGTGCGCTCACAGGACGGCAGCGAAATCGAGTTTCTGGTGCGGTCGAATTTCGAACATCCGATCACGGCACAACTGGCCGAGCTGGCGGTGGGATTACACCCAACGCCCAGTCAGCCCGGAGGAGTCGCGCTCGATTTCATCCGTGGCAACCTTATGCAGCCCTGGGAACTGAAGCCGCTTCCAATTTCGGCAGTAGGCCCGGACAACGATCTCAACGAAAAGATCGATGCCTACATTCAACGCGCCATGTCGGACGAAGAGGCGATGATCTACGCCTTTGGCGAGACCTGGGGGCCGGAGAACGACAAGGCGGATCAATATTTCGGCTTCAAGCCCGGCCGCGGCATTCACGACATCCATTTCAATCAGGGCAATCCGCCCGGCAGGTTTGCCTCCCAAAACGGCCCCTGGCAGGATGGCGGCCTGATACTGGAATTTCCGCGCGAGCAGCAATGGGTCGCGATCTTCATGAAATTCCAGACGCAGGCATGGCATTCGGACGACAAGGATGGCTCCGTCATCATCCCGCAGGATCAGGAACATCCGAAGCTGCCGCATGCGCCGGTCGATCGCGACGCCATCCCGAGTTTCGATGTGCCCGACGGGCTCGTCCGCATTATCGCCGCCTATGTCAACGACGTGAAGACGCCTGAACGCGAAACCGTCACGCTGCTGAATACCGCCGATGTGCCCGTCGACCTCACCGGCTGGCAAATCAAGGACAAGCAGAAGAACACAATGCCGCTCAGCGGCTCGATCGCTGCCGGCGCTACCCAGCTTATCGAGATCAAGGCTCCCGTTACGCTGTCCAACAAGGGCGGGATCATCACCTTGCTGAACGAACAGGGCATCAAGGTCCATGGCGTGTCCTACACCAAGGATCAAGCAAGACAGCCGGGGCGCACCATTCCGTTCCAGGCGTGAAGCGCCGCCTCAGCCATCATCCGGAAAAAGGTTCGGTTGGCCCCTTTGCGGGCTTGGTGAACCAGCGCGGTCCGTCCGCCGTCATGTAGATATGGTCCTCCAGCCGGATGCCGAACTTTTCCGGAAAGACGATCATCGGCTCGTTGGAGAAAACCATGCCGGCGGCAAGTGGTGTTGCATTGCCGCGAACGATATAGGGCTCCTCGTGGATTTCGAGACCGAGCCCATGCCCGGCGCGGTGCGGCAATCCCGGCAGATGATAGTCCGGGCCGAGAGAATGCTTCGCAAGCACCGCGCGGGCCGCGTCATCAAGGCTTGAGCATGCAGCTCCTAATTTGGCCGCGTCGAAGACGGCCTGTTGTGCCTCGCGCTCGATCGCCCAAGCGTGCTCGAATTCCTTGTGGCCGCTCTCCAGGGTGTAGGTTCGGGTAATATCCGAATGGTAGCCGTCGAGCCGGCAGCCGGTGTCGACCAGAATGACGTCGTCCTCGGCAAGGGTCTGGTCGCCATCCGCCCCATGCGGAAGCGAGGTCGCCGCGCCGAAGGAGACGATGCAGAAGGTCGAGCCGCCATCGGCGCCGGCGTCACGATGCCGCCGGTCGATGAAATCCACAACCGCGGATGCTTTGATCCCGGGTTTCAGAAGCGCATGCGCCTGCTTGTGAACATCAAGCGTCAGGTCCATCGCATATTGAATGAGGGCGATTTCCGCCGGCGATTTGATCCGGCGTAGATCGCGGGTCAGCCGCCCGCCATCCGTCAGCCTCTCGACGCCAATTTCAGCGGCCAGCGCGTGGTAGAAGAAAAGTGGCAGATCATCGTCAAGAGCGAGTTTGCCGGAACCGCCGACAAGACTGGAGATCAGGGCGACGCTGCTTTCTTCCTCCTGCCAGACCAGGATGTCTCCGGGTAGATGCGGGAGCGTTTCGACGCGACTGCGCTCAAAGCCCGGAACGATGTAGTAAAGTTCGGTCGGGGTCACGAGTGCGCCGAGAAACCGTTCGCTCAGATGCCAGACCAGCCCCGTGAAATAGCGCAGGCTCTCGGTTGGTCCAAGCAACATGCCTGCCAAGCCTTTGGCCTCGATTACCTGGCGAAGCTTCGAGAGGCGAAGCTGTCTCTCGTCCTGAGTTATGCGAGGCACGGGATGCTGCCAGGACATGCGGTTTTCCAATCCATTCGATCGAGAGGTGGTGATGAGAGGGTTTTCGTCAGAAGCTTTCAGGACAAAGAGAGCGCCACCGGCCGATCTATATCACGGGCAATATAGTCCTGAATCTGCCGGACGATCTGGACGGCTTGCTTGCCCGATCCACGCACACGCATAGTTTCCACATCGCTCCGCATTCCGATACCTTTCGCCACCTGCATCTTCGTACGTCGTTCTGGCTGACTTCGGCAAGACCGTCCGGCCTTGCGGAGGCTTCTCTAGCCTGCTTTCAGAGTTTTGTAGACAGTTTGCATGCGACGGCATCGGCTTGCAATGAAGATCGAACAATAACGACAGAATTGAAGGTGACCGCTGCCTGCCCACACAGAGGCCCCCCAGTCCGCGTGATACGAACAAAGCCGGCAATCGCAATTCAGCGATCACCGGCTCTGCTTTTGCCATCACGTCGTTCAGTTCGCGGATGTCGTCGTGACTGGGGATTGCTCCAAGGCATCGCGCACCTGGTCGATCTTCCCGACAGCCGAGCCAACGCCCAGGATATCCTTGGCTTCCGCCAGTGTCTTGTCGGTTACGACACCCGTCTTCGACCCCTGAGCCAGAGCCGAACGAAGCGCATCATCACTAAGCGCTGGGTCCGTCGGCACAGCATTGGTTCCGTTCTTGAGTTCGAATTCGGCATAATCCATGACATAGGCCCTGATGGCCGCCATCTTCGGATCCTTCGAATTCATATAGGCATGATAATTCCGCTTCAGGGAATTGAGGCTGCCAAGCTCCGCCGCCGTCTTTGCTTTGGTAGCGGTCGTCTTTTCGAGTTTCCTGCTTGCAGCCGCGGACTTTGAGGAATGCCCAGTGTGTCTCAGATTCCCGACGCTTGCATCGGTGTCAGCGCTGTCATCCGATTGCGTGGCGCTAGATTTTTCATGGCTGGAATTACTGCTGCCGTGACTCCCGCCATTTCCATTGCCACCGCCGTTGCCTCCTCCATTGCCGTTGCCGCCCTTGGCATAGGCCGTGTTTGCAAAGCCGAGAGTACCGGCGGCAATTGGAGCAACGGTCAATGCCAGGGCAACAGCAGTCGTTCCAAAGACTGAACTGAATTTCATCTGCGTATTCCTCTCATTCCAGACTACGCTCTGCCTACGCTGTACAATCGCGGCGCGGGACGAGCATTCATGCTGCTCGCCATAATATTGCTGGAAATGGAAGTTTCCACGGGGGTCGGACCAATGCCTCGGGGGATCAGACCTTAGCCTGATTGCCGATGGCCGAAGGTCCCATGGGTTGCGGATAGCTCGGGATTGGGTCAATCCTGGGATTTGCCAATGGAATGAACAAACCGCCATTCGATGTGTTGTTCGGCGACGACAGTCATGCCGGCATTCGGATGATGATCGCTGAAAGTAGCCAGACATGCAGACAAATCTCAAATCCCTGTTGTCGCCGGTTCGCTTGGTCGCCGGCTGGAACTCCCAATCCCTGGCACGGCAATTCCTACTGATCGGAGGCCTCGTCGCCGCCTGCGCGATGCTTGTCGTCGGCGCCGTCGTCACCAGCCTCATCGAGGATGCCGTCACGCGCAACTCTGCCGCCAGCACCGCTCTTTATGTCGACAGCGTCATCGCGCCGCTTCTGCCGGACATGCAGACAACCAAGATGCTGGACGATACGGTGACGCGTGCACTGGATGAAACGCTCGGCGAAGGGGCGCTTGGCAGTCGCCTGATGTCCTTTCGTCTCTGGCGCAGCGACGGCACAGTGCTCTACTCCAACGACAAGAACCTGATGGGAAAGCAGTTCCCGCTGAGCGATGATCTGAAGACGGCCTTTTCCGGCACGATGATGGCGCAGTTCAATCAGCTTGACGGCGTCGAAAGCGTTGCTGAGCGTGACAGCGGCAAGCCGCTCCTGGAGATCTATAATCCGGTTCTCCAACCCTGGTCGGGCAAGGTCGTCGCGGTCTCGGAATTTCACGAAGTTGCCTATGATTTCCAGCGCAGCTTGAACCAGGCGCGCTTCCGAAGCTGGCTGGCCGTCGGTGTGTTCACCCTCGCCTTCTTCCTTATCCTGTCGATGATCGTGCTTCGCGGAAGCCGGACGATCGAAAGCCAGCGGCGCGCGCTCAAGGTGCGCATCGGCGAATTGTCGGCCCTCCTGCAGCAGAACGAGATCCTGCGCACCCGCGTTCAAAGGGCTTCGCAACGCGCCGCCGCCCTCAACGAAAGCTACCTCAGGCGCATTGGCGCCGATCTGCATGACGGTCCCGCGCAACTCGTCGCCTATGCATCGCTGCGATTGGACAGCGAGGCATTGGCAAACCCGGCTGCTCCGGCGCGAGAGCGGGAACTATCGCTCGCCGCAATCAAATCGAGCCTCGACGACGCCATGACGGAGATCAGAAGCATCTGCAGCGGGCTCGTCCTGCCGCAGATAGAGGCGGCGACCCTACCGGAATTGTTGCAACGCGTGGTGCGCGCCCACGAGCAGCGAACAGGAACCCGGGTCGGACTGTCCTTTTCCGACACGGTGCAGAACCTGTCGACCTCCGCCAAGATCTGCATTTACCGCTTCGTTCAGGAGGCGCTGAACAATGGCTATCGTCACAGCGATGGCGCGGTCCAGTGGGTTGACCAGGGGGCCGATGGCAAACACGTCACGATTGCGGTATCAGATGATGGGCCAGGTTTCGATCCGGCACGTATTCCTGAAAGCAGCCTCGGCTTGGCGGGCCTCAGGGAAAGAGTAGAAAGTGTTGGCGGCACGTTCGAGCTCAGTTCCTCCAAGGATGGGACGATCGTTCGGATGTCGCTCAGCATGATGGAAATGGAACAGACATGACGACAGCCATAAGCCTAGCGGTCATCGACGATCATCCGCTCTTTCGCGAAGGCGTCGTTCGCAGCCTCGTCGAGATCGGCGGCTTTTCGATCGTGGGCGAAGGCAGCACGAAGGACGATGCTGTCCGCATAGCTGAGGAGGCACGTCCGGATATTTTGTTGATGGACATTTCCATGCCCGGCGGGGGGCTGGAAGCGATCCCAGTGATACTCGAGCATGTGCCAGACCAGAAAATCGTGATGCTGACGGTCTCCGAAGCAAGTGACGATGTAACGACGGCGCTGAGAAGCGGTGCGAAGGGGTATGTGCTCAAGGGTGTCGGATCGAGAACGCTGGCCGAGATTCTCCGCACCGTGGCTTCAGGTGAAACTTATGTTGCGCCGACCCTTTCCGCCCGCCTGATCTCCGGCCAAGGCGCTGCGCCGGCGAAGGCGGATCTTATCCGCGAACTGACGGACCGGGAAAGCGAAGTGCTTCAGCTTGTCGCAACCGGCTTGAGCAACAAGCAGATCGGGCTCAAGCTCGATCTCCACGAGAAGACGGTGAAGCATCATATGACCCAGATCTTCACGAAGCTGGGCGTTGCAAACCGTACGGAAGCGGCAATGGCGTTTCGCGACGCGCAGGAAAGAAACGGTTAGTGCTGGAAGGATTTCAGCCGCTTCTGATCAGCGGCCGTCGCGCCGCGGTTGATGATGGTGCGCCCTTTTGAATCCTTCATGACATAGCGCCCGTTCTGGATGGCTTCGCTCATGCCATCGGTATGCTCAACCTCCATCGACGCATCGTCTGAACTGGTTGTGGCATCGGTGTTGTCCGGACTTTGCTTGGCGCTTTTTCCACTGGAGCTTTTCCCGTTCCCGTTCCCATTCCCATTCCCATTCCCTCCCCCGTTCCCGTTATTGCCGCCGCCGTTGCCGTTCCCACCGCCGTTGCCGCCGCCATTGCCATTCCCGCCTTTTGCGTCGGCGGTTTGCGCAACAAGCCCGATCGATAACCCGTGAAGCTCCACGCGATAGGGCGTTGCGGCAAGCACCAGCGTGAACAGGGTGCAGAGAAAAACGGTGATCGATTTTTCGCGTAAAGACATGGGCTTTTCACGCTCTCGGATGCATGGACAAAACGGCCGGAAGAGAATCGCCGGCCATTGCGCGTGAGACACTGTCTCCGCAACGACATCAAATCGTTTCTGCGACGCAAGTCGTCAATGTCTGCCTGGGCTAAAACACCAATCTCGGGCCTTTTGCAATCCCCATTAGGACCTTAGTCCAATCCGCCATCAGACCAAGGCCCTAAATCCAGCTCGACTGAAGCCCCGACGGCGAAGACCAAGATTGAAAGAGCGTTTGCTGACCGGTTACTACTGCCAGCAGGGTAGCGGATGGATCAAATAAGGGGAAATGCAGATGAACGCCCTTCTTCACGCTCCGTCATTGGCGGAAACGGAGCGCCTTGTCCTTGATACAGTGGGAAATCCACCTGCTTTTGGCGTGGGACGAAAGGTGTCATGAATAGACGCTGGAAGACATATCTCGATCACGTCAAGCCACCAGGCGCCGTTGTGGACTTCTCAGGCGCCGCCTTCGCCCTTCAAGTTGCCTTCAATCTCCGGCTCGCTTTGAAGCTTGTCGAACCGACACCTGAATGCCTTCATCTTGCCGAGCGCGTTATCACCTCGGCCGAAATATATAGCCGGGCAAGGGAAGACGGTTTAGCGCTGCCATTTACAGACGCGGAGAAGGCGCTGGCAGAGGCCGTAACGCTTCTCGCCGTCGAATTGGAGCGCTGTCCCCCGGCGTCGCATGGCGCCCGCATAGCTTTGTCCAGAAGACATCCGCAACGGCCTCAGCCGGCGTCGGTCGAGGAAAGCCGCTATAAAGGCGCATCTCTGTAGCGGGATAGCGTGGCGAGCCGCATGCCTACAGAAGCATCGATGCGCCACGGTCAAGATAGGTATCCAGGAACTGCTCGAGGCGCGGATTTCTCGGCTTTTTGAAAACCTCTTTCGGCTCGCCGGTAAACAGCACCTTGCCGTGATCGAGAAAGATGATCTGCTGGCCCACGGTCGCGGCAAAGCCGATCTCGTGCGAGACGACCACCATGGTCATGCCCTCGGCCGCCAGATCACGCATGACGTTCAGCACTTCGCCCGTCAGTTCCGGGTCGAGCGACGAGGTTGGCTCGTCGAACAGCATGATCTTCGGTTTCAGCGCCAGCGCACGCGCAATCGCAACACGTTGCTGCTGTCCGCCGGAAAGCTGCGAGGGATAGTGCCCTGCCCGCGCTTCCAGCCCGACCTTGACGAGCTGTGCCATGGCCACGTCCTCGGCAACCTTGCGGCTCATTTTGTGAACCGTCTTCAACGCCTCGCTGACATTGCCCAGCGCCGTCATATGCGGCCAGAGATTGAACTGCTGGAAGACCATGCCGATCTGCGCGCGGATCGACCGGTTGGTGGCGGCCGAAATGCGCTCGCGCACGCCTTGAGCGTTTTCGGTGAAGCCGAGCACCTCGCCATTGATCGCAATCGTGCCGCGGGTCGCCTCCTCAAGAAAGGCCATGCAGCGCAGAAGCGTGCTTTTGCCGGAACCGGACGGGCCGATCAGGCACGAGACCTGGCCTTGGGCGATCTCGACATCGATGCCGTGCAGGACGGTGCTGTCCCCGAACTTCTTGACGAGATTGCTGACTGCGATTGCGGGGACGCTCATGCGTTGAAAAACCTGAATCTGGAGAGTTTCGTTTCGGCGAGATTACCAAGCCAACCGGTGAGTTCGACGAGCACCCAGTAGAAGAGCGCGAGCATGGAGAGCGCCTCGACGAAGGCATATTGCTGCGATCCGATGGCGCTGAGCGTCGCCGTCAGTTCCGGCACGGTAATAATCGACAGCACCGCCGTTTCCTTCATCAGGATGATCGCCATGTTGAGCGATGGCGGCAGCACCAGCATGGTCATTTCGGGCAGCAGGATGCGCCGGACAATCTGGCCTTGGGTGAGACCGACGCATTCGCCGGCCTCGATATGGCCCCTGGGCACCGCCTGAAAGCCGGAGCGGAAGATTTCGCTGAAATAGGCGGCGCCATAGATCGAGATACCAATCAAACCGGCCGGCAGCGGATCGAGCGACAGGCCGACAAAGGGACCGCCGTAGTAAACCAGGAATATCTGAATCAGGAAGGGCGTACCGCGCAGGATCGCGACGACGAAGCCGAGCGCCTTGTCGAGCAGCACTCCGCCATATTGCCGTCCCACAGCCACCAGAAACCCGATGATGGCAGCGGCGATCGTGCCGACAATCCAGATCATGATCGTGACACCGGCACCGCTGACGATTGCCGGCCATTGATCGAGGAGGACATTGATGTCGAAGCTCATCGCGGCACTCCTGGAAGACGGCGCTCGATCAGGCCACCGGCCAGCGCGACGATCCAGTTGATCGCCAGATAGATGAGACCGGCGGACGCGAAAAGCTGCAGCGGCAGGAAGGTACTGCCGGCCAAGTCCTGCGCCATGCGCGTCAATTCGACGATGCCGACGACTGAAACCAATGACGACGCCTTGAGAATGAGGATCGCTTCATTGACGAGCGCCGGAAAGGTAAGCCGCAGGGCGATCGGAACCTTGATGCGCCGGAAGATCTGGCTGGGCGAGAGGCCGACCATCTCGGCGGATTCGACCAAGCCGACGGGAACGCTGGCGAAGCCGCCGCGCAGGTTCTCTGCCTGATAGGCCGCCGTGCATAGCGACAGGCCGATAATGGCCGCCACGATGCTCGGTACATTGATGCCGATGACCGGCAGCAGATTGTAGATCAGCAGCAGTTGCACGAGCAGCGGCACGCCACGGAAAAAGCTGATGAAAATCTGGGCAGGCAGCATAAGGTGGCGCCGCTGCGACAGGAGCATTCCCGACAAAAGGATCGCGATCGCAAAGCCGATCAGGATCGACACGACGCTGATCGTCACCGTGTAGATTGACGCCTGCAGCAACAATTCGAAGAGTTTGAAGGACATATGTTCGGATGTCGTCCACTTGACAGTCGCGGATCATGCCCCGGCAGACCCCGAGGCATGATCGATTGCTGACGGGCCTATCAGAATGCCGGGTCTTTGATCGAATCCGGCGTGTCGAAGCTCGCACCGAACCACTTCTTCTGCAGAGCGGCCATGCGTCCATCAGCCTTGATCTTCAGGAGAGCGGCGTCGACCGCGTCCATCAACGGCGCATGATCGACATCCTTCAGGCCGATGAAGCCGAAATAGGACTTCTTGCCGAAGGGCGGCAACACGACCTCGAAGGTGCCTTCGCGCTGCTTGGCGACGAAAGCGATGTTCGGCAGCGAGTTGGCAACGCCGGCAATGCGGCCGGCTGCAAGATCGGCGTAGGATTCCGTAAAGGCCGGATATTCGCGGATCTCCGCCTTTGTCGGCAGCGTATCGGAGAATTCCTTGAGCTGGTCGAGCTGCGACGTTGCCTTGCCGACGCCGATTTTCTTGCCGGCAATATCTTCCGGTTTTGTGATCGTCGTGTCGCCAGCCTTCTTCAGAATAGCGATGGTGGCTTCGGCGATCGGCGGCGTGAAGCGATAGCGCTCCATGCGCTTCTTGGTGATGGTCGCAGGACCCGCGACGATGTCAAACTTACCGGCCTCGAGAGCGGGGAAAACGCCGTCCCAGGGAAGCGCCACCCACTCGATCTTCACGCCGAGTTCCTTACCGATCTCGGCGAAGAGGTCGACGTTCAAACCGGCATGTTCGCCGGCATCGATAAAGTCGAATGGCGCGAACGCCGTTTCGGTCCCCACCTTCAGGGTGCCGGCCGCCTTGACGGCTGCGAGCGTGTCGGCCGCATGCGCGGAAAGCGTCGCTCCGAACAGGAACGCGGCGCCCACCAGCCCCTTGAGCAATGAATTTTTCTTCATGGTCTTCTCTCCAGTTTTTTGCCCTTCCAGCGGAAGAGTTCAAGTTCCCCAGCGTATTCCCGCCGAACGGGCTTCTGTGACCCGCTTTTGTCTATACAAATAGATATAGGCAGGCCTACACTGTCAATGTAAAACTCAGAGAACGCAAAAATTGTGCCGGACGGCTAGGTTGGAGACGGCGGATGCTGGCTTCCGGATTTGAGCACGTCGCTGGATCGAGGTTAAGTGTTGGTCTCAATTCATCAGAGAATCTACCGGGATATCGAGACGAGGATCATGAGCGGCGACTGGCAACCCGGCCAGCGCATCCCCGTCGAGCACGAACTGGCTGCGGAATATCGATGCTCGCGGATGACGGTCAACAAGGCTCTGTCGGCCCTGGCCGAGCGCGGCATGATCGTGCGTCGGCGCAAGGCCGGCTCCTTCGTCGCCGCGCAGCAGATCGACCGCACGGTGATGGATATCCAGGATATCAGCACCGAAGCGGAGCTTGCCGGGTATGAACACGACTATCGGATGTTGATGCGCAGAGTTGAGAGGCTGGATGCCTCCGACGCCGTGCTATTGCGCGAGCCGGCGGGGGCGGAAATCCTGCGACTCCAATGCCTGCATCTGGTCGACGGCAAGCCAAATGCCATCGAACGGCGGATCATCATGCTCGATGCGGTGCCGCTTGCGAGAGACGAGACCTTTGCCTCCGTGCCGCCGGCCAAGTGGCTGCTGGAGCAGGTTCCCTGGTCGAAGGCCAGGCATATTATTCGCGCGGTTTCGGCTGATGCGGCGACAGCGCGACTGCTTGAGACCGAACGCGGCGAGGCCTGTCTCACACTCATCCGCCAGACATGGCAAAATGGCGGTACCGTTACCTATGTCGAGATCACACATCCCGGCGACCGCTTTCAATTCGCCGGCGACTTTCAGCCCGCCGAGAAGGAGGCGTCTGACCACATGGTCCGGAGAAGCGCGACGTGACCGACAAACGCCCCTTCAAGACCATCCCGCTCAAGGGGCTTCAGGCCTTCGAAGCCGTGGGACGCTGTGGCAGCGTCACGGCCGCGGCCCTGGAATTGAAGGTCTCCCCCGGCGCGATCAGCCAGCAGGTCCGCAAGATCGAAAGCTTCCTCGGCGTCACGCTTTTGGAACGCAACGGCCGCACTGCCGAACTGACCCTATGGGGCAGGCTCTACCATCAGGAGATATCGAAGGGCTTCGAACAATTCGCCATCGCCGAACAGAAGCTGGAGCGGGCACGCAACGAGAATGCGCTGGTGCTCAGCGCGCTGTCTTCCGTGGTCAATAAATGGATCGGCCGGCGGATTTTCGATTGGCAGGCTCTCCATCCGGACGCGCATGTCAGGATCCTCGGTCGCGACAAGGAGCCCCGCATGGGCTTCGACGAAATCGACTTCCGCATCAGCTACGGGTGGTCGGACGTGCTTCAACACGAACATTATGCCGAACTGTTCCGCGATTGGGTCGTCCCCGCCTGCTCCCCGGCACTGACACTGGGTCAGGAGCCGTCGATTTCAGAGCTTCTCTCGCACCCGTTGCTGCACGTCGAATGGGAGCGGCATTTTACGCCCTACCCCAGCTGGTCGGAATTCGCCGCGAAAGTGGGCGTATCGCTCAAGGAAACGGCACCTGGACTGTCTTTCACCTTGTCGAGCAGTGCAATCGATGCCGCCGTCAACAAGCGGGGCGTCGTTCTCGCGCAGATGTCGATGATCGCCGATGAACTGGAAGCCCAGACCCTCGTCATTCCTGTCGATATCAGGATCCCGCTGCGCGAAAGCTATTTCCTTGCCTGGGATCGATCTGCTCTTCAGAAGCCCTATGGTGCTGCGTTTCGCGACTGGGTCGTTGCCGTTTCCCGCCAGCAGGCGCGGATCTCCGCGCCATCGTGACGTTTTAGAAAAACTAAAACGGAAGACAGCTTCAACGATATTGATGAAAAAACATGCGTGGCGATAATTTGCGCAGACATCAACGATCGAGATTGGAAGCATTTCATGGCACGCACCGACAAGATGAAGCTCGGCACTTTTGTCTATACGTTCGGTTTCCACCCGGCGTCCTGGCTTCATCCGGAGAGCGATGTCAACGGCGCCAATGACTTCCGCCATCTTCTTGATGTTGCGGAACGATCGGAAGCGGCGAAATTCGATTTCATGTTCATGGCGGATTCGCCGGCCGCGGCCGTCGGCGATCCCGATGCCCTTGCGCGTATTCCAACGAAGATGAACCGCTTCGAGCCGCTTTCTCTACTCTCGGCCCTGTCGGTCACCACCCAAAATCTCGGCCTCGTCGCCACCGTCTCGACGAGCTACTATGAGCCCTACAACGTCGCCCGCCTCTTCGCTTCGATCGATCACCTGAGCGGCGGCCGCGCATGCTGGAACGTCGTGACCTCCGATCATGACGAGACAGGCTATAACTTCAATCGGGAAGGACTGGACCCGCATGCCCTGCGCTATGAACGCGGCAATGAATTCGTCGACGTCGTCTTCGGCCTCTGGGACAGTTTCGAGGACGGTGCCCTGCTGCTCGACCGCGAAAGCGGCATCTATTACGACAAGACAAAGCATCACACACTGAACCACAAGGGCAAGCATTTCCAGGTGCGCGGCCCGCTCAACATCGCCCGCTCGCCGCAGGGCCGTCCAATCATCGCACAGGCCGGCGGGTCGGAGCCCGGCATGGACATGGCGGCCCGCACCGCCGAGATCGTCTTCAGCCTCGCCTCCAACATCGACCGCAACCGCGCCTTCTATGACAATGTGAAGAAGCGCATGCCGGCCTATGGGCGCGATCCGGACGACCTGAAAATCATGCCTGGCGTCGTCATCAATGTCGGCGAGACCGAGGCCGAGGCGCAAGCGAAGGTCAACTATCTGATCGACAAGATGCACCCGGACGTCGGCCGGTTGATGCTGTCTGAGTTCCTCGAGGCGGATCTGCGCGGCGTGCCGCTGGACCAGCCCTTTCCAATGGACCGGTTGCCGGACGCGCCCAAGGGCTCCCGAGCGCTCTTCGATGAACTCGTCGACTTCGTCAAGAGCGGCCATACGGTCGGGGAGCTCATCCGCCATTATGCCGAGAAGCACACAGGCAACGGCATTACCGGCACGCCGACGCAGATCGCCGACTTCATGGAAGAATGGTTCGAGACGCGTGCCGCAGACGGTTTCATCCTGATGTTCCCGACCTTGCCGGCCAGCCTTGACGACTTCGTGACGCTCGTCCTGCCGGAACTGCGCCGGCGCGGGCTTTTCCGCGAAGAATACGAGGGCTCGACCCTTCGCGAAAATCTCGGGCTCTCGATGCCCGTCAACCGATTTGCGAAAGCCTAGCCTGCATCACCGCAGCCGTTCGCCCAGCAGACCGATCGAGGCAACATCGGCATTGGCGAAAGCAAGGCGCAGATAGCGCTCCTGCCCCTCGCCGAAATAGCTTCCTGGGATCGAGATGATGCCCACCTGTTTTGCCAGCCTTTCGGCGACCGTCGTGGACGACTGGTCGGCGAAGGGATGGCGGATGAAGGCAAAATAGGCGCCGATCGCAGCGATGTCCCAGCCAGGCAACTCCGACATGGTGCCCTTCAGCGCATCCGCGCGGCGCGCGATCTCCAGCCGGTTGCCGGCTCGCCAATCGGCGAGGATGGGCAGCGCCGCAGCCACGGCATGCTGCGCGGAACGCGGCGCGCAGATCTGCATATTGTCCATGACCTTGGTGATCTCGGCAAGCAGCTTTGGCCCTGCCGTTACCGCTCCGAGCCTATGGCCCGGAATACAGAAGGACTTGGAGAAGCTGTAGAGCAGGACGAGTGTGTCTTCCCATCCCGGTTCGGACAGAAGCGCATGCGGCGGTCCGTAGCCCTCGGCAAGGAAGTCGCGATAGGTTTCGTCGATGATCAGCCATGCGCCGTATTTCCGGCAGAGCAGGAAAAGCTCGCGCAGCAGCGCCGGCGGATAGACGGCCCCGGTCGGATTATTGGGCGTGACGACCGCCAGCACCCGTGCGCCGGCGGCAAGCGCCTGCTCAGCGGAGGCGATATCCGGGAGAAAGCCGTTCGTCGCATCACACTGCACCAGCGCGCGCTTGATGCCGAGCATCGCTAGGGTCGTCTCGTGATTGAAATAGAAGGGATTGGTCAGCGCCACGGTATCGCCAGCCCCGGCGAGCGCGATCGCCACCGACATGAACGCCTGATTGCAGCCAGAGGTGATGTGAATATTTTCCGCCTGGATCGGCGCGCGGTAAACCTCGCTCACATGCAGGGCGTAGGCGTCCCGCAGCACTGCTTCTCCCTCGATCGGCCCGTATCCGGTCATCGCCTGCGACGAGGCGGCTTCGCCGAGAAGCCGCAGCATCTCAGGATGCGCAGGATATCCGGGCACGGCCTGCGACAGGTCGATCAATGGCCCCCTGCCCCCGGAATATTCACGGCTCCAGGCAATGACGGATGGGATGGGCGGCGGGGAGAGACGGGCAATGAGCGAATTGGCTTCGGCGGCGGGCATATCGATTATCCTTTTGAAACCGATTGCTACACCGATATCGATCGCCTTCTCAACCGCTTTGTCGGAAGATGCGAGCAGAATAGGCAGCGGAATTTCTCCCGTTGCGCTGTTGCTGCTTTGCCTGGGACGAAACGAGCGGTCCTGGCCGTTCAGGCTGCATATGATTCTATGACTCTCAGGCGCCACCGGGCGAAGGCCTGAATAGCGCGAATGCCCTACGGAAAAATTTGTAATCAATTGTGGCAGAAGGGCTCCCTGCAAACTTTGTTCGCAATAGTCCCCACCTGCAGAAACATTCGGAAATATAGAGACGCACTGCATTCATCTTGCCTCACTAGATTAGCTCCAGTGAATTGAATCAGACTAAAGGCACTGATCATGAGGCAACTGCGTATCGTCGCGACTGTATTGATGACCGCTATCGGCGGCATGAGCACCACTGTTCTTGCCGCGGAGCCCGTAACCGCACCCACCGACCAAAGCGTTCCCGGCCCTGAAATGGCACATTCCATGCCGGAACCGGTGGCGCCGAAAGGGTTGCCGTGCCCCGGTCCCTGCGGTGTCCCCCGAATGGATGAGCTTATAACGGCGTTCGGGAAAGGCATGCCCTTCCCGCCGCCGCACGGAATGCCCGGTGATTTTCACCGACCGGAACCGGCGCTCGAGCTTGCAACCAAGCTATCGGCACTTGAAACGCTGATCGGCATCCATTCCGCCCAACTTGACGCCTGGAGGGATTACACAAGTGCTCTGACCGATTTCTTCGCTCCGCCGAAGCATGAGCCGATGGGGCCGCCGCCTGTCGATGGCGCAAAGCCGGCAAATGCCGACAATGACGCCGGGAAGCCGCACGGACTGTTCGGCGAAGAGGCCGCTGATCGCGCGCTGGACCGCGCGGCCAAGGCACGTGTCCTGAAGGACAAGGCGACGGCGCTGCACAATGTTCTGACCCCGGACCAGTTCGCCAAGCTCGAGGACGCCGAACGATCACTGGAACCTGGCCCCATGGGTCCAGGCCCAATGGGCGCTGGCCCCCACGAATTTCACTAGGACCTAACCGCTCTAGACGAAGTCATTCGATCTCCACCTCCACCCGCCAAGGATTGCCCCCAGCCGGACGCGGTTTATCAAATCCTTGTCAGGTGGAAGGAGCGGCCTCCGCAACAGGCCGACAGGTCCGAGGACGCCCCGCCCGGCGTCCTCGGACCAATTCGCATGATGCTATTTCTCGCCGGAGAGTCGATCGGCGAGATCGATATCTCCAAACCCGCAGTGCCCGACACCGCCCTCTATACCTGCGCAACCAGATGATGACATGCTGAAGTCCCCGAACCAGATATCCATACGAACCGAACTGGAGCAAGCGTGCGAAACCGCGCTGCGTGCCACGCCGGCAAGCCCCTCGCGACACAAACGGTACCGACGTCCTGGCATGGTCCTGGCCGCATCGGTCCTGCTCGTCGGTGCCGGCGTATTCCTGTTTCGCGACGATATCGTCCCAGAGCAGGCCTCATCCGCCATCACCGCAATGGTTACCCGCGGCAATGTCGAGGAAGCGGTACTGGCTTCGGGTACGTTCAAGCCGATCAAGCTCGTCGCTGTCGGCGCACAGGTCTCCGGCCGCATTACCGCGCTGGATGTCAAGCTCGGCGACGAAGTCCAGAAGGACACGCTGATTGCCGAGATCGACTCCACGACGCAAAGCAACGATCTGAGAACAGCACAGGCTTCGCTTGCCAACGTCAAGGCACAGCGCCAGGAAAGCGAAGCCGATCTCGAGAATGCCCAACTGACTCTGACGCGGCAGCGGACCATCTTCCGCAGTCAGGCCGGCTCCAAGGCCGACCTCGATACGGCGGAAGCCAATGTCAAGAAGATCACCGCCCAGATCGCGGCCCTCGACGCGCAGATCATCGCGGCGGAGGTTGCGGTGGAGACGGCACGGGCCAATCTTTCCTATACCCGCATCACCGCGCCGATGGACGGGACCGTGCTTGCGATCGTCAATCAGCAAGGCCAGACCGTCAACGCGGCCCAATCGGCACCGACGATCGTCATTCTCGGTGAGCTCGACACGATGGTCGTCCGCACTGAGATTTCGGAAGCCGATATCGTCAAGGTCAAGGTGGGCCAGCCGGTCTATTTCACCATCCTCGGCGATCCCGCCACCCGCTACGATGCCGTGCTGCAATCGATCGAGCCGGCGCCTGAATCGATCACCAGCGACAGCAGCGTCACATCTTCCAGCTCCACCACGTCCTCCAGCAGCAGTAGCAGTTCGACGTCCTCCTCCTCGTCGTCCGCGATCTACTACAACGGCGTCTTCGCCGTGCCGAACCAGGAAAACCATTTCCGCACCTACATGTCGGCCGAAGTCCATATCGTGCTCGGCGCAGCCAAAAATGCGCTGACCATTCCCTCCTCGGCACTCGGCGTGAAAACGGCCGACGGCTCCTATGGCGTGCAAGTGATCGGCACCGACGGCAAGCAGGTGGGGAGAACGGTCGTCATCGGGCTCAACAACAACGTCACCGCCGAGGTTCTGTCCGGCCTGTCGGAAGGCGAACGTGTCGTGATCGGCGAGGCAAGCGCGACGGTGACGAAGACCAGCATGGGCGGCGGCCCGCCGCCGATGGGGTTCTGAGCCGTGTTGTCCCCTTTCATAGAACTGAAAAGCGTCCGCCGCGAATACCAATCCGGCGATCGCACCATCGCGGTGTTGAAGGATATCGATCTATCGATTGCCGAAGGCGAGATGGTCGCCATCGTCGGCCCCTCCGGCTCCGGCAAGTCGACGCTGATGAATATCATCGGCCTGCTCGACCGCCCGACCAACGGCACCTATGCCATCGCCGGCTCCCAAACCCATCTGCTCGACAGCGATGCGCTTTCGCAGCTGCGGCGAGAGCATTTCGGCTTCATCTTCCAGCGTTATCATCTGCTTTCGGAGCTGACGGCGCTCGGCAATGTCGAAGTGCCGGCGATCTACGCCGGGCAACCCGGCGAGGCGCGCAGCGAACGCGCCGCAGCCCTTCTGCACCGTCTCGGTATGGGTGACCGATCCGGTCACCGCCCGGGCCAATTGTCCGGCGGCCAGCAGCAGCGTGTTTCGATTGCCCGCGCGCTGATGAACAATGGCCGTGTCATCCTGGCCGACGAGCCGACCGGAGCGCTTGATCGCGAAAGTGGCGAAGAGGTGCTGCGCATCCTCGCCGAACTACATGCCGAAGGCCATACGGTGATCATCGTCACCCATGATATGCAGGTCGCGGCCCGCGCTAATCGTATTATCGAGATTTCCGACGGGGATATCATCGCCGACAGGCGCTCGACCGACAGAAATCCTCGCCCTCACGGCCCCTCGCCCAAAACGATTCCAAGCAAGGCCGGTTGGCGCGAACTGGGCAGCCGCCTGACCGAAGCCTTCCTCATGGCGGTGCTTGCGCTCAAAGCCCACCGGCTGCGCACGTTCCTCACCATGCTCGGCATCATCATCGGTATCGCCTCGGTGGTCTGCGTCATCGCGCTCGGTGAAGGATCACAGCGCAAAGTATTGTCCAACATCAATAATCTTGGAACCAACACGCTGGAAATCTTTCCCGGCAAGAGTTTCGGAGACATGCGCTCCGGACGCATAAAGACCCTGATGGTCAGCGACGCCGATGCCCTGGCTGAGCTTACCTATGTCGCCGCCGTCACGCCGACGGTCTCGACCAGCAGCACCGCGCGGTTCGGTTCGACGGAGGCCAATGCACTGATCAATGGCGTCGGCGATGCCTATTTCTCAGTCAAGGGCTCCAAGCTCGTCGCCGGTCGCCTGTTCGACAGCGATAGCGTCCATCGAATGGCGCAAGACGCTGTCATCGACCAAAACACAGCCACGACGCTCTTTGAAGACAAAGGTATTGATCCGTTGGGGCAGACGATCTTCGTCGGCAAGGTACCCGTGCGGGTCATTGGCGTCATCGCCTCGCAGCAGGGCGGTTTCGGCTCCAGCGACAACCTCTCGATCTATCTTCCCTATACCAGTGTGCAGGCAAGGTTCCTGGGCGACATGTCGCTGCGTAGCATTACCGTGCGCGTCAGCGACGATGCAGAGAGCGCGACCGCCGAGGCGGCGGTGACGCAATTTCTGGAGCGCCGGCACAAGGCCAAGGATTTCTTCATTCTCAACACCGACGATATCCGCCAGGCGATCACCAGCACGATCCGGACGATGACACTGCTTGTCTCCGCAATTGCCGTTATTTCGCTGCTCGTCGGAGGCATCGGCGTCATGAACATCATGCTGGTCTCGGTGTCCGAGCGCATTGCGGAGATCGGCGTTCGCATGGCGGTCGGCGCGCGTCGGCAGGATATCTTGCAACAATTCCTGATCGAGGCGGTCCTGGTCTGCCTGCTGGGCGGCGCACTTGGTATCGCCACGGCGCTCGGCTTCGGCTTTGCCTTCAACCGGCTCGGTTCCAATTTTACACTGGTCTATTCGGTAAATTCGATTGTGCTTGCCTTCACATGCTCATGCATGATTGGCCTCACCTTCGGCTATCTGCCGGCCCGCAATGCTTCCAGGCTCGATCCGGTCGCAGCTCTGTCGAGAGACTGAGCCATCCGGACCTAAGATATAGCATTAAGAGTAATCCGGCTTCGCCATCCGTGTTGGGGGGCGTTATGGCGAAGCCGGTATGCGGGGGCGGTCAAAAGCTTGCTCGAGCAAAGCTTACGACCAGGACCAATTCTACATGAACGGGCGGCTACAACATTTCTGAACATTGCTGAAACAAGGAGTTTTCGGGACATTTATTGTCCCGACATTGCCTTCTACGGGCTGTTATTTAGTAAGCTAAACGAAGTTATTCGTCCCTCCTAATCAGCCAGTTTTTCATACTTCTGGCAAGCATATTATTTCTCGCACCGCTAAAATATGGCCAAGATTCCCCCATAGCGACAGCTCTTGCGCGCCCGCCGACCGCGGCAAATTGGCATTCCAGCGACCAGTAAACGTCAGGATACAGGCTTACCGCTGATTCTCTGATTGGGACTCTTGAAGGTAATCAACTGCTCCAGGCCCCGGGGATGTCGATTGCGCACGACGATCTCCCCTTCGAACCTCGAGATGATTTCCTTGGCGATGGCCATTCCGAGACCAGCTCCCGGAAAGGATCTTTGCCGCGCAATATCGATACGGAAAAAGGGTTCGAACACCTGGTTCAAGCGCTCCTCGGGAATGCCGGGGCCGGTATCGACAATTCTGACAACGGCTTTGTCGCCGAAATGGGCAACCGTGACGATTGCCGATTCTCCATGTGTCGCGGCGTTGATGAGGAGATTGCGCAACGCCCTGGTGAGTGCCAGGACGCCCGCCGAAATCGACGCTGGCTGTAACTCTCCGCTTTCGATGTTCATGCCGATCACCGCAAGCTCCTCCACGATATCAGCCACGATCGCATCAAGCCTCACGCACTGCAGGCCATCGCTGGAGATCTCCTCGCGAACCAGCCCGATGGCGCTATCGGCGATCGTGTCGAGCTCCTCCAGATCGGCAAGCCATTTGCGCCGGTCTTCCTCATCCTTGATGAATTCAGCCCGCAACCGCATGCGCGTCATTGGGGTCCTGAGATCGTGCCCGGCGGCGGCTACCAGCCGCATTCGGCTTTCCGTCGCAGCCTTCACGCGCGCGGATAGTCCATTGAGAGCCTGCGCTGTAACGCGAATTTCGCCAGGGCCGGTTTCCGGCACATGCGGAAGCGTTCCGTCCGGGCCGATCTCGGCCACGGCCCGTTCCAGCATGCGAAGCGGCTTCATGATCTTCGAGGCGGCAAAGATGGATACCAGAACGCTTCCCGTGATGATCAGGCCGAGCCATCCTATCAGAATCATCCAGCCTCCGGGTGGCGGACCGAATTCCGGCATCGGCATCACCATCCAATTGCCATCGGAAAGCTTGATAGAGGCAGTCGTTTCTCCGCTCATCTGCCGCGTTATGGTTGCATATCGCGCTGCTGCTACACGGCTTAGCGCCTCCATCAGAACTCTGGAAAGGTGCTCGTCGCCAGGTCCGTCCGCCGGAAGCGCGGCGATCACCAGACCGGAAGACACCGCCGCGCTCCGATCGTTCTCCGCAAATGTCGCAAGGATCGACAGCTGACGCGCTACCGGTTCCATCGTCATGTCCGGTCGCGGCCCCCGCATCACCAGGCTCGCCACCAAAGACGACGTGGTGACGACCAGAACAATGGCCGTCAGCAGAAGAAGCGCAAGACGAGCGCCCAGGGATTTCATGGATCGCCCTTGACCGCCGTCACCGGAACAACGAGCTGATATCCGCTATTCCGGATCGTCCTGAAGACCGGATCGTCGACGGTTTCGCCCAGCTTACGGCGCAACCGGCTCATCAATACGTCGATGGAGCGATCCGCCGGATCGCGATCCCGTCCTTGCGTCAGGTCCAGCAACTGGTCGCGGGACAGCAGCCGGCCGGATCGTTCAAGGAAGACCTTGAGGAGGTCGAACTCGGCTCCCGTCAGTGCAATGATCTCGCCGTTATCCTTGGTGACGCGTCGAAGCTGCGGGTCCAGGGTCATCTCCGCGAAAAGATAGCGCCGCTGCTCCGGCTCTGGTGACAAATCCTCATTCACCCGGCGCAGGACCGCGCGTATGCGCGCCGCCAGCTCTCGCGGGTTGAACGGCTTGCCGAGATAATCATCGGCGCCGATCTCAAGCCCCAGGATCCGGTCGATATCTTCCTTCAGGGCGGTCAGGAGAATGACGGGGATGCGGGGCCGGCGATTTCTGAGATCGCGGCAAAGGTCGAGGCCCGACCCATCGGGCAGCATGACATCGAGGACGAGCAGATCCGGAGCGCGACGGTTGAGCGCATCGTTGCAGCCGCGCAAGTCGCTTGCCGTCGAGACACGGAAGCCCTGCTCCTCAAGATATCGGCTGAGGAGGGCGCGAATCTCGTGGTCATCGTCGACGATGAGGACATCAGGCGCGGCGGTCAAAGTCATGGGCATCGTTCCATTTCTGCTAAGTTTTATACGAACTCCCATTCAAAAGAAGACTTTTCACGGGCAAGACCCGCAAAATTCCCTGCAGGAAACGTTGGTTTACAAAAATCTTGCCGAAAGAAATATTGAGCAATGAAACAGGGCGACGCACGAGGCGTCACCAGGCTATGCCTCGCGCTGCCATTCGACAGTCCAGCCGGAAAGGCGACCCTCGATGGCGCCACTGTCCATCATGAACCGGATTTCGATGGGAAGTTGCGGTTCGACAATGTCAACGCGCATGCTCGCCTCGAAAGAACCCGTCCCCTCCGGACAAACCCGAAGTTTACCGAGTGTCTCCCCGGAATGAACCTCTATGGTGAAGATCTGACCGTAGCAGTCCTCATCGATATCGAAGGCCAGCTTGACACTCCAGCGGCCGGGAGGAAGGTGAAAATAAGGACCATAGATGACGCATCGCGCGCCGCCGGTGAGATCGATCGAATCCTCAATGCTTTCGTTGGGCCTGTCGCCCGAAAGGAATGTCTCTCGCGGCCAGAAAATAGGCCGCCCGGAAATATCGCCACGCCCGATTTCCAGGGGAAGAAGAACCTCTTTGACAGCCTCGTGCAGGGGTTTGCTAAGTTCGGATCCGTCTTCCAACGGAGGCACATATCCGGCAATAACCGCTGCCGCTGCTTCCTCCAATTTCGGAGGTGCCACCAGCAGTTCTCCAACTGATGCGGTCATGCCAAGATGCTGCAACGCGCTGTTGATCTGGTCTGGTGTGAGATCGATGTCGAAATGTTCGTCTATTCTCTTCAGCAGCATGTCTATGCCACTCGGGCCGCCGACATCATTGCGGCGCATGATAAGCCCAGTGGAAGCATGCGCTATCGGCTCGAGGCAGGCGAGACTTGCCGAGACGGCCCTGATCAGCCCGAAGTCCTGGCCCTGGGTGGAGCGCGCAAGATAAGAAACGGCATCCATCGGATTTTCGAGGAACAGCATGAAGGGCAGATTCACACGCAGCATCAGCTCTGTCAGTTTTGCCTCTGGAAACTGTGAAACAAGAATGGCGTGCGCCTTCGTCCGGTTTCGCACATGTTGCCGGAGGTCCTCGACTTTATCGGTCGAAATGACTGCATAATCGCCAAATGCCTCGCGCGCCGCTGCATGAAGCGCCGCAACGCCCCAGGATGACATCACGCCCGGCATACCGAAGGCGAAGAGGATCGTCATATAAGGCTCCTCCCCGATCTATCCATGGAAGAGAGTGTCATAGAGCTCACCAACCCTTTGATGGTATCGGTCCGCGGAAAATTGAGCCGCCTGCTTCGGGCCAACCTCGGCGAAATGCGAGCAAAGCCCGTCATCCTGCGCCAGAGTGGATATCGCCCTGCGCATGTCATCGACATTATAAGGATCAATGAGCAATGCGGCTTTGCCTGCAATCTCGGGAATAGATCCTTCGGTTGAGCTGAGAACAGGGGTTCCCAACTGCATGGATTCGAGCACCGGCAATCCGAAACCCTCGTAAAGCGATGGAAAAAGCACGGCCCGCGCGCCCCTGATCAGGCTTATGAGCAACGGATAAGAAACGAAATCGAAGCGCTGGATCTGGCGCTGCGGAATGATCCGGTCGTCAGCACGGCGATAGAAACGAAAACGCTCGTCGTTGATCAGCTCTTGGGTAGCGTCGCCTTTCCAACCCGGGGCACCGACAATGATCAGGGGCAGATCCACCTTGCTGGCGAGATAGGCCTCGATAAGGCGAGCAATATTCTTCTTCGGCTCGAAGGCGCCGAAAAACAGAAAATACCCCTTCCAGTCGAGATGGAAGATACCGGCGATTTCGTCGGCCACCACGTCGTCCGGCTTGGCGCGGAGTGCGTCCGGCACGTCGACAGCCTGGTAGGTATTGCTGACGCGTTTCTCGTCCACGCCCAGCACCTTGATGATGTCGGCGCGGGAGGTTTCGGAGACCGTGATGATGTGATCCGCCCGCTTCACCAGGGACCGCAACATCCTGTAGTGATAACGCTTGTCATCCTCGGTCAGATAGGGCAGCCGCAACGGCACGAGGTCGTGGATCGTGTAGACGTTCAACGATCTCTTTGCGGCGATCGGCATCGGATAGGTGCAATGCAGGAGATCCGGCCTATTTTCAAAACCTAGAGCGAGATTGTTGCCATAACGTTTGAAATGATGACGCGCGAGGTTGAACAGATCGTTCGAGGCGTAAAGCAGCCCGGAATCGCCAATCTGCGCCTGAAGCGATTTCAGGATGACCGTACCGTTCAGCGGAATAGGAATGGGATTGACGCCGAACGGGGCGGCAATGCGCCTCCGCAACCAGCGCCGGGCAATGAAGAGCGGTCCGGTCGGGCGTTCACTGCTGTCATCGAACAGAACAACTTCGCGCAACATCGGATCGCGCGGAATGTTCCCCTTGATGTCATGGATGACGCCGGTCTTATAGCCGAGCGTACGGGCCGTCGACATCAG
Source organism: Rhizobium sp. RCC_161_2 (assembly GCF_041355235.1). Taxonomy (NCBI): domain Bacteria; kingdom Pseudomonadati; phylum Pseudomonadota; class Alphaproteobacteria; order Hyphomicrobiales; family Rhizobiaceae; genus Rhizobium; species Rhizobium sp. RCC_161_2. Next base: position 615,675 of record NZ_JBFUPL010000001.1, on the reverse strand, counting down.
GCTCCGGGTATAGGTAGCGACACCCGTGCCCTTCTTGAGCGAAAGATTGAGACCATCGTAAAGAATCGTCCGACTCACTAGCCTCTCCCACCATCGTTACTTACTTGGACAGCCGCCTCAGGCCGGCGTGTCACGGGAAAGGACGAGAAGCGAATCGTCGCCCCCATACACTGTCAGAAGCTGCTCACGCGTGACCAACACGGCTTCGCCGCTGAAATCGAGACGTCGGAGTGATCCGTAGACCGCGGTCAATTGGTCAAGAAAGCCGCCCGCGTCGACATAGCGCCCGGCGTTGAATTCGACGACGATGATCGGCTTGTGGCGGGCGATTGTCTCGCTCATCCCCTCGAATATGGCCTCCTCCGCTCCCTCGGCATCGATCTTGATGAAATCGATCCGCGCGGAGGCGGCACAAAGCCGATCCAGCGTCATGACCGGAACCTGGACCACCGCGCCGCTTTCAGCGTTGGGAACAAAGCGATCGGAAACGATCAATGCATTCTTCGGCTCGCTTCGAGGAATATAAAGCGGAGCCCATTCGCCGTTTACATTGCCGAGAGCGACAGTCTCGATCTTCGTTCGCTTGGAGAGACCATTGAGATCAACGCTGCGGTTCAGAAAATCCGCCGCATGGGGATTGGGCTCCACAGCGATAAGCTGGCCTTCATCGCCGACAAGTTCGGCCAGAAGTATGGAGTAATATCCGAAATTCGCACCGACATCGATGGCGGTCATGCCCTGCTTGACGTTGCGGGCGCAGAACAACGTCAGCCAGATCTCCCAGAAGCCGTCGAGCACGATGTGGGAACCGAAGCCTCTGTCGCGCGTGTCCACATAAAGCTTGTAACGCCCGAGGACACGCACCAAAGCCGTGTGATCACCCAGATAGGTACTGGTCACACGCTGCAGTATGGCTGCCTCGGCCTGATGCCGATCAAACGCCATAAGTTCATGAAGGTGAAGCAGCGGTGACGTACTCATGTCAACTCTCCGTAACCAGCCGGTGCGCAGAGCAGTCCGTAAGCCTGACATCATGGTGATGGCCCCATTCTGCTCGTCCACGCATCTCGACGTCTTTCACACGCAAACTAGAAATTATACAGTCGTTATCAATTCGCCGTTGCAGCGCTTATGCCAACGGATGTGGCGGATAGCGCCTGCGATGTGAGTCCCTGGAACAAGCCCATAAACTTCTGCACATCGACGGAGCTCGCGTTGGAAACGTAAACGATGTCGCGCGGCTGGATTTCGAAACTCTGCATTGCCAGCAACGTCGCCGCGTTCTTCAGATTGAACCTGTAGACAATCGGAACTGCGGTCCCTCTGCGCAGAAGCGGATTATTCGGCGGAACGACCCTGCGCGCGACATCAAGTGGTTCGTAGCGGAGCAGGAATACGCCCGTCACGTCTGCTCGACTGTCCTGAAGCCCACCCGCACGCGCCACCGCATTTGCCATTGTGACGCGTTGCGAGCTGAAGGCCACCTCGCCATTTTGTCCGGTCGCGCCAAGAATCGTAAAGGTCCTTGGTTCACGCACCACCGTCACGACGTCCTCGGGACGCAACCGTATATTCTCACGCGGCGACTGGACGATCGTCTCGAAGGGGAGAGCCATGGTTGCTCCCCTTCTCGTCAAATAGACTACGCTCTCGTTGACCCCGGCGCGCAATCCGCCCGCAGCAGCAATCACGTCCAATATGCGGTCCCCGGCCGGCGAAAGCGGCACGCGTGCGCCGCCGGCGACTTCACCAGTGACGGTCACGGTGTTGGAGGTGCTCTGTTGCACCGTTACCAGCGCTTGCGGCTGGACGGCCTTACCGGCAAGTCCCGCAATCACCAAGCTCTCAACTTGCGCCGGCGTACGACCGGCCGCATTGATTCGACCCACATAGGGTATGCCGATACTCCTGTCGCTGCTCACGACCTGTGGCGGAATCGTCACGGAGCTGCCGGAAGCCTGCTGCTGGCCGCCGCTGCTGGCAGCCGTGCCGAACAGGCTGCCGGGCGGCGCCTCCCAGAGGCTGACGGACACCACGTCCCCCACGGCGATGCGCAGGCCAGGATCACGCGGACCCTCACCAAATTTGGCAGCAAGACTGGGTCGCGGGCGCTCCACGTTCCGTATCATCGACTGCGAATTGACATCCACCAATGCGAATGATGGCGAAGCCTGCCGGGCCGCCTCCTCCAGGATTCGTGACGTCTTCGGTCCGGATTCAGGTAACGCACAGCCTGTCAAAAGGCAGGCGAGGACACAAAAAATTCCAATTCTTAGTTGCATTACCCATCCCGAGAGGCACAGAGGCAGTTATAACTCATGCTTGCCTGCATGCGCATCATACCGTTCCGGCCTCGTCGCTTCGTTCTCGCGTAAAGCGGAGGATCGACGAGGGGCTGAAGCCATACGCATGCTTGTACAGAACCGAGAAACGTCCCGGATTCGAGAACTGAAGACTCATCGCGAGATCGGTTATACTCTCAGCCTGGCCGCCCTTGATAGCGCCATGGGCGGCGGCAAGACGATAATTGCACAATATCCCCATCGGAGTGTCCCCTCGATAGGTCCGAAACATGCGCTGAAGCGCCCGCGGACTACAGCTGGCGGCATTCGCGAGATCTTCCAGCATGATCGAATTGTGCAGATTGTCGCGCATGAACGCCTCCGCCCTCAGTAACTGACGGGGAGCCGTCTCCAATGCGCCGCGACTGAACGCATCGGATAGATTGTGTGGCAGCTTCGCAAAAAGCTTGACCAGCACCAGTTCGTTATAGGCTTTGGCAAGCATGACCCGTTCCGCTGGACGGGCCGACATGAGATCCTTCTCCGCCTGCCGCAGGGTCTGATAGAGCCCCTGAGCTCCACCCTGGCGGAAACTGACCGAAGACAGGACGAATTCCTGTACATAGGGCCTGCCCGTTAATTCCTCGAAATGCTGGCGCAGCACCGCTTCCGGAACTTGGAACATCAGCCAGGAGCTTCGCGGCTTGATTTCCAGCCGCTTTCCCATCCGGTCGCTGATGCTTGCGACATTATTAGCGGAAATACGCACCGACCTGCGCGTGCGCCTGTCATATGCCTCAACCTCCCCCGCCAGGACGAAGACAATGCTTACGCGAGGCATGTCGTGTTTGGCGACCCCCTCCAGGCTGCCCGAATGCTCAGCGCTGACGATCGACGCTGATTGGAGAGGCTGCTTGCTGAACTTGAAGGAATAATCTCCGCCGGGATCCGGCGGTACCGTCCACTTCCAGTTCGGCTCTAAAACATCGAGATTGCGAACAATCGCATCACGAGAATACACCTCAAAGGTGCCAACGCATTGCTCGACAACTCTTCCCAACATAGTCATCTGCTACCCTACTCGAAATCTAAAGTTGCACCCCAACAATTGCAAGCACTCGATTTTCATTTAGGCCAGATTTTGCCGATTCCATTTAAGGGTGAGACCATAGGCGCACTCCTTCAATCGTCCTAACACGGCATAATTATTCAGCTTAAATTACATTAAGCGCTGTTAAATTAGCACAGCAGATTTCTTCCGAACAGTACAGATAATGACAATGCTAACATATTTGCGCCATTGGGCTTCTCCCGCAAGACGTGAACTTTTCGTTAAGACGAAGTAGGACAAAAAGCGCCTATTATAGTATCCAATCATATCCAAAATAACGGTCTAAGGTTGCAGAACGAATCACTAAAATGCAAGATCAAATCCGGGTGAAAATGATTGCCGCCAGGAGGACGTGAAAGCATCGGTAGAATCTCTCCCTGCAAGAGTGCCTGCATCGAGCAATCAGCTATAAAGCGAATTAATTTCCATTATGCTAATTTAGTATGCGTTACTTGAATAAATTTCCCGATGTGCGCGCGCCACGCAAATCCACCATGATAACAAGCCGGAACCTCATGGCCGGCAGGCGGCCACCATCCAAGAATACTGTGCCATTTTGAGACGCATTAAGGACCGAACCTGCATTTCAGGATCCGTGGATCCTCAAATGAATCGATCACAATGTCGAATAAATGCGAAAAGCATACTCGACATCATCGAAAACACGGCCTCGGCCGTTCTTCAGGACCAGCGCAGAGGTGCAGATATCGCCGATCACATTTAAGTTATGTCCGACGACAATCATCGAGCGGTCCTTCCGCTTGACGAAAAGCTCCTCGAAAGAACGAGTCTGAAACCGCTTGTCGCCGACAGCCATTACCTCATCGATGAGATAGCAGTCGAAATCGATAGCGAGCGACATGCCAAAGGCCAGCCGCGCGCGCATGCCCGATGAATAGGTCTTGAGTGGCATGCGCAAATATTTGCCGAGGTCGCTGAAGTCCTCCACCAGGTCGCGGATGTCGTCGAATGGCTTGTCATAGATGCGCGACAAGAACCGCATGCAGTCGTAGCCTGTCATCGATCCGCCGAACCCCCCGCTGAGCGCGATGGGCCAGGACATGGACATGTTGCGCACGATCTTGCCCGAGGTCGGCTCCTCGATTCCGGCGATCAAGCGCACGAGGGTGGATTTGCCGGCGCCGTTGTGGCCGAGGACCGCGATCTTCTCACCGCGCGAAATCTTGAAGCTGATGCCGTCCAGCACGCGGCGCATGCGGCCGTGCACATCATACTCCTTGACGATGTCGAACACGCCGACAATCCCGTCCGGCTGCGCCGAAACATCATTCTTTGGCGGCTCTTTCGGTGTCGCAAACTCGCCGAGGCTGATAGGAATACTGTTCATCGCGATGCCGCATGCTCCAGAACTTGGGAGACAAAGAACCGCACGATCCAGTAGATGGCGCCGCATATCGCAAAGAACATCAGAAACGACAGGACGCGTTTTGGATAAAGCGGATGATCGGGCAGATTCGGATTGGAAATGCGCTCAAGATAGAGCTGCTGACGCTGCGCATCGATCTTGGCATTTTCCAGCGAGGTAGTCGCTGAGGCCAGCATCTTGGCCGCCATTTCCCTTTCCAGCAGCAGCTGTTCATATTGCGCGATGCGCGGTGCCATGGAACTGTCGCTGCCCACGACACGCGCCCGCTCATCGCTGACCTGGCGTTCCATCGCCGTCACCCGCGCGCGCAATGCCTCCCCCTGCGGACTTTGCGGCGCCTGCTCATCAAGAGCCGCCAGCCGCGCCTTGCTGTCGGCCACATCGTCCGAAAGCCGTGCGATCATATCAAGAGCGGCGGCCGACTGCTTGGTCGGATCGATGAGCGTTTCCCGATTGCGGAAATCCGTCAGATTCTTTTGCGTGGTTTGCAGTCTCGCTTGACTGTCGGTCAGTTCGACCTGCGCGTAGCGTATGGCATCTCCTCGAGCGCGGTCGTTGAGGCGGTTGATGAGCTCTTCGGCATGCTGCACCAGGGCATTTGCCAGATTATAGGAGTCCTCTGCCCGGAACGCATGCACCTCCAGGGTCGTGACACCACTGCCGCTATTGGTATCGACCTTGACGAAATGCTTGTAGTGCTGAAACAGCTCTTCATTGTTCGCCACGGTCCATGGCAGCGGATACCGATTCAGAAAGTCGGCCTCGGGGCGCGACATGATATCCTTCAAACCGTTCTTCGCGGTGAGCTCATCCACGGCTGCGCGCGACATCATGAACTCGCTGACAATATAGCTATCGTCCTGCGCCCGCACGAAGCCGGTGCTTTGCAAGAAGCCGCTAAGCAGCCCCGCCGCGTTCCGGTTAGGGCTGCGAACGACGAACTGTGTTTCGGAGACATACTGGTCCGAACAGATGAAGGCGTAGTAGGTGGCGCCGAGCAACCCGGGGATCACGAGCATCAAGAGCAACAGCAGATGCGATCGCAGCCAGCGTCCGAATGTGCTCCACCAGCTCAAATCCTTGCCGGAAACCGTGACGGACGAGCGTACGGTTACCAGCGTAACGAAATCGGTGAATTCTCTGTTGTTCTCGATGCGGGTCATTTGAGGGCCGTCACATCTCTCTCTCGGAGAATAATAGGGACATCTCTGTAGTTTTCCGGAGTCATCATCAAGACGTCGGAGAGCCTCCCACCTCGAGTACGCCGCGCCATCATGTCTCGCAGCTGTACAAATCCAGAAGAGACACGGAATTTCGCTATAGGTTCCCATATATCCTTTTAAAGTCAAATATATTTCGCGACTAATAGCGATTTTCTGCTTTTAAATTCAAATAGATGCCTTCCTGTCGCAATTAATACTTTGGCGGCGCGATCAGTATGGCGTGGGTAAAACGCCGCAGCAATAAATGTCAGTCACTTAGCCACTGCTCCTTCATTGCTGTTCAAGGAATTCGGAATGGGAAAGTTCGGAGGAATCTCGGACCGTGGCAGCAATTTTGTAAACCTGCGCGATCACATGAACTTCCGGACGGCCAATCGCTCCAGATGGCCCATTGGCAACGCGCCCACTTCAAAGCCCCTTGTTCTCCTCCTGCAAGGGCCGGTAGGCCCGTTCTTCGATATCCTCGCCAAGGCTCTCGTCACCGGCGGATACGACACGTTGAAAGTCAACTTCAATGGCGGCGACTGGCTGTTTTCTCATGGTAAGGGCGCACTGAATTTCTGCGGCACGACCGATGCCTGGGCCGATTGGCTTAAGGCCTTTATCAAAAGAGATGCGCCGCTGGTCATCGTGCTCTTCGGCGATTGCCGACCGTATCACCGGATGGCCATCGATGTCGCAGGGCAGCTGGGCGTGCCCGTGCTTTGTTTCGAGGAGGGCTATGCCCGCCCCCATTTCATCTCCTGCGAATGGGGCGGCAACAACGCCCGCTCGCCGCTGCGCACCGATACATCCGTGACTGCGGATTCGGACATGCCGTTGGAGCCCGTGGAATTGATGCGGGGCAATCTGTTTCGGTCGATGGCGATGGAGGGCATCGCCTACTACGTCGTGAAGGCGCTGGGCGCGCCGTTCTTTTTCGGCAACGAGCATCACCGCGATCGGGCAATAGTGTCGGAAGTGATCCTGTGGGCACGTAATTTCTATCGCAAACTGCGCTACTACCCCAGAAACAACAATCTGACGGTCGATCTGATCGAGAATCAGGAAGGCCGCTACTTCGTCGTCGCGCTGCAGGTCCATGACGACCAGCAGCTCTTGAGCCATGGCCGCGGCTGGACGATGGAGCGACTGATAACCGAGACGATCAGATCCTTTGCTCGTTGTGCGAACCCAGCTCATCAACTTGTCTTCAAGATTCACCCCATGGATCGCGGGCATAAGAGCTATCGGCCCTTCGTGAAACAGCTGGCCATGCTCAGCAAATGCGAGGAGCGCGTGCAGGTGCTCGACGACGGATCGATCGGCCTTCTCATCCGCCATTCGCTCGGGCTTGTCACCGTCAACAGCACGTCCGGCCTTCTCGCCCTCAACCATGGAAAACCGCTTCTTGCGCTCGGCGACACTTTCTACGGCGCCGAAGGGCTTGCGACTTTGCCGAAAAATGATGCGCTATCCGCCACGGCAATAGACGATTTCTGGCAGAGCCCGATCGCTCCGCAAAAGGAACGGGTGCAGCAGTTCGTTCGCCACATGTATCGCCAGAGCCTTGTCAACGGCAGCTTCTATCTCCGCCCCTATATCGAAGGCACCGCCGAGCGCGTCGTGCAACGCATTCGCCAGCAATTTCCGGCAGCTGAGGCTGCAAGGACGGTCGTTTTCCCGCACGCGGACAATTCAATTCTGCTGGAACAGCCGGATTTCGGCAGTCGCAGCGGATTGTGACGCGGGATCGGGAGATTGCAAATGTTTTCAGATTTCACACTATTTCCCCATGAGGAGCGGCCCGGACCGGCGGAGGGCAGCGAGCGAGGCCTGTGGCTGCCGCCGACGGATGCGAGACTTCTCGCCTTTTTGCCGACACGCTGGCGTTTTCCGCTGATCGGTCCCACGCTCTCCGCCTCGCTTCAGCCGATCGAACTTGCAAGGGGAGCAGCCGATGGCGTGGTTGGCTGGGGCGACAAACCGCCTGCGCGCATTGCCCGTCGCTATGCTCAAATGCGTCGCCTTCCCTACTGGACCCTGGAAGACGGCTTCCTGCGTTCCGTCGGCCTCGGCAAGGCAGGGGCCCCTTCCGTTTCCCTGATCGCAGATGATCTTGGCATTCATTTCTCGGCTCACATGGCGTCCCGGTTGGAGACATTGCTGCAGGGCGGGACGCCCGGCGCCGATCTGGCGCGGGCGAAAAAGCTGCGTGAATGGATCGTTCAAGAGCGGCTTTCCAAATACAACCATCTGCCGGAGGGGAACGTCCTGCTTCGACCCACCCGTCGCAAGCGCATCCTTTTGGTGGATCAGGTCGTCGGTGATCGTTCCGTCGCCGGCTCGGGCGCCAATGCCGGAACCTTTCTCACGATGTGGGATGCTGCGCGTGCGGAGAGCAACGCGGATATCATTATCAAGAGTCATCCCGATGTCGTGGCCGGCCGCGCCAAAGGCTATCTGACCTCACATGCGCGCGAAAGCCGGGTCCAGCTCATCGATACGACCATTTCCCCTCATTCCGTACTGGATATGGTCGATGAAGTCTGGACGGTCTCAAGCCAGCTCGGCCTGGATGCGCTGCTGCGCGGCATGACTGTCGTGACATTCGGCATGCCTGCCTACGCGGGATGGGGCCTGACGCAGGACCGCGCCGACAGCCTCATCGCAGCTGTGGCGCGTGCCCGCCGGACACGCCGCATCGGTCTCGACGAACTCGCCCATGCCATGCTTCTTCAATATTCACTCTATGTCGACCCGGTAACACGCCAGCCGATCGCGGCTGAACAGGCCGTCGAACGGCTGCTGCAATGGCGCCACCGCGCGGCCTCGCTCTCCGGCCGCTATCTCTGCATTAATTTCTCCATACATAAGCGTTCGGTTCTACGCCGCTACCTGACCAGCCCCTCCTCCGAGGTTCATTTCGCGAACAGACCTACCGTCACCCAGATCCAGGCGGCGGACAAAATCGTCCTATGGGGCAACACCGCCCCGCCGGAGGAAAGCACCCTATGGAAACAGGGGGGAAGGCGGTCGATCATCCGGGTGGAGGACGGGTTCATTCGTTCCGCCGGGCTCGGTACATCGCTCGTCCCGCCATCCTCGCTTTGCTTTGACGCCGACGGCATCTATTTCGATGCCTCCAGGTCAAGCAGGCTTGAGACAATCCTGAACACCACGGAATTTGACAGCGCGCTGCTCGAACGCGCAAAGAGGCTCCGTCAAACCATCGTTTCGATGGGCATCACCAAGTACAATTTGCCGCCGCAGCCCTCGCCCAACTACCGCGCGCAAGCCAAGGGACGAGCCATCGTGCTTGTGGCCGGGCAGGTACCGAATGATGCCTCGCTGCGGCTTGGCATGGCGAGCCACGATTCCGACACCGAGCTTCTGACAGCTGTCCGACGCGCACGCGTCGACGCCTTCATCGTCTATAAGCAGCATCCGGATCTCCTTGCCGAGCCCTTCCTGCATCCGTCGCGAATCCGGCCACCACACGACATCGCCGACCTTGTCGTCGGCAACGTCGATCTGAATGATCTGCTTAACACGGCCGACGAAGTCCATGTCGCGACCTCGCAGGTCGGCTTCGAAGCACTCCTGCGGGAACGGTCGGTATGGTGCTACGGACTGCCTTTCTACGCTGGCTGGGGACTGACCAACGATGCCGTCGTTTCGCTTCGACGCAAGCGGACCTTGAGCCTCGACGCGCTCGTGGCCGGCGCACTCATCCTCTACCCGCATTACTGGTCGAATATCGCCGACCTGCCTTGCGAGGTGGAAGATGTCATTGCCGAATTGTACCGCGCTCGCCAGGGCACGGCACCGGACCCCTCAAGGCGCGGATGGCTGGCGCATATGATCCATATGTCTGGAGTAAGAAGGCTGCGATGAACTCTGTTGTCATGGATATTTCCCGCCTCATCGAGCGGGCACACTGCCCGACACCCACGGGTATTGATCGCTATGAACTCCACTATGCGCTCTGGCTCAACGAGCGCCGCAAACAAGCCGCGTCACAAGATACCAATCAGCTTTCGCAAACGCCGTCATTCATCGAGACCGGCTATCACGGGGCAATATCCGTCGGAACCGCGCGGGCGGATAGCCTGATTTCCACGCTCAACCGCCGCTGGGCCACGACTGAACTCTCCTCTTCCCAGGCCGCTCTTCTGGAAAGAATCTTCGCCGCCATCGACGGCAAGCTTCCTTGGCGTGCAACTGCGGAAATGAGTCCCGTCGATATTCATGCGCAGAGGCTGCGGAAGTTCGCCCATGTGGTCGCCACCCATTTCGCGCAGGGACCAGTCGTGCCTCGCAACACCTCGTTCATGCATGTCTCCCACAGTCGGCTCGAACGAACCTCGGCTTTTTCCTGGCTCAAGCAAACCGGCCGCAACGGCGTATTCTACGTGCATGATCTCATCCCCCTGTCGCATCCAGAATTTGTTCGACCCGAGGAACCAGAACGACATCGCCGCAGAATGGACACCGTGCTGCAACACGCAGCGCTCGTCCTCTGCAATTCGCAGGTGACCGCCCGCGCTCTTCGTACCTACGCCCAGGAGAGCAATCGGGCGCTGCCATCGATTGCAGTACTGCCGCCAGGTGTCGAGCAGTGCTTCCTGAATCCGCCGCAAGATATCAAACGGCCCCAAAACCCCTATTTCGTCACGCTCGGCACTATCGAACCGCGTAAGAACCACATGTTGCTGCTCAGCCTCTGGCAGTATCTCGCGGAGCGTGATGGTCCCAATGCGCCTCGCCTGGTGATCGTCGGCAAGAGAGGATGGGAGAACAGCCATGTTCTCGCGATGCTCGAGCGCTGCCCTTCCTTGCCGGGGCTCGTGATCGAGGTGCCGGGACTGGAAGATGCAGCACTGGCACGGCTCGTTTCCGGCGCCGCGGCGCTGTTGGCTCCGTCCTTCGCGGAAGGATACGGCATGCCGATTACCGAAGCGCTGGCGCTTCGCACGCCCGTCATTGCCTCCAATATCGCGTCGCATCGGGAGGCAGCCGGCATCGACGAAGCAATCTTCCTGAACCCGCTCGACGGCCTGAACTGGCGCGCGGCGGTAGATGCGATCGCCGCCTCGCCGCTACGCCGGACCAGGGCAAGTGTCGCCAATCGATGGGATACGCATTTCGACGATTTGGAGGCCCTGATCGCAAGCGATGTCGCCGCGCGCCGCTATTCCGCACAGCGCGCACCACAGCGCTCTCAAACCATGTCGCTCGGAGCGCTGTCATGAATAACAACCTGAATTTATCAAAGGGCGATGCCGACAGGAGGAAGGGCCAGCAAAGTGACAAGCTACTACGACATTGAAAACTGCTATAAATTCATCCTCGGACGTAAACTCAACGAGGACGAACGGGGCGCTATAGCCCGGAACTTGCTACAGCTCAGCGACCTTTCGTTGGAGGAGCACCGCAAGCGCTTTCTGACCTCGGCCGAATTCCATAACCGCCATGGCGAGTTGCTTTTCAACAATTTCATTCCGAAATCGATTACCGTGTTATTTGAAACAAAATACAATTTTAAATTGTATCTCGACTTGCGGCAGTATCACATTTCCTTCGGGATTATGAATGGCGAATATGAGAAGTTCGACATCGATTTGATCAAGGCGATCGTGCCGGATGACGGGCACTTCATCGATGTTGGCGGCAATGTCGGCTACTACTCGCTCTCCGTGGCAGCCCGCTCCGCATTCAAAGGCAAGGTGCTTGCCTTTGAGCCGCTACCAAAACTATGGAACCTCTTCAATCGGTCAATCAAGGAAAACGGCCTTGCTGACCGCATCAGCGCGCGCCAGCTAGCTCTGGCCGATGCGCGCGGAGAACTCCCGCTCAATAATGCTGAAGAGACGAACAACGCCGGCGCCACAAGGTTGATGACCGACAATGTCGACAAGCAGCTCGGTCGGAGGGTCGAGGTCGAAACGCTTGATCGGGTTATAGGGGAGATGCGACCAGACGCGATGAAAGTCGATATCCAAGGCGCCGAAGGTCTCTTTCTCCAAGGTGCGCAACAAACCATCACCACATATAAGCCGACAATACTCATGGAGATCAATCGCGACATGCTAGCGATTCTCTCGAAGACGACGCCGGGCGACATTTATCGGCACCTTGCGGGATTGGGCTACAGCATATGGAGCACTTCCCTGGAGAGGGTGACGCAGGTGGAGACGGCAGCTGAGCTCGATCTGCATTTTTCCGCCGGTAGGGTTGCGAATATTCTGGCCATCCATGCAGATCGTTTTGGTGAGGTACGCGAGCGTATTCAGGCCTTCGGCGTAGAGATGGCGGGGAAACCACACGTGCCCGTAAAAGCGATGAAGTCGGAAAAATCGGTAAAGGCAAAAGTCAAGCGAAGCCGTGTGAAAGAGACGGCTATCTAATCGTCATCAACGCCGGAGTTCATCGGGGATGGTGAATTGCGGACATTCAATTTGGGGGAATCGTTCAAATGATAAGGGCAACTACATGAGCGTTGTCGCCTATTATGGCTCATGTCCCAGCGAGGAATTTGTAAAATACGCCTTCCCGGACAGCAGGCTTGGCTTCTTTTGCTATGGAATAAATGTTGCCAGCTTCACGGATGACAGGAAGGTCAGCGTCAAGGGCATCGAGCAATGGCCGGAGCAGATCAGGAAGAAATTGCTGTACGAGACAAAGAAGGGCTTCCGAAAAAGGCTGAAGGACGCTGCCCCACAAACGCTGGTGATGGACTTCTCCCGCGCGTCGCGTGCTTCGATCATGTGCCACAAGAACGGCGTGCTGACAGTTCCCTACGAATTGCTCGAAGCTGGCCCGCTTCAACAGCTTGAAGCGTTCAACCTTTTCAAGGTCGTGCCTTTTGGAAGTCGCGAATTTTGGAAGCTTGTGACCGATGCATTGCAGAAATTTTGTGATTTCCTGACTGCCGAACTGCCGGAGACGGAGGTCATCTTTCTCGACGTCCCGCCCACAGCCGACTACCGCGGGACACTGACCGACAGCAACACCTACATGACGGATTTCTGCCGGTGGCAGATGCGTTATCCGATTTGCCGCATGCTGATCGACTTCTGCCTGGCGCGGATCAAGAACAGCCGCGTACTGACACCACCGGTTCCGCTCTACTCCGACGACGCCGCACTTTATGGTCCGGCGCCGATGCACTACGCGGCGGAAGTCTGGATGGAGACAGCTGAAATCTATCACGCCAATGGTGGCTTTAGCGGGCTGGGGCGCTCGTGCGACCTCGTGTCAACGCTCAGCAACTATTCCGGTCTGATGGAAGCCTTCTCCAAGACCGCCTTGTCAAAGCCCAACCTGCAGCGTTTCGGCCTCGATATCCTGCATGGCGCCCTGCCCTATCTGTTTGCGAAAATCCAAAGTCCAGCGCGCACCCATTTTGACGAACCAATCGACTCGTCTGATGTCGTCGCGGCTTTTCGCTGGATCTTGGGACGGGAGCCGGAATCGGCCGAAACTTTCCTTAATCACTACGCCTTGGCCAATCGCAGGGAATTGCGAGATACGCTGCTACAGTCGTTCGAATTCAAGCACCAGGTGAAATCTTATGTCAACCAATAGACCCGCTCGGCATGCGACCATCGACGCTCTATTCGAACTTCACGTGGTGGCGTGCCCGGTCGACCAGGTAGAGCCCCACTGCCGTAGTGAAGAGGCAGCATTTGAAAAGGTAATCGATATCATAGTAGGCTTTAATCGTATCGCCAAACATGCCGGCACGGAACAGCTCGAAGCAGTGGACAAGCGGAACATAGAGCGCAAGCTTTTGTGCCCCGCTCGGCAGCCACGCCACCATAAAGAACATGCCGGAAATCGGCAGCATGAGATAATGCATCGGCTGGACGAGCTTCTCTACGAACTCGAACCTTTCCGAGGCGGCGGCAAAAACCAGCCCAACCGCAAAAGAGAACCACGCCATGAACAACCAGCCGGCCAGCAGCGAACCAAGATCCTGATAGGGCTGCACGAGGCCCATCAATCGGACCGCGGTATAGACGACGACGAGCGCAGCCGTTATGCCGCCGATCTCCAGCAAGGCGCGGGAGATAAGTGCGTCAGGCAGGCGAATCTGACGGTGATACATCAATGGCAAATTCTGGCGCAGGCACGAGACCGCATGGCTGGAAACGTGACGCCAGAGGGTCAGTGGCATGTAACCGCTAAGAACGAAGGCACCAATAATGAGCCCGTGCGCTTCATGCCTCAAGACGGTCCACATGATCATGACACCACACGTGAGGATCATCGGCTCCAGCAGCAGCCAAAGAAAGCCAACATTCTCTCGTCCATAGCGCATTACCATTTCGCGCATGATCATCGCGCCGAGGACACGGGCCTGGATCTTCAATCCCGTGACGAACTGCGCAAAGCCCTGAGCCTCACCATGCATCGGATCCATACGGGAGATTCCTTATGTTTCCCCGTGCGTTATCGACGGGTCATTCCACGATACCGGCCAAGGCTTACCGCTCAATGTTCTTTGCGTCAGCTTTGGACAATTACCGTACAAGGCACGCGGATCTCCGGGTGCCCGCGCAAACAATCAACTGGAAAGGTGCTGCCATGGTTCTCCTAACTCCCGAGGCTGAGGGCAAAGTACCCGATAGAAAGCAGCGCCAGCCGTCGTTCGATTACCAAGCCACCCCGATCCTTGGGCAGAAGAAAGCCATCAAGCGTCGAAAGCGATCCAAGCGCCAATATATGTTCCTGCTTATCGTCCTGCTCCCCACGTTGATGACGAGCGTCTATTATGCCTTCTTCGCCGCGCCGATCTTCGTGTCGGAAGCTTCATTCGTTGTACGCATGGCGGCACCGCCATCTTCAAATGCTTTCGGCTCCCTGCTGCAGAACAGCGGCATAACGCGCTCGCAGGACGACACTTTCTCCGTTCAGGAATATTTGCGCTCGCGCGACGCGCTGAAGGAACTTGGCGAGCAGATGCCGGTGCGCGCGATTTTCGGAAGTCCGCAGGCCGATTGGCTAATGCGTTATCCCCGTTTCTGGGAAAACAATAGCGAGGAAGAACTCTACAACTATTACTCCGGCCGTGTCGAAGTCATCCATAACGATACGACCGGCATCACGGTCTTGCGCACCACCGCCTTTCATGCGCAAGACGCCTATGATTTGAACAATACGCTGCTTACGCTCGGCGGCGATCTGCTGTTGCGTATGAACGATCGCGCGCGCGGAGACGCCGTCCGATTTGCCGATAACGAGGTAAAGGAAGCGGAACAGCAGGTTATCGATGCGCAGAAAAAAATCACGACCTTCCGCAACAAGGAGCTGATGATTGACCCGAACGCCAGTTCCACCTCGATGGTTGAACTTATCAGTCAGCTGTCCGTCCAGTTGGCCAATGCACGCGCACGCCTTGCCGAAACGCGCAAGACCGCTCCGGATAGCAACGCAGTGCCATTCATGACGAGCCAGATCGCCGCGCTCGAACAACAGATCGACTTGGAACGCAGCAAAATGGTCGGGTCTGATAGCTCTATTGCCCCTAGGATCGCAGATTATGAGAGCCTGGTCCTCATGCGGGAATTTGCCAACAAGGCAATGGTTTCCGCCCTTGATTCACTCGAAGCGGCAAGGGCAGATGCGCGTCGGCAGCAACTTTATCTGGAAGTGGTGGTGCCGCCGCATTTACCCGACGAGGCCGAGTTGCCGCTAGCCCTCAAGAACATCGTTATTGTGTTCCTGACCACGAGCTTGGCATACCTGCTTGGCTGGCTCATGCTCTCCGCGATCCGAGATCATGATCACGGCTGAGCGTGAAATAGAACATGACCGGCTAAGGCCGGTCATGCCAGTCAATCTATGTGTCCATTAGTCCGCCTGCCAGAAGCAGGTATAGATTTCGCCCATGCACGAACGGATTTCGCGTTCACAGATGGAGTTGGGCGCCACGTAACCGTACAGCTTGAACTCGGCATCACGGGCACGAATATAGTGTTGCAAGGCGGAGCCCATGTCGCGCTTGGCCTTGTAAAGATGCCCGAGTTGGATCTCGACATCGGCGAGCGCTGTCGGCTGGTTGGCCTTGGCATAGTTACCATAGGCTTCATAGAGCTTTAGCGCTTCCTCGAAATCACCGGCCTCCTTGGTCACATTCGCATAGACGGCGATCAGATCAACTTCCCCATCAACAGAGACCAGACTCCGCAACTGCTCGCGTGCCTGCTCCCATTGCCCCAATTGGACAAGATCCATAGCCTTCTGGCGCCTGCGCTCAATGCCGAAACGAGACAGTCGCAGACCGGCAACATCGACGTGCCGCGCGATTTCCGGATCATTCGGGGCTAGGGCACCCGCGCGGCTGTACCATTCGAGCGCGGCTTCCGGATCGTTCATTTTGTTGTGGAGATGGCCAAGCTGAAGATGAATGTCGGCGTCATGCGGCTCCTTGTCGAGGAACCGCCGATAGGCTTCCAGCGCAGCGTCAAAATCCCCCAGTTCCTTATAGGCATGGCCGAGCTGGACGAAGAGGTCGATCCGTGTCGGGTTCCGCTGCAGCGCCTCATCATAATAAAATGCCGCGTTTGCCCAGTCACGCCGGTCACGGGCGGCATCCGCCTCCGCCAAAGGATTGACCGAATGCCCGACCTCCGGCTTTTCCCTTGCCGTATGGTTGACGCGCAGCAATGTGGATGCGATGCGAAGCTCTCGTCTCATGGTGCGTGCCGCATGGAGATGTTACGGGGACGCAGCCAGGAGTCCTCCGGGCGACGCTCATGGATACGTATGCGCAGCTCGACGAAGCGATGCTCCCGCCTGATAGTGACGCATAAAGTCCCCGAAAACGGACCGCTCAGGGTAATGCTCTGCAGGACGTCCAAGCCGGAATTTGCGACGATTTCAACGTCCAGCTTGGCGTTTTCTGCTTGGATCAGGTCGAGATCCAACAGCCAGGCTCCCTCGGCAAAACTACGCTTGGGACCGGTCAGCAGCCAGCCCGGTTCCACCTGCCAGTTCCCGTCGTTGATCTGAAGCGGTTGGTGCAAAAGATCCGGAGCAATCATCCAGCCGACATTCTCGACCTCACGGACAAAGATTGCCGTCGCCTGCCCTTCCATATTGACCAGCAGGCCCGCCGAAGAGAGGCGGGCGTTGGATGGATCGGAGCCTTCGCGAGCCTCGCTGTCGTTTTCGAGCAACAGCGTGTCCCAGAAAGCCGTCAGGCCGTCCCGGCGCGCGAGGGCAACGATCTTCTTCACCACCGCTGCCCGCGTAACCACGCCACGTCTGAGGTCGAATTCCAGTCCAAGCCGCTCCGACGAGGTCGGGTCGCGGCCGCATATCCGTGAAAAGGCATAACGAAGGAATGCCGCATCGTCGCCTGGGGCGAACCGGATGAAATTCTCCAATATGGCGAAGTGATCCGGCTCGCGGCGGATAGCCTGAATACCGGATCGTTCGTTGAGCAGGGGCGGCATGGGGCGACGCGCTTTCATCGCGTCGACAACGCGCAACCGATTGGTTCCATTGCGAATGGCATTCGCAAGGGAAAGCCTGTCATCTGGAGTCAGATCGGTGTCCGTCAGATCCAGTGCCGTTGCCCAGGCATCGACAAAGGATTCGGCGGGCAAGGTGAATATGTCCTTCGGAACGACATTCACGGGCTGTTGTCTATGCAACTCGGCGACGGTCAATATTGCCCCCTAACATTTGTTCGATCGCGATAACATGCCGCGCAGCAGTACGCGGATAGGAATACCAGTGTGCCGCCTGGATGCGTTCGTTATCGCGCATCTGCAGCAATAGCGGGTTCTGTGCGAGGCTGAGCAGAGCCTCGGCGATGCACTCGATTTCCGTGCTTTTAACGACATGGCTGATCGGCCACATGTCACGCAGAACCGGCGAGCGGGAACACAACAGCGGACGGTTTACGCTCATTGCGATACGGGCGGCACCGGTCGCCGTTTCGGTGGAATGGCCATAAAGGAAAGACAGCAGGTCACACGTCATAAGCTCGCGACGCAACTCCTCCTCGGGCACGAAGTCGAAACGAGCGGTCACGTGATCCGACAAATCCAGATACTCGATCAAGTTCTCGATGGCCGCCCGCGCCATCCGCGATTCATCATTCAAAACCATGCAGTTCAGCAATTTCAGCCGCAATCTTGGATCGTAGGTGCGAGCTTCCGCGAAAGCGAGCACAAGGCGATCGATATTCTTGTGCGGCATCAAGAAACCGAAAGAGCCGATGGTGAACTGTGATGAATCCGGCTTGGGCGCATTCTCCGGCTCCAGAAGAACGCCATGCGGAATGACGATTGCATTCGGGTGCCCAGCCGCCGACAAGGACGCAGCGTCTTCCGCGGAATGCACGAAAACAACGTCGAAGGCTTTCGTCCATCGCAACGAGCCACCACGAAGAGCTTCCTTCACGCTGTGCATCGTAACGGCACGCAGCCGGTGCTTGGTTGACGGCAGCACCTGCGCCAGCAGCTCCATATCCGGTGTGGAAAAATGGCCCGGATGATGCTGCATCCACAACACATCCGCCCGCCCGTGCTCCAGCCTTGCGGCAAAGCGCTTCAGGGAGGCGAGATCGTAACCCCAGAGCCGCGACAGGCTATGAGGCGAGGTATCCGCCTCTTCCGGAGATTTCTCCGGCAAGGCATCGTTCATGATCCGCCGCGCGAAGATATGATCGATCTTGTTCGAAAAGGCCGGCTGTGAATAGAGATGCTGCGAATAGGTGGCGATGCCGCATTGCTGCTGCCACGAAGAGACGAGATCGATGGTCCAGTCGAGCTTCGCTTCAGCGGCGATGCGACGCGGCTTCGCCAAGGCAGCAAGGACACGGCGCGCCACGGCATGCCAGGTAAAATGTGCTGCAAGCAACTTCTGCGCCCGCTCGCTGCGGGCCCGAGCTTCGTCGGGATGATCCAGCACCGCACGCATCTGCGCGCCCAGATGCTCCACTGACGGTTCAGCCCAAAGACTGAAGGAGCCGGCCACATGAGCCCGAGACGCGGACATATGGTAGTCGACCAACCATGCGGTGTCGGGGTGGCAGAAGTCGAGTTGCCCGCTGTAATTGGTCGACACCACTGGCACATCAAGCCGCATGGCTTCGGCCAGGGGCAAAGCGAAGCCCTCGCCGCGGCTAGGCGCTACCACCATGGCGGCGGATCGATAAAGAGCAAGAAGCTGTTCATCGTCGTAATATTGGTCGACAACGACAATTGGGGGCGCGTCAAGAAGTCTGTCGCGGTTTTCTGCCAGCACCGACGCCAGTATGCTGTCCGGGTTTGGAAAGGTCTTGATCACCAGTTCCACCGCATCATCCACACGGAAACTGCGCAGATATGCATCGATCAGAACATCGATGCCCTTGCGCGGAAAGCAGGAAGAGACATGGAGGATGCGCTTGCGCCCGTTTTCCGGCAGAGGCGCCACCGGATTGCCGCTGGGAAGCGAGACGTGATCGCAACCATTGCCGATGACCTCGATCGGGATGGTTACGCCGGAGCGCTGGAAGGCGTCGCGAACAAAGTTCGCCGTCACCATGATAAGATTGAGGTCCTGATTGAATCTGTCCACCAGATACTGGGGGAATTCCAGCTCTTCCCATGCGAAGCCAACGTAAGCGTTGACCTGCCCGATCATGTCATGCGTCTTGGGCGGCCAGGTGTTTCTGAGATGGATGTCAAACCGTTCGTTTGCGGGATAGTCCTCGCGCATGTGGCGCATGATGTCCGGCGCGGCGGCGAGGCGGGCATCGGTCTGCCAATCCTCCTCGGCCGTATGACATGTGAGATTGACTCCGAGATTGATCAGCGCGCGGGCCAGATGGCGATTGACGATCGCAAGGCTATAGTCGCCTTTGAACACTCCGTCGAAGAAAACGGTTTTGTCGGAAAATTTCTCAATCAATAATTTTTCGTCGATGCCCCCGGCATCGAGCGGATAGGGCGACACGGCACCTTCATAACGCATTCACCACTCCCAAGCCCCTGCAACAAAAGAAATGGGCGGGATGCCGTGCGAAACAAAGCCTCGCTATTGGACGAAGAATTGAATGCTGGAATCACCGCCTCCCCGATATGCTTTTTGGGGCGGACGACCGAAGCCGTCCGCCCCATGTTCAGCCGGCTCAGGAAGCCTTGGCATCTTCGATGATGTAGCCCAGCTCTTCGGCACGCGTGCTGAGGGCATGGCGGGCCTTTTCGAGAACCGCGCCGGCATAGACCGGCGGATAGCACCAGTCGTTCCAGGTCCGCGTCGCTCCAGCTCCAAACGCACCAAACCGGAGAACGCCTGGCTCGATGAAGGACAGACGTCCACCGAGATCGAGGTAGGTTTCGGTCTGGGCGCCTTCCGCCAGGATGATGCTGTGTTGATCCAGTTCGATGTGGTAGTATTCGAACGGCTCGAGCACCGTCTCCTGGGTGATCGTCGTTCCGTTGACGAGGAACTTCGCCGGAATGAGCGACTCCTCCAGGAACATGCAATGATCCGGAGAAATCAAAAGGTCCCGTTCCGGAACATTTTCCGCGATCGAGCCTGCCATCATGCGGACCGGCAGCGTATCGCGCGGCTTGTCGATCGCCTTCGGATCAAGCCGGCGGCGGCCGACCCATTTGATATCGGCAACGCCCTTATGAGTGACCACGAGATCGCCGACGCGGAGATCTTCAACCGGTACATCGCCTTCCGGCGTCCGGATGAGGGTGCCGCGCAGGAAGCAGCTTGTGAAGGTCAGCGTATCCGTGTTGGCATCATACGTATAGGTCACGCCAGCCGGAATGGTGTAGGAGCCGAGCGTAATCGGGATGATACCACCGGTCGTAAAGGTGATCGTGTTGCCGCTTTGCGAAATTGCGTTCGATCCGACAACCTCGATCTTGTCACCGGTCTGGACGTTGATGACATTCGGCGGTGTCGAAAGATTCAAGTTGATGCCGCCGGTATCATAAATGAAAGTGCCTGTGCCGTTGGCATGGGCGAAATCGACGGTAACGCCGTTCAGCAGGCCGACGTTCAGCAAGCCCGTATCGACTTCGATGGTGGAATTCGCTCCGGGCTGATAGACGAAGGTCGAACCCGCCGATACACCAGCGAGACCAGCGTCAATGGTTACGTGCGCGCCATTGATGGCCTCGATGACAGTGTTCGAGACGATACCGCCGCCAACCACGCTGCTGATTGTGACGTCGACACCATCAACGATCACCGTGCCGTTGGAGACGAGCCCGAGCGCAATCGTGTCGGAACTGGTGCCAGCATTGCTACTGTCGATGGTAGTTGTACCACCATCTAGGAGACCAATATTAATCAAAGCCATGTTACTGTCCTCTCTCTGAGACTAAATACGAGCCACTTGTCAGAACTTGTAATTCAAACCCACACGGATGCTGTGGAAGTCAGGTGTTGCTTTGCTCCACAGAGCATCTCCCCCTACATTAGACTTTCCAAAGTCCACATACTGGTATTCGAGCTTCGCGGTCAGATGATCCGTGAAGGCGTGTTCCACGCCGGCGCCGAGTACCCAACCGGCTTTGGTTTTGTCGTCGTCGAAGCTGCCAACACCAGCCAGCGAGCCCTTGTAGTTAAAATGCCCATAGGCAAGACCGCCGGTGGCATAAAATAAGGTGTTGTCGTAGGCATAGCCGACACGCGGACGAACCGTGCCGAACCAGTTGATCTTCGAGGAGCCATGCGCTCCGTCGCTGCTAACCGAGTCATGAATGTTGGCGCCCTGGAAGTCGGCTTCGAGGCCTATTACCCAGTTCGGATCCAGCTGATAATTGTAACCGATCTGGCCGCCACCGAAGAAACCGGAGCCCTTGATCTTGCCGAAATTGCCCAGATAGGTATCGCCGGAATGCAAACCATATCTGTCGTCACCGGCAAAGCCGCCGCCGCCGTTCACACCGATGTAAAAGCCTGTCCAGGTGAATGTCGGCTCTTCAATCGGCGCTTGGGGGGGAGTTGAAACCGAGAGATCCGCAGCGTAACTCGCACTCGCCAAACCGACCGCGAAAAGGAAAGCAATGGATCCGGATACCTTATGCATTCTTGATTCTCCTCAAGGCATTTCATGGATTAACATGCAACTTCAGCAAGTTGACGTTGCAGCCATAATATAGACTTGATTATATGTGTAAATACGAAGGTACGCATATATATTTCCAATATGCCAGCTTTACGTGTATAGACACGTCGCAATTCGTATTGAAAAATATTGCAAACTATCCTTTTAGAGCTGACGACGCGCGACGTCCTTCGCAGATGCGATAGCGCTGATATGACGTAGCCGATTCTGATGGACCGCCAGCGGTATCCTACCAACACAAAGCAGGCTTAGGTCTTTGACCGACGCAGAATTCATCACCAGATCGGTTGCCTGCAGTCATAAGCCCGGGTACAGAAAATTTGCGACCAGTCGGCCGACCATCATGCGGGTCCGCGACGATCATCCGCAACTTACGAAGCAGATGGATCTGAGAACCACTTGATACCTGCAAAAGCCCCTGCCTTTCGTGATAGCTCTACTGCTGACCATCGCCGAGTGCTGAATGAACCTTCCTGATGAAAAGGCCGAATACGAAACTGGTGAGCAGGCGTTGAACGCGGCCATTGTGGAATACCCGTGGATGGACTTTTATCTCGTGAGCCTTGATGAAACCCATGCGGTGGTCAGGGGCACGGTGGACATAAGTTACGGCTATCAGCTGCACATCGAGTTCATTGGTGTGGGCTTCATCGACTGTCCGATGAGTTGGAAGTCCGATACCGGCTCGGAGGTCTTCTCCAGGTCCTCGCCCGAGACACTCCCGGACGATACGCGCAAGCGCTTCTTCGACAACAACGGCGGTGACGTATTTCGTTTTACGATAGAGGGCTTTCATGGCCCCTTGTTCGCGTACATCGTAGCCGAAGAGATGCGATTCCGACGTTCCCACGAACTGGTATACCTGCCCTGGTGAGGAGTACAGGGCCGGACAGCCCCTTGCGAACTGCCGGAAGATTCCTCCGGGCCGTACGATGTTCACAATTCTTCCGGACTTAGCGCAGGATTCTGCACTGCTCTTGTCCTGATCCCAAGTACTGGCGTCATTGGGCCCGCTCTGTCGCTTTTCAAATAGACCGGTTTTGCCGCACTCGTCAGGTTGACCGTGCTGCTGCAGATAGAGATTCGTGGCAGCTGGAGGCTCAACGGGGCGGACCACTCGATTGGGTCGTTGAGCCTCCCCTCGGTCACTAAGCCACCCGCACCTTCCAACGAACAAGCTCGCTGAACTTCACGGTTTTCCGTTTGCGGATGATCCGATCGAAAAGCCAATCCTTGGCGCGAATGTCGATACAGATCGGCAATCGTAAGGCGGATAAGCTGTTCCTCGTTGTGGGCCGCGCGCATCCGACCTTTCATCCCGGCACGGATTTGATCTGCCGTGCGCAATCAGACTTCTGCTGTCGTTTCCCGCATGGACTGTCCGCCATAAGCGGTACACATCTGAACCGTTGTCGCAACCGCCAAATTGCGATGGCAGGAGGTCCGGCTAATTTGCTCGGAGCGATGGCCGGGCCTCCACCTCCACGAGGGAAGAGAACGCAAAGCTACCTTATCGCCATCCGCGCGATCAATCAGAAATCAACGGAATTCGGAAACGTCAAAGCAAGACGCGGATGCCTGCCTCGCTGGCGGCATTGATAAGGGCTTGCCGGACTTCCTCCGGTGAAGCCCGATGGTTGATCCCATCGATGCACGCCTGAAGTGCGGCCTCGAAAGCGTCTCCTTTGGGACCCGACCAGAAATCCGTGAGGCATTCGATGGTTTTTTCGATGGTATCGACGACGAGATACCCGCCACCGCTTCGGATCGCAATCTGGACTGGCGCAAAACCTGGAAAATTGATGTCTGCCGGATCGGTAGCGATTTCCACCATTTCCCGAAAGCGTTTGGCGGTAAGCCGGCCGATCTTTTCTATCTTTCTTTCAATCGTGGTGCCACGAGCAACATCATCACGATCGGAGGTTGCAAATTCAACGTCCCCGGGGAACTCCTCCGAACCGCCAAGCAATGGATCTTTTGCGGTGGCCAGACATGGCTGAATCTGAATCGCGGATTGGGAAATGTCGAAAGGAATGGAATCTGTAAAAGTACCACCGAGATCGATGTCGGCGCGAAAGCTCTTATTATTCTGCCGCATGCCAATATTTCCTAACAATTGCGTATCAAACCCGCCCAATTAGCGGACCTGCACAGCCGCGATACAGTGCTTCACTAATAATCTCAGTCGCACTAAAGCAATTCTCATGGCCCAATTAGGGCTGTTCGGCATTTTTTGACAGACATAATACCAATAAAAGTCGTTCCATTGGTACGTGCCAAATTGTTAGGCTTCTCTCTAGATTTTGATATTTATACGTGTTTCTGGTTGTGAAGTCCAGCGCCTGTCTCATATTTGACTTCGAGTTCCAATAGTGGAACCGTAAGTTACAGTCATTGAGGAGTGTCGACATGAGCTCCCTTGAGGATGCCATCGCTATTCTGGCTTGCTTTTCTTTGGAGGAGCCGGCGTTGACGCAGGCCGAACTGACGCGGAGGCTCGGACGCCCAAAGGCGACGATTTCTCGCGTCATGCGCAGCCTGCGCGAGAGCGGTGTTCTGGAATTCGAGCCGACACGCAGGCTCTATTCGCCTGGCTTGCGTCTCTTCGAACTCGGGCAGATCTGTCGCTCCAATCATAATTTTCTGGAAAGCATCCAGAGGCGGCTGGAAGACATTTGTAGAATTGGCGGGCACACGGGGTACATCTCCGTATTCGACGGCACACAGATGGTTGCTCTCAGGATCGTTCGCGGCTCCAGCCCTCTAGCGATCGCGACGGTGCCTGGCCACCGTATGCCGTTGCATGCGACATCAAGCGGTCGCGCCATGCTGGCATTGCTGAGCGACCGGGAGCGGCGCCACCGTGTACCGGATCCCCTGCCCTTCGTTTCGCAGAACAGTCCACTCGACCACGACGCCCTTCTGGAACGCATACAGAAAATCCGAACGACAGGACGCTCTTCCGCCTCCAACGAAACACAGCACGGCGTCTCTTCTCAGGGCATCGCGTTACGCGATCCGGAAAGCGGCGAGATCATCGGCGTCGCCGTCTCTTATCCCGACAGTCTTGGGACGGAGGAACTCAAACAGATGATCGGCAACCTTCTCGCCCAGATGAAGTCGGAGCTTACGCGGCGCGGGAGCGCAATCTGACCCTGTCTCACGAACGCCAATTGCAGCCAGTCGAAGACGGTCAACGTTGGGAGGTGGCGCACCCGGAGGGGTGCGCCCCGTTTTCACATGACCAGAAAGGTCGATGGCGCAACCTGCAATGCAGCAGCGAGCCGCCGAAGTTTTGCCGGATCTGCATCAGCACCAAGCTCGATCTCGGAAATCTCGTCTTGGGTAAGGCCACAGGTCTCTGAGAGATCGGCGATCGTATAGCCGATAGCCTCGCGGGAACGCCTGACGGCGGTGCCGATTTCAGAATGGGGAACCACGGAAGCTTTCGAACTATTGAGGTTGCTGGGAGTAATGGACATGAATTTCTCCTTCCAAAGTCCACCGGCAAGCCAAATTGCCGGGTGAAGGCAGCTATGCAGCCATGAGCAATCTCGACCTAAACAGACACGGCCGAGCGCCCGGCCAATATAGTCATAGATCCTTAGCAAACAAGTGCCGAAGTTTGTCGGGATAATTCACCTGGTTCGAGGGCCGGATTTTCCTCTTCTTCGGTATGCCGAGACGGCGGTCATTCCGCCCTTCTTTCCTCCGCCGCGCGCACTCCCACGACACGCGGCGAAAGGGACGCGCAGCATTATCTCGTGGCGGTGCGCAATTGCAGCCTCGATACGCCGGCGGCGACGTTAAGCCCCGTTCCCGCTTCGCCGCTCAGCGGCTGCAAGCCGAAGTTTTTCGAATTCCCGCCGACAAGTGCGTTTGCGCCAAGACCCAGGCCGACCGAGGCGCCTGCCGACGCACCGACATAACTGCCGGCCAAAGCGCCCTCTCCGGCACGGGTCGCCTGGGTGCTGTAAACCACCCAGCTCAGATAGGACTTGCCGGTAATGCCGATATCGAGACCGAGCTTGCCGATGGATCCGACATAGCGTTCAGCCGGTCCGGATCGCCGCTTGAACAGGCAATCGACCGATTTGTTGGAGCCGATCACCATTCCGACACCCCCGGCAATCTGGCAGGATAACGTGCCGAGACGTTCCTTCGGCCCGGCTACAGCCTGTTCCTTATGGGGTTGCTTGTGTGACCTATGCATCGTTTGGGCATCGGCGCTTGGGACACCAAAAGCCAGTGATATGGCAGCGACAGCGAGAGCAAAGTTTTTCATGAGGTTTCCTCCTTGGGTATTCGCACCTCTTCAACGCGCCGAAGAGGAGTTCGTTCGAACCGGGGAGGATTTTCCTGGTACTGAGGCTGCAGCCAAGCGATCGCTATCCGAGCGCTTGGCTGGCCAGACCGTAGGTCAGTGGCAACCCGTCGCTGGGCGGAGCGCCGTCGCCGCGCAGCCAGGAGCGCCGCAGTGACATGCTGGTAACGGTATCGTAGATGGGCAGTCCCGATTGCATGATGAAACGCGGAAAGGCGCCGGTCTGCTGGCGAGTATCAATCCGCAGGAAGCTGCCTGCGTGCTCGACCACATGTGGTCGCGTCACGGCGATCGCCTCCTCGTCGCTTGCCGCCACGACGGGGCCGATCACATGACCGCGCCCGAAGCGGCGGCACAGCGAAAAGGCTATTATTCGGCCACTCCGGACGAGCGCTACACCCTTCGAGATGCTCAGAAGGCGCGCGAGAATGGATGTACGATCCGCGCCATAGGCCGCCAGATCCAAAGCCGCGATTTCGGCAAGGTCGGTTTCATCGACCGATCGCAGCAGCGTGCCGGATGGCAAGGGCTCCGCGGGCGGAGCGGCCGCCTCGCCGTTGCATTGATAGACAATCCCCTCGGCGCGAAATCCGAACGAGTCGTAGAGCCGCTTGGCGGAGCGGGTCGCACTGAGGCCGAGCGCCCGCGAACCTGTCTCGGCGATGATATGTTCCATCATCCAGCGGCCGGTTCCGAGCGTCTGCAATCTCGGTGACGTGATCACCATGCCGAATGTGGTAAAATCGGGCGTGAAATCGAACCACATGGCCGAGCCGAGCACACGGCCGATGGCGTCACGCGCTACGATACCCCGTCCCATATCGAGAACGATCTGCCAGTCCTTGGCGCGATGCGGCCAGCCGACTGAGAGGGACAGTGCGTGCAGCGCATCGAGATCGGCGTCCTTGATCTCACCGATGGTCAATTCGAAGGAATCCAGTTGGATCGAGCTGGATTTGGCCATGATTGTCTCCCCTCCCGCCAACCGCGTTCTCCGATGAGCCCGAACGCCTGCCGGGCGTTTGGATGAATAGGCTCTCGAATTTCTCCAGGCAATGACGCCCTCTTCGGTTGTAGCCGCAGCCGCGCAACAGAATGCACTTGAAATCCCGCTAAAATCAGAAGATTCCACCAAAGCCGCCAAGCCTTCGGCAGACAGGAGACAAGCCCTGCCTTATTCTTAGGAAAGTTTCCTTCTCCCGAGAATACGCTCCTCCCCATTGCTCCAGAGATTCATCGATGTCTCCTCCCGTCGGCCGCGTCGCCAGCAACCACGACCTTCCGAACTCGGCCGATGTCGTCGTGCTCGGCGGCGGCATGGCCGGCGTCGCGGCGGCCTATGAGCTTGCCAGACGTGGTACGTCCGTCGTCCTCATCGAAAAGGGCGTGATTGCCGGCGAACAATCGAGCCGTAACTGGGGCTGGTGCCGTCAGCAAAACCGCGATCCGAGAGAGCTGCCGCTCGCGCAGCTTGCCCTGCGTCGGTGGGAAAACCTCAATTCGGAGCTCGGTGAGGAGACAGGCTTTCGCGGTGCGGGTCTCATCTATGCTTCGACACAGAAGGCCAGCATCGACACCTGGGAGCGATGGGGTGTCATCGCCAGGGGCTTCGGCGTCGACACGCGGATGCTGACGGGAAGCGAATGCGCCAAGATGCTTCCCGGTAACAGCCGTCGCTGGAATGGTGGCGTTTATTCCCCAACCGATGGGCGAGCCGAACCCGAGCTTGCGGTACCTGCCTTGGCACGCGCCGCCCAGCGGCTCGGCGTCATCATTCTCCAGAATTGCGCGGTTCGCGAGTTGGAAACGGAAGCCGGGCGCATCAGCGGTGTCGTCACGGAAAAGGGCAGTATCCGCACCTCGGCCGTCCTCGTTGCCGGCGGCGCCTGGAGCGGCATGTTCCTCCGGCATCATGGCATCCGCTTCCTGCAGGCAAGCGTCAAATCCACCTCGTTCTACACCCCCTCTGCGCCAGCCGTGACGGAAGGCGGCATTGCGATGGAAGACGTAACGATGCGCCGCCGGCTCGATGGCGGCTATACCGTCGGCCTGAGCGGTCTCGGCCAGTTGCAGATCACGCCCTACGGCCTGCTGCAGGCCCGCGAATTCTGGCGCACCTTTCAGATCAGGCGAAAGGGCCTGACCTATGCCTTCGGACGCCCGTTTTTCGAAGGTCCGGAGGCGATCGCCCGCTGGAAGGCGAATGGCATCTCACCCTTCGAACGCATTCGTACGCTCGATCCGCAGCCGGACGCCCATCTCGTCAAACGCGGTATCGACCGGCTGGTATCGACCTATCCGGCGCTTGCCGGCATCCGCCCGGCGCAAAGCTGGGGCGGCATAGTGGATTCCACGCCAGATGCCATACCGGTGATTTCCTCGGTCGCATCGCGGCCCGGTCTGTTCATTTCCTCCGGCTATAGCGGCCACGGTTTCGGGATCGGGCCTGGAGCCGGCATGCTCGCCGCCGATCTTATTCGCGGCGACAAGCCCTCCGTCGATCCAACGCCCTTTCGCTATGAACGCATGATCGACGGAACGGATCTTGGAAAGCCAGGAATGCTGTGATGACGGCTCGAGCGGTCAACGCCGCCTGAATAGAAAAAATCGGATCGACATGCGGTCGATCAGCCCCACTTCGACATATGCTGCGGCTGCAAAGGCGGCAGAATACCAAGAGCAAGCGCGAGAGAATCCATGGCTTTTCTATTCAATTCCGATGCGGAACGGGCGAAGATCTTCGCAGCCGCCTTTGCACGTGAACTGCCCTCCCTCCCCTTCATCGCCGATGCCGCCAGCGTCGACCCGGAAACGGTCAAATATCTGATCACCTGGACGGCGCCGGCCGATCTCGGCCGCTATCGCAACCTCGAAATCCTGTTCTCGATCGGCGCCGGCGTCGATCAGTTCCCGCTTGCCACGCTGCCCGAGAACGTGAAGCTCGTCCGCATGGTGGAAGACGGCATTGCCAGGATGATGCAGGAATATGTGACGCTCGGCGTGCTCGCACTGCATCGCGACCTGCCAGGCTATATCGAGCAGCAACGCGCGGAGAAATGGATCGTTCGGCCGGTCCGCCAGGCATCCGACCGCCGCGTCGGCGTGCTCGGCCTCGGTAATCTCGGCCTTGCCGTCCTCGAGCGCCTGCGCCCGTTCGGCTTTCCGCTTTCCGGATGGAGCCGCTCGCCACGTGCCGTCGAAGGCGTCACCTGCTTTCATGGTGCTGACCAGTTGCCGGAATTCCTGGCGGCGGTCGATATTCTCGTTTGCCTGCTGCCATTGACGTCGGAAACACGCGGCATCCTGAATGCCGATCTGTTCAGGGCCCTGCCGCAAGGCGCTGGCCTTGTACATGCCGGCCGGGGCCAGCAACTCGACGCGGCAGCCCTTATCGATGC
This sequence comes from Rhizobium sp. RCC_161_2, assembly GCF_041355235.1. NCBI lineage: Bacteria > Pseudomonadati > Pseudomonadota > Alphaproteobacteria > Hyphomicrobiales > Rhizobiaceae > Rhizobium > Rhizobium sp. RCC_161_2. Next base: position 585,875 of record NZ_JBFUPL010000001.1, on the reverse strand, counting down.
GCTCGATAGCGGCCACCTCAGCGGCGCGGTTCTCGACGTCACCGACCCGGAACCGCTGCCGGCCGAACACGCGCTCTGGTGTCACCCCAGGATCATTCTGACGCCGCATATTGCCAGCGCCACCCAGCCGGAAACGGCGGCACAGACAGTCATCACCAATATTCGCCGCCACGAGGCGGGACTTGACCCGATCGGTCTCGTCGACCGCAGCCGCGGCTACTGATCATCATCGCGAAAGGAATCCCATGTCCCTGCTGAAAACCATCGACCCCGCGCCGTCCTTCGAGCCCAGGCAGTCCAAAGCCCTGCCGGAGCGGCTGATCTCGGGAGATCCATCCTTCAAGACCTGGGCCCAGGACAGCGCCCGTGAGGGGATGATCAACACAGGCGTTTGGGAAGCGACCCCGGGCGAAAACCATTCTATCAAGGGTGAGACCTTCGAATTCTGCCATATCCTTCAGGGCGTCATCGAATTGACCGAGGAAGGCTGCGCACCGGTAACCTATCGCGCAGGCGACAGCTTCGTCATGAAGCCGGGCTACAAGGGTGTGTGGCGGACGATAGAGACTGTTCGCAAGATCTACGTAACGGTCACCTGATGACCTGCCTCGCGGACCTTCCGGTCTTCGAGGCGCCGAATCTTGCACTGAAACGCCAAGGGCAAACGGGATATTCCATCGCGACATTGCAAGGACTCGATGGAAACTGCCAGGACGCAGCCGATAGACTTGAGCGACCCTGCGGCAAGGAACAGCCATGACCCTCAGTTTCGACCCAGATTCGCTCGAACTTCCAAGCGGACACTTCATTGATGGCCGCTATGTGGAGGCACGCGGCGAATTGACCATGCATCGCCCTTCGGACGGGGCTGCTTTCGCGGAATGCCCAATCGCCGGAAAGGATATCGTCGACCATGCCGTCGCGGCGGCAAGCAACGCGCTGAAGACGAGCGGCTGGGCGACACTTCGACCGCGTGAGCGGACCAAGGCCCTGGTGCGGTGGGCCGACCTCATGGAAGAGGAAGCGGTGAAACTTGCGCGACTGGAGGCGGTGTCCTCGACCCGCCCGATCGGACAACTTATCGCCGGCGATGTCGCGATCACCGCCGAACAGATCCGCTTCTTCGCCGAATTCGCCGACAAGGAAGGCAGCGACCTCGTGCCGACCGACGGCAACAGCCTCGGCATGATCATGACCGAACCCTATGGGGTCGTGGGTGCGATCACGCCCTGGAACTTCCCGATTTCCATGGCCGGCTGGAAGATCGGTCCTGCGCTTGCGGCCGGCAACGCCATCGTGCTCAAACCATCCGAGATGACGCCGTTTTCGACGCTCTATATGGCAGAGTTGTCGGTGCGTGCCGGTATTCCGGCTGGCTTGATCAACATCGTCCTCGGCGACGGCCCGACGACGGGTGCTGCGATCACCGGCCATTCCGGCATCGGCAAGATCAGCTTCACCGGCTCGACGGGGGCCGGTTCGGCGATCATGGAGAATATCGCCCGCACCGGCGTGAAGCCGATGACGCTGGAACTGGGGGGCAAGAGCCCGCAACTCGTCTTTGCTGATGCCGATCTCGATCTGGCCGCAGAGGCGATTGCTCGCAACATTCTCTCCAATGCCGGGCAGGCCTGCGTCGCGGGTTCACGTTTGATCGCCGAGCGCTCGATTGCCGAGCCTCTGGCGGAAGCGATCCTGACGCATATGCGTAGTATCAAGCCCGGTCCGACCTGGGACGAGCAAAGCCAATATTCCCCGATCATCTCGGAGCGCCAGATCGGACGGATCGATAGCCTCGTGCAAGCCGCGATCGATGCCGGTGCGGAATGCCTGACCGGCGGCGTGCGGCTGGACCATCAGGGCTATTTCTATGCCCCGACGCTGCTTGCCGATGTCGACCAGAATTCGCCCGCTGTCACCGAGGAGATTTTCGGGCCTGTGCTGACGCTGCAGACCTTCGAGACGGAGGAGGAAGCGCTTTTGCTTGCCGATCATCCGACATACGGGCTTGCGGCGGGGCTGTTCACGCGCGATCTTTCCCGCGCCGTTCGCGTCACGCGCCAGCTTCAGGCGGGAACCATCTGGGTCAACCGCTACGGCCGTTCGCGCGACCATATTCTGCCGACCGGCGGCTATAAGAGCTCCGGCATCGGCAAGGACCTCGGCCGCGACGCCTATCTCGCCAATCGTCGGAGCAAGTCCGTGCTGATCAACATTTGAGGACCTGACATGAAGACCTATAAAATCGCTCTCATCCCCGGAGACGGCATCGGCACGGACGTCATCGCCGCCGCATGGCAGGTCTTGGAGAAAGTGGCGGCCAAGGCGGGCTTCGGACTTCAGCCGACCAGCTTCCCCTGGTCCTGCGCCTACTACAAGGAAACGGGCGCGATGATGCCGGCTGACGGCATTGCGACGCTGCGCGGTTTCGACGCCATCCTGCTCGGCGCCGTCGGCTGGCCAGCCGAAGTCCCCGATTCCGTTTCGCTTCATGGCCTGCTGCTGCCGATCCGCAAGGCCTTCGAGCAATATGCCAATATCCGGCCGCATCGTCTGTTGCCGGGCGTCGAAGGACCGCTGAAGGCCCGTGACTTCGACATCGTCTGCATTCGCGAAAATACCGAGGGCGAATATTCCGGCGCCGGCGGGCGCGTGCATCAGGGAACGGCTAACGAAGTCGCCGTCGAGACCTCGATCTTCACCAGGGCGGGCGTGGAACGCATCCTGCGCTTCGGCTTCGAGCAGGCCCGCGCGCGGCGCGGCAAGCTCGCTTCCGTCACCAAATCGAATGCGCAGAAATATTCCATGGTCTTCTGGGACGAGATGACCGCGCGGCTGGCTGCCGAATATCCCGATGTCAGCGTCACGAACTACCATATCGACGCCATGGCGGCGCGCATGGTGATGGCGCCGGAAAGCCTCGACGTCATCGTCGCCTCCAATCTGTTCGGCGATATCCTGACCGACCTTGGCGCCGCCATCCAGGGTGGCCTCGGCTTTGCCGCCTCCGCCAACCTCAACCCTGACCGCAGCGCGCCGTCGATGTTCGAGCCGGTGCACGGCTCCGCCCCCGATATAGCTCATCTCGGCATCGCCAATCCGATCGCCGCCATCTGGTCGGCCGCGATGATGCTCGATCATCTCGGCGAAAAGGCAGCGGCGACCGAGATCATGGATGCCATCGCCGCTGCGACAGAGGCCGGTATCGGCACGGTTCCCGGCAAGGACAAGACCGACGCAATCACCTATGCTGTGCTGAACGCACTCGCCTGAACGACAAGGAAGCGACACTAATGGACCTCAAGGACAAGAGCCTGTTTCGCCAGCAAGGCCTGATCGGTGGAACCTGGCGCGACGCCGCCTCCGGCAAGACCGTCGATGTCATCGATCCGGCAACGCAGGCCGTGATGGGCACCGTTCCCGATATGGACGGAGCTGAAACCCGCGCCGCCATCGACGCCGCCAATGCCGCCTTCCCGGCCTGGCGCGAGAAGACCCATGCCGAGCGCGCCTTGCTGCTCGAAGCCTGGTTCGATCTGATGATCGAGAATTGCGACGATCTCGGCCTGATCCTGACGACCGAACAGGGCAAGCCGCTCGCTGAAGCATGTGGCGAAATTCGCTACGGCGCCTCCTTCGTCAAGTGGTTCGCCGAGGAAGCACGCCGCATCAACGGCACGACCATCCCCTCACCGACCCGCGACCGGCGCATCGTCGTCCTCAAGCAGCCGGTCGGCGTCTGCGGCATCATCACGCCGTGGAACTTCCCGAATGCGATGATCACCCGCAAGGTGGCGCCGGCGCTTGCAGCCGGCTGCACCGTCGTGATCAAGCCCTCCGACTTCACGCCCTATTCGGCACTGGCGCTTGGCGTTCTGGCCGAACGGGCGGGCATTCCCGCCGGCGTCATCAACATCGTCACCGGCATGCCGACCGAAATCGGCAACGAGCTTATGCACAACGAAACGGTGCGCAAAATCTCGTTTACCGGCTCGACCCGCGTCGGTGCGCTCCTGATGCGCGGCGCGGCCGACAACATCAAGCGGCTTAGCCTCGAACTCGGCGGCAATGCGCCCTTTATCGTTTTCGATGATGCCGATCTCGATCTCGCCGTCGAAGGCGCCATCGCTTCCAAATTCCGTAATGGCGGCCAGACCTGCGTCTGCTCGAACCGTATCCTGGTGCAGGACGGCGTCTATGACGCCTTTGCCGACAAGCTTGCGGCTCGCGTTTCCGCCATGAAGGTCGGCCCCGGCACGCAGGCCGGCGTCGATATCGGCCCGATGATCAACGCGGCCGCCATCGACAAGATCGAACGCCACGTCAGCGACGCCGTCGAAAAGGGCGCGAAGATCATCGCCAAGGCTTCGAACCTGCCGGAGGGCCGTCAATATGCCGCCCCGGTGGTGCTCTCGGGCGCAACAACCGACATGCTGCTTGCCAGCGAAGAGACCTTTGGGCCGGTCGCACCGCTCTTCCGCTTCAAGACTGATGACGAGGCCATCGCCATTGCCAACGGCACGCCGTTCGGACTGGCCGCCTATTTCTACACCGAAAGCCTAAAGCGCTCCTGGGCAGTTGGCGAAGCACTGGAATTCGGCATGGTCGGCCTCAACACAGGTGCCATTTCCACCGAAGTCGCCCCCTTCGGCGGCGTCAAGCAATCCGGACTTGGACGCGAGGGCTCGCAATATGGCATCGAGGAATATCTCGAGATGAAGACCTTCCACATCGGCGGGCTTGCCTGACATATCTGCCAGAATGGGGCGGCGGTGAAAGCCGCGCCCTAAACTGACTTGCAGAACGGACATCGTAGCAACTTCTTTGCCAGTAGAAGTTCACGCCTTCAGAAGAAGGCCCGACGCTAAGGCTTGAAAGGTCTCGACAGCCCTGGGCAGCACATGCTGCGGATCGTCGCTGGCGGCGACCCAGAGCGCGGCATTGAGCGCGGCGCCACTGAGAAGCCGGGCTGCCGCCTCTGCGTCGACCGGTTTCAGGGCCTCCTGGGCGATAAGACGCTCCACTGTCTGCTTGGTTGCCTGAAGGCAGCTGCTTTGGCTGGGCCATTTCGACGGATCACCCAACACTGCGGGTCCATCGAGCAGAACGATGCGTTGGACCTCCGGAACAAGCGCCATCTCGATATAGGCCGCGCCTTCGGCAAGCAGGCCTTTCCAATCATCGCCCGCGAGAACGCCGATCTCTTGGGCGCGCGACGCCATTTCCGAGTCGATCTGATCGACGACCGCCGCCAGAAGCCCGCGCTTATCACCGAAATTATGATAAAGAGCGCCCCGTGTCAGACCGACTTCGGCGGTCAACTCATCCATCGAGGCGGCCGAATATCCCTTTTCGGCAAAGGCCCTTCGTGCCGCCGCGATCAACTTGGCACGGTTCTCCTCCATCGTCTCGACACGTCGTTTTGCCATCTCGCCCTCAATTTCATATACGCTGCGTATATAGATTTGACATACGGGCCGTATATGGTTATTTCACATACGTACCGTATATCAGATGAGGCGGCGGCCTGTGAAGCTCACAGTTCGTGCTGCGCTTGTCTGGCGCCTGTCAACATCGATGAAGAAAGATCAGGAATGACCAAACGCGAAGCAATCTTCCCCGCCAACCGCCATGCCCTTTACGAGGAACATGGCTATTCCGCTGCCATTCGGTCCGGAGACCTCCTGTTCGTGTCGGGGCAGGTCGGCAGCCGTTCCGATGGGACGCCCGAACCTGTTTTCGAACGCCAGGTGCAGTTGGCCTTCGAAAACCTCAAGGCAACGCTGCACGCGGCAGGCTGCACGTTCGATGACATCGTCGATGTCACGACGTTCCACACCGACCCTGAAAACCAGTTTCCAACAATCATGGCCGTCAAACAGACGGTTTTCCGCGAGCCGCCCTATCCGAACTGGACCGCAATCGGCGTGAACTGGCTCGCCGGCTTCGATTTCGAGATCAAGGTCATTGCCCGCATCCCAGCGAAGGCCTAATTCCGGAAATTTCCGGCTACTGAAAGCGGTCGAGTGTCTTGTAATAGGCGCCGACCAGCGGCAGGAACCAGGGCTTGCCGAAATGTCCCGGGACGGCGGGCCAGGCGAGGTTCTTGACGGGATTGCGATCCGTCTTACCCAGGATGGCATCAGCGATCATCATGCCCATATGGGTCGCCATTTGCGCGCCATGGCCGGAATAGCCCATCGCGTACCACAACCCATCGACATAGCCGGCGCGCGGGAAACGGTCCTTAGTCATGTCGACCAGACCACCCCAGCAATAATCGATTTCGACCTTGGCCAGATGCGGAAAGATCTCGGCAAGGCCGGCGCGCAGGATTTCGCCGCTCTTGCCGTCCGAGCGCTGATCCGACGTCGCGGAAAAGCGTGCCCGGCCGCCGAATATCAGACGATTGTCCGGAGCAAGCCGGAAATAATTGCCGATATTGAGCGAGGTGACGCAGGTGCGATTGCCGGGCATGGTCGCGCCGACCTCGGCCTCCGTCAGCGGACGCGTAGCGATGATGAAGCTGCCGACCGAGATGATACGTCGGCGGAAATAGCTGAAAATGCTGGGTGTATAGGCGCCGGTCGCCAGGAAAACGTTGTCGGCCGAAACCTTGCCGCGCACGGTCGTCAATTCATGCCGGCCGCCATTGATCTTCCTGTCGGTCACAGCCGCGTTCTCGAAGATCGTGGCCCCATGACGAACCGCCGCCTCGGCAAGGCCGACCACATAGCGGCCCATATGCATCATGGCGCTCTTCTTGGAGAGCATCGCCCCGTGAAACGCGGTAGATCCGACTTCCCTTTTGAGATCATCAGCCGTCAGCAGCGCGGTATCCGGATCGATCTCGCGATTGACCGCCTCGAAATTCTTGGCGATCCCCTCGAAATGCGCCGGCTTGGATGCGAGCTTCAGCTTTCCGGCGCGACGAAAATTGCAGTCGATCGCTTCCTCGGCAACGATCCGCTCCACAGTATCGACAGCGTCGTCGAAGGCGCGATAGAGCGCCTTTGCCCTCTCGACCCCGAGCTCGGCCTTGGCGGAGATGAAGCTATGGGCGAGGCCGTTGTTGAGATGGCCGCCATTGCGGCCAGACGCGCCGGAGCCGACTGTGCCTGCCTCCAGCACGACCACTTTTGCGCCGGCTTTGGCAAGCTGGAGTGCTGCCCCCAACCCGGTAAAGCCGCCACCGATCACCGCGACGTCGTAGTGACCTTCGAGCGGCGCCGTGCTCTGCTTCTCAAAGCGCGGGGCTGTGTCGTGCCAGTAGGACTTGAATTGCATGGCGGCCTCTCCCGTCAGAGCCCGACAACGCCGGGCAGGCCGGAGATATCCTTGATTTCGGTATATTCATAGTAAGGGTTGGCGGGCTCGTGGCCGCGATTGACCCAGACCTTGTGCTTGATGCCGAGATCGTAGGCCGACATCAGGTCGTAGCGGAAGGACGAGGAGCAATGCAGCACGTCTTCCGGATTGCAGCCGAGCATGTCGAACATATATTCGAACGCCTGGAAGCGCGGCTTGTAGGCATTGGCCTGCTGCGCGGTGAAGACCGCATGGAACGGCGCGCCGAGCTTTTCGACATTGTGCATGATCTGCTCGTTCATGGCGTTGGAGAGGATGACCAACGGAATTTCCTTGGCAACCTTGGCAAGTCCGGCCGGAACGTCGGCATGCGGTCCCCAGCTCGGCACCGTCTCATAGATGGAGCGGGCATCCTCGTCGCGGAAGGTGACGCCGTTCTTGCGGCAGGTGCGCTCTACGGAATTGTGGATCACCTCATTATAGGGTTTCCAGTCCCCCAGAATTTCATCCAGCCGGTAGGCGGCGAAATTCTTGATGAACTGCGCCATGCGCGGCTGGTCGAGCTCACCACCATAAATCTTCTGGGCAGCCTCGGCCATCTGGAAATTCGTCAGAGTGCCGTAGCAATCGAAGGTGATGTATTTCGGCCGGAACGTCGTCATGTCTTGGATCCTTGCAGGGTGCCGCGCAGGCGCTTGATGATATGAAGACATCATAGGCAGCCTTTCTCCATCGGTTCACCGCATTTGCGCCGCCGAGAAGCAGAAAGTTTTGTATCCGCGCTCCGCTTTGGCAGAGAGTTGCGTACATGACCCTTCGGCATTGCCGATAACCGGGCAATAGGACGTTCAAAAGCACCCCGTCGGCTCAAATGGCCAGCATAAGATGCGGCGGGCATGCCGGCGAACGGTGGAAGATATTGCCGGAATGCTCTCGTCAGGACGATCTTCTTCCGTTGCGGGTCTATCAAAAAAGGAAAGCAATGAATGGGAGACACAGCCTGTGCAGGCAACCGCGATCGACCTTCGCCCCCTCGACCAATCTCACCTTCAATCGGCGCTGGCGCTGTCACGTCAAGCCGGGTGGCCGCACCGGCTGGAAGAGTGGCAGATGCTGCTGGAGCTCAGCAACGGCCTCGTGGCCATCGAGAACGAAAAGGTCGTTGGGACGATCTTCGTCACGCCCTATGGCAATCAGATCGCCACCATCAACATGGTGATCGTCGATGAATCGATGCGTGGACGCGGCATTGGCCGGCGCATCATGCAGGCGGCTCTCGATATCGTCGGCGAACGGGAGTGCCGACTGGTAGCGACAGCCGATGGCCTGCCGCTTTACGAGAGTCTCGGCTTTCGGAAGACAGGCACGATCGTCCAGCACCAGGGAATGCTTGCTGCCTGCACCGCACCGGAGACAATCGAATGGGCGACAGAGGCCGATCTCGATGAGGTCGTAGCTCTCGATCGTGTCGCCTATCCTGCGGATCGCAGTGGGCTCATCCAGAGCTTATTTCGGGCGGGCCGACTGGCGGTTCTGCGCGAATCGGGAGTGATTCACGGTTATGCTGCCTGGCGGCCTTTCGGTCGCGGCGAGCTTTGCGGTCCGGTGATCGCGGAGACTGCCCAGGCTGCGGAAGACCTCCTCCGCTTCCTGTTCGCGGCCAGGCCCGGTGTCTTCATGCGCGTCGATACCGGGGTCGAAACCGGCCTTGCTTCGTTCCTGACTGAGCACGGCCTTACCCATGTCGGCGGCGGCATTCCGATGCGCCGGACACCTTCGTCCGCTTCCTTACCCGTTCCAAGCGTTCACACATTTGCCCTGGCCAGCCAGGCTTTGGGCTGAAGAGAGATATCATGCTGAGCAATTCCCTCATCGAACTCGACCGCGCCCACCTCGTTCACCCCGTTGCCTCCTATCGCGGCCATGAGCAGGCCGGCGTCCGCGTGCTGAAATCCGCCAAAGGCGCAACCGTCACCGATGCCTCGGGCCACCAGATGCTCGACGGCTTTGCCGGCCTGTGGTGCGTCAATGCCGGATATGGCCAGGAAAGCATCGTCGAGGCCGCTGCGCGCCAGATGCGCGAGCTGCCCTATGCCACCGGCTATTTCAGCCTTGGCTCCGAACCGGCCATCCGGCTGGCGGCCGAACTCGCCGAGCGAACGCCCGGCGATCTCAACCACGTCTACTTCACGCTTGGCGGTTCCGACGCCGTCGACAGCACGGTCCGCTTCATCCGCTACTACTATCACTCACTGGGCAAGCCGACGAAGGACCAGTTCATCTCACTCGAACAGGGATATCACGGCTCGTCCACCGTCGGCGCGGGCCTGACGGCGCTTCCGGTCTTCCACGCCGGCTTCGGCATGCCACTCGACTGGCAGCATAAGATTCCGACACACTACGCCTATCGCAACCCTGTTGGCACCGATCCGCAGGCGATCATCGCCGCTTCGGTCAAGGCGCTGCGCGCCAAGGTCGAGGAAATCGGCGTCGAGCGCGTGGCTGCTTTCTATGTGGAGCCGATCCAGGGCTCAGGCGGCGTGCTGGTTCCGCCGGCCGGCTGGATGAAGGCGATGCGCGATGTCTGCACCGAACTCGATATTCTGTTCGTCGCCGACGAAGTCATCACCGGTTTCGGGCGCACCGGCCCGCTGTTCGCCTGCTCGGACGAAGGCATCGTCCCCGATCTGATGACGACCGCCAAGGGCCTGACCTCCGGCTACGTGCCGATGGGCGCCGTCTTCCTGTCGGAGAAAGTCTACCAGACGATCGCCGACGGTGCCGGCGCGGCCGCGATCGGCCACGGCTATACCTATTCCGCCCATCCTGTCAGTGCCGCGGTCGGCCTCGAGGTGCTGCGCCTTTATGAGAACGGCCTCTTGGAAAACGGCGTGAAAGCGGGTGCGCGGCTGATGGCCGGTCTTCAATCGCTCTCTTCGCATCCGCTGGTCGGCGACGTGCGCGGGCGCGGCATGCTTGCCGCGATCGAACTGGTGGTCGACAAGGAGCGCAAGACGCCCCTGCCCGCAGCGGCCGATCCCTCGCGACGCATCTTCGATCGCGCCTGGAACAACGGGCTCGTCATTCGAGCCTTCGGCAACGGCGTTCTCGGCTATGCGCCGCCGCTCTGCTGCACCGAGGCTGAGATCGACGCGATCGTCGAGCGCACCGCCAAGACGCTCGACCAGACGCTGAACGATCCTGATGTTCGCGCGGCCCTCGTCTGAGCGCACGCGGGACATTTCGCCATTGGCCGGCGCGCTTCGCATCGGCCGATGGGCGGGATGAGCGAAATACCGCTTTGCCGCCATATTCGCAATTTTGTGCCGCCACAGCTCTCCCATTCAGAGAATCCGGCGAGCCTTAGCTGCGAAACTGAAATGGCTGAAGGTACCCAAAGCCCGAAAAACCAAGGTTTTCGGGAGATACAAGAAAATCCTCGGCAGTATGGGAACAGCATATTCTTCTGCATTCAGCCGAGGCGACCAGAATTGGTCGCATTCCATCGAGGACAGACACTTGGTTAAGAGCTTAGCGGATTTCAAATATTTGACCTTCGACGTCGTCGGGACCCTGATCGACTTTGAGGGCGGCATCAAGGATTGCCTCGCCGCAATCGCAGCGGAAAAGGGCGTCTCCGTGGACGGTGAAGAAGCGCTCGCGCTTTATCGCGCTGAGCGCTATTCCGGCGACGCAGGATTGTTTCCTGACGATCTGGTTCGCGTCTATCTCGCTATCGCCCCGAAGCTCGGCCTGCCGGCGGAGCAGAAATATGGCGAACGCCTGCGCGATTCCTGCCAGGATTGGAAAGGCTTTCCCGATAGCGCCGAAGCCCTCAAGCGCCTGTCCACGCGTTACAAGCTGATCGCCATGACGAATGCGCGCCGCTGGGCTTTCGAGCATTTCTCCAAGGAACTCGGCAACCCGTTTTATGCCGCATTCACCGCCGACGATACCGGGACGGAAAAGCCCGATCCGGCCTTTTTCGAACAGGTCTTCGCCTTTGTCGGCAAGGAAGGCGCATCGAAGGACGACATCCTGCATGTCGCACAGAGCCAGTATCACGATATCGGCATCTCACGGCAGCTCGGCATGACCAATTGCTGGATCCAGCGGCGCCACGCCCAGAATGGCTATGGCGGCACGATCGAGCCCAAGGAATTCACCAAGCCCGACTACCATTTCACCTCCATGGCAGGGCTTGCCGACGCAGTGGAGGCAGTGAAGGCCGCCTGACACAGTGATACCCGGAATTGATCCCGCAGGAAAAGACGGGACGCCAAATCGACCTTAACAACAAGGGGAACGCAATGAACGACAAGATCACGAATTGGACCAGCGCAGACGATGCCATGGTCGAGAATGCCATTCGCCGTGGCGCGACCCGCCGCGATCTCCTGCAGATGCTGCTCGCCGGCGGTGTCGCAGCCGTTGCAGGCGGCGCGATCTTCGGACGTGCCTCGTCAGCTCTTGCTGCCACCCCGGTTTCGGGTGGTGCACTGAAGGCGGCCGGCTGGTCTTCCTCGACCGCCGACACGCTCGATCCGGCCAAGGCATCGCTCTCCACGGACTATGTCCGCTGTTGCGCCTTCTACAACCGCCTCTCCTTCCTCGACAAGGCCGGCGTCACGCAAATGGAACTCGCCGAAAGCATCGAAAGCACCGATGCCAAGGTCTGGACCGTCAAGTTGCGCAAGGGCGTGACCTTCCATAACGGCAAGAGCCTTTCCTCGGCCGACGTCGTCTATTCGCTGAACCGCCATCTCGACCCGGCCGTCGGCTCAAAGGTCAATGCGATCGCCAAGCAGATGACCGGCATCAAGGCCGTGGATCCGCTGACCGTGGAGATCACCCTTGCCAATCCAAATGCCGACCTTCCGACGATCCTTGCCATCCATCACTTCATGATCATCGCCGACGGCACGACGGATTTCAGCAAGGCCAACGGCACCGGCGCCTTCGTCTGCGAAGTCTTCGAACCAGGCGTTCGTTCCCTCGCCACCAAGAACAAGAACTACTGGAAGCAGGGCGGTCCGCACCTCGACTCCTTCGAGTTCTTCGCGATCGCGGACGATTCGGCGCGCGTCAATGCGTTGCTCTCCGGCGACATTCATCTCGCCGCTGCCGTCAACCCGCGTTCCATGCGACTTCTGGACGGCCAGCCGGGCGTGGCACTGTCGAAGACCACCTCCGGCAACTACACCGACCTTAACATGCGTCTCGACATGAACCCCGGCAGCAGCAAGGACTTCGTCACGGGCGTCAAATATCTGCTGAACCGCGAGATCATCCAGAAATCGGCATTGCGCGGCCTTGCAGAAATCGGCAACGACCAGCCTGTGCCGCCGGCCAGCATCTACCACAATGCCGATCTGAAGCCGAAACCTTTCGATCCGGAAAAGGCCAAGTTCCACTTCCAGAAGTCGGGTCTTCTCGGCCAGTCCATTCCGGTGGTGGCGTCGGAAGCGGCGGGCTCTTCCATCGACATGGCGATGGTGCTCCAGCAGGCCGGCGCAGACATCGGCATGAAGTTCGATGTCCAGCGCGTGCCGTCCGATGGCTACTGGTCGAACTACTGGCTGAAGGCGCCGATGCATTTCGGCAATATTAACCCGCGTCCGACACCGGATATCCTCTTCTCGCTGCTCTATTCTTCCGACGCGCCCTGGAACGAAAGCCAGTTCAAGTCCACGAAGTTCGACAGCATGATGCTGGAAGCCCGCGGTTCGCTCGACCAGGCCAAGCGCAAGGCAATCTACGGTGACATGCAGGTGATGATCGCCGAAGATGCCGGTACCGCCATCCCGGCCTATATCTCCAACGTCGACGCGATCTCCTCGAAACTGCACGGCTTGGAAGCCAACCCGCTCGGCGGCATGATGGGCTATGCCTTCGCGGAATATGTCTGGCTTGACGCTTGATCCCTGCCTTCGTGCCCGACCGGTGGTGTTTCGACGCCACTTGTCGGGTACATTGCCGTATGCTCGGCACATTCGTTCTCACGATGGGGATATGATATGAACCGCCACGTTCTTTCTCTCGTGCTCGGCCGTGTGATCGTGGCCTTGATCACGCTACTCATCGTGTCCTTCACGGTGTTTGCCGCAACCGAAATGCTGCCGGGAGACATCGCCCAGATCCTGCTGGGCCAGGCAGCAACCCCGGAGGCGGTCGCAGGCCTGCGCGCCGCAATGCATCTGAACGATCCGGCAATCCTGCGTTTCGTGCGCTGGCTCGCCGGCCTTGCCACCGGTGATCTCGGCATTTCCTACGCCAACAACATGCCGATCGCAGACCTGATCGGTTCCCGGCTCGGAAACTCGCTGAAGCTTGCTGCCGCCACTGCGCTGTTTTCGGTTCCGATTGCGCTCACGCTCGGCATTACCGCTGCCATGCTGCGCGGCTCGCTCTACGACCGCATCGTCACGGTGGTCTCGATCGGCGTCATTTCCGTGCCCGAATTCATGGTTGCCACATCGGCGGTGCTGATCTTTGCCGTCTATCTCAAATGGCTGCCGGCGCTTGCCTTCGCCAATGAAATCCATTCCTTCTCGCAGATGCTGCGCGTTTTCGCGATGCCGGTCATCACACTCAGCTTCGTGATCTCGGCGCAAATGATCCGCATGACCCGCGCGGCCGTGATCGAGACGCTGAACACGCCCTATGTGGAAATGGCCCTGCTCAAAGGCGCCTCGCGCCGGCGTATGGTGTTGAAGCATGCGCTTCCGAACGCGCTCGGCCCGATTGTCAACGCGGTGGCGCTTTCGCTTTCCTACCTGCTCGGCGGCGTGATCATCGTCGAAACCATCTTCAACTATCCGGGCATCGCCAAGCTGATGGTGGATGCCGTCGCCACCCGCGATCTGCCGCTGATCCAGACCTGCGCGATGATCTTCTGTCTGGTCTATCTGCTTCTGATCACCATCGCCGACATCATCGCCATCATGTCCAATCCGAGGTTGCGCTGACCATGGCCCTTACCGCGTTCACTCCCCGCAAGCTCGGCTTCCGCTTCAACATCGTCGGCATGATCGGCCTTGGCGTCATCCTCGCCTGGGCGCTGATCGCCATCTTCGCGCCGCTGCTGATCCCCTACCCGATCGGCGATATCGTCGACTTCGACTACTTCGGGCCGATCTCGGCGAAGTTCTGGCTGGGGACTGACTATCTCGGCCGTGATATCTTCTCCCGTATCCTGATGGGCGCACGCTATACCGTTGGCATCTCACTTGCCGCCGTCTGCATCTCCTGTTTCACCGGGGTTGCGCTCGGCATGATTGCGGCCGTGACAGGCGGCTGGTTCGACAGCGCACTCAGTCGCTTTCTCGATGCGCTGAACTCGATTCCCAGCAAGCTGTTCGGCCTCGTGGTCGTGGCCGGCGTCGGCTCCTCGATCCCGGTACTGATCATGACGCTTGCCGTCATCTATACGCCGGGGGCCTATCGCTTCTCGCGGGCGCTCGCGGTCAACATCAACACCATGGATTTCATCACGGTCGCCCGTGCTCGCGGCGAAGGCGGGCTATATCTCATCCGCTCCGAAATCCTGCCCAATATCCTCGGGCCGGTTATGGCGGACCTGGGCTTGCGCTTCGTCTTCATCGTGCTGCTTCTGTCGGGCCTCTCGTTCCTTGGTCTAGGCGTGCAACCGCCGAATGCGGACTGGGGCGCGCTGGTGCGTGAAAACATCGGCGGCCTGCCCTTTGGTGCGCCGGCGGTGATCTTCCCGAGCATAGCGATCGCCAGCCTGACGATCAGCGTCAACCTGCTGATCGACAACCTGCCCCAGAAAATCCGAGACCGGAGCAATTGATGGCCAAGCTCGTCGAAATTCGCGACCTGAAGGTCGAGGCCAAAACCGACTCCGGCCGCCTGGTCGAGATCATCCGTGGCGTGAGCTTCGATATCGAAGAGGGTGAGATCGTCGCCCTGATCGGCGAAAGCGGCTCGGGCAAGACGACGATCGCGCTCACCCTGATGGGTCACGCGCGGCCGGGATGCCGGATCAGCGGCGGCGAGGTTCTGCTTGCCGGCAAGGACATGGCAAGCCTGCCGGAAAAGGCGAGAGCCCGCATTCGCGGCACCGAAGTCGCCTATATCCCGCAGAGTGCCGCTGCCGCCTTCAACCCGGCGCAGACCATCATGGAGCAGGTGATCGAAATCACCCGCATTCATGATCTCATGCCGGCGGAAGAGGCAAAGGCCCGCGCCGTCGAACTCTTCAGGGCCTTGAGCCTGCCGAACCCGGAGACGATCGGTTCGCGCTATCCGCATCAGGTGTCCGGCGGCCAGTTGCAGCGTCTTTCGGCTGCGATGGCGCTGATCGGCGACCCGAAGCTCGTGATCTTCGACGAGCCGACGACCGCGCTCGACGTGACGACGCAGATCGAGGTTCTCCGGGCCTTCAAATCGGTGATGAAGAAGGGCGGGATCGCCGGCGTCTACGTCTCCCACGACCTCGCGGTCGTCGCCCAGGTCGCCGACCGGATCGTCGTGCTGAAGGGCGGAGAGGTCCAGGAAATCGGCAAGACCGAGCAGATCCTTTCTGCCCCCGCCCATCCCTATACGTGCCAGTTGCTCGGCGCTTTCGAACCCAAGCTCTACGCCTCCCCCGCGCCGACCGATCCACAAAAGACGCCGGCCCTGCTGGAGGTCACCGATATTGTCGCTGGCTATGGGCCGATCCTACCGAACGGCCTGCCGACGGCAACGGCGCTCAAATCAGTAAGCCTCAAGCTCGAAGCCGGCCACAATATCGGTGTCATCGGCGAATCCGGCTGCGGAAAATCGACCCTTGCCCGCGCCATAGCGGGGATCCTGCCGCCGGTTTCCGGCGATATCATCTTCGACGGCAAGCAGCTTGCTGCCGACGCCCGGCAGCGCCAGCGCGAAGAACTGCGCAAGCTGCAGATCGTCTTCCAGTTCGCCGATACGGCGCTCAATCCGGCCAAATCCATCGGCGATATCCTCGGCCGGCCGCTCTCCTTCTATAGCAATCTCGGCGGCAAGCAGCGCGAGGCGCGCATTGACCAACTCCTCGACATGGTTCACCTGCCGAGAGCCATCAAGCACCGGCGCCCCCCGGAACTATCCGGCGGCCAGAAGCAGCGCGTCAACCTTGCCCGCGCACTCGCAGCCGAGCCCAAGCTCATCCTCTGCGACGAAATCACCTCAGCCCTCGACACAGTCGTTGCCGCCGCCATCATCGACCTTCTCAAGGAGCTGCAGCGCGAGCTCAGCCTCTCCTACGTCTTCATCAGCCATGATCTGTCGACGGTGCAGGCTATCTGCGACGAGATCATCGTCATGTACGGCGGCGAGAAGATCGAGCAGCTTGCATCCGCCGATCTCGCCAACGGCGCCAAGCATCCCTATTCCAAGCTGCTCTTCTCCTCCGTGCCGAAGCTCGACATCGGTTGGCTGGACGGCCTGGAGCAAGATCCCGAACTGATGCGGGCTTTCGCGAAACGCTGACAGGCGTTTCGCACGCCGGAAAGACGTCAGACCGGAAACAGGCTGGTCAGCGGCATATGCGCCTTGACGATCGGCGATTTCAGCACGACGAAGCTGAAATACTTATCGATACCGATCTCCATGTCGATCAACCGTTCCATCGTCGTCTGGTACTCAGCAATGCCGGCGGTGACGAACTTCACCAGATAATCGTAGCCACCGGAAACGAGATGGCATTCGACAACTGAATCCACTTTTTCGACCGCCGCGAGGAAGCGGGCAAAATCGATCTGGCGGTGGTTCTTGAGCGTGACTTCGGTAAAGACGGTCAGCGTCTGCCCGAGCTTGGCGATGTTGATCTGCGCCGAGTAGCCGGCGATATAGCCTTCCGATTGCAGCTTCTTCACTCGCATCAGGCAAGGGCTAGGCGAAAGATTGACGAGTTCGGCCAGCTCGACATTGGTGATGCGGCCATTCTTCTGCAATTCGTAGAGAATCTTGATGTCGATCCGGTCGAGCTTCATCGGCGTGCTCCCCTCTTATCGGCAGCGGCACGCCGCCATACGGAATAATCTTCCGTCATTTTAGGCGGAAAGCCTCGGTTAGCAAGCGGAATCAACCCTGATCATGTCAATATAATCTCGTAAAATCCTGATCTTAGCACAAGCATTCGTGATAGAAGGGCGCTACCAAAGGAAATGCTGTCTGGCGGCGATCTGCAGCATTTGCGTGGCGAAAGCTCGGCTAGAATGCTTGCCTGAAACCCGGAGAAAGCCATGCCCGCCCCCCTTCTGCACATCGAAACTTCGCCCGTTCTGCCTGACGTGGCCGATGCGGTAGTGATCGGCGGCGGCATCGTCGGCGTCTTTACGGCCTATTATCTCGCACGGCACGGCCTGAAGGTCGCTCTTATCGAAAAAGGCCGGATCGGTGCCGAACAATCCAGTCGGAACTGGGGATGGTGCCGGCAGCAGAACAGGGATGCCCGCGAACTGCCGATCTCCACCAAGAGCCTGGCCCTTTGGGAGGATTTCGGCAAGGACAGCGGCGAGGATACCGGATTTCGTCGCTGCGGCCTGCTCTATCTGAGCAATGACGATGCCGAGCTCGCCGGCTGGGCGCGCTGGGGCGAATTTGCCCGCGGCGTCGGCGTCACCACCCATATGCTCGACGGCAAAAAGGCGAGCGAATTCGGGGTGGCGACCGGTCGGCAATGGAAGGGCGGGGTCTTCTCGCCAACGGACGGCACCGCCGATCCGTCCCGGGCTGCCCCTGTCGTCGCCCGCGCCATCATGGCGCTCGGCGGCAGCGTCCACCAGATGTGTGCGGCGCGCGGTCTCGAGGTCGAAGGCGGCCGCGTCAGCGGCGTCGTCACCGAGGCCGGCACCATCCGCACCCGAACCGTTGTGATGGCCGGCGGCGCCTGGGCATCGTCCTTTTGCCGGCAGCTCGGCATCCGCTTTCCACAGGCCGCGATTCGCTCCTCGATCCTCTCGGTCGCCCCTGGCGCCGAGGGCTTGCCGGCAGCGCTGCACACTGCCGCGGTCTCCGCCACGCGCCGGAGGGACGGCGGCTATACGCTCGCCATCAGCGGTCGCGCCCGTGTCGATCCGACCCTGCAGCAGCTCCGCTTCGCGCGCCATTTCGTGCCGATGTTCATCAAGCGCCGACGCAGCCTCGCGCCCGGCGGGTTGGAAGGCTTAAAGAACGGTCATGAAACCCTGTCGCGCTGGCGGCTCGATCGGCCGACGCCGATGGAGCGCAACCGCATTCTCGACCCCCGTCCGGATCGCCAGCAGATCGAAGCGACCCTGGAGCGGGCACGGGCGCTGCTTCCGGCGCTTGCCCAGACGCCAGTCATGGCCACCTGGGCCGGCTATATCGACAGCACACCCGACGGCGTTCCGGCGATCGGTGAGATACCGACCCTGCCGGGACTGATTCTGGCGGCAGGCTTCAGCGGCCACGGATTCGGGATTGGTCCCGGAGCAGGCCATCTCGTCGCTGATCTCGTCACGGGTGCAGAGCCGATCGTCGATCCGAAACCCTACTATCCGGACCGGTTGAACGGCTCGGTCTGGGGCAGGGTTGCGGATTTCTGATCCTTCGCCCGCTCGTTGCCAAATTGAACTTGACTGCTTTCCTCATAAAAGCATACAGGGTCTCAGTTTTCATCGAGCGATGGCTCGAGCCTGGTGCTGGCTTATGGTCGATCTTCGAGCGTAAGCCGGCCTCTCGCATTTTGCCGAAGGACAAGCCGCCATGTCCGTTGGGACGCTTCAAGCCACTGTGACCGGAGGCGAACAGTATCGCTTCCGGGTCTTCCGCCGCCTGATCATCCTGGCGCTTCTCGGCGTCGCGCTCTGCGTGAGCATAGCGCTCGACATGGCGCTTGGCCCGGCCAACTATACCCTGCAGCAGGTTCTGTCCGCGATTTTCGATCCTGCCAACGCGGCTATTCAATTGCGCGTCGTCATATGGGATATCCGCATGCCGATCGCGTTGATGGCCGTTGTCGTCGGTGCCTCCCTGTCGGTTTCGGGCGCGGAGATGCAGACGATCCTCGCCAATCCTCTGGCAAGCCCGTTCACGCTCGGAATTTCGGCGGCGGCAAGTTTCGGCGCGGCTCTCGCGCTTGTCGGCGGCGTCGCGCTCTATCCCGGAGCGGTCGCCTATATGGTGCCGATCAACGCCTTCATCATGGCGATGGCGGCGGCAATGTTCATCCACTTTGCCTCGACCATGCGCGGCGTCAGCGTCGAGACCATCGTCCTGCTCGGCATCGCCCTGGTATTCACCTTCAACGCAGCCCTGTCGCTGCTCGAATATCTGGCATCCGAACAGGCGCTTTCGGCAATAGTGTTCTGGACGATGGGTAGCTTCACCAAGGCAACCTGGCCCAAGGTCGCGATCATCGCCGGCATGCTTGTCGTCATCTTGCCGTTGTTCATGCGGGACGCATGGGCGCTGACGGCGCTGCGCCTCGGCGACGACAAGGCCGCGAGCATGGGCGTCAACGTGCGGGCGCTGCGCCTGCGGACGATGATGCTCGTCAGCCTGCTTGCCGCCATCCCCGTATCCTTCGTCGGCACGATCGGCTTCGTCGGTCTCGTCGGTCCTCACATGGCGCGCATGATCGTCGGCGAAGACCAGCGCTTCTTCCTGCCCGCATCGGTCGTCTGCGGCGCCCTGCTCCTGTCGGCAACCTCGGTTCTCAGCAAGATCATCATCCCCGGCGCGATCCTGCCGATCGGAGTGATCACCGCGCTGGTCGGCGTTCCCTTCTTCTTCATCCTGATTTTCGGCAGCAGGAGGCGTTCATGGTAGCTTTGGCACTCGATCAGGTCGGAGCGTCTTACGGCAAGGTGAAGGTGCTGTCCGATGTCACCCTGAGCGACCTCAAGGGCGGCAGCGTTACGGCGATCATCGGCCCCAACGCGGCCGGCAAGTCGACGCTGTTCAAGCGGATCGCCAGTCTGATCAAGGGGCCGGGACTGGTCGAACTCACCGACACCGCGCGAGGACCACGCTCGATCTGCTACATGCCACAGGATACCGGCGCCAATGCGGTTCTCACCGTTTACGAGTCGGTCCTGCTTTCAGCAAAGCAAGGCAGCGGCTGGCGGGTCGCCGACGACGAACTGGCCGAAATCGACGCGATCCTCAAGGCATTGCATATCGAAAACCTTGCGTTTCGCGGCCTCGGCGAGCTTTCCGGCGGTCAGCGCCAGCTCGTTTCGCTGGCACAGGCACTCATTCGCCGCCCCGAAATCCTGTTGATGGACGAACCGACATCGGCACTCGACCTTCACCGGCAAATCGAGGTGCTGAGCTTCATTACCGATCTCGCCAAGCGGGACGGCATGATCGTTCTGATCGCGCTCCACGACCTCAACCACGCGCTCCGCTACTGCGAAAACACCATCGTCATCGCGCAGGGCAAAATGGCGGCGAGCGGCGCGACACCCGACGTCATCACCACCGGGATGCTGCGCGATATCTACAGGATCGATGCCCGCGTCGAGACATGTTCCCGCGGCAGCCCCATGGTGATCGTCGACGGAGCGATTTGATCGATCACGTTGGAGTGACACGAACCGTACACGTCGCTCGGCAGCCTCGACGGCCACAAAATTCGCTCCTATCGTGCGCGCCGCAGTCCGCAGTTGGATAGAGGATCGGATATGGACGACAAAATCTTGGCAGTGCTCGATGAATATCACGAGCTGATCCGGGAAGAGCAGAGCAAGCCGCGCGACATGCCGCCCGGCGGCCGCGATGGCGGCCAGGATCGCCGGATGCGCGCCGTCGGCCCGGAAACCGGCCGCCTGCTCAACATCATCGCCAAGAGCCTGAGGGCGCCGAACATCCTCGAACTCGGCACCTCCTTCGGCTATTCCGGTATCTGGCTGGCGGAAGCCGCCCGTGCGACCGGCGGCCGGCTGATCACGATGGAATTGCATGACTACAAATCGGCCTATGCCCGCGACAAGGCGACGAAGGCCGGACTTGCCGGCCATATCGACTTCAAGGTCGGTGACGCCGTGCAGATGATCTCCGAGCTGACGGTCGGCGTCGACTTTGTGCTGGTCGATCTCTGGAAGGATCTCTATGTGCCCTGCCTGGAGGCTTTCTACCCCAAGCTCAATCCAGGTGCGATCATCATCGCCGACAACATGATCCGTCCCGGAAACGAGGATGTGCAGGCCTATGGCCGGGCCGTCCGGGCCAAGGCCGGAATCACCAGCGTGCTGTTACCTGTCGGTATGGGGATCGAGGTCAGCCGTTTCGACCCGTGATCCTGGGGCGGAAGGCGAGACATCCTTCGCGCCAGGCGCCATAGTCTGAGCCGATCCATTCGAAAGCGCCGCATATCGATTAAATTCCTGAGCCAGCGGCGAAAGCAAACCTCTTACCCACCGCCGGGCGTCATTCCTTGCCGTCGAGCGTCAACATCAGATTGGCAAGCAACGCGGTGCGCGGCGCGACGCTGCTGACAAGAATATATTCGTCGAACGTATGAGCGCCGGCGCCATCCGCGCCCAGCCCGTCAAGTGTGGCGACGCCAAGGGCTGCCGTGAAATTGCCGTCCGAACCGCCGCCGGTGATGACGCCTTCCAGCTTGATTCCGAGTTCGGCAGCAATCCCCGCAGTATGGTCAAAAAGCCGTTTGCCGCCTTCGGATTGCGGGAATGGCGGCCTGTTGAGACCGCCGCTGATCTCGATCGTGATATCCGGATCAACCGGCTTCAGGGCCTCGATCTTGCCGAGGACTTCCGTCGCCGTCTGTTCATCGGGCACGCGCACGTCGACCTGCATCTGGCATTCCGCCGGTACGGTGTTGCGCCCGGTTCCGCCGTGAATAGTGCCGACAGTTACCGTGACGCCGCGCGTGGGGTCGTTCAATGCTTCGAGTTCGAGCACCAGCCTTGCGGCCGCGCGGACGGCGCTGCGACCATCCTGCGGCCGGGTGCCGGCATGGGAGGCGCGACCCCGAACGATAATGTCGTACATGGCCACGCCCTTGCGCGCGACGACGATCTTGCCACCGTCGCGGGCGGGCTCGACCACCAGTGCGTAGCCGGCATTGCGACTATAGGCCTCGATGAGAGCGCGGGAGCTAAGGCTGCCCATCTCCTCATCCGGCATGAACAGCAGATCGACGGGCAGCTTCGGGCCGGAGCCGTGGCGGACCGCAAGCTTCATCGCCTCCAGCGCCATCAGGGCGCCGGACTTCATATCGTAGATACCAGGTCCGTAGAGGCGATCGCCCTCCTGCCGCCAGGGCAGCTGGTTCTTGATCGTGCCGGCGGCATGAACCGTATCCAGATGGGCCAGGATGAGCGTGCTCTTCTGGTTGCTGCCGGCGGGGCGAGGCGAACGTACCGCCAAGATATCGCCGAACCCCATGGTTCCTGGTGTCCGCTCCACCACAAGACCGGCTTCCCGGGCAATCGCCTCGACACGGTCGGCCAATCGGTTCACGGCATCGGCATCCGGCGTATGGGTTTCGATCTCCACCCAGCGCTGTAATTCCGAAAGCAGCGCGGCCTGGTCGATGTCATCGGGGGAAATAGCAAGGGGCATGGAAGGCGTCCGGTTGAGAGGTCATGCGGTAGTGAGAGGTATCCGGCGGGTCAGAATCGGCAGATCGTCTCCGCCTATTGATACAGAAAGACTTATCACAGTCATCGACCAAGTAAGTCCCTTACCGCATGCCTCAACGATTGGCGGCGATGCCAGGCATCCGGCCCATTTGGCCACTTTCAAAAGCATCGATGGAATTGCCGTCGTCAACGCTAAGCACGGCGCCGGTGACAAAGCTTGCCTTTTCGGAGCAGAGATAGCCGATCGCCGCTGGCGCATCGTCCGGTCCGTTCGACCGGGCGAGCGGAATACGCAGCATAATATTCGTCACATACTCGTCATTCAACCGGCTGACGGCGCTGCCCGGCGTGAAATTCGGCTCGACCACATTGACGCGAATACCGTGCGTGGCCAGCTCCAACGCGAAACCCTTCGAAAGACGCTCGATTGCAGTCTTGGAGGTGCAATAGGCAACGGATTCGTTCGGCATCCGCCGGGCTGTCCCCGAGGAGATGTTGATGATCGAACCTTTGCGCTTCTCGGCAATCATCAGCTTGGCCATCTCCCGGGTGAGCACGAAGGGCGCGCGCAAATTGACACTGAAGACACGATCCCAGTCGGAAAACTCCATGTCGAGCAGGCTGAAGTTGGTATAGATGCTGGCATTGTTGATCAGGATATCCGGCGCCTTCCACTCACGGCGCACAAGGTCGACGAGATCCAACAGCGAGGCGTCGTCGGTCAATTCCGTCGTGTGCAACAAGACCTTCGCCGGATTGAGCCGAAGCTCCCTGACGGCGGCTTCGAGCTCTTCCCTTCGAATATCCGAAAGGCAAAGCCGCGCGCCTTGCCGGGCGAAATACGCAGCGATCCAGCGCCCGAAGACACCGGCAGCTCCGGTGACGACGACAGTCTTGTTTTCAAATTCCATGATAAGCCTCAGCGCTAACGAGAGCCGGGGACTGGCCGGTCATCCAACCAGCCGCCCAGCTCCTTGATGGAAGGGAAAAGACGTAACGACTGAGCCAACAACCAAGCATTGCCGCTCAACATGTCGGTCGCTCCCGGTTCATTGCCGCCAGCTCATGTCCATGACAAACATCGCCTCGTTGGGGCTCGGCTGCCACTTCAGGCTCTTGCTGGCGCCATAGACGGCATCGCCTTGGTAGAGACCGATGCCGGGCACATCCTGCTTCAGGATTTCATAGGCCTTCCGATAGTCCTCCAGCCGCTTGTCGCTGTCGAGTGTCGAACGGGCATCGTCAACGAGAGCGTCGAACTGCGGGTTGCTGTATTTCGCCCAGCTGCTGCCGGTGCGAAACAGCGGAAAGATGACCCCGTCCGCATCCTGGCAGGCGCAGGACCAGCGGCCGAAAGCCATGCTGCCGGCGTCCTTGGCGTCTCCCTGGCGACGCTTCAGGAAGGTCGCCTGATCGAGCGAAGTGATCGTCGTATCGAGACCCACATCATTCAGCATCTGCTGGATGGCTTCCACCATCGATCGATCATAGGAGGGCGAGGTCAGAAACTCGATCTTCGCCCCTTCTGCGCCCGCGTCCTTGATCAAGGCGCGCGCCTTGTCCGGATCGAAGGGGTAGCCTTCGACCCTCTCGGTGTAACCAAAGATCGGTTTGGCGCCGACGACGTTGACTGGGGAGCCGAAGCCCTGCAACAGCGCATCGACCAGGGTCTGCCTGTCGATGGCGTAGGCGATCGCCTGGCGCACGCGGACATCCTGCGTCGCGCCGGCCTGGGCGTTGATGTAGATATAGCCAACGCGCTCGGTCGGAACCGAGAGCACCTGCACCTCCTCGCCGCTCTTCAGTGCAATTGCCTGATCGGAAGGAAGATCACGAACGAGATCGGCCTTACCCGTCTTCAGGTCGGCAATACGAGTGGAGACATCGGGCACGGCGCGGAAAACGACATGTTCGAAGGGCGGTTTTGCGCGCCAATAATGATCGTTCGCCTGAAGCTCGGTCTGTACGCCCTTCTGCCACTGCACCAGCCTGTAGGGACCGCTGCCCATCGGCTTCAGATTGAACTCCTGGGCACCCACCTTCTCGACATAGGCTTTCGGCACGATCGACAGTTTGACAAGCTGGGCAATCAGCGCCGGATAGGGCGACTTCGTCGTCATCTTCACCATGGTCGGGCTGGTGGCCTCGGCCTTGATGATCTGGTTGAACTGCGACAATTGCGGGCTCTTCAGAGCCGGATCGATGATACGGTTGATGCTGTAGGCAACATCCTCGGCCGTCAGCTTGCTGCCGTCCTGGAAGGTCACATCGTCGCGAATCTGGAATTCAAGGGTCTTGTCGTCGAGATATTTCCAGGATGTCGCGATCTGCGGCACGATCGCGCCCGACGTGTCGCGGGTGACGAGATTGTCGAAAATATTGCGATAGACGCTGTAGCTGTCCGTGTCCCATTGAAGATGCGGATCGAGCGTGGCCGCATCATTCGGCAGGTCGATCGTCAGCGTATCCTTGGCCGATTGCGCATGGGCTGTCGGAACCAGAAGGCTCGTGGCAAGGACCGCTGCGGATAAGAACTTGAAATGCATAATCTACTACCCCTTTGAAATTCAAAACCGTCGTCGCGTCCCGCCGGACGCTCATCATTTATTGATGTAATGTCTTGAGGCCGGCTTCCGATGCACAATAGGTTGCGATCTCCGCGTGGGTGGCGAACCACACACCACCCTTGGCCTGCGCCTGGCGAATAATCTCTTCCAGAATGAAGATGCGCGAGCGATGACCGACATGATGAGGATGGAGAGTAAGCTGGAATAGCCCGCCCTCCTCATAGGCAACCTCCAGTTCACGCTGGAAGATGTCCAGAACCATCGACGGACCGCCATAGGGCCGCGCGCCGGTCATGCGATCCATCGCCACATAGGGAGCGTCGTCGCGGATCCACTCCACCGGAATTTCAACGATACCCGTCGGCTCGCCGTCTTCAAGCAGCTCGTAGGGCTCCTCGTCCGCCATCAGCGACGAATCGTAAAGGAGCCTCATCTCGCGGGCGATCTTCAGCGTATATGGGCTGAAATCCCAGGATGCCGTGCGCATACCGACCGGTCGAACACCGGAAATGCGCTCCAGCACATCGGCGGCCCGCAGTGCAAGATCGCGTTCCGTCGCCTCGTCCAGACGCGAATTGAACTCATGGATCCAGCTATGCATGCCGAGTTCATGGCCCGACGCCACCACGGCGCGCACTTCGTCCGCATTGATCATCGCCGATACCGCCGGCATGAAGACAGAGGCCGGAACGGCGTATTTCTCCAGCAATTTGAGGATGCGCGGCATGCCTGAACGGGCGCCATATTGCCCCTGGCTCATCCGGCCCAGCGAAACGCCGCCGTTGCGCAACTCCATAGTCTCGTGGTCGGCATCGAAGGACAAAGCCACCGCCATGCGGGCGCCATTCTTCCACTTGGCGGGGCGCAACGATCGGCCGGCGCGAACCTTGTCGACACGGCTCCGCCAGACTTCGTCCTCCCAGAGCCAGGGCTCGTCGATTGTTGCCTGCTTTTGTGTCCTGCTCATCGCTGCATCCGTCTTGCCGGTTGTCGCTTTTGTAGGCACAACTGTTATAGGCCGATCGATTGGCCAACAACGGGGAGATCGTTCACATACATGAACTCGGAAGTGAAGAGTGCTGGACGTATCCTCGATATCCTTGAATATATGGCGGGGCGGCGGGAAGCAGTTGCCTTGTCGCAAATCACCCGGGATCTGGCATTGCCGAAAAGCAGCGCCCACGGATTGGTCCAGACCCTCGCCGCGCGTGGGCATCTCGTCCAGGATTCAGCCGGGCGCTACATGCTGATCGAGGCAGGCCGCCATGGTTTCCCTTTCCGCCGCCATGAGGAGCCGCTGGTGGTGAAGGCGGTACCTTTCATGGAGCGCCTGCGCGACGAATCGGGCGAGACCGTGCTGCTCAGCGCCATGAACGCCCATTGCGACATCCGCCGGCTGGCAAAGAGCGTGAGCCGCCAGCCGATACGCTATGATGTGAACATGGATGCCGCCATCGTCGCCTATTGCACGGCCATGGGCCGCGTGCTTCTCGCTCACGCCCCGCAACAAACTTTGGAAGATTATCTCTCTCGCGTGCAGTTTCTTCCTTATACACCCCATACGATTACCGATTTGCAGAAAATCCGGGACATCCTCGCCAAGGTGCGGCGGGACGGATATGCCGTCAACAATCAGGAATTCGTCACCGGCTCGATCGGCATCGCCACACCAATTTTCGACGCCACCGGCGACGTCGTCGCCGCGCTCAATCTGGGTACTTTGACCAGCCGCTATATCGAACGGCGCGAGGCATTTCTGTCGATGCTGTGCAAGACAGCCGACGATATTAGCCGCAGCCTTGGATACAGGGCAAAACCTTAAGCGCCGCCACGTCAGGCCGGATGTGTGGAATAGGCGCATTTCTCGCGCCAGGCGACAGGCGTCATGTCGGTGACCCGGCGAAACTCGCGATTGAAATTCGACTTGGTCTGGAAACCGGCCTCAAGCATGATTTCGGTCACTGATTGATCCGTCTCGGCCAGTAACCGGCAGGCTTCGGCAATCCTGTAGTCGTTGACATATTGCGAGACGTTTTTAGCTGTGGCCCTGTTGATGGCACCCGAGATGCGGCGCGACGGTATCCCGGCCTTGCGTGCCAGCCGTTCAAGATTGAGATTGGCGTCGCGGTAGAGCTTCTTCTCCTGCATCAACTCGTGGATCCGGTCGACAGTGTCTTTGTCTTCGGCAGCATCGGATACAGGCAGGATTTCCGCCATCTCTGCGTCCGTTGAATTCCGGCTGGCCGCGGCGGCCGCTGTGCCGAGGACAAGCAGGCCGACAAGATTAGCGATGCTGACGATCAAGCCGACATGCGCACCATGGGTCCAGCCGAAATCAAACAGCACCAGCGCATCGATCAATGCCGAGAAGCATAGGGCGCCAGCCGCGAAAACAAGCGCCCGATGGGCCGGCCGTGCGGCCTCGAACGATGCCAGACGCAGCGCGTCCGGACCCGGACGGACAAGCCAGAGTAGAGCCAAGGCGTAGGCGATTTGAATGAGGATCATCGCGATATCGATGGCGGCGGGCCGGATAATGGCCAACGCGGCAATGATAACGGGCGGAAAGCTGTAGAAGCCCAGGAGGGAGGGCCAGCGCCTGCGACTATCCACGCCCAGTCTGCGTACGCCGGCATAAATCAGCGGCGGCATGACTGTTGGGATCACGAGCGCCAGATAGCCAATCCACCGCACGCCATAGCCCAGTCGCAGGCCGACTAGGACCGATTGCACGGCGCAGAGCAAAAGCAAAGCAAGAAATGGCCGGTTCGCGGCAAGCTCGCCGTCCCGCCGCACGACCGCCAGAAACAGCAGAAGCAGCAGGAGAGCAACGACGAAAGGTAGTGGCACGAACAGCATAAGACCCTTCCTCGGGGCAACCATATTTTTCGCCACTATGGCCTGACTCGCGGCCTCCCGCGATCTAGATCGCGTTCTGCGACGTCCTAAATCACGATCGAGGTCGCACCAGACGTGCCGGCGGCGGAAAATCACGCCGTCAACGCCTGGAGACCCCCAATGAATGCAGAAGCGAATATCGCGAACCGGCTTCGATCGCTGTCGATCGAGCGTGCAGCCGCGAGCCGTCAATTCCCAACACGTGGGGCGGCTCTGACAGTCTTGGCCGTAGCACTCGCGACAGCGGCTTGCATATCGCTTCCCCTTGCCGAAAACCTCTGGAGGCATGCGGGAACGGAAGCCATCTCCCAGCCCGCAGTCGACGCCATAGCGCAAGACAAGCTTCCCTCCCAACCGCCGCAAACGCCGCCACCTCAATCCGTGATCGGCTCCGGCTATGTCGTCGCCGAAAAGATGATTACCTTGCGGCCAGAAATCGGCGGCAAGGTCGCCGAACTGCCACTGGACGTCGGCGACCACTTTACCGCCGGGCAAATTATTGCGCGGCTGGATACGACAACGGACGAGATTGAGCTCAGGATCGCCAGATCCCAGGCCGCAGGCGCAGACGCGTCGGCGCATCGGGTGGAGGTCTCATTGGCGCAGGCCCGCAGGACCGTGGAACGTACCAAATCGCTTGTCGAACGCGGCGCGGTTGCCGTCAGCAGCCTCGATGGCGACAGCCTCTCCGTCGTGCAGTTGACCAGCGATTTCGACGTTGCGCGGCAGGCGGCCGAAACTGCCCGGCTACAGGTGGAGAAGCAGGAAAGAAACCTGGCGCTCCATCAGATCGTCGCGCCCTTTGACGGCGTGATCGTCACCCGGCTGGCCGGCCTTGGCGATATTGTCGCCTCCGGCACGGATGGCGGCGGGCCGAGGGATGGGATCGCCATTCTTCTCGACCCGAATTCCCTGATCATCGACGTCGATATCGCGCAATCCAATGCTGCGCGCATTGAACCCGGCCAGACGGCGGTCGCCGTTCTCGACGCCTTTCCCGACCGGAAGTTCAAGATGCGGGTGCGGACGATCGTGCCGGCTGCTTCATTGCAGAAGGGCACGGTGACCGCGCGGCTGGAATTCCTGGTGCCGCCCACACGCATACTGCCGAACATGGCGACCAAGGTCACCCTGGATGCTCCGGAACTTCAAGCAAACGCAAATGAAAGAGGACTTTGAGATGGACAACAGCACATCTGCGCCAGACGACGGGATTGTGATCGACAATGTGCGCAAGGATTACCGGATCGGCAAGAATGCCGTGACGATCTTTTCGGATTTGACCATGACCATCGGCGCCGGCGATTTCGTCGCGATCGTGGGACCGTCCGGCTCCGGCAAGTCGACGCTCCTGAACCTCATCGGCGGCATCGATCGTCCCGATGGCGGCGACGTCAATTTCGGGCATGCGCGCATCAGCCGGATGAGCGAAAGCGCGCTGACGAAATGGCGCGGTGCCAATGTCGGCTTCGTGTTCCAGTTCTACAATCTGATGCCGATGCTGACGGCGGAGCAAAATATCGAGCTTCCCCTGCTGCTGACCGGCCTGACTGGGCGTCAGCGTCGAGAACGGGTAGAAACAATCCTGTCTCTTGTCGGCCTTACCGACCGGCGCAAGCATCTGCCTTCGGAGCTTTCCGGCGGTCAGCAGCAGCGTGTGGGGATCGCACGAGCGCTGGCGAGCGATCCGAAACTGTTGCTCTGCGACGAGCCGACGGGCGATCTCGATCGCTCTTCCGCCGAAGAGGTGCTCGCCATGCTGCGGATCCTCAACGCCGAACTCGGCAAGACCATCGTCATGGTCACGCACGACGATATGGCGGCACGCTCCGCCAAGCGTGTCCTGCGCCTGGACAAGGGCCAGTTCGTCGAACGGGAGGCCGCGTGAGCACCGTGAACCGCTTCACTCTCCTTCGCCGCACTATGGCTCGCAAACCGACACGCAGTGTCCTGCTGATCACCAGCATCGCCATCGCCTTCTTCATCTATCTCGTCCTGACAAGCTTCCAGCACGGCTTTCTCGGCGGCGAGGTGGATTCCGAGCGGCTGATCGTGACCAACAAGGTCGGCGATGCCCTGCCCCTGCCGATCAGCTATTACGACAAGATTCTGGCGTTGCCCGACATCGCCGGGACAACCTACATGACGCGCAGCCGAGCGACCTACCGGACACCAACGAATTTTATGGGCCTGACAGCGGTGGAGCCACGCAGCTTCGCCGCCTTTATCGGCGATGACTACGATATCCCCGCCGACGCCCTCGCCCGTTTCGGAGAGGTCCGCAGCGGTGCCATTGTCGGCCGCAGCATTGCCTCGCAGGAAGGCTGGACGCTTGGGCAGACGATCACTCTGAATACGTCGAGTTTCGTCAAGACGGATGGCAGCTCGGACTTCCAATTCGACATCGTCGGCATATTGGACGACAAACAATCCGCCGACACGCATTTCGTGATGGCTCGCTACGACTACATCAACGCGGAGCGCGGCATGGACCGCGACACCGTGACCGGCTTCCGCATCCTGCCAAAGAAGGGTGCTCGCACTGACGACATCATCAAGGCTGTCGATACCCTCTTTGCCAATTCCGCCTACGAGACCCGGACGCGCACGGAAACCGAATTCATGAAGGCGTTCATCGCGCAATTCGCCGATGTCGCGACCATCGTGCGGCTGGTGGTCGGCGTCGCCTTCATCACCATCCTGATGATCGTCGCCAACACCATGTTCTTCGCCATCCGCGAACGGACGAAGGAAATCGGCGTGCTGAAGGTCCTCGGTTTTTCGCGACTCTTCATTCTCGGCAATGTCCTGGCTGAAACCTTCGCCCTGTTTACCGCGGGACTCAGCCTTGCTCTTGGCCTTGCCTTTGCGGCCATCCTGTTTCTGCGGGAGCCACTGCGCACCATTGTGCCGGAGCTGACGCTTACTTCCCCGATTATCGTTCAGGCGATCGCCCTCGCCGCCCTACTGGCCCTAGCAACTGGCATTGCGCCTGCCTTCAACGCCATGCGCGTGCCGCCCAACGCCGCTTTAAGAGAAAGATGAGACCATGAGCACGATTGTCCGCCAATCCCTGGCCCTCACCCTATCCAATCTGAAATCGCTCCGCCGCCGGATATGGATTTCCCTGTCGCTGGTGTTTTCCGTGGCGATGGTCGTCACTGTCCCGCTCGGCTTTCTCGCAATGTCGAACGGCTTCCAGACATCGCTGCTGCAAGCCGGTGCCAAGGACATCGCCATCGCTCTCGGCAAGGGAGCGGCGACGGAACTCGGCAGCCGCATCGAACCTTCCCAACTTCATTATCTCGACGGTACTCCCGGCATCACCACAGATACGACAGGCGCCTCGGTGATGTCGCCGGAAATGGTCGTGCCCGTGGAGGTGCCGGAGAAGGCCGGTGGACTGCTTTCGACATTGTCGTTGCGCGGCATCGGTCCTTTCGGTCTCAGCGTGCGTCCGAATGTCCGGATAGTTAGCGGCCGGATGTTCAATCCCGGCGCCAGCGAAATCGTCGTCGGCCGGCGGCTGAGCAATGATTACAAAGGCCTTGAGATCGGCGAACAGCTCACCTTCGGCACATCGAAATGGACCGTCGTCGGCATCTTCAATGCCGGCGGCTCCGTCTTCGAATCCGAAATGCTGGCGGATATCGGCGTGGTGCAGACGCTGTTCAACCGGCCCAATCTGATCCAGAGCGTCAGGATCAAGCTCACCGCACCGGAGACGCTACCGCCACTGGAATCCATGGCGGCCACCACGCCGCAGATCGGACTGACGGTGCGGTCGGAGCAGGATTACTTCGCCGGGCTTGCCGAACGAACGTCGAAGCTGATCCTTTTTCTCGGCTGGCCGCTAGCGATCACCATGGCCGCAGGCGCCGTGGTCGGCGCCATGACGACCATGTTCAGTTCCGTGTCGGATCGCGGCACCGAAATCGCCACCGTCCGCGCTATCGGCTTCAGCCGCAGGGCGGCCTTTGCCGGCACATGGATCGAGGCGATGGCCCTGACCTGCCTCGGCTGCCTGGCCGGCGTCGGTTTTTCCTACCTCGTCCTCAACGGTTGGACGGCGTCGACCGTGAGCCCCGACCGCACGCAGATCGGGTTCCAACTGGTGCTGTCCCTTCCCCTGGTGATGAAGGCGGTCTGGCTGTCCCTGATCATCGGCGCCATCGGCGGCGCGTTGCCTGCAGTGGCCGCCACGCGCATTCCGCTCAGACTGGCAATGAGCGGGCGATCGCAAGCTGGCTGACGGACCTACTTCTTCGCTTTCGCCTTCGTCCGTCGCATCTTTCGGTCGGCCGCCAGCAGCAGACCCTTAAGTTCCGGCTCACGCACCCGACTTGCCGCCTCGGTGAAGGAAACCCATTCACTGAGGCGCTGGCCTCTTTCGGGAAAGTTCTCGAAGGTCTTTTCGACTTCGAGCAGGTGCAGTTGCACGATACAGGGAACGCGGCTCTCGTCGGGAAGTTGTTTCAGATAGGTGAAGTAGCCGAACCTCTTTTTCTTGATCTTGCCGCGCACGCCGGCTTCCTCGAAAGCCTCGATCGCGGCAACCTCATGCGGCTTCTTGCCTTTTATCGGCCAGCCTTTCGGAATGATCCAACGACCACTCTCGCGGCTGGTGACGACAAGCACTTCGGGCACACCCAATTTCGGATGATTCCGGTAACAGAGCGCCGCATATTGCTCGTAGATGGGACCGTGAAACAGCGCATCCGCATGAGAAGCAAGCTCCGCGAGAAAGCCTTCCGATCGACCCGGTGATTTCGCTTGCCGATCCGGAGCCATGCTTGCGCCCAGTGTCAGTGCGCGCAAAACGTCGGAGCGGGAGATCCCTGTCGGGTCCGCCACCTCACGCGCGCTCACGAACACCTTTTGTGACACGCCGCTCTCCTGCTTACACGCGACTCCACTCAAATCTGCTATTGTCAGCATCATCCTCTGAGCCGATGCCATGACAGTTTCATGAAGCAGGCTGTTGATGAGTGGGCAGATTCCTGCGGCAATTGTACGCGCAAGGCTGACGGGTGCGGAGCCGGGGAACAGGCATGCCAATTTATTCATCGCCGGGCAGCATAAAGCCGCGCCCGGCGATCTGTTTGATCATCATACAACGACCGCTGCGCATGATCGGTTGTCACAAGGACGATCATACGCCTCGTTCACGCCGTCTGGCTATGCTCGCCACCACGGCGAGAAATACCGCTCAGGGCCTCGGCGGCGACGCCGTTCCTGTGGGCCACGGCTATGTCTCCGAGCGAGAGAATGCCGACCAATCGCTTGTCATGATCCAGCACCGGCAGGCGGCGCACCTGGATATCACCCATATTGCGGCAGACGTCTTCGATCTCCTGATCGTCGAAGCAATATTTGACGTCTGATGTCATCACATCACGGACCTTCGCGTCCGGACCCATGCCCATGGCGACGCCACGGATGGCGATATCACGATCGGTGATCATGCCGACCAAACGGTCGTGATCGGCAACCGGCAGGATGCCGGCATCGAGATCCGCCATCGTCTGCGCGGCGCTCAGGATTGTCTCATCAAGATTGGTAATGCGCACATCGTGCGTCATGGCGTCACGGACTTTCATTGGTTCCTCCATCATCGGACGCCGTGTCCTGGTCGTTGGTAGGATCAGCATCGGGCGGCGCCTATTTCCCCGCTGATCGCAGTGCCCTCTCGCGAAGGCCTGCTACCACAACAGACGAAACACTGAACGGTTCCAACCGCATCAAAAGCTTTTCGAACTCATGATGCCAATAGGGCCTTGCTAGCAAGTTCGAGCTGAGTGTCGGTACCGCTCCTCAACTCCTCACGCGTGACCGCAATGAGTTTATCGGGCGTTACACCAACGCCTTCGAATTGGCGTCCATCGGGAAAATATTCCCGTTTTGTCGATACCCTGAACGACATTCCAAATTCCGGGAAGCGCACAAAATATGGCTGCCCGGTCGAACCATACGTCGGCTCTCCGAGAACAAGGCCGCGATTCCCGTCCTTGAAGCGCAAGACGAAATCCTCGCAGGCGGAGGCGCAGCCGCCGTCGATAAGCAGGGCTATCTTCCCTTTCCAGGCATCTGCGAGTGGCTCTGTTCTATTCGGACCGGATCTCATCATCAGGGTTGGCAAAGCCGCAACGGCTCCGTTTAACGAGTCCAAAGCATCACTCTTGGCGATCGTCATAGGGGTGGCGACGAGAGTGCCCCGATAGGATATCGCCATAATGGCGGAGAGTAAGTTGCCGGGCGTGCTGCCTCCGCCGTTGTCACGCAGATCAAGGAGGATGGCGCGGGCGTCTCCTGCACTTTGAATGGCCGAAATCGCCGCTTGCTCATACTTCGGATCTGCAAAGCTTGGGACGCGGATCACGACCAAACCGTCTGCGCATCGGATTATCTCGACTTCCGTCGCAGGCGCTCGCCCCCGTTCCGGTCCGCTAAGCGGCACGGTCAAATCGACAGGTACTTGTCGCTCGTCGTCTGTGCCGATTGTGAAATGTTTCGGAAACAGAAACAGTCGGCGCCAGGTTGCGCGATCAAGCGCTGTTTGGCTGGATTGGCCGATATGTTCACGGATCGGCTTAAGCCACTCGTCGATGGGTTTACCGTCAACCGTTGTAACCACGTCGCCCGGGGCCAACTCAGACATTCGTGATTGTGCGATAGTCCATCGACCATCGATCCGCCTTATCCTGAACGGTACTGGCCCGGCGTGTTGCGACAATGCTTCGTCTTCGAAGATCGTATGGCCGTTCTGCAGGCTTGCGAAGAAGCGCATGGTAGCCAAGGAAAAAGCTTTCCGGTCTCCGGATCCTATCGCTTCTACGAGATAGGCGCGGTAACGTGCCTCGAAGTCATAGCCAGCAGGCAAACCTTCCGCATGAGCGAAGTAGCGCTTGATCACATGGTAGGCCGTCGCAGCAATATAGGCACGATCTGTGATATCCGGATCACGAGACTGAGCAGCATCAGCGTTCTCGGCCATTGCTATAGCCGCTGGCGTGAATAGTGACCCGGATGGAAGCACTGCTGCACCAAGAAGCGAGAAAGACGTAATCGTAGTTTCATCATGCCCTCAGATTCTGCAGCCTACATTCGCAATATGTGCTGCCTTCGAGAGATAAAACAACCCATTTTCAGAAAATTGACGGAGGCCATGCTTCGATGGTTCTTTCCGCGACCAAACTGGAAAATTACGCATCCCGCGCATGCGCAAACCAGTCGATGAGATGTGTAAGATATATGCCGCGCAATCAGCCAATCTTCCTCGACAAGGCGAGGAGAGCGACAACCATCTAAGCCTCTCGATCGCTTTTGCTATTCCGAGCCATAGCGTGAAATCGTCAGCTGAAACTGAAACGGCCTCCCATCACAGGGAGGCCGTTTCGCATTTCGTCAGATTGCCGATGATGCCGTTACTCGGCGGCCTGCAGCGAGGGCGCCTCGACATCCCCGGTCAGTTTCCCGGCCATGGCGGCCGCGAATTTCGTCTGGTCGAGTTCATTTTCCCAGCGTGCAACAACGATAGTGGCAACAGCGTTGCCGACGAAGTTGGTGAGCGCGCGGCATTCCGACATGAAGCGGTCGATGCCGAGGATCAGCGCCATGCCGGCAATCGGAACCGAAGGCACGACGGCCAGCGTGGCGGCCAGCGTAATGAAGCCGGCGCCGGTGATACCAGCGGCCCCCTTGGAGCTCAGCATCGCCACGAGCAGCAACAGGATCTGATCGCCGAAGGACAGCGACGTGTCGGTCGCCTGGGCGATGAAGAGTGCTGCCAGCGTCATGTAGATGTTGGTGCCGTCGAGGTTGAAGGAATAGCCCGTCGGAATGACGAGGCCGACGACGGAGCGCTTGCAGCCCGCGCGTTCCATCTTGTTCATCAGGCCGGGAAGTGCCGCTTCCGAAGACGAGGTGCCGAGCACCAGCAGCAGTTCTTCCTTGATATAGCGGATCAGCGCCAGGATCGAGAAGCCGTTATAGCGCGCGACAGCGCCGAGCACGACGAGCACGAAGAAGATGGACGTGGCATAGAAGGTGCCGATCAGGAACGCCAGATTGGCGATCGTGCCGATGCCGTATTTGCCGATGGTAAAGGCCATGGCGCCGAAGGCGCCGATCGGTGCGAACTTCATCAGGATTGAGACCATGCGGAAGATCGGCGTGGTCAGTGCCTGCAGGAAGTCGACAACCGGGCGGCCGCGATCACCGACCGCGCCAAGCGCGATGCCGAAGACCACCGAGAAGAACAGCACCTGAAGGATATCGCCCTTGGCGAAAGCGCCGACGATGGTGTCCGGAATGATGTTCATCAGGAAGCCGACAACGGAGGCGTCATGCGCCTGTGCGGCGTAGTTACTGACGGCCTTCGTGTCCAGCGTTGCCGGATCGATATGCATGCCGGCGCCCGGCTGCACGACGTTCGAGACGATCATGCCGACAATCAGCGCCAACGTCGAGAAGGTCAGGAAGTAGATGAACGCCTTGCCGACGACACGACCGAATTTCTTCAGGTCCGACATGCCGGCAATACCGGTCGTCACCGTTAGGAAGATGACCGGCGCGATGACCATGCGGACCAGTTTGATGAAGGCATCACCAAGCGGCTGCAGCGATGTGCCGAGCTGCGGATAGTAATGGCCGAGCAGGATACCGGCGGCGATAGCGGTCAGAACCTGCACGTAAAGGTGCCGGTAGAAGGGTAGTTTGACGCGCTTTTCGGCGTCGGCAGCGATGGGAGCAATCATGATGTCCTCCGTTGTGCCCAACCGATCCCTCGGCCCTCCGGGCAAGACTAAAATTCAACAGCCTCCGACTGTTTGATGACTCTGTGCAACGTGCGTGCCAGATGGCAGGAAACGAGGCAACGCCTTGATTTAAAAATGGCTTTTCCTGGGCAATTCAAAACGCATCTTCATATGTGTGCGATAATCCGCACAAGATGAATTGCAGCGCGCGCGAATTCATGCACAATGCGCAGATGCTGCAACGGCCAACCACGGAACGATTTTCAACGCCAGAGCAACTCGGCCGACGTTCCCGTCGTGTCTGGTTCGTCTTTGTAGCGTTCTGCGCGGCCATCATTGCGACCGCGCTCTATGGCGCAAGCTTCTATGGCCGCCTGACTGCAATCGAGGCGTTGCAGACCCAAGGCCACACCGATGCCAATCTGAAAGTTGCGCTGCTGCGGGCCGTTCTTGAACGCCCTCGTGCGCTGCCGCTTCTTCTGGCCGAAGATCAGCAGGTGCATGATGCGCTCGCCGCCGCCAAAGACGATGCCGTCGTCACGCTCGACCGCAAGCTTGAAAGCCTCGTTTCCAGCACCAGTGCCGCGGTGCTTTATGTCACGGGTAAAGACGGTATAGCGATCGCCTCGAGCAACTGGCGCGAACCGCTAAGCTTCGTCGGCAACGACTATTCCTTCCGCGATTACTTCCGCCGGGCGATGGAGACGGGAACGGCCGAGCATTTCGCGCTCGGCACGGTCAGCAATCGCCCCGGCCTCTATATTTCCCGTCGCGTCGGCGCTGCCGATGCTGCCCTGGGTGTCGTGGTCGTCAAGATGGAGTTCGACCAGCTCGAAGCGGACTGGCGCGAGGCCGGCCGCCCGGCCTATGTCACCGACGAACACGGTGTCGTGCTGATCACCAGCATTCCCTCCTGGCGATTCATGACCACGTCGCCGCTGCCGCCCGACAGTCTCGCCTCCATTCGCAAGAGCCTGCAATTCGGCGGCGCGCCCCTGGCACCCCTGCCAATCTCCCGCCCGGAACCCATCGGTCCGGAAATTTCGATCGTCCGCGCTGTCCTGCCGGGCAGCAGTGCCGCGGAATATCTGCGCCTGACGATACCGGTTCCATCGACACCCTGGCGGCTGGATTATCTCATCCCGACGGATCAGGCGATTGCCTCCGCTGTTCGCGAGACGCGCTTCCTGGCTCTGACCGTGTTGGTGCCGATCCTGGCGATTGCCGCGTTTCTGCTCAGACGCCGCCACGTCTCTGCAATGCAGATCGCTGTTGGTAGGGTGGCACGCGAGGAGCTGGAACGGCGCGTGCTGGAACGTACCGAAGATCTGAGCCAGGCCCGCGACCGGCTGGAAGCGGAAATTTCAGATCACCGGGCAACGGAGGCGAAGCTGCAGGTCGTGCAGCAGGAGCTGGTGCAGGCCAATCGTCTCGCCATTCTCGGCCAGGTCGCCGCCGGCGTCGCCCACGAGATCAACCAGCCGGTTGCCACCATCCGCGCCTATGCGGACAATGCCCATATTTTCCTGGATAGAAAGCAGATCGCCCCGGTAAAGGAAAACCTCACCTCCATCGCGGCCCTGACCGAGCGGATCGGCACGATCACCGAGGAGCTGAAGGCATTTGCCCGCAAGGGGCGGAGCGCACCGAAACCGGTGGAGCTCAGAAGCGTCATCGAAGGCGCCGTGATCCTTCTCAGAAGCCGTTTCGCCGGCCGGCTCGATGCCCTGGTGATAGACCTTCCGCCGGCCGGGCTTACTGTCGTCGGCACGCGCATCCGGCTCGAGCAGGTGCTGATCAACCTCTTCCAGAATGCGCTCGAGGCGCTGGAAGGGCGCGATCGGCCCAGGGTCGAGGTTTCGGCGCGGGAGACAGCCGATGGCGTCGAGGTTACCGTCTCCGACAATGGCCCCGGCATTCCCTCAGCGATCCTCGATTCACTGTTCACGCCTTTCAATACCTCGAAGGAGCAGGGCCTCGGCCTTGGTCTCGTCATCTCGAAAGACATCGTTGCTGATTATGGCGGTCGCATCGAGGTTGAAAGCAGCGAGAACGGCACCCGTTTCATCATTCATCTGCGTAAGGCAAGTTCATGAACGACGCGTCCCCGGTCTTCCTCATCGACGACGACAAGGATCTGTTGAAGGCGACGAAGCAGACGCTTGAACTTGCCGGCTTTTCTGTCTCCCCCTTTTCGGCGGCAGGGGACGCACTCGGCGCATTGGAAGCCGGCTTCCCCGGCGTTGTCGTTTCCGACATCCGCATGCCACAGATGGATGGGCAGCAGCTCTTCGACCACATCAAGGCGCGGGACGCGGACCTTCCGGTCATCCTAGTTACCGGCCACGGCGACATCCCGATGGCGGTCAAGGCGATCCAGGACGGCGCCTATGATTTCATCGCTAAGCCCTTTGCCACCGATCGGCTTGTGCAAAGCGTGCGGCGCGCGGCGGAAAAGCGCCGGCTCGTTCTGGAGAACCGCGCGCTGCGCATCGCGGCCGAACAGGCGCAGGGCGATCTGCCGCTGATCGGCCAGACAGCGGCGATGGAACGGCTACGCCACACATTGCGGCAGATCGCCGATACCGACGTCGATGTACTGGTGACCGGCGAGACCGGCAGCGGCAAGGAAGTGGTCGCAAGCCTGCTGCATCGCTGGAGCCGGCGGGCAAAAGGCAATTTCGTCGCGCTCAATTGCGGCGCCCTGCCGGAAACCGTCATCGAAAGCGAGCTCTTCGGCCACGAGCCCGGTGCCTTCACCGGCGCGCAGAAAAAGCGCATCGGCCGCATCGAACATGCAAGCGCCGGCACGCTGTTTCTTGACGAAATCGAGAGCATGCCGCCCGCTGTACAGGTGCAACTGCTGCGCGTGCTGGAAATGCGGGAAGTCACGCCGCTCGGCACCAACGAGGTGCGCCCCGTCGACCTCCGCGTCGTCGCCGCCGCCAAGGTCGATCTTGGCGATCCGCGCCAGCGCGGCGATTTTCGCGAAGACCTTTATTACCGCCTCAACGTCGTCACCATCTCGATCCCGCCGCTGCGCGACCGGCGCGACGATGTCCCGCTGCTCTTCGGCTACTTCGCTGAGCGCGCTGCCAGCCGCTTCAAGCGCGACGTACCCACCATGTCCGCCGCTGTTCGCCGTCATTTGCAACACCACGACTGGCCGGGCAATGTTCGTGAACTCTCGCACTTCGCCGAACGTTTCGTCCTGGGCCTGGAATCTGCTGCAGGTTCGAAGCCGGGCGAAACCCCTTCCGCCGACACCGTGCTGCCCCTGCCCGTCCGTGTCGAACGCTATGAGGCCGACCTCATCCGCGAGACTCTCGCTCAAAACGGCGGCGATGTCCGCCGGACGATCGAAGCGCTCGGCATCCCGCGCAAGACCTTTTACGACAAGCTTCAGCGCCATGGCATCGTCCGTAGCGAATTTGCGGGTTTTGATGGCGAGGACTAGCGGCACCAGACTGAAAGATAGCCCACGATTATCTTCGACGTACCCATCTGTTCAACCCGATATTTCAGGTTACATAGATGTAAGGGACGCTCGGCAGCTCTTATTAAAGCGGCCGGCGAGGAGAATGGAGGAGATATGACGGACATTGCTCTCCGCAACGCGGTCAAACGTGTTGCGTTGTTGAATCTTGGCTATTTCGGTGTCGAATTTGCCGTAGCCCTATCCATCGGCTCGGTATCGCTTTTTGCCGACAGCATCGATTTCCTTGAAGATGCTTCGGTCAGCCTTTTGATCCTGATGGCGCTCGGCTGGAGCATACGCAATCGCGCCCGTGTCGGCATGGCACTTGCCGCGATCCTGCTCATTCCCGGACTGGCAACCATCTGGACCGCCTGGCATAAATTCATGGTTCCGGTTGCCCCGGAGCCGCTGCCATTATCCTTGACCGGCCTCGGCGCGCTCGTCGTCAATCTCTCCTGCGCCATGATGCTGGTTCGCTTTCGTGACCATAGCGGCAGCCTGACACGCGCCGCGTTTCTCTCTGCCCGCAACGATGCGTTTGCCAATATAGCTATCGTCGCGGCTGGTGTGGTGACCGCGTTCCTGTGGCATTCCGCCTGGCCGGACCTTATCGTCGGCATAGCCATCGCCGCGATGAATGCCGATGCGGCACGCGAGGTCTGGACGACGGCAAGAGACGAGCATCGCGCCGCCGCTTGATCGCGGCAAAAAGAGGCTAGTCTTTAGGCGCCCGATGCACGGATTGCCTCCGACCTGGGTGCCAATTGCGCCGCAACGAGGGCCGTCCGGTCCAGCACCGCCATGGCCTGATCAATCAGGCTTCCCAGCGCCTGCGTACTCTCGCAGGCCTGAACGATCAACGGCGCGCTCAGGCAGATTCTCAGGGCGCTCGCCGGCATATCGCCGAAATCGGCGCAGCGAACCGGCTGACCAAGGCGCACCGGCGCAAGACAACCC
The DNA here is from genome assembly GCF_041355235.1 of Rhizobium sp. RCC_161_2. Taxonomy (NCBI): domain Bacteria; kingdom Pseudomonadati; phylum Pseudomonadota; class Alphaproteobacteria; order Hyphomicrobiales; family Rhizobiaceae; genus Rhizobium; species Rhizobium sp. RCC_161_2. The sequence goes on along the minus strand of NZ_JBFUPL010000001.1, from coordinate 544,351 downwards.
TGTTCGACCGCCAGGTCCTTATAGACGGCGGCAGTCTTCGCCGCTGGCAGAATACCCCCGCTATAGGGGTTTCGAAGGTAGAACGAAAAGATCGACGGGATTTCGTCCCAACGTGATCCGCGCGGCCTATCTCCCAGACGATTTCGATCTATAGCGCGCGTATCGAGCTGTTCAAAGGCGTCGTCGCGCTCCAGTCGAGCTTGCACCACTTTTGCAAAGGTGGACAGGACAGCAACCACCTTTTCCTCGGGCACTTTGAGGAAACGCTTCAATTCGAACAATGCCGCCTTCCATCGCAGCAGCAGACCGAAATTGGCGCAATGCGGCAATCCGTCCCTGGCCACCCAGCCCTCCGGCCAATCCGCTTGCGCGCAATAATCGGCAAGCGCCGCCGGCAAAGCCCGCTGCTTCAGGCGAGCCGACAATCGCGGCGGGCACAATAGCGCCCCGCTGAAAATCGGCCCGGCCAGGAACTTCGATCCCGTCAGCGCCACAAGGAAGTCCTGGGCGAGATAGGCGCGGATCGTGGCGGCGGAAACCCGGAATTGGCAGGCATCGATCATGATATCGAGCACGTCGCCGAAACGCGCTTTCAGGCGGAACACCGTTTCCAGACCCGGCGCCAGCAAGCTGGTCTTGGAGACATCCGTCACGACCAGGAGGCATCTGAGACCGGCGGCGCGGGCGAGTTCAATCAGTCCCCTCAATTCGCTCTCGACCTCGTCATCGCTGCGCAAGGTACCATCGGGGTTGCGCACCGCGACGGCGGTGTTGCGCGTCGCCTGTCCGGGGCTAAGTTCTTCGCCCTTGGCAACTGGGCGATCGCTACTGACGCGGCTCATGAAGTGCCGGCCGGCGGCCGCGGCCATGACACCGCTTCCAGTTTCGTTGCCCATCAGCGTTATGGTCATCAATGTCCGGTCATCCTCGCGCGCCAGCAGCGCGGCGACAAAAAGATGAAGGTCGGTGCCCGATGTCGCCATGACAGCGTCCACTTGCTCCGAGCTGCCATCAAGGCCGAGCAAGTGCCGCAGTTCTGTCCGGACTTTCGCGATCTCCTGCGCATAGATATCAGCGGCGGGATACGTTTCCATCTCCCGCAGAAGTTTCGAATGATAGGCACCGACTGCCGCGAAGGCGGGCATAGAAATGGTCGATGCGGTGGAGGAGCCGAAGGCAAGGTCGAGCGGCCGAGGCGATGGACCATGGCCATACATGTTGAGGCCGGTCACCGATTCGCAATCGAGCCTTTCGTCTCCGCCGGAAACGAGGCAAGCGAGAAGCGCATAACGATCATTGTCCAGCCGGCGACTCGAGGCGAGGCCGGAAACATGGTCGTCAAAGCTCTTTTGCATGCGCGGCATTCCCCTTGCGGTCCTTCGTCGACGCGCTGCGAATGCGCGTATCAATGTCCATGAGACATTAGGCCAAACAAGATGGAGCGAGGCTGACGTGCCGATCGGACAGGCCTCGGTCGTCGCAGATATGAAAAGCCCGCCGCCATGGTGGCGACGGGCTCAAAGGCGAAGTAGCTGGTTGCTTAGCCTGCAGACGTAAGCTTGTCCTGGGTCTTGGTGTCGAAATCGCTGGCGTCATGGCGCTCATGCAATTGGTCGGCGGGATCGCCGGACAGTCGATTGACCTTGCGTCCGCGCTTCACAGCAGGCCGGGCAAAAATCGTTTCCGCCCAGCGCTGGACATTCTTGTAGTCCTGCACTTGGAGGAACTCGGCCGCGCCATACTGCCAGCCCTTCACCAAACCGCCATACCAAGGCCAGACGGCGATATCGGCGATCGTATAGTTCTTACCTCCAAGATATTCACTTTCGGCCAGACGGCGATCGAGCACGTCGAGTTCGCGCTTCACCTCCATGGCGAAGCGGTCGATCGCATATTCGATCTTCGTCGGCGCATAGGCGTAAAAGTGGCCGAAACCGCCGCCGAGATAGGGCGCGCTTCCCATCTGCCAGAACAGCCACGACAGGCATTCGGCGCGAGCCGGCTGCTCAGTCGGCAGGAAGGCGCCGAACTTCTCGGCGAGATAGGTCAGGATCGAGCCGGATTCGAAGACCCGGATCGGGGTCGGACCGCTGCGATCCAGCAGCGCCGGAATCTTGGAGTTTGGATTGACGTCGACGAAACCGCTTCCGAACTGGTCGCCTTCGCCGATCTTGATAAGCCACGCATCATACTCGGCGCCGCTATGGCCGAGAGCCAATAGCTCCTCGAGAAGGATCGTGACCTTCACCCCGTTCGGCGTTCCCAGCGAATAGAGCTGGAGGGGATGGCGGCCGACCGGAAGTTCCTTCTCATGCGTCGGCCCGGCGATCGGGCGGTTGATATTGGCAAACTGGCCTCCGTTCGCCTTGTTCCAGACCCAGATCTTCGGCGGCGTGTATTCGGCAGAATCGGTCATGCTCAAACTCCTGATTTTCGGCAGATACAACTGCGATGTACCGACCGATCTAGCGCGTTCTTCATTACGCACATAGGGGACACGATCAATTTTTACGAGAGGGCTGGATCACATTGGCGTCAGGAATTGCGCATCAGGATCTAAGTGGCTTTCCAGCCGAGCCGCTGCCGAAACTCAGCTCCGGGGCAGCGGCACGATTGATGCAGGCTCAAAACGAAAAAGCCTGCCGCGGGAGGAGGTGCGGCAGGCTTTTCGAAAAGAACCGAACAACAGCTGGGAGGAGGAGTGCTGCTGTTCCCGCAGGCGACCTTGGGAGGAGGATAAGGGCGCCTGCATCATCGAAGCTCTGCGGGAGGAGGTGCATCACTTCGATAAGTATGACTATACACTAGATCTGCTTACTTCATAGGCATTTATTTGCAAGGCAGCTATGCGTTATGCGAAAAGCAGGAAGCTTCTAGGCCACAGATCCTTCAACCGAAAGGCCGAGCTTCGCCTGGCATGCACGCAAAACAAAAGCGCCCGCTCGGGAAGAAGCAGGCGCCAGCAGAATTTCGACTGTAGATCAGCGTTTTACGCTGTTAGCGAACAACGGCCGCACGGGCGACGTTGCGGATTTCGCTGCGGCCGATGCCGAGGTCATGCAGTTCGCGCGTGGACATACGGCCCAGTTCGGCGACCGTCTGACGATACTTGAGCCAATTATTGAAAGAGCGTGCTACGTTCATGATGATCCCCTTTCCTAGGGCATTCAAAGCTGAGCTGCCGTGCTTGGCGCTCCGTTCGCTTCGATGAGTACGATATAGTGCAAAGCCTTCGGCATTTGCATAGCTAAGGTATCACTGCACCCATGCAATCGACGCATGGGTAGCGAAGCTACTCCGCCGTGCTGCTCGCCTCAGCTCACCCCGATTGCGATACGCCCGACGATTTTCTGGTGACAGCACAATCGTTCTCTGCGAGAAAGACGGAGATGAGAGACAGGGGCGTCCGTCGATGACGGGCTGAGAAGTACCCTTTGAACCTGAACCAGATCATGCTGGCGGAGGGAGTCGCTCGGGGTCCCGGCCTGTTTGCGTCGCCTCCCTTTGCGTCTCGCCCCGCCCGAAAGGCGCGATATGCAAAACCACACCACTCCAGGCAGCCTGTTGACCGCCATGCGGGCAAACCCTCCGCTGGTGCAATGCATTACCAACTTCGTCGCGATGAACATTGCGGCCAATGTGATGCTCGCCGCCGGCGCCTCGCCCGCCATGGTGCATGCCGAGGAAGAGGCTGGCGAGTTCGCCGAAATCTCCGGCGCCTTGACCATCAATATCGGCACGCTTTCCAGCGGCTGGCTGGCCGGCATGATGTCGGCGGCGCAGGCGGCAAACAAGGCGGGCAAGCCTTGGATTCTCGATCCCGTGGCACACTATGCCACATCCTTCAGGCGCCGATCGGTCGCGCAGTTGCTGGAACTGCAGCCGACAATCATCCGCGGCAATGCCTCGGAAATCATTGCGCTTGCCGGCGGCACCAGTCGTGGCCAGGGCGTCGATAGCCGCGATCCAGTCGAATTGGCAGAGGAAGCCGCCATCCTGCTGGCTCAAAAACATCGATCGATCGTTGCCGTTACCGGCGCCACGGATTTCGTCACCGACGGGAACAAGGCAAGCCGTATCGAGGGCGGTTCCCCGCTCATGCCGCAGGTGACTGCGCTCGGCTGCTCGCTCACCTGCCTCATCGGCGCCTTCGCGGCGACAAGACCGGATCAGCCACTCGCCGCAACGGTGGCGGCACTCGCCTACTTCGCCGTGGCAGGCGAACGGGCGGGCCGCCTAGCCGACGGACCCGGTTCGTTTTCATGGCGTTTCCTTGATGCGCTGACCGCGCTTGATGAAAAGGCGGTCGACAGCGAAGCAAGGATCACCTCGCTATGAAGCACTTCGATCTTTCCCTCTATCTCGTCCTCGATCCGGTGCTCTGCGCCGATACCGGCATGGTGGAAACCGCCCGCGCCGCAGTCGCCGGTGGCGCCACCATCGTGCAACTGCGCGACAAGCATGCCTCGACCGCGGGCATGATCGAAACCGGTCTGGCGCTGAAGCAGGCGCTGGCGGGCACGAGCGCACGCCTGATCGTCAATGACGATGTCGAAGCGGCAATCGCGATCGGGGCCGACGGCCTGCATATCGGCCAGGACGACATGGACGCCCTTACCGCCCGCCGCCGGATCGGCCCGGAAATGATCCTCGGCCTATCGGTGGAGACCGAGGCACTTGCTGCGGCTATCGATCCCGCCCTCGTGGACTATGCCGGGATCGGTCCGGTTTTCGCGACGCCGACAAAGCCTGACCACAAGCAACCGATCGGCTTTTCGGGCCTTGCCAGTATGATCGATCTCTGCCCCGTTCCGTCGGTCGCGATTGGCGGCTTGAAGGCCGGGCATGCGGCCGAAGCACTGTTAGCCGGTGCTGATGGGATCGCCGTCGTCTCAGCCATATGCGGCACGCCGGACCCGCAGGCCGCAGCCGCCGAGATCGCCAAAGCTATCAGGGAAGCACGCCAATGATCCGAAACGTACTCTCCATCGCCGGCTCGGATCCCTCCGGCGGCGCCGGCATACAGGCGGACCTGAAGGCATTTTCGGCGCGTGGCGTCTATGGCATGGCGGCGCTAACTGCCCTGACGGCACAGAACACGCAAGGTGTGTCCGGCGTCCACCTCGTCCCGCCGCAATTCGTTGCCGATCAGATCGAGGCCATCTTTGCCGATGTCCGCGTCGACGCCGTCAAGATCGGCATGATCGCGAACGCGGCCATCGCCGAGGCCGTCGCCGGCGCGCTCGCTCCGCATCGAGGTGTTCCGATCGTCCTCGACCCGGTGATGATCGCCAAGGGAGGTGCCGCGCTGCTCGCCGCCGATGCCGTTGATGTCCTGACCCAGCGGCTCCTTCCGCTCGCAACGCTGCTGACACCCAATCTGCCAGAAGCAGCGGCCCTTCTGCACGAACCGGTCGCTGAAAACCGCGAGGCGATGGCGCGGCAAGCTCAAGCATTGGCGAAGCTCGGGCCATTGGCCGTCCTCATCAAGGGCGGCCACCTTGATGGCGATGAGAGCCCCGACGTGCTTGCAAGCCCCGAGGGCCTGACCTGGTTCGAAGCCAGCCGCGTTCCGACCAAAAACACGCACGGAACCGGCTGCACCCTGTCCAGCGCCCTGGCCGCCGAGATCGCCAAAGGCGCCACGCTCACGGAAGCAGTCGCCACCGCCAAGCACTATCTCGCCGGCGCGGTCGCCGCAGCCGGAACGCTCTCGGTTGGCAGTGGCCACGGGCCGGTTCAGCATTTTCACGCGCTATGGCCAGCCACAGAAGGACGTACAAAATGAGCCTGCCTCTTAATCAGCAAATCGTCATCGTCTCCGGCGCTGGCCGAGGCTTCGGCGCGGCGATCGCAGCAGCCTTCGCCCGCGAAGGCGCCAAAGTCGCCATCAATTATCGCGCCAGCCGCGAACCTGCCGAAGCACTTGCCGCCCGGCTTGGCGACCATGCCCAGGCGTTCCAGGCAGATATCCGCAGCCTGGACGAAACGAAAAGACTGATAGAGGAAGTCACGGCGCATTTCGGCGCACCAACGACGATCGTCCACAATGCGCTTGCCGATTTCAGCTTCAACGGCGACGCCCGTTCGAAGCTCGACGCATTGAGTTGGACGGCCATTGCCGCGCAACTCGACACCGCCCTGCAGGGTGCGCTCAATCTCATCCAGGCGGCACGCCCTTCCATGGCGAGATCAGGCTTCGGCCGTGTCATCACCATCGGCACGAACCTCTTTCAGAACCCGGTCGTGCCCTATCATGATTACACAGCCGCCAAGGCCGCCCTGCTGTCGCTGACGCGAACGGCGGCCGCCGAACTCGGGCCTCAGGGCATTACGGTCAACATGGTGTCGGGTGGCCTGCTCCGCACCACCGATGCCAGCAGCGCCACACCGGAAGCCGTGTTCGATCTCATTGCGGCGAATACGCCACTGCGTCGCGTGACGACACCGGAAGAGGCGGCGGACCCCGTCCTCTTCTTCGCAAGCCCCTGGGCACGGGCGGTAACCGGTCAAAACCTTATCGTGGATGGCGGGTTGGTCTTCGGATAGCATCGCTAAAGCTTCGCTGCTACCGTCATCTGCAAGTCATTGCCGTTTTTACGAAAACGGCAATGACGCAACATCAGGCCTTTTTCAGAAACTCGGTTCTGAGAACCAGATCCTTGATCTTTTCAGCCCGGCATTCGATCTCGTCTTCATTGCCTGTCAGCCGGATGCCCTTGATCAGCGTGCCGCGCTTCAAAGTCACGGATGTCCCCTTGACCTTCAGATCCTTGATCAGGGTCACGTTGTCGCCGTCGGCAAGCACTGTCCCGTTGCTGTCTCTTACTTCCATCGTTCTGGTCCCGTCGCTATATCTTGTCTGTTGGGCGACATAGCAGGTAGCGGACAGGTCGAATAGCGCAAAAGCAATGGAATCTGACCACTAGCTGGAGCCGTTAAAACTCCACTTCCAGCTCAACAATTTCGTCCGGTTCGGCCATGGCCCCTTCAGTCCATTCGCGCATCAAAGGCCAGGCGAGCACCGTCTCCACATAGGCCGCAAGCTTCGGCTCCAACTCCACCGCATAGGTTCGGAAGCGGGTGCAGACCGGCGCATACATCGCATCGGCTACCGTCGGCGTAGCACCGAACAGCCAAGGCCCGCCGCCTGTATCCAGGCACTCGGTCCAGATAGCCTTCACACGCTCAACATCGGGCCGCGCGCCGGAAAATATCTTGAAGCTCGCATGCCGCGCCTTGAGGTTCATCGGCAACGCCGAGCGCAGATTGTGAAAGCCCGAATGCATCTCACCCGAGACCGACCGACAGCGGGCACGGGCGGCCCGATCGGCGGGCCAGAGCCCAGCCTTTGGTGCAATCTCGTTCAGATATTCGGCGATTGCCAGCGTGTCCCACACGATCGCGTCTTTGTTGGTCAGCCTCGGCACCAGCACCGAGGGTGACAACAGCAGCAGTTCCTGGCGTGCCTCGTCGTCTAGTTCCACCAGCACCTCGGCGAAATCCAGCCCTGCCATACGGCACAACAGCCAGCCGCGCAGCGACCAGGAAGAATAGTTCTTCGAGGAAATCGTCAGTGTCGCCTTCACCATCGCGCTCAAATCCCCGTCGGACAAAAAAGCTGGTCCGCTGACAATCTTCTCGCATCGCGGAACATATTGCACTAGTTTTTTTGCACCGCGGCACCCCGCGGCGGCGCGGGAGATATTGGTCATGCTCTATCAGGCCTACCAGTTCCAGGACGACCTCATTGCGCCGCTGCGCGATCTGGCCCGGCGCCTGCAGAGCTTTTCCGCGGCGGCACTCTGGGGACCCGCCGGGGATATTGCGCGGCATTTTTCCGCAGCGCTCGAGATGATCTCCCGTTTCGAAATTACCCACGAGCGACCCGATTTTGCCATCCGCTCAGTCATGATCGGCAACCGCGATGTTCCGATCACAGTCGAGACCGTGCTCGACAAGCCCTTCGGCAAACTCCTGCGCTTTGCCGCCGATATCGATATGCCACGGCCGAAAATCCTTGTCGTGGCGCCCCTGTCCGGCCATTTCGCCACGCTCCTGCGCGGCACGGTGCAAACACTGCTGCGCGATCACGACGTCTATATCACCGATTGGGCCAACGCCCGCGACGTGCCGCTTTCCGCCGGGCGCTTCGGCATCGACGACTACGTGGACTATGTCATCCGCTTCCTGGAGGAGATCGGCCCGGGCGGCCACGTTCTTGCCGTCTGTCAGCCCTGCGTGCAGGTATTGGCGGCCGTTGCGGTGATGTCGGAAGATCGGCATCCGGCCACCCCGCGAACCATGACGCTAATGGCCGGCCCCATCGACCCGCGCGAAAGCCCGACCGAGGTCAACGAACTAGCCGTATCGAAGTCGCTCGCCTGGTTCGAGAATTCGCTGATCAGCGATGTTCCCTGGCGCTACCAAGGCGCGGGGCGGCGCGTCTATCCAGGTTTCCTGCAGCTCGTCGCCTTTATGACCATGAACATGCAGCGTCATCAGGACGCCCATCGCAAGCTCTATGATCATCTGGCCAACGGCGAGACCATTGAGGCCGGCAAGATCAAGAGCTTCTACGACGAATATTTCGCCGTGCTCGATCTGACCGAGGAATTCTACATCGAGACCATCGAGCGCGTCTTCCAGAAAGCCGAGCTGGCGACGGGTGACTTCACCCATCACGGCTGCAAGGTGGATCCCGGCCAGATCCGCAACACGGCGCTCCTGACTGTCGAGGGTGGGCGAGACGATATCTGTGCCCTGGGCCAGACCTCGGCCGCTCATGATCTCTGTCGTTCGCTTCGTCCGCATTTGAAACGCCACCATCTGCAGGCCAATGTCGGCCACTACGGCGTCTTCAACGGCCGGCGCTGGGAGACGGAGATCTACCCGGTGGTGCGCAACATGATCCTGGCGATGGAGTAGCGCGCCGGCCGCTTAACTCCAGCCCAAGGCGAACACGCCAAAGAGGATGACAACGCCCAGCACGACGCGATAAATCACGAAGGGCCACGTGGAGAACCGCTCCAGGAAGCGCATCAGTCCCCAGATCGCCACGAAGGACGAGATGCAGCCTACGATCAGCCCGACGATCAGCACCGACCATGCCTCCATCGGAATATGCGCCTTATAAAGGGTCAACAGCTCCTTCAGTCCGGCCAAGGCGATTGCCGGCAGCCCGAGGAGAAAAGAGAACCGGGCGGCCTCGTCGCGCTTCAAACCAAGAAACAACGCTCCGGTCAGCGTCGAGCCGGACCGCGATACGCCGGGAATGAGAGCGCCGACCTGGGTGATGCCGACAAACAGTGCATCGAGCAAGGTCATTTGCTCCATGTCCTTCCTGTGCCGGCTGTAGAGTTCGGCTGCCGCCAGGAGAAGGCCCATGACGAGGCAGGCGATGCCGATGACCCAGAGGCTGCGGAGGGAGGTGCCGCAGGCATTCAGGGACGACGATAGCAGCAAGCCGGCGATGCCGATCGGGATCGTCGCGATGATGATGGCAATCGCAAGCCGTATGGCGGGCGACCGCCAATCCCTCTGCCGGATCGCGTCGACCGATCCGAAGGCAACATAGCGAACGTCGCTCCAAAAATAGGAGATAATCGCGGCGAGTGCTGCGAGCTGCATCGCCGCCGAGAATGCCGAACCCGGATCCTGCCAGCCGAGCAAAGCCGGCACAAGCCGCATATGGGCTGTGGAGGAAACCGGCAGCAGCTCGGTCAGACCCTGCACAACACCAAGAAGTGCGATCTTGGCATAACCCAGGGCAACAAAGCCCGTGTCCACACCCTGCGTACAAACATCAGCCACGTATCAACATCCTCGGTTATCCGTTCAGGCCGCGTGGCCTGAACGGCGCAATATATATCGGTTTGTGATGAGGCCCCGCTCCGGCGATCTTTTGAATTCTATTCGTCTTCGTCAGGCAAAGCCTGCATGTAACGAATCACGGCGTAGAAGGCGCCGAAGACAAAGAGTGCGCCGACAACGTGGTCGATGTCGTGCCTTGCTGTGTGGTGATGCCTCATCAAAAGACTCAGCACATTGTACGACACGATGGCAATTGCCGTCATGATCGGCGCCACCACGAGCGCCATGTTCCGATGAATGAATCTAACCATCACACACCTCTTTCTCCGATGTCTGCGTAGCAGCCAAATTGCAGACGAATTTGGACAGGCTGGGGCGGCCGGACTCATGAGGTATGATATGAAAATGAACCGGCGCTGAAAAACGAGCGTCGGGGAGGAGTGCAACGCGAAAGGAAGAAGCATTCGCTATTTGCTGTAGAGCGCCCGCGACCTTTCCAGATGCTTCATCACGGCCGCTTCGGCGCCATCGGCGTCATGGGCGGAAAGCTGCTCCAATATTTCCTCATGCTCAACGAGCGTGAACTTTTCCTTGCCAGTCCAGATGAGCAGATCCGTATGGTAGGTCTTGAGCCAGGCCAGCATCGCCTCGCTGACAGCGGCGAAGATCGGGTTTCCAGAAATCTGCGCGATGCGTGTGTGAAACTGCATGTCAGCCGAAATAAACTCCTCGGCACGCCCCAGGGACTGGCGCTGCCGTTCGATGATATCCTTGAGATCCGCGATATCTTTTTCAGTCGCGCGCTGAGCGGCCTCGCGGGCCATGCCGCGTTCGAAGAATATACGCGCGCTTTTCAGATGCTCGAGAGAGTCCGAAGACTGGGACAGCATGATCTTCGCGGTCAGATCGACCTGCCGGAAGATCGATTTCGCGGTGAGCTGAAGCACCTTCGCCCGTTCACCATGCGAGATGTTCACCAATCCCATATTGGCGAGAGACTGCATCGCCTCGCGGATCGCCGGACGACCGACGCCGAAGCGCTCCATCAGCACGCGCTCGGACGGCATTTCATCGCCGGGCTTCAGTTCCCCCGATGTAATCAACCGCTCTAGCCGGTCGAATACCTCGTCAGACAGCTTCCGACGGACGATCTGTTCGATTGGTTGGCTCATGACATCTCGCTGGCTCAAAGCTTTCCTCCCTTATGCCGCGTCTAATGGAGTCGAGAAAGCCCGTTCAGAACGGCCGACCGCTCCTAAACAAAAAAATCGTTGCACAAGTTGGAATACTCATTATACCAGATCACAAGTTGACGCCACGACAAAATCGTTGGCGAGAGGAGCAGCCGGCACTTCATGAGCATAACCATCACCTACCGCATCGAAACGCCTGGCAGCATCGAGGCCATGGCCGACAAGATCGCCAGCGACCAGTCAACGGGCACGTTCGTGCCAGTTCCCGGCGAGACGGAAGAGCTGAAGTCACGGGTAGCGGCAAGGGTCCTGGGCATCCGCCAGCTTGAGGATGCGAAGCGACCGACATGGCCTGAGGTCGCCGATGGCCACGGCGCGCTTCGCCGCGCCGATGTCGACATCACCTTTCCGCTCGATGCGATCGGCACCGACCTCTCGGCGCTGATGACGATCGCGATCGGCGGCGTCTTTTCGATCAAGGGCATGACCGGCATCCGCATCGTCGACATGAAGCTGCCCGACGCTTTTCGCGGCGCGCATCCCGGCCCGCAATTCGGTGTTGCCGGCAGCAAGCGCCTGACCGGGGTCGAGGGGCGTCCGATCATCGGCACGATCGTCAAGCCGGCACTCGGCCTTCGCCCTGCCGAAACCGCCGAACTGGTCGGCGAACTCATCAGCTCCGGCGTCGACTTCATCAAGGACGACGAGAAGCTCATGAGCCCCGCCTACTCGCCGCTCAAGGAGCGCGTCGCGGCGATCATGCCGAAAATCCTCGATCATGAGCAGAAGACCGGCAAGAAGGTGATGTATGCCTTTGGCATTTCACATGCCGATCCCGATGAGATGATGCGCAACCACGATCTCGTGCTAAAGGCCGGCGGCAATTGCGCCGTCGTCAACATCAACTCCATCGGCTTCGGCGGCATGAGCTTCCTTCGCAAGCGCTCAGGCCTGGTCCTGCATGCCCATCGCAATGGCTGGGACGTGCTGACGCGCGATCCGGGCGCGGGCATGGACTTCAAGGTCTACCAGCAATTCTGGCGGCTGCTCGGCGTCGATCAATTCCAGATCAACGGCATCCGCGTCAAATATTGGGAGCCGGACGAAAGCTTCGTCGAATCCTTCAAGGCCGTCAGCACGCCGTTGTTCGATGCATCCGATTGCCCCCTTCCCGTCGCTGGCTCCGGCCAGTGGGGCGGTCAGGCGCCGGAAACCTATCAAAGGACCGGCAGGACCACGGACCTGCTTTATCTCTGCGGCGGCGGCATCGTCAGCCATCCGTCAGGACCGGCCGCCGGTGTTCGCGCGGTCCAGCAGGCATGGGAAGCGGCAGCCGCCGATATCCCGCTCGAAGACTATTCCAAGGAGCATCCGGAGCTCGCCGCTTCGATCGCAAAGTTCAGCGACGGCAAGGGCGCATAGTGGCGATGGGCAGTCTACTTCTCAGCTATTACGGCGACGATTTCACCGGCTCCACCGACGTGATGGAAGCCTTGGCATCGAATGGCGTTCCGACCGTGCTCTTCCTAGGCATTCCCAGCGCGGAGATGCTGGATCGCTTCAAGGAATGCCGGGCGATCGGCATTGCCGGAACAAGCCGCAGCGAGACCCCGGAATGGATGCAGCAGCATCTCGTGCCGACATTCGAGTGGCTGAAGGGCCTCGGGGCAGCGATATGCCATTACAAGGTCTGCTCCACCTTCGATTCCAGCCCGCGGATCGGCAATATCGGCAAGGCGATCGAGATCGGCAAGGAGCTGTTTGAGCAGCCCTTCGTGCCGGTCGTGGTGGGCGCGCCGCAGCTCAGGCGCTACACCGCCTTCGGCCATCTGTTTGCGGCCTATCAGGGCCAGGTCTTCCGCATCGACCGCCATCCAGTCATGAGCCGCCATCCGGTGACGCCGATGGATGAAGCCGATCTGGCGCTACATCTCGGCAAGCAGACATCCCTGCCCGTCAGCCTCGCCGATCTGGTAACTCTATCGGCTGATAATGCCGACCAGCAGCTTGACGCACTGGCCGCCAAGGCCTCCGGCATCCTGTTCATGGATGTCGATAGTCCGGAAACGCAGGCCGCTGCGGGACAGCAGCTTTGGCGTCTGAAGACCAACAACGGCTTCTTCGTCGCCGGCTCCTCCGGCGTGGAATATGCGCTGCTCAATGCATGGCGCGACAAGGGGCTGATCGGCGAACGACCGGATTTTGCCCAGCCGGGAAAGGTTGGACGCCTCGCGGTGGTGTCCGGCAGCGTTTCCCCGACGACTGAACGGCAGATACGACAGGCCGTGGCCGATGGTTTTGACGGCGTTGCTGTCGATCCCCTGGCGCTGGTTGGCGAAAGCGCCGATCGCGCGATCGAGGATGCGATCAACGCCGGCATCGCCAGCCTGAAGGCGGGCCGCAGCGTTATCCTGCATACGGCGCTCGGCCCCTCGGCCGATCGTGGCGGCGATATCGACCGCATTCCTGGCGCCCGGCATCGGCTTGGACAGGCTCTCGGCATCATCCTGCGGCGTATCGTCGAGGCAGAACGGCTCCCCCGCGCGGTCATTGCCGGTGGCGACACATCGAGCCACGCGCTGAAGGAACTGCGTGTGGAGGCCCTGACGACGCTGCTCCCGCTGCCCCAGACCCCGGGATCACCGCTTTGCCTTGCCCATGGCGGCTATACACCGACCAACGGGCTGCAGATCGCGCTGAAGGGCGGCCAGGTCGGCACCGACGATTATTTCTCCCAAATTCGAGACGGACGAAAAGCCTAGCAAAACACCAGATACCGCTGCTTGGCGAATGGAATGATCATTGACTCATCATACCACTTGCGATACCACGATTTGAAAATGGACGAGGTAGAAAACATGACTGTAATTGCTCTTTTCGGCGCCGGCGGAAAAATGGGATATCGGCTTGCTAAGAACCTGAAAGGTTCACGCTTCGATGTCCGTCATGTCGAGGTCAGCGATGCCGGCAAGGCGCGGTTGAAGAACGATCTCAATCTGTCCTGCGTTCCGGCGGACGAGGCACTCAACGACGCCGAAGTCGTCATTCTCGCCGTTCCGGACACCGCCATCGGCAAGGTTGCCGCCGGCATCGTCGACAAGTTGAAGCCGGGAACGATGGTCGTCGCGCTCGACGCGGCCGCACCCTTCGCCGGTCACCTGCCGAAGCGCGATAACCTCACCTATTTTGTCACCCATCCCTGCCATCCTCCTATTTTCAATGACGAAACTGAGATGCAGGCGAAGAAGGATCACTTCGGTGGCCTGTTCGCCAAACAGCATATTGTTTCGGCGCTGATGCAGGGGCCGGAAAGCGCCTATGCGCTCGGAGAGGAGATCGCCAAGGTCATCTGGGCGCCGGTCATGCGGTCACACAGGGTCACCGTCGAACAGATGGCCATGCTCGAGCCGGGCCTGTCGGAAACCGTCTGCGCGTCGCTGCTGGTCGTGATGCGCCAAGCCATGGACGAATGCGTTGCGCGTGGAGTTCCGGAAGAAGCCGCCCGCGACTTCCTGCTCGGCCACATGAACGTTCTCGGCGCCGTCATCTTCAAGGAAGTCGATGGCGTGTTTTCGGACGCTTGCAACAAGGCGATCGAATTCGGCATTCCCGCGCTGATGCGCGACGATTGGAAGAATGTTTTCGAACCGAAGGAAATCGCAGCCAGCATCCAGCGCATTACCTGAGGAGATCCTGGGGAGGGCTTGTCCTCCCCTTTTTGCCCTGCTGGGAACAGGGCCTGTTTCATAACTGGGAGGAAACCATGAAACTGACACGCAGACTGACACTTGCGGCGTTTGCCGGCGTTTTTGCCCTGGGCACCGCCGCACCTGCCTTCTCGGCGGATCTGATCGCCATCATCACACCGGCCTTCGACAATCCATTCTTCAAGGCCGAAGCCGTCGGCGCCGAAGCCAAGGCGAAGGAGCTGGGTTACGACACGCTCGTCATGTCCCATGACGATGATGCCAATAAGCAGTCCGAAGTGATCGACACAGCGATCGGCCGCGGCGCCAAGGCGATCATTCTCGACAATGCCGGCGCCGATGCAACTGTTGCCGCCATCAAGAAGGCCAAGGATGCCGGCATCCCCTCCTTCCTCATCGACCGCGAAATCAACGTCACCGGTATCGCCGTCGCCCAGATCGTTTCCAACAACTACCAGGGCGCACAGCTCGGCGCGCAGCAGTTCGTCAAGCTGATGGGCGAGAAGGGCAACTATGCCGAACTCGTCGGCCGTGAAGCCGATACCAATGCCGGTATCCGTTCGCAGGGCTATCACGACGTCATCGACGACTACCCGGACCTGAAGCTGGTCGCCAAGCAATCGGCGAACTGGAGCCAGACCGAAGCCTATGCGAAGATGGAGACCATCCTGCAGGCGAACCCTGATATCAAGGGCGTGATCTCGGGCAACGACACTATGGCGATGGGCGCGATTGCTGCCCTTCAGGCCGCCGGCCGCAAGGACGTGATCGTCGTCGGCTTCGACGGCTCCAATGACGTGCGCGACTCGATCAAGGCGGGCGGCATCAAGGCGACTGTGATGCAGCCGGCCTATGCCCAGGCCCAGATCGCAGTTGTACAGGCCGACGCCTACATCAAGAACAAGACCGTGCCGAAAGACGAGAAGCAATTGATGGATTGCGTCCTCATCAATGCGGACAATGCCGACAAGCTTGAGACCTTCGCACTGAAGAACTGATGGCGGACTGAGCACCACGGAGAGCGTGGAAACCCCACGCTCTCCGGATATGTTTCTCGTGAGATAGAGGTGCATTGCATGTTGAGGATCAGAGGCGCGGTCGTGGCCGTCATGCTGGTCGCAGCGCTGCCTGGCTGCAAGATCATTAAAACACCGACGGCCGAAGAAAAGGCGGCGGAGGCGGCAAAGACCGCCTTCGATCCCGCGACCAGGGTCGAGGCGATCTGGCAGTCGCAAGTGCTTCCGGACCTTGAGAAGCGCGCGGGCGACTTCAAGACGGTGTTGCAGGCAGTCGCATCGAACCCGGACGAGGCCGGCGCAAAATACGGAAATCCGCGCAAGCAGACTTCATCGCCCTGGACCTATGCGGTCAAGCTTAGCGGCAAGATCGTCGCCGCGGATACGGCCTCTCGCGCCGGGACCCTCGACGTCGATGTGGATGGCGACGGCAAGGCGGACGCAAAAGTGCAGATCGGCCCAGCCGTCCGTGGTACAGCCTTGCGCGACGCACTGGGTTTCCTCGACTTCAATGAATTCAGAAACCAGATCGAATGGGCGCAGTTCGGCAAGGCGTTCAATGAGAAGGCAAACACGTCCTTCCTCGCGGCCTTGCCACGCGATGGCCTTGTGGGCAAGACCGTCACGGTGACCGGTGCGTATCCGCTGCCCGCATCCGGCCAGCTTCCTCTGATTACCCCCTCGGCGCTGGCGTTGGGGCAATGAGCATGAGTGACATGACAGAGGACGACATCATCCTTCGCCTGGAAGACGTATCGAAGGTCTATTCGGGCATCGTAGCAGTCAAGCGCGCCAATCTCGAGCTGCGGCGCGGCGCGGTCAACGTGCTCGTCGGTGAAAACGGCGCCGGCAAATCGACGCTGATGAAGATCATCGCCGGCGTCGAGCGCCCCACCCTCGGCCGCATCGTCCTCGAAGGCGAAGCCGTTCATTTCGACAGCCCGGCGGCCGCACAAGCACGCGGCATCGGCATGATTTTCCAGGAGCTCAACCTGTTCGCCAACATGTCGGTTGCCGAAAACATTTTTGCGACGCGCGAAATCAAGCGCGGCATCTTCGGCATCGACCACAAGGCGCAGATTGCCAAGTCCAATGAGTTCCTGAAAAGACTGGACGCGGGCATAAATGCCGAAACCATGATCGAGGATCTGCCGATCGGGCAGCAGCAGCTTGTCGAAATCGCCAAAGCGATCTCGCTCAACGCCCGCATCCTGATCATGGACGAGCCGACATCGGCGCTGTCTGCGGCGGAAGTCGACATCCTGTTCAAGGTGATCGCCGAGCTGAAGGCGCAAGGTGTGGCGATCGTCTACATCTCGCACCGGCTCGAAGAGCTGATGCGGATCGGCGATTACATCACCGTGCTGCGCGACGGGCAGATCACCGGCCAGGCAATGGTTCGCGATATCGATACGAAATGGATTGTCCGGTCGATGATCGGATCGGACGCCAAGGATTTCGCCAAGGACGGCGGCCACGCAATCGGCAAGGAAGCGTTCCGTGCTGAAGAGATCAGCCTGCCGCGCTCGACCGGCGGCCTTGCCGTCGACCATGTCTCGCTCTCCGTTCGCGCCGGCGAGATCCTCGGCATTTACGGCTTGATGGGCGCTGGCCGCAGCGAGTTCTTCGAATGCGTCATGGGCCGCCACATGCATTCGACCGGCAAGATCTTCATCGACGGCGTCGAGGTTCGCGAACGCGACACCACCCGGCGGATCCGGCGCGGTCTGGCGCTGATACCGGAGGACCGGCAGCGCGAGGGGCTGGTGCAGGTGCTCTCCATCGCCAGCAACCTGACGCTCGCCAGCCTCGGGCGCTTCGCCCGCTTCTTTCACATCGATGCCGGTGCCGAAAAGCAGGCCACGCGCGACATGATCCGCGACCTGTCGATCAAGGCGCCCAATCCGGACTTCGAGGTGACATCGATGTCCGGCGGCAACCAGCAGAAGGTCGTCATCGGCAAGGCGCTGATGACCGACCCCAAGGTTCTTCTGATGGACGAGCCGAGCAGGGGCATCGATGTCGGCGCCAAAGCCGATGTCTTCCGCACCATGCGCCGGCTTGCCGGCAAGGGTCTGGCAATCCTGTTTTCAACCTCGGACCTTGAAGAGGTCATGGCGCTTTCCGACCGCATCGCCGTCTTGAGCAACGGCAAGCTGGTCGCCGTCTTCGACAGGAACGAAGCCACGGAAGAAGCCATCATCGCCGCTTCGGCCAAGGGACACGGACATACAAGGGAACTCGCGTCATGACGGCAGATACCTCCACTTCTTTTGCGGCCAAGCGGTCGAACGGCTCTGCGCTGCTGACCTTGATGAAACTCAGAACCTTCATCGCGCTCTTTGCCGTCATCATCTTCTTCGCCATCTTCGCGCCGAACTTCACGTCGACGGCCAACATGATCCTGATGTCGAAGCACGTTGCGCTCAACGCCTTCCTGGCGATGGGCATGACCTTCGTCATCATCACCGGCGGCATCGACCTCTCGGTCGGCTCCATCGTCGGCCTGTGCGGCATGGTGGCGGGCGCCCTGATCCTCAACGGCGTCGCGTTGCCGATCGGATACACCGTCTATTTCAACATATACGAGATCATCCTGATCACCCTCGCCGTCGGACTGCTGATCGGGCTCATCAATGGGCTGCTGATCACCAAGCTCAACGTCGCGCCCTTCATCGCGACGCTCGGCACGCTCTACGTTGCTCGCGGCCTCGCGCTGTTGTCCTCGGACGGCCAGACCTTTCCGAACCTGGTCGGCAGGCCGGAATTCGACACGACCGGCTTCGACGTCTTCGGCGCCGGCAGGCTGCTCGGCCTCCCCGTTTCCATCTGGATCCTCATCGTTCTCGCGCTGATCGCCGCCTATGTCTCCCGCTCGACGCCGATCGGCCGGCACATCTTCGCCGTCGGCGGCAATGAGCGCGCCGCGCGCATGTCGGGTATCCGCGTCGATGTTGTGAAGATCTTCGTCTATATGTTCTCAGGCCTGTGTGCGGCGATTGTCGGCATCATCATTTCGTCGGAGCTGATGGCCGCGCACCCGGCGACCGGCGAGAGCTTCGAACTCAACGCCATCGCAGCGGCCGTCCTCGGCGGCACCTCGATGTCGGGCGGACGCGGAACAATCGGCGGTACGATCATCGGCGCCTTCGTCATCGGTATCCTCTCCGATGGCCTGGTGATGATGGGTGTTTCGTCCTTCTGGCAGATGGTCATCAAGGGGCTGGTCATCATCATCGCCGTGGTCGTCGACCAGGCGCAGCGCCGCCTGCAGCAGCGCGTGACGCTCATGCAAATGGCAAAGGCAGGTTGAACATGGGGGAACTCAAGGGCGCACTCATCGGCTGCGGTTTCTTTGCGGTCAACCAGATGCATGCGTGGAAGGACGTCAAAGGCGCCCGTATTGTCGCAATCTGCGATCGTGAGCCGGAGCGGTTAAAGATCGTCGGCGATCAATTCGGCATTGAACGCCGTTACAGCGATGCTGCGGCTCTTTTTTCCGATGGCGGCTTCGATTTCATCGATATTGCCACAACGGTTCAAAGCCATCGCGCATTGGTAGAGATGGCAGCGACCCATAAAATTCCAGCGATTTGCCAGAAACCCTTCGCAAAATCCTTGAGCGATGCGAAGGCGATGGTCCGCACTTGCGAAAACGCCGGCATCCCTCTGATGGTGCACGAGAATTTCCGCTGGCAGACACCGATACAGGCCGTAAAGGCCGTTTTGGAATCAGGCGCCATCGGTGAACCCTTCTGGGGCCGCTTCTCCTTCCGCTCGGGCTTCGATGTCTTCTCCGGCCAGCCTTATCTTGCGGAAGGCGAGCGCTTCATCATCGAGGATCTCGGCATCCACACGCTCGACATCGCCCGCTTCATTCTTGGCGACGTTGCGACGCTCACCGCCCGCACCAAGCGGGTCAATCCGAAGATCAAGGGCGAGGATGTCGCAACCATCCTGCTCGACCACCAGAACGGCGCGACATCAATCGTCGACGTCAGCTACGCGACCAAGCTCGCCACGGAGCCCTTTCCCGAGACGCTGATCGAGATCGACGGAACACAGGGAACGATCCGGCTATCGCAAGGTTATCGTCTCGAAGTAGCCAGCCCGAACGGCACGACTATCTCCGATGCCTCGCCGCAGTTACTCTCCTGGGCCTCCCGCCCCTGGCACAATATCCAGGAAAGCGTGCTGGCGATCCAGCAGCACTGGACGGACCGGCTCGCGTCCGGCGGCGAAACCTCGACCTCCGGCGCGGATAATCTGAAGACTTTCGCCCTTGTCGAAGCCGCCTATCAGAGCGCCGCCGATGGGAGGACTGTCGACATCGGAGCGATGCTGCGATGACGGCCGAGGTCGATCCTTTTGAGCTTTACGGCACGCAAGAAACAGAAATCCCGCCGGTACGGCTGACCGCTGGCCGGCTTGCCGTTGACTTCAAGGACGGCAATCTCCGCACGATCACCTATCATGGTACGGAGGTGCTCCGTGCCGTCTCCTATCTCGTGCGCGACCGCGACTGGGGCACTTATGCTCCCAAAATATCTGACCTGCAGATCAATCAGGGCAATAATGCGTTTTTCGTTGGTTACGTCGCGCATTGCGCCGGACCAGACGGCACAACGCTTGAAATCCGCGTGCAGATCTCCGCTGACGCCGGAGGCGCCGTGATCTTCGATGCGGAGGCAATCTCCAAAACCGGCTTTGAGACCAACCGCTGCGGCTTCTGCATCCTTCATCCGATTGTCGGCGTCGCCGGCACACCGGTTTCGGTGGAACATGTCGACGGCCATCGCGAAGATACCCATTTTCCCGATCTCATCGAGCCATGGCAGCCCTTCAAGGATATGCGCGCGATCACGCACAGCGTCATGCCGCACGTCACAGCGGAATGCCGGATGGAAGGAGACACCTTCGAGATGGAGGATCAGCGCAACTGGTCGGATGCCTCCTACAAGACTTATGTCCGTCCTCTCGCTTTGCCCTGGCCCTATCAAATCCCGGCGGACCAATCCGTGCGACAAAGGGTCGTTCTCAGTGTCGACGATAAGAGGGAGACGCTGAACGTTCCAGTGTCCATCTCGCCAAACAGCCAAGTCATCACGATCACGGAGGGGACGAAGAGCGGGACAATGCCGCCGATCGGCCTCATGATCACGCCAGAGGAGGCGCAGTCAACGCTTGAGGCTCGCAATATCCTGGCGGAGATCGGGCCGCAGGAAATACTTTTTCACTTCGATCCGAATGCCGGCCATGATGCGGGTGCGTTCACGGCGTTTAACGCCATTGCCCAGCTCAATGCTGGCACCTCGACGCTGGAAATAGCCTTGCCGTGTAAGCAATCGCCGCTCGCGGAAACGATGGAGTGCGCGATCTGGATGCAGGTGGCCGGATTCTGGCCGGACGCGATCGTCATTTCCCCTTCCGTGGACAGTCAGTCGACCCCTCCCGGCAGCCAATGGCCGGCATGCCCTCCTCTTGAGGAGGTCTATACGGCAGCCCGCGCCGCCTTTCCGGGCATTCGCCTCGGCGGCGGGATGCTCAGCTATTTCACCGAGCTCAACCGCAAGCGCGTTCCGTCCGAACCGCTCGATTTCATCACCCATTGCACCAACCCAATCGTGCATGCCGCCGATGATCTGAGCGTCATGCAGACGCTGGAAGCGCTGCCGTTCATCACGCGCTCCGTTCGCGCTATTTATGGCGACAAGCCCTATCGAATCGGCCCCTCCACCATTCCCATGCGCCAGAACCCCTATGGCAGCCGGACGATGGATAATCCCGACGGGCACCGTATTGCGATGGCCAATACGGATCCCCGGCACAATGGCCGTTTCGCCGAAGCTTTCGCACTCGGCTATGCGGTCAAGGTGCTCGACGCCGGCCTGGAATGCCTGACGCTTGCGGCGCTGACCGGCCCCTTCGGGTTAATCGCTGGTAGGAACGAGCCGTCTCCAGCCGGAGGCAAACGCCCGATCTTCAATACGGTTGCCATGCTGGCCCGCCTCGCCGGCAGTCCATGGCGGGAATGCGTCTCATCCGACCCGGCAGCAATCCTCGCCTTCATTGCAGCGCCGGCAGATAAGGCGCCGCAATTGCTGCTGGTGAATGTGACGCACACGCCGCAGCAGGTCGATCTCAGCTCCTTCCGCAAAGCCGATAAACTGACGGACAAAGTTCTCAGTCTTGGACCCTATGCTGTCGGTTCGATCGTTTTGGCGGATTGACCTAGCTCGTGAGACGCGCATCTTAGTCCTCAGAATCGCAATGATCGGGAGGACCGGCGTGAAGACGAAGAAGCTTATCAATGACGGCGCGGCGGCCGTGGACGAAATGCTGGCCGGCGTGCTCGCGGCCCATCCCAACCATCTTCGCGCCATTGACGGATCGCCGCGGTCGATCGTGGCAAAGCATGGCCCGCGTCCGGGCAAGGTCGGCCTCGTCATCGGCGGCGGCTCCGGACACGAGCCGAGCTTCCTGGGTTTCGTCGGCAAAGGGCTCGCCGATGCAGCGGCAGTTGGAAATGTCTTTGCCTCGCCACCGCCGGACCCGATCATCGAATGCGCCAAGGCCGTCAACAATGGCGCTGGCGTCCTGTTCGCCTATGGCAATTATGCCGGCGATGTCATGAATTTCGACATGGCCGCCGAGATGCTCACCATGGATGACATCGAGGTCCGCACCGTGCTGACAACCGATGATGTCGCCTCCGCCCCCATAGATCAGCGGGATCGCCGGCGCGGCGTTGCCGGCAACGTCTTCGTCTTCAAGGCGGCCGGTGCTGCCTGCGATCTGATGTACAGCCTGGATGAGGTGGAGCGGGTCGCGCGATGGGCGAATGACCGCACCTACACGATGGGCGTCGCTCTCTCGCCCTGCTCTCTGCCGCAGACGCTGAAGCCGAACTTCCAGCTCGGCGACGACGAAATGGAGATCGGCATGGGCATTCACGGTGAGCCCGGCGTTGCCCGTGGTCCGCTCAAGCCTGCTGATGACGTGACCACCGAATTGCTCGATAGGATCCTCGGCGAGATGCAGCCCAAGCGGGGTGACCGCGTGGCGGTGCTCATCAATTCGCTAGGCTCGACGCCGCTGATGGAACTCTACATCATCATGCGCAAGGTCAAGATGACGCTCGATGCGCTGGGCGTGGAGATCCATCTATCGCTGGTAGGCAACTATTGCACCTCGCTGGAAATGGCCGGCGCCTCGATCACGCTGATGCATCTGGACGATGAATTGCAGCGACTGATCGACCACCCCTGCGATTGCGCGATGTTCCGTACCGGCGAGGCGCTCTGATGACGACGATCACGGCCGACGATCTGAAATCTCTCATCGCCCTCATCGCGGAGGCAATGACGCGCGAAAGGGACCGGCTTTGCGAACTTGATGGCGTGATCGGCGATGCCGATCACGGGATCGCCATGGAGCTGGGCTTTTCGGCAGCCGCCAAGGCGACGGCCGAACTCGATCCGGCAACGGCCGATCCCACCCTCGTCTTCAACACGGCAGCCAAGGCTTTCCTGAACGCTGTTGGCGCTTCCTCGGGGCCGCTCTACGCAACCGGCCTGATGCGCGCGGGCGCCGCGGTTAAAGGCAAGCCATCGCTCACCGCCGACGACATGGTTGCTGCATTCGCGGCGATTGCCAAGGGGATCCAGGATCGCGGCAAGGCCGAAGTCGGTGAGAAGACCATGATCGACGCTTGGGCACCGGCTGCCGCCGCCTGCCAGGCTGCGCGGGACCACGGAATGCCGCTGGAAGAGTGCTTTTCCGCAGCGCTCGTCGCGGCGCAATCCGGCATGGAAGCAACGAAGGATATGATCGCCACGAAGGGGCGGTCTTCCCGGCTTGGCGAGCGCGCTTTGGGCCACATTGATCCCGGCGCCGCCTCGGCAGCCGTCGTCGTCGCATGCTTCCACGCCTTCTTCTCGCCTCAATGATGATGAGCTCATCATACCAGTTGACATGTATCTGGTGATTTGACAAAACCGCCCTCAGCATTCTTCAGAGGAGGACGGAAAAATGCGTATCAACTCCAAATATGCGAGAGGTTTTGGCGCGGTCGCGATTGCTGCGGCTGCCCTGACGGCAACCGGTGCGAAAGCGCAGGACCTGACGCTGTGGACGCTCAATTTCGATAATGGCGGCGCCAATACTGCGCTGAAGAAGGTGGCAACCGATTTCGAGGCCGCAAACCCGGGAACGCATATCGAAATCGTTCAGCGTGGTGTTGATGAACACAAGACCGCTCTTCGCGTGGCGGCGGGTTCCAGCAAGGGTCCCGATATCTATTTCAGCTGGGCCGGGCTTGGTCTCGGTGGCGAATATGTCAAAGCCGGCCTGTCGCTGCCGCTGGACAAATATTACACGCAATACAAATGGAGCGATGAACTCCTCCCCTCGGCGGCCGCCTTCGCCGACCTTTATCCGGGCGGCAAGCATGGCGTCCCCTTCACCTTCAAGGGTGAGGCGGTCTATTACAACAAGAAACTGTTCCAGCAGGCCGGCATCACCGAAGAGCCGAAAACCTACGAGGATCTGCTTGCGGATGCCGAGAAGCTGAAGACTGCCGGAATTCCGGCCTTCACCTTCGGCGGCTCGGTCAATTGGCATGTCATGCGGCTGATGGACGTGATCCTTGAAACGAAGTGCGGTGCCGACAAGCACGATGCGCTGATGGCGATGAAGCTTGACTGGACGAAAGAACCTTGCGCGACGGACGCCTTCATCGAATTCGCAAAGTGGACCAAGAACTACACGCTTCAGCCCTTCATGGGCATCAGCAATCAGCAATCCTACAGCCTGTTCGTCGCGGGCCGCGCGGCAATGATGCTGGAGGGGGATTGGCTTGTCGGCCAGTTGAGCGGCAGTGGCGCAAACCTCGACGATTACGGGATTTTCCCGTTCCCGACGAACACCAACCGCCTCTATGGCTTCGCCGAATACAACTACGTGAGCACCAAGAGCAAAGATCCTGATCTTGCTGCAAAATTCCTGGATTACTTCCTGTCGACCAAGGTCCAGCAAGATCTGGTCGGGCAGATCAGCTCGATCTCGGTCAACAAGAACGTCCAATACACCGGCCAGAAGCCGCTTGAAGCCAAATGGCTGGATATCTTCAAGACCTACGGCAAGGTCTACATGAACGGCGACCAGGCGTTTCCGCTTGATGTCACGACAGAATATTTCCGCGTGATCAATGACGTCGCGTCCGGAAACATCGAACCGGCGGATGCCGCCAAGCAGCTACAGACCTTCATCGCAGGCCGGACCTAAGTCCTCCCAGGATGCTGACCGGCCCCGATCATCCATCGGGGCCGGCTATTCCGAGCCCTAAAAGCCCACGCGCCAGCCGCTTGTCGTCCGGAGCAGATGAGAATGTCATTGCGAAACCGAACACATGATCCCCGCGTGCAGGCGTTCCTGTTGCTCGCCCCGGCGCTGGCGATCTACGCAATCTTCGCGCTGTATCCGATGGTCAATGTCGCGATATTGAGCTTCCAGAAATGGAACGGGCTCGATCCTCAGCGTCCCTTCGTCGGCCTTGCAAACTACCAATATATCTTCACGCGCGATCCTGTCTTCTGGGTCGCTTTCAAGAATACGGTCATCTGGACCATCATGTGTTTGGTGTTCCCGCCAATGGTGGGGCTTCTCCTGGCATTGAGCCTCAATCAGAAGCTCTTCGGCCGCAACACGTTCCGCGCCATCTTCTACCTTCCAGTCATCATCGCCCCCATCGCCGTCGCGACGATGTGGAAATGGATGTACGACCCATTCTTCGGCCTCTTCAGCGAGATACTGACATCCATGGGCCTCCAGACCTGGATCAAGGACTGGCTTGGCGATAGAGACATCGCGCTTTATTCGGTCTTCGTTGCCTATCTCTGGCAGTCGGTCGGCTTTTCCATGGTTCTATTCCTGGCCGGTCTGCAGAATGTTTCGCAGTCTCTGGTCGAAGCCGCTCGCATCGACGGCGCGGGACGCTGGGCCGTCTTCAAGCACGTCACCTTCCCTGCCCTTCGCACGACCATCACGATCGTACTCGTGCTGTCGATCATTTCGTCGCTCAAGGCCTTCGACATCGTCTATGGCCTCACCGGCGGCGGACCGGCGCAATCCACGCAGATGCTGGCGCTTTGGGCCTTCACCCAGGCGATGCAGATCTTCGACTTCGGCCGTGGCGCGGCAATCTCGGTCGTGTTGCTGCTGATCACCATCGCCATTGTCGTCCCCTACCTGCGATGGACGCAGAAGCATGAGGAGGCCGAGCAATGACCGCGACGTCACCCGAATCCATGGCTGTCACCTTCGATACGGCCACCGTAGGAAAGCCAAGGCGGGATCCGATCCTGATCGGGCTCTGGATCGCACTCATCGTCGTCGCCCTGATCTGGGTCGCGCCCTTCGTGTTCATCGTCTTCACATCGCTGAAGACGAAGGCCGATGTTACCAGCACCGGCGCCTTCATGCCGCCCGCCCATCTGGCCCTCGAGAATTATAGCAATGCCTGGAGCCGGGGAAACTTCGCCAACGCATTCTTCAACAGCGCCATCATCACCGTCATCAAGGTTCCGCTGGGGCTGGCGCTTTCCGCGATGGCGGCCTATGCGCTCGCCAAGATCCCCTTTAAGACCGGGAAGGCATTGCTGCTTCTCGTCGTCTTCGGCACGATGATCCCGTTTCAGGTCATGCTGGCGCCGCTGTTCACGCTCGTCAATTCGCTGGGGCTGATCGACACTTATCCCGGCGTCATCCTGCCCTATATCGCCTTCGGCGTACCCTATCAGGTCTTCATCCTGCATGGCTTCTTCAAGGGCATTCCAAAGGAACTCTCCGAAGCAGCCCTGATCGATGGTGCGAGCCACTTCACCATCTTTCGCCGGATCTTTCTGCCGGTCTGCCTGCCGGTGCTGGCCGCGCTGCTGATCCTGGATTTCGTCTCCACCTGGAACGAGTTCGCCATGGCGCTCGTGTTGCTCCAAGACCAGCATATGTGGACGCTGCCGCTGGGATTGATGTCCTTCCAGGGGCAGTTTTCCAACGATTACGGTCAGCTCAATGCCGCGATCGTCATGACCGTGCTGCCGGCAACACTCGTCTACCTCATCTTCCAGCGATACTTCGTCTCCGGCCTCACCTCCGGCGCCGTCAAGGGCTGAGTCCCCACTTTCAAAGTCTTTCGAGGAGAACATCATGTCCAATGCAACCGTCGAAAAATGGGGCGTCTTCGAGGCGGCCTTCAACGGCCCTTCGAGCGGCAATCCCTATCTCGACGTGGCATTCGATGCCGTTTTCAGCCAGAACAGCCGCGAGGTCCGCGTGCCCGGCTTTTACGATGGCGACGGCGTCTATCGCGTTCGCTTCATGCCCGACAACGAAGGCGAATGGTCCTTCAGCACGCGTTCCAAGACCGTGGAACTCGACGGCAAAACCGGCTCGCTCATCGCCACCAAGCCGTCCGAGGGCAATCACGGGCCGGTGCGCGTGCGCAACAAATTCCATTTCGCCTATGCCGACGGCAAGCCATTCCTCTCCTTCGGGACGACTTGCTATGCCTGGACGCATCAGCCGCTGGAGATGCAAGCACAAACGCTCGAAACGCTGAAGAACGCACGCTTCAACAAGATCCGCATGGGGGTGTTTCCGAAAGACTACCCTTATAACGTCAACGAACCGCTTTATCCGTGCTTCGAGAAGGGTGCCGACGGCAAAGAGGACTTCGACCGTCCGAACCCGGTCCTCTTCCAGCATTTCGAAAAGCAGGTCGCGGCCCTTTGCGCCCTCGGCATCGAAGCCGATATCATCATGTTTCACCCCTATGACCGCTGGGGCTATGCCGACATGTCCGCCGAGCAGGACTTCCGCTATGTCGAATATCTCGCGGCCCGGCTTGCCGCTTACAGGAATGTCTGGTGGGCGCTCGCCAACGAATACGACTTTCTCCTCGACACCAAGCCGATGGCGCAATGGGACCGCTATTTTCATATCCTCGAGGAGAACGATCCCTACGGCCATCTGAAATCGATCCACAATGGTGAGCAGACGATGAACTTCGATCATCGCAAGCCCTGGGTCACGCATACCTGCATCCAGAACTGGGACGTCAAGCGGACGCAGGAATGGCGCGATGCCTATGGCAAGCCTGTCGTCAACGACGAGCCGGAATATGAAGGCAATATCATCCAGTCCTGGGGCAACCTGACGGCGCAGGAGCTTGTCCATCGCTTCTGGCTCACGATGATGCGCGGCGGCTATGCCGGCCACGGCGAAACCTACTCGCATCCGCAGGATCTCATCTGGTGGGCCAAGGGCGGCGAACTGCGCGGCGAGGCATGGAAACGTATTGGCTTCCTCCGCGATTTGCTGGAGCAAGACGTCGTTGGCGGGCTCGACCCGCTCGGAGCTGCGGGCGAATGGCCATGGACGCGTGTCTCTGGGGCTCGCGACGGCAATGTCAGCTATATCTATCTCGGCGAACACCAGCCCGTCATCTGGTCGACGGGTCTGCCCAAGGATGGCACCGACTACGACGTCGACATCATCGATACCTGGGAGATGACCATTACCCCCGCAAGGAAGGTGGACGCTCCGATCCCGCATCCTACGCGGCACGGCGCGATCGTGCGCGGCGGCAAGCCGGACGCTGCCTTCGGCGTCGAACTGCCGGGCAAGCCATACCAGGCCCTTCGCATCCGCAAAAAGAACTGATCGGGCCTCACAGGGAGCAATTTCATGTCCGGACTGACCATCAAGAACGTCAAAAAATCCTACGGAGCGGTGGATATCATCCATGGCGTCGATGTCGACATATCGGACGGTGAATTCGTCATTCTCGTCGGGCCGTCCGGTTGCGGCAAGTCAACGCTTCTGCGGATGATCGCGGGGCTGGAGGAAATCACCGGCGGTGAGATCTCGATCGGTGGGCGCGTCGTCAACAACCTGCAGCCGAAGGATCGCGATATCGCGATGGTCTTCCAGAACTATGCGCTCTATCCGCAAATGACCGTCGCCCAAAACATGGGCTTCGCGCTGGAACTTGCCGGCGCGAAGCGTCCCGAAATCGAGCGAAAGGTTGGCGAGGCCGCGCAGATCCTCGGCCTTCAGCCATTGCTTGGCCGCAAGCCCGCACAGCTTTCCGGCGGCCAGCGCCAGCGCGTCGCCATGGGCCGCGCTATCGTGCGCGATCCGAAGGTCTTCCTTTTCGATGAACCGCTGTCCAATCTGGACGCAAAATTGCGCGTCAAGATGCGGGCCGAGATCAAGGCGCTGCATCAGCGGCTGAAAACGACCATCGTCTATGTCACCCATGACCAGATCGAGGCGATGACGATGGCCGACAAGATCGTGGTGTTGCAGGGCGGCAAAGTCGAACAGATCGGAACACCGCTCGAGCTTTACGACCAGCCGAAAAATGTCTTCGTGGCAGGTTTTCTCGGATCCCCAGCAATGAACTTCCTCGAAGGCAGGCTCACCGGCGGTCTGAAGCCAACCCTTCTGCTGCCGAGCGGCACGCCCGTCGAACTCCTCGATGCGCCGGCCCAGGCGGAGAATAAGGATATCCTCATCGGCATTCGACCCGAAGACATCTCCTTTGCGGCCGATGGCGGCGTGCCGGCAACCGTTACCGTCATCGAGCCAACGGGCTCAGAGACCCATGTGGCGCTGGAGGTGGAGGGCAAAGAGCTCACATGGGTCATGCGGGAGCGCGCGGAGTTGGCCCCGAACCAGAAGGTGCAGCTTTCCTTCAAATCGCCGAATGTCCATTTTTTCGACAAGGCGACCCAGCAGCGCCTGTGAAACACCGAACCGTTATCGAATGGCTTGGAGACGATGCCAGGCGACAACCGCCAGACAGCCGAGCAGGACGAAGTTGATAGTCAGCGCGTAATCGCCGTGGGCAAGCGAAAGCTCAAGGATGATGGCAAAGGCCTGCACGACCAGAAGCGCGACGCAAGCTAGGGGCGCGAGGGCAACGAGCACACCGAGCATGGCCGGCACCAACAAAGCGCCCGCCGAAAGCAGTTCGGCTACGCCAACAGCGCGAACGGCCCATTCGGGGAGAGCCATCACGGAATCCATGCCCAGACTGCCGAGATATTCGATGGGCTTCGATACCTTTAAGATGCCCGACAGGCCGAAGATCACCGCGACGGAGGCCTCCAGAAACCAGACGACAGCAACTCTCAGCTCCGCCAGGGACTGACCAGAAATGCCTTCGGATGTTTCCGTGTGGTGCCGACCGGTGCTCATTATTGTGGTGCGCGTCTATCAGCGTCGCTCATGACCGCCAGGACGCGCTTCACGAATGCGGCGCCATCAAACTGTTTTGGCGAGCCCGTCGGCGAATGGTCCGGCCGCTCGAAGATGAAAGCCTCGATATTGACCACGGGCAATTTCAACCATGTTCGAACCCGGCCGATCATCGCAGTATGCGTTATCACGACCCGACAGCCATTCGGCTCGAACTCGCTCTGTATTCCCGACATCGAGATCGCTGCGACCGACAGTCCTCGTGCGGACAGAACCGAGCCGATGCTGGTGGTGGCCTGAGGATTGTCGAGACAGATCAGAACGTCCGTCCGACGATGGGATGATAGAGAATCAGAAAGCATCCGAGGACCTCTTGTTGGAATACGGACCAACATAGCGATTCCGATGTAATGCAATGTTTTATCTTGTTACGTTTTGTTACGGCCGGAACGCGCCATAGCGACCTATCCGCGGCAAACTAAAAAAACACGCCGCAATACAATGCAACACATGCCACGGGCGAAAACTGGTTTCCTTATGTCCACCCGGATTCGGGCAAGGAGACCGGATGTGAAACAAACCCCAAATGCAGGATCAGGCGATCCGGAACATTTGCTGAATGGGCTGGCGGGTGTCAGGCGCTATCTCGGCAAGCAAGGGCGTGTCTATCTTTGGGCCAGCTGTGTTGGCTGCAACGCGATGTTTTGCATCATCGGCGCGGGGGCACGCCAGTTCATCATTTTCAACGTTCTCTGCTTGCTGGCGTTCGGAGCAAAGACCTTCGAGAATATCCCCATTGAAACCGGGAAGAGCGCCGCCCCGCCCTACAAGCGGGCTTCGGCCGCCAAGGACTGGCGGCCGGTGCTGACCTTTTCAGCTCAATTGCTTGTCGCCTGCTACGCCATGACGGTTCTCGTTGACAATCTCGCCTCGAGCCCGATGCTGCTCGGCTCGATCCACTGAGCAAAACCCCGCCGAAACAGCGAGGCCAAATCGCCCTATATGACCTACTTGGAAAAGCGCTCAGGCCGGAAATTAGCCAGCAGTGGATGACGCTTTCCGGTCGAAATCTCGTCGGCGAGCAGTTCACCGGCAATCAGGCCAAGCGTGGCGCCGCTGTGGCTGAAGGCGACGAAGTAGCCGGGGATGGACTGCAATTCTCCGAACACCGGGTCGCCGTCGCCCGGAATGGGCTTCGGTCCGACGCCATAATCCGCCAGTTCGAGCTTGGGATTTCCTTCAAGCACTTTCGATGCCTCGCGAAGCAGGCCTTCGAGCGTGGATGGCTTTATCTCGTAGCTCCCGTCCGCATTGATGCCGACTTCCTCCTCGGACCAAGCGGAATCGAGCGCAAAACCACCGTCCGGTGTCGGGCGAATGGCGACGCGTGGCGTGTTCAGGACCGCTTTCAACGGGTGCTTGATCGGTTTCGTTCTGACAAGAAGCGCAATCGGCGTTCCGTCGGCAATGTGCTGACCCGCCTCGGCCACGATCGCGGGAACGGCTCCACCGGCCGCAAGCAACACGGCATCGGCATCCCAGCGGACACCGTTCGATGTCGTCACGCCGCAAGCCCGGCCCTCTTCGACATTAACGGTCGCGCGTCCGGCGTCGACGACGATCTCGCCGCCCAGCGCCTTGAACTCCTCGGCGAGAACGCCGATCAACGAAGGCAGGTCGACCCAACCCTCGCCAGGATTGAACTTGGCACCCTGCGGCGTCACCGTGCTGGCATCGACGCCCGGTGTCGTCTCGGCAATCTTCGACGGGGTGAGCAGTAGAGCGTGGTAACCGAGATTGCGTTCGTATTCGAAGACCTCGGCAATCTCATTATCGCCGCCATCCGCATCCCAGGTCAGCCCGCCGTCGAACCGCAGCCACCGCGCATCCGGATATTTGGCGGCCAGCGTCCGGTAGCGGTCGATACCGGCCAAACGCAGCCGATGATAGGCATCCGAGCGCTTTCGCGCCGAGTTGAGCCAGGCGAGCGAGCGCCCGGAGGCGCCGTTCGCCAGCGGACGGTCATTGATGATCACCGTGCGAACGCCGAGCCGCGCGAGATGAAGTGCGGTCGAAACCCCGAAAATCCCGCCGCCAACGACGATGACCTTCGAAGGCTGAGTGGAAGCATGCATGTTGGATAACCTTATCTGTTGACGTTGTCTGGCTGTGAAAATCCGTGGTTTATATCGTGGCGACAGGCATCAGAGAACCTCAGCGAGGAAGCGCTTCAGCCGCTCGCTTTGCGGACTGTCGAAAATCTGCTGCGGGGGCCCCGCTTCAATGATGCGGCCTTCATCCATGAACACGACCTGATCGGCAACCCTGCGGGCAAATCCCATTTCGTGGGTGACGACAGCCATCGTCATGCCCTGCCGTCCAAGGTTCGCCATCAGATCGAGAACGCCTTTGACCAGTTCGGGATCGAGCGCGCTCGTCACCTCGTCGAACAGGATCACCTCGGGATCCATCGCCAGCGCACGGGCAATTGCGACACGCTGCTGTTGTCCGCCCGACAGACCCGCCGGGCGATGATCCTTGCGTTCGGCGAGACCGACCTCGGTAAGGCGTGCTTCGGCAATCCCAAGCGCCTCGCTCCTCGGCATCTTCTTGATCTTCGTCAGTGACAACATGACGTTGTCGAGCGCGGTATGGTCCGGAAACAGGTTGAAGTGCTGGAACACCATGCCGACGCGACGGCGCAGACTTTCCGGCTTCATTGCCAGAATGCTTTCGCCATCAAGCAGAATATCGCCGCGTTTCGGCTCCACCAGCCGGTTCAGGCACCGCAGAAGCGTCGACTTGCCGGACCCCGATGGGCCGATGATGCAGGTCACCGTCCCCGGAGCGATATCGAGATCGACGCCCTTCAGCACATCGAGATCGCCATAGGCCATGCTGAGATCGCGCACCTTGAGCGCCCCTGCCTTGAAGCGCGGTTCACTACCGGTGATGTTGGAAGCGGCGCGCAATTCGCCGACCTCAACGAGACCGCTGGCAACACCCGAGCCGCGCCCCTGTCTTCCAAGCCGCAGCCGCGCGTCGATGTAGTTGACGAAATGGGTAAGCGGCACGGTGATGAGGAGATAGAACACACCGGCAAGCAGCAAGGGCGACAGATTGCCCGTGACCACGGCCTGATCCTGCCCGACGCGGAAAATCTCGCGCTCCGAGGCAAGCAAGCCCAAGAAATAGACAAGGCTCGAATCCTTGACGTTGCCGATGAACTGATTGACCAACGCAGGGAGAACGCGCCTTACGCCTTGCGGGATGACGATCAGCCGCATCCCCTGCCCGTAGCTCATGCTGAGCGCGCGGCAGGCTTCCATCTGGCCGCGCTCGACGCTTTGAATGCCCGACCGAAAGATCTCGCCGATATAGGCACCGGCAATCAGGCTGAGGGCGATGATGCCGAGCGGAAATGGCGAGGGGCCGAACAATTCGCGTCCGATACGGGCAAAGCCCTGACCGATGATCAGGATCGTCACGATTGCCGGCAGGCCCCGGAAAATATCGGTGTAGATCCGTGCCGGCAGGCGCAGCCAGCGTGACTGCGAGATGCCCATGACGGCCAGGATCATTCCGATAATGACGCCAAGCACCGTCGAGGCCGCAGCCAGGATCAGCGTGTTCTTGAGGCCGACGGTGATCATGCTCGGCAGCACTTCCGCCATGGCATCCCAGTCCAGGAAGCTGCGGCGGAGATTTTCAAGCCAATCCATTCCATTCCCCATGAATTCTTGCGGGCCATACCGACGCATCCGTTCGGATAAACATCAGCAATGCCATGAAGGAGCCGCCCGGCAAGCGCGGGCGGCTCGAAGCTTCACTTCTTGGGTAGATATTGGTCCGGCATTGGTGAGCCCGGAAACCACTTCTCATAAAGCGTCTTCCAGGTGCCGTCCTGCATCGCTTCGTGAAGCGCTTTATTCAGCGCCGTGCGGAAGGGATCATTGCCCTTCCGGATGACGAAGCCTGCAGGCGCATCGAAGGACGGGATGTTCACGGCGATCTTCAGCGACGGATAACGCTCGCCATATTGCTTGGCCGCTTCGTAATCGAGGAAATGGGCGTCGATCGTGCCATTGTTGAGCGCGGCCACCGCCGAATTATTGTCGGGGAATTTTACGAGATCGGCTCCGGCAAAATTCTTGGTGGCATAGATTTCCTGCAAGGTGCCCTGCACCACGCCGAGGCGCTTGCCCTTCAGCGTATCGGCATCCTTGATGCTAGCTTCCGGTGTCAGGACGGAGAGATATCCGGCGAGATAACCGTCGGAGAAGTCGACCGTCTTCTTGCGTGCCTCGGTCGTTCCGATTGCGGCGACCGCTACGTCGAAGCGTTCATTGGCGACGGACGGCATCAAGGCCGAGAATTCCTGACCGGTGAAGGTCACCTTGTCCTTCGCAAAGCCCATACGCGATACGACATTGAGGAAGAGCTCAATGTCGAAGCCGGTGAATTGGCCGTCGGCGGTCGCAAAGGTGTAGGGCTTTGAATCGCCCATCGTGCCGACGCTGATAGTCTGCGGATCGATCAGATTATAGGGATTGTCGGCCGCGGATGCGGACCCGATGCCGGCTGCAAGAAGATAGGCCAGGACGCCAGCTCGCAAGGGAGCGATGGCGGCTGCGAATATGCCAGATTTGCTCATGTTCATTCTCCACTCTGAAGGGTGCTCTTATCGGCATTTTTATGCGTGACCATCCGCTCCCTCATCGAGTCTCGCCGAAGGAAGGATTTGCACAAGAGACCGGTATCTCTTATAAAGAGACCGGTCTCATTGGATATTTGTTAACTTGAGATTGACCTTCCGTCAACAACTCTTGTAACCGTCATCGCATGGAAAACCTTAGCCCCGTCAAACGTTCCGTCACCGTCGCCGACGTCGCAAAAGCGGCCAAGGTTTCGAAGGCCACGGCGGCCCGTGTTCTCGGCGGCTATGGCGTGGTCAGCGACAATGTCCGCGCTCAAGTAATGGCTGCGGCAACAGAACTGGAATACCGGCCGAATGAACTTGCCCGCAGCATGACGACGGGGAAATCCGGCATCATCGGCGTTATCGTCGGCGACATCGAGAACGCCTTTTTCAGCCTCGCCGTCCGAGGCATCAGCGACGCTGCGCGCGTGGCGGGCTTCAACGTCATCATCGCCAATTCAGGCGAAGAACTTGATACCGAGAAATCGGCGGTAGACCTGCTTATCGGCAAGCGCGTCGATGGCCTGATCGTGACGCCGGCGCGATGCGACCGCATGGAGCATCTGCAGGACATTCGCCGTGTCGGCGTTCCGCTCGTCCTGTTCGATAGAAGCATTCCGGAGCTTGGGGTCGACTCGGTGACCGGCGACGACCGCGATGCCGCCATGAACGCAACGAGACATCTGCTCGAGGCAGGACATCGCCGCATCGCCTATATATCCGCCATGGACACCGGAGTTGATCCGTTCACGGACAGCCGGCAGATATCCAACTCCGCCGTGCGCGAGCGCGTGGAGGGCTTCTTGAGCGCACAGATCGACGCCGGGTTGGAGGACCCGGAGCGCTACGTCAGGCTTGGCGCCACGGATCAGCAGCGGACGGATGCCGTCGTGAAACGCTTGCTGGCGGAAGAAAATCCGTCGACGGCTTTGGTGGCGTCCGATAGCCTCGTCGGGCTCAGGGTATTCCGTTCTCTACAGTCCCTGAACCTTTTCATCCCCAGGGACATATCGATGATTTCCTTCCTCGATGCGGACTGGACCACAGTTACCGCTCCGCCGATCACCGTCGTCGATCAGCCGGTTTATGAGATGGGAAAGAAAGCCGCCGAAAGGCTCATTTCCCGGCTAAACGGTAAGGAGCAACCAGCGGAGCGCACGATCGTCAAGACCAGCCTGATCCGGCGCGGTTCGGTGGCGGCACCACGATCGACTGTGACGTGAGGCGAAAGCCTGTCATCGTCTCGGGAACAGGAACGGACAGTTACGACATTCTAGTCCTGCGCGCGGACACGGCGGGCATGCCGAAGATCGACGGCGGTATGCCACACGATCGTCGCAAGGATGATCGCACCGCCCATGAACGTTGCCATCGGCGGCCTCTCGGAGAAGAAGAGCCAGACCCAGAAGGGGGTAAGCACGATCTCCATCGAGCTGATGAGAGCTGCATCGGCCGCCGGCATTCGCCTTGACCCGAAAAGGAAAAGAACGAAGGCGAGCGCGAAATTCGTCGCTCCAAATGCGGCGAGCAACAGCCAATTATAGGCATCGAGCGAGGCCGTCGAAGCGAAAGGCAGGAAGAGCACGAATGTGAGGAACCCGCTGACGACGCTTGACGGCAGGATCGGCACGCTACGGTCGATGCGCGGGATGACGATGATGAGAGCGAAGGTGACCGTCATGCCGAGCGCAAGGAGATCGCCGACGCCGGTGCCGCCCCCAATCGAGGAAGCGACGATAACCGCCACCCCGACGAGGCAAACACCACCGGCAATCAACGTCCGCTTCGCCACGCGCTCCTTCAGCATCGACCAGCTGAGAAAGGCGGCGATGAACGGCGCCGTTGCATAGATCATGGTCACGTTTGCGACCGTGGTCATGTAGAGCGCACCGATAAAACAGGCCTGGCTGATGGTCTGGCAGGCAATCATCGCCAATCCGGCGGGATGAAAAATCGAACTCCATTGGCGCCGTGAAAAGCCGCCCTCAAGGAAGAAGCTCGGGATCAACAGGAATATGCCGCCGAACAGCGACCGCCAAGCGATCGCCGTCCATATGTCGGTCGTCAGAAGCCGCGCATAAATGCCACTGCAGCTCCACGCAAGCGTGGCCACGGCCACAAGAACGATACCCTTCTCATACTCGCTTGAGGAGAAGGTTCGGGCAGGAATCTGAATGGTCATCTATCGAATCTCGGAAATGCAGCACCTGAATTGGTGACCCTGTCTGCGCCGATATTTGACATCAGACAAACGAATAGTAGAGATAGTAGCCATCAGAAAAATTTGTGATCCATCATGCGCGAACCCATCGAAAGCGATCTGCTCCGGACGTTTCTCGTCATCACCGAGACATCGAATTTTTCCGCTGCCGCCCAGCGTATCGGCCGCACGCAATCGGCCGTCAGTGCGCAGATCAAGCGCCTCGAGGAAATCGTTGGTAAAGCATTGTTCGACAGAAGCGCGCGTGGCGTTGCACTGACCCGGGCGGGCAATCAGTTGCTACCCTATGCGCAACGGGTGATCGACCTGCTAACCGAGGCGGCAGCCACCATCCGCACCAAGCCGCTAGACGGCCCCGTCCGGATCGGCATTCCGGAGGAATACAGCCAGACCATCCTGCCGGCGGCGCTTGCCGCCTTCGCCATCCGGCACCCCGCCGTCGAAGTCACCGTTACCTGCGACTATACCGCACACAATCTTGCCGCCCTGGAGAGAGACGAGCTCGATCTAGCCGTCGTCTTCGACTGGAGCGATCAGACCACAGGCGAGGTTCTCTGCATCGACCCTACGGTCTGGGTGACATCGCTGGTGCACCGGCTGCACGAAGCGGTGCCGTTGCCTATCGCGATCTATCGCGATTCGACATGGTGTCGTGACTTTGCCTTGCGCTCCCTGGAGCAGCAGGGGCGGCGCTATCGTATCGCCTTCGTCGCCGATACAAGTTCCGGCCTGAAGAATGCCGTTTCGGCCGGCCTTGCCGTCACAACGCTCTCGCGAAGCAACATTCCGCATGGCTGCCGGGAACTGACGGGCGATGATGGATTTCCGCCGGTCGATTCTTCCCGCGTCGTACTTCGCCGCAACCCCTATCATTCGAGCGAGGCGATCCGGGAGCTGGCGGAGATGGTGCGCGAAGCTTTCCAGCCTATGTCGGCTCTTTTGCAGCCGTAGAGCGCCCGCGCAAGCGCCGCCGCGTACCCGACGGACTTTCCGAGAAACTGGCGCGATAGCTACGGGAAAAGGCCGAAGCCGAATTGAAGCCGGTCGCCGCGGCAATCTCCGCAAACGACTCCTTGGTCTCGATCACCTTGCGGCG
The DNA here is from genome assembly GCF_041355235.1 of Rhizobium sp. RCC_161_2. Classification (NCBI taxonomy): domain Bacteria; kingdom Pseudomonadati; phylum Pseudomonadota; class Alphaproteobacteria; order Hyphomicrobiales; family Rhizobiaceae; genus Rhizobium; species Rhizobium sp. RCC_161_2. The sequence continues at coordinate 506,344 of NZ_JBFUPL010000001.1, read as the reverse complement.
CGCCGCGTTGAGCCGGAGCGCCAGATAATGCACATGCGGTGGCGCGCCGAAGTCGTCCTGAAACAGAGCCTGGAGATGACGGGCGCTGACCCCGATGCGCCGCGCCAGGCGCGTCAGCACCAGTGGCTGTTCGATATGCTCTTCCATCAGTCGCACGGACTGGGCGACGCGGGGATCACGCAGACGTAAACCGGCTGTCGACGGCGACAGCTCCATGGCACCATAGACGGTCGCCGGCTCATAGATGAAAAGCCGGCTGACTTCGAGCGCCAGCGAATAGCCTTGCCGCCGCCGGATGATTTCCAGCATCAGATCCACCGTTGGCATCGAGCCGGCGGTGGTGATGCGCTTGCCGTCGATGACGAAACGATCCTTGACGGCGCGCACCTGCGGATAGGCCAGCGCGAAATCCTCCGAATCCTCCCAATGGACAGCCGCCGACACATTGTCGAGAAGGCTCGCCTCGGCCAGCAGCCAACTACCGGACTCAATGCCGGCGATCATCGAGCGATAACGCGCCGTCTGCGACAATTGCATCTTCAGCGCCTGCGTGGCGCTGCGCCGCCAATTGTAGCTCGCCAACACAAAGAGCGGCGCCGTGTCGTTTGACGGCCGGAAGCTGCCCGATGCTGGTATCGGGATGAGGCTGGTCGTCTCGACCGGCGAACCGCCCAACGTAAACAGTCGCCAGCGATAGAGTTCGCTGCCGGAAATGCGGTTGGCACCGCGCAGAGGTTCGATCACCGACGCGATCAGGATCAGGTTCGTCTCCGGTAGGATCAGCAGGTCGATGTCGAGCGGCGTATCGGATGGCGTGAACATGGGCATTTCTCGTGTTTCTGATAATGTATCGTTTGCTTCTGAAAATGCAAAGCATGAAGCCACTGCTTGCAGCGTAATGCCCTCAATACGAGGGAGAACAAAAATGCCTCTTGCGATGAACCGCGATGTCTTCATCACCTGCGCCGTCACCGGTTCCGGCGACACCGTTTCGAAATCCAGCCACGTTCCGATCACGCCCAAGCAGATCGCGGAATCCGCGATCGATGCCGCCAAAGCTGGGGCGGCAGTTGTTCACTGCCATGTCCGCGATCCTGAAACCGGGGCTGCCAGCCGCCGCAACGATCTCTACAGGGAAGTGACCGACCGCATCCGTTCGGCCGATGTCGATGTGGTGCTCAACCTGACCGCCGGCATGGGCGGCGATCTGATCTTCGGGGATGTCGAAAGCCCCCTGCCCTTGAACGTCAGGGGCACCGACATGGCTGGCGCAACGGAGCGTGTCAGCCATGTCGCCGAATGCCTGCCGGAAATCTGCACGCTCGATTGCGGCACGATGAACTTTAGTCTCGGCGACTATGTGATGACCAACACGCCCTCGATGCTGCGGGCCATGGCGAAGAAAATGACCGATCTCGGTGTCCGCCCCGAAATCGAAGCCTTCGATACCGGTCATCTCTGGTTTGCCAAACAGCTTGCCGAGGAGGGTCTTATTGAGGATCCGGTCCTCATCCAGCTCTGCATGGGCATCCCTTGGGGGGCGCCCGATGACCTCAACACCTTCATGGCGATGGTCAATAACGTTCCACCGAGCTGGACCTTCTCGGCCTTTTCCATCGGGCGCAACGCCATGGCCTATCCCGCCGCGTCCGTCCTTGCCGGCGGCAACGTCCGTGTCGGCCTGGAAGACAATCTCTACGTCGGAAAGGGCCTGCTCGCGACCAATGCCCAGCTCGTCGAAAAGGCGGTGCAGGTCATCGAAGGCATGGGCGCGCGCATTATCGGCCCTGAAGATGTCCGCAAGAAACTGAAACTGACGAAACGCTGAGGCTTAGATGACCAAGATCAACAAGGCAGCCTGCATCGGCGGCGGCGTCATCGGCGGCGGATGGATTGCGCGTTTTCTTTTGGCCGGCATCGATGTCGATGTCTTCGACCCGCATCCGGAAGCGACCCGCATCGTCGGCGAAGTGCTGGCGAATGCCGAAAAGGCCTATGCGATGCTCACCGGCGCGCCGCTTCCCGCGCGCGGCAAACTCACCTTCCGAGAGACGTTGGAAGAGGCGGTGGCCGGTGCGGACTGGATCCAGGAGAGCGTTCCCGAGCGGCTTGATCTGAAGCGCAAGGTGCTGACGCAGATCGACGCGGCGGCAAGGCCCGACGCGCTGATCGGCTCCTCCACCTCTGGCCTGCTGCCGACCGACCTGCAACGCGACATGCGTCACCCCGAGCGTCTCTTCGTCGCCCATCCCTATAATCCGGTCTACCTGCTGCCGCTTGTCGAAATCGTCGGCGGTGAAAGGACCTCCAGGGAGACGATCCAAGCCGCCATGGACCGGCTGCCGCCCATCGGCATGAAGGGCGTTCATATCGCCAAGGAGATCGAGGCCTTCGTCGGCGACCGCCTGCTGGAAGCCCTGTGGCGCGAGGCGCTGTGGCTGATCAAGGACGACATCTGCACCGTCGAAACACTGGATGATGTCATCCGCTATTCCTTCGGCCTGCGCTGGGCCCAGATGGGCCTCTTCCAGACTTACCGTATCGCCGGCGGCGAAGCGGGCATGCGGCACTTCCTGGCGCAGTTCGGCCCGGCTCTGCAATGGAACTGGACCAAGCTGATGGATGTCGTCGACCTCGACGACGCGCTGGTCGAGAAGATCGGCCAGCAGTCGGACGAACAGGCCGCCGGCTTGTCGATCCGCGAGCTGGAGCGTATCCGCGATGAAAATCTCGTCGGCATCCTTCAGACATTGAAGGGCAGCCATGGCGGCAAGGGCTGGGGTGCCGGCAAGCTGCTCAAGGATTTCGAGCAAAGTCTCTGGGCAACCGGCGGCGGCGAAAGAAAATTTCACGACCTGGCAAGACCGCTGCGCCTTATCGAAACCAAGGTGAGCCCCGCTTGGGTCGACTATAACGGCCACATGACCGAGCATCGCTATCTGCAGGTGTTCGGCGATACTTCCGACGCTCTCCTGCGCCTCATCGGTGTCGATTTTGACTATGTCGAGCGTGGCCACAGCTACTACACGGTCGAGACGCATATCCGCCACATCGGCGAGGCCAAGCTCGGCCAGGCGATCCATTCGACCTGCCAGCTCCTGTCCGCCGATGAGAAGCGGCTGCATCTGTTCCACACGATCCACGACACGGCCACGGGCGATATCATTGCCACCGCTGAACATATGTTGCTGCATGTCGATGCCAAGGCAGGCAAGGCCGCTCCCGCACCGGAGGAGGTGCTGCGCAAAGTAAGGCCGATCGCCGAGGCTCATGCAAAATTGCCCCTGCCGGAGGGCATCGGGCGCCGTGTCGGACAAAAACGCTAGGAGGAAGCGGACATGAATTTCGGGCTCAACGAAGAACAGGAAATGATCGTCAAGACCGTCCGTGACTTCGTCGAGACGGAAATCTATCCGCATGAGAACGAGGTCGATCGCACCGGCATCGTGCCGCCGGAGCTCGGAGAGGAGATCCGGCGCAAATGCATCGATCTCGGCTTTTATGCCTGTAACTTTCCCGAAGAGGTCGGCGCCGCCGGTCTCGACCATACCACCTTTACCCTCGTCGAGCGCGAACTCGGCCGCGGCTCGATGGCGCTGACCGTCTTCTTTGGCCGCCCCTCCGGAATTCTGATGGCCTGCGAAGGCGAGCAGCGCGAGCGATATCTGATGCCGGCCGTGCGCGGGGAAAAGATCGATGCTCTCGCCATCACAGAACCCGATGCCGGCTCCGACATGCGCGGAATGAAATGCGCTGCGCGCCAGGACGGCAGCGATTTCATTCTCAACGGCACCAAGCATTTCATCTCGCACGCCGATGTCGCCGATTTTGTCATCGTCTTTGCCGCCACCGGCGAGGAGGAAACACCGAAGGGCACCAAGAAAAAGATCACGGCCTTTCTGGTCGATCGCGGCACGCCGGGCTTCGAGATCCTCAAAGGTTATGAATCGCTATCCCATCGCGGCTACCACAACTCCGTTCTGAATTTCACGGATTGCCGCCTTCCCAAATCCCAAGTGCTCGGCGACGTGCATCGCGGTTTCGATATCGCCAATGAATGGCTGTACGGCACGCGTTTGACGGTGGCGGCCACCTGCGTCGGACGGGCTCGCCGTGTCTTCGATCTGGCCCTGCCCTATGCGGCGGAGCGCAAGCAGTTCGGCCGGCCGATCGGCGCCAATCAGGGTGTGTCGTTCAAGCTGGCCGACATGATCACCGAGATCGACGCCGCCGACCTGTTGACGTTGTCTGCCGCCTGGCGGCTCGACGCGGGTCTTTCCGCCAATCGCGAGGTTGCCTCGGCCAAACTTTATGCCTCGGAAATGCTGGCCCGCGTCACCGACGAAGCGATCCAGATCTTCGGCGGCATGGGGCTGATGGACGATCTGCCGCTTGCCCGTTTCTGGCGCGATGCGCGCGTCGAGCGCATCTGGGACGGGACCTCGGAAATCCAGCGGCATATCATCAGCCGCGATCTGTTGCGGCCGTTCGGAGCCTGACCGGATGACCCAACGCTCGCTAGACCGCCTGATCAGACCGCAAACAATCGCCGTCTTCGGTGGTCGCGAGGCGCGTCGGGTCATCGAACAATGCGACCGGATGGGATTTTCCGGTGAGATCTGGCCGGTGCACCCGACGTTGGAAAGCGTGCTCGGCCGCCGTTGTTATCGATCGGTGGACGAACTGCCCGCAGCACCGGATGCCGCCTTTGTCGGCGTCAACCGGCTGCTGACCGTCGATATCGTCCGCGCGCTTTCAGCTCGAGGCGCCGGCGGTGCCGTCTGCTATGCCTCGGGCTTCAGCGAAGCGGTCGCGGAATTGTCCGATGGTATCACGCTGCAGGAAGCGCTGGTCAACGCGGCCGGCGACATGCCGATCGTCGGGCCGAACTGCTATGGCGTGATCAACGGGCTGGACGGCGCCCTGCTCTGGCCCGACCAGCATGGAATGGCCCGTGTCGAAAGCGGCGTCGCCATTCTCACCCAATCCTCCAACATCGCCATCAATTTGAGCATGCAAAAACGCGGCCTGCCCCTCGCCTATCTGATGACGGCGGGCAACCAGGCGCAAATCGGACTATCGGACTTGGCTCTCGCCGTCCTCGAAGATCCGCGCGTTACGGCGATTGGTCTGCATATCGAAGGGTTTGGAAACGTTCATGCCCTGCAAAAGCTTGCCATGCGCGCCCGCGAACTGCGCAAGCCCGTTGTTGCGCTGAAAGTCGGAAAGTCCGAACAGGCACAGCGCGCCGCCGTCTCGCATACGGCTTCGCTTGCCGGCAGCGACGCCGTCGCCGATGCAGTTCTCGCCCGTCTCGGCATCGGTCGGGTCGCCACGCTGCCGGAAATGATCGAAACGCTGAAACTGCTACATGTCACCGGCCCACTGGCAAGCGATGCGATCTCCTCAATGAGCTGTTCCGGCGGCGAGGCTTCGCTGATGGCCGATGCCGCCACCGGCCGGGCCGTGGATTTCCGCGCCCTGAAGCCGGAGCAACTGCCTACCTTGCGGCAGAGCCTCGGTGAGATGGTCACCCTCTCCAACCCTCTCGATTATCACACCTTCGTCTGGGGCGATCTTACTCGCCAGACGGAGGCCTTCATCGCCATGTTCGAGGGCGGCTACGCGCTCAATCTGGTCGTCCTCGATTTCCCGCGGGAGGACCGTTGCGACGGCGCGGACTGGATGACGACGGTCGCCGCCATCTCCGCAGCAGCGAAACACACCGGCGCCCGTGCCGGGATCCTGGCGACGCTGCCGGAGAATATGCCCGAAACCATCGCCTTGTCGCTGATCGAAGATGGTATTGTACCCCTTTGCGGTATCAGCGAAACCATTGCCGCGGCGGAAATTGCGAGCGGGATCGGGGCGGTCTGGCGCGCTCAACCGCCGCTGCCGCTGCTCGATACCGCCTTGGCCGAAGGTGAGATCGAGACCTTGGATGAGGCAACAGCCAAGGCTGAACTATCCGCCTTTGGTCTTACCGTTCCCGTTGGCGCAACGACCGCCACGCCGAGCGAAGCTGCCGAGCAGGCACAGCGCCTCGGTTTCCCCGTCGCCTTGAAGGCTTTGGGCGTCGAACACAAGTCCGAGACTGGCGCTGTCGCGCTCAACCTGCGGGATATGGAGGCTGTACGAAGCGCCGCCCAGCGGATGGCGCATGTTGCCGCCGGTTACCTGGTCGAGCGGATGATCGAGCGTCCGGTCGCCGAGCTGATCGTCGGAGCCGTGCGCGACCCGGTCCTCGGATTGGCTCTGACGGTCGGTGCGGGTGGAATCCTGGTTGAATTGCTTGAAGATTCCGTCATTTTGGCTCTTCCGGTGACGAGAACGGACGTTCTGGATGCCATTTCACAGCTTAAAGTAACAAAACTGATCGAGGGGTATCGCGGCGGCGCGAAAGGCAACCTCGATTTAGTTGTCGATGCCGTCGTATCAACGGCAGAATATGTCGTAAAACACGCCGCGCGGCTTGAAGAACTAGACATTAATCCATTGATGGTCTTGCCTGAAAGCCGTGGCGTCGTAGCCGCAGACGCCCTCATCCGGCGAAGGAGGTAGCAAAAGTTGCACAGCCCCATTCGCGTCCGACGCGACAACGGTATCCTGGAGGTCATCATCGACCGGCCGAAGGCGAACGCCATCGACCTTGCGACCAGCCGTGAGATGGGCGTGATCTTCCGCGATTTCCGCGACGACCCCGAGCTGCGCGTGGCGATCATCTCCGGTGCGGGCGAGAAATTCTTTTCCGCCGGCTGGGATTTGAAGGCGGCCGCTGCAGGCGATGCGGTCGATGGCGACTATGGCGTCGGCGGTTTCGGCGGCCTGCAGGAACTTCGCGATCTCAACAAGCCGGTGATCTGCGCCGTCAATGGCATCTGTTGCGGCGGCGGTCTGGAGATCGCCCTTTCCACCGACCTGATCATCGCCGTCGAACACGCAACCTTCGCCCTTCCGGAAATCCGCTCGGGAACGGTCGCGGATGCCGCATCGATCAAATTGCCGAAGCGCATCCCCTACCACATCGCGATGGACATGCTCCTGACCGGCCGCTGGCTCGATGTCGCCGAGGCGCATCGCTGGGGCTTCATCAACGAGATCGTCGCCGCGGACAAGTTGATGGATCGGGCATGGGAACTCGCCCGTCTTTTGGAAAGCGGTCCGCCGCTCGTCTACGCCGCCATCAAGGAAATCGTCCGCGAGGCCGAGGGAACGACGTTCCAGACTGCCATGAACAAGATCACCAAAAGGCAGTTTGCGACCGTCGATGCCCTCTATTCGAGCGAAGACCAGTTGGAAGGCGCAAGGGCTTTCGCGGAGAAGCGAGCTCCAATCTGGAAAGGAAAATGAGAAAACGGTAGCAACCGTGTGATTTTCCTGCATGATCGCGGGCAACCAGGCCTCAAGCGGAAGAGGAAACCGCGTCTTGAAGTCCAGCCCGAGAATTCTATCAACGCATCAAAAAGAAGGAACTGGGGAATGAGCGATTATACGAAACACCTCGCAAGCCGCGTGACCTCGGGTGGGCTCAGCCGCCGCGAATTCATGGGACGCGCCATGGCAGCCGGCATGACATTGGCACTTGCCGACGCACTTTTCACCGAAAGCGCGATGGCGGCCGAGCCGAAGCATGGCGGCCATCTGAAACTCGGCCTTGAAGGCGGTGCCGCCACCGACAGCAAGGATCCGGCGAAATTCCTGTCGCAATTCATGTTCTGTGTCGGCCGCTGCTGGGGCGACATGCTGGTCGAATCCGACCCGCTCACCGGCGCCGCCGTGCCGTCGCTTGCCGAATCCTGGGAACCGTCGAAGGATGCTGTCACCTGGACCTTCAAGATCCGCAAGGGCGTGAAGTTCCATAATGGCAAGGACCTGACGATCGACGACGTTGTCGCCACCCTCAAGCGCCACACCGACAGCAAGTCGGAATCGGGCGCGCTCGGCGTCGTGAAGTCCATCAAGGAAATCAAGGCCGATGGCGACAACCTCGTCCTGACGCTCACCGAAGGCAACGCCGACATGCCGTTGCTCCTGACCGACTACCATCTCGTCATCCAGCCGAACGGCGGCAATGATGATCCCTTCGCTTCGATCGGCACCGGCCCCTACAAGCTCGTCACCTTCGAGGCCGGCGTGCGCGCCACGCTGGAGAAAAACAAGGACGACTGGCGCAAGGATCGCGGCTATGTCGACTCTATCGAAATCATTGGCATGAACGATGCGACGGCACGTATCGCCGCACTGTCGTCGGGCCAGGTGCATTACATCAACCGCGTCGACCCGAAGACCGTCGACCTGTTGAAGCGCGCACCGAATGTTGAAATCCTCGCGACCGCCGGCCGTGGCCATTACGTGTTCATCATGCATTGCAACACGGCGCCGTTCGACAATAACGACCTGCGTCTGGCGCTGAAATACGCCATGGACCGCGAGACCATGGTCAAGAAGATCCTTGGCGGCTACGGCAAGGTCGGCAACGACTTCCCGATCAACAGCACTTACGCTCTCTTCCCGGAAGGCATCGAGCAGCGCGCTTACGATCCCGACAAGGCTTCCTTCCACTACAAGAAGTCCGGCCACAGCGGCTCCGTCCTGCTGCGCACTTCCGAAGTCGCCTTCCCTGGCGCTGTCGACGCCGCCGTCCTCTACCAGGAAAGCTGCAAGAAGGCGGGCATCAACATCGAGGTCAAGCGCGAGCCGGGCGACGGCTACTGGACCAACGTCTGGAACGTCCAGCCCTTCTCCACCTCTTATTGGGGTGGCCGTCCGACACAGGACCAGATGTATTCCACCGCCTATATCTCGACGGCCGACTGGAACGACACGCGCTTCCTGCGCCCCGACTTCGACAAGCTTCTGCTTCAGGCTCGTTCGGAACTGGACGAGACCAAGCGCAAGGAGCTCTATCGTGCCATGGCGATGATGGTGCGCGACGAAGGCGGCGTCATCCTGCCGATGTTCAACGACTTCGTGAACGCCTCCACCAAGCAGGTGAAGGGCTACGTCCACGATATCGGCAACGACATGTCTAACGGCTATGTCGCGACCCGCGTCTGGCTGGACGCCTGATGCCTGAAGCCGGGCGGAAACGCCCACATCTCTAACGGAACCGGGATCGCGGAGCGCCTCCGCGATCCTCCTGACGTTTCAGCGCGAGGCATCAGCCATGTCCAATACACCACCCAGCACAGTGCTGCCCGGGTTGAGATTCAAGCAGCGTTTTCCGCTGCTGTCCCTCATTGTCGAGCGCTGCGTGCTCAGCCTCGTCCTGCTTTTCGCCGTCTCGATCCTGATCTTCGGCGGCCTTGAAGCTCTGCCGGGCGATTTCGCGACGACTTATCTCGGCCAGTCGGCGACGCCGCAGGCAGTTGCCAACATCCGGGCCGATCTCGGTCTCAACCGGCCGATCACGACCCGCTATGTCGAATGGCTTGGCAACGCCGTTCATGGCGATTTCGGCACCTCCTGGGCCAGCAAGAATTCCGTCAGCGAGCAAATCGGCAAGCGTCTCGGCAATTCGCTCTTCCTTGCCGCCTTCGCCGCGCTGATATCGGTGCCGCTCGCCGTCGGGCTCGGCATGCTGGCCGTGCATTTCCGAAATCGATTGCCCGACAAGATCATCAATGTGATCTCGCTGGCGGCGATTTCGCTGCCGGAGTTCTTCATCGGCTATCTGCTCATCCTGTTTTTCGGCGTGAAATTCGGGATCGCGACCTTTCCCGCGACAGTCTATGACGGCATGGATTTCCTCGATCGGCTGAAGGCCATCGCCTTGCCGACGGCGACGCTAGTCCTCGTCGTTCTCGCCCACATGATGCGCATGACGCGAGCCGCGATCCTCTCGGTGATGTCGTCGGCCTATATGGAAACGGCGGAACTGAAAGGCCTTAGTGCCTTCCGTTCGATCGTCAAGCATGCCGCACCCAATGCGCTGGCGCCAATCATCAACGTCGTCGCACTGAACCTTGCCTATCTCATCGTCGGCGTCGTCGTGGTCGAGGTGGTCTTCGTCTATCCCGGCATGGGCCAGTACATGGTCGATGCGGTTACCGTCCGCGATATGCCGGTTGTTCAGGCCTGTGGGTTGATCTTCGCCGCCGTCTACATCCTGCTCAATATGATCGCCGATATCCTGGCGATCGTTGCCAACCCACGCTTGAGGCATCCGCGATGAGATTGAGAGATATCCCCATCACCGCCTGGGTCGGCATGGCAGGCATTCTCCTTGCCTTCATCTGTGCCATCTTCGCCCCCTGGATCGCGCCCTATGGCGAGACCGAAGTCGTCGGCAATGTCTGGCAGGTGGCCGACGCACAATATTTCTTTGGCCTCGACAATCTCGGTCGCGATATCCTTTCGCGGCTGATCTACGGCGCCCGCACTACATTGTTCGTAGCACTTGCGGCAACGATCATCTCGTTCTCGCTCGGCATCATCCTCAGCTTCACCGCGGCCGTCTCGCGCGGATTGATCGACGCGGTCTTCTCGCGGTTCAACGATCTGATGATGTCGATCCCGACGCTGATCTTCGCGCTCGTGGTGCTGGCGGTGCTGCCGCAGAACCTGATCGTGCTCATCCTGGTCATGGCGATCCTCGATTCCACCCGCGTCTATCGTCTCGGCCGCGCCGTGGCGCTGGATGTGGCGGTGATGGAATTCGTCGAAGCCGCCAAGCTGCGCGGCGAAGGCAAGATCTGGATCATCTTCCGCGAGATCCTGCCGAACACGCTTTCGCCCTTGCTGGCGGAATTCGGCCTGCGCTTTGCCTTCTCGATCCTCTTCCTGTCGACGCTCTCCTTCCTCGGGCTCGGCATCCAGCCTCCGTCCGCGGATTGGGGCGGCATGGTCAAGGACAACAAGGATGGCATCATCTTCGGCATCTCCGCCGCTCTCGTGCCGGGCTCCGCGATCGCGGCGCTGGCAGTCTGTGTCAATCTGGTGGTCGACTGGCTCTTGAAGCGCACCTCCAGCCTCAAGGGAGGGCGTGGTGATGCCTGAGCTACTTTCCGTTCGCGATCTCAAGATCGAAGCGACCAGCTATCCGCCCGGCGAACCGCCAAAGCGGGTCACTATCGTCGATGGCGTCTCCTTCGACCTGCAAAAGGGCAAGGTGCTCGGCCTTATCGGCGAGTCCGGCGCCGGCAAGTCCACCATCGGACTTTCGGCGCTCGCCTATGGCCGTGGTGGCGCCGAGATCACCGGCGGCCAAGTACTGCTCGACGGCGTCGATATTCTCCCCTTGGGGAAATCGGGCATCCGCAAGATCCGCGGCGCCCGCGTCTGCTACGTCGCGCAGTCGGCTGCGGCTGCCTTCAACCCAGCCCACAAGCTCGGCGAACAGGTGATCGAAGCCTCCGTCAAGCACGGGCTGATGACGAAAGACGAAGCGAGGAAACGGGCACTCTACCTATTCCAGGTGCTTGGCCTGCCCAATCCCGAGACCTTCGGCGACCGTTTCCCGCATCAGGTTTCAGGCGGCCAGCTTCAGCGCGCGATGACGGCGATGGCGCTCTGTTCCAACCCGGAGCTGATCGTCTTCGACGAGCCGACCACCGCGCTCGACGTGACGACGCAGATCGACGTGCTGGCAGCGATCAAGCATGCCATCGAGGAAACCCACACGGCGGCGCTCTACATCACCCACGACCTTGCCGTCGTCGCGCAGATCTCCGACGACATCATGGTGTTGCGCTATGGCAAAACGGTGGAATACGGCACCGTCCAGCAGATCATCGAGGTGCCGCGCGAAGACTATACCCGCGCGCTCGTCAATGTCCGTCAGACGGCGCGCGAAGAGGCGCAAGATCAATCCGACACGCTTCTGAAGGTCGAGAACGTCAGTGCGCAATACTCAAATGGCTTCAAAGTGTTGCACGATGTTTCTCTCCATGTGCCGAAAGGCCAGACGTTGGCGATCGTCGGCGAATCCGGCTCCGGCAAGTCGACGCTTGCCCGCGTCATCACCGGCCTGTTGCCGCCCAGCGATGGCGGGATTTCCTTCGACGGCAAGCCGCTGACGCCTGCCTTGAAGAACCGTTCGCGTGATGAGCTCAGGCGCATCCAGCTGATCTACCAGATGGCCGATACCGCCATGAACCCGCGCCAGACCGTGCGGGATATCATCGGCCGTCCCCTCTCCTTTTATTATGGCCTGCGCGGTGCGGCGAAGACGGCGCGGGTGAAGGAGTTGCTCGAGCAGATCGAAATGAGCAAAGGCTTCATCGACCGCTATCCGGCAGAGCTTTCCGGCGGCCAGAAGCAGCGTGTCGCCATCGCCCGGGCGCTTGCCGCCAAGCCGGAGCTCATCCTCTGCGACGAGCCCACCTCGGCGCTCGATCCGCTCGTCGCGGAAGGCATCCTGAAGCTGCTTATGCGGCTGCAGGCGGAGGCCCAGCTCTCCTACATATTCATCACCCACGACATCGCCATCGTCCGTGCCATCGCCGACAGCGTCGCGGTCATGCATCGCGGCAAGCTCGTGCGTTTCGGGCCGAAATCGAAGGTGCTGTCGCCGCCTTTCGACGACTACACCGATCTGCTTTTGAAGTCGGTACCGGAGATGGAGATCGGCTGGCTGGAAAAAGTGCTGACGACGCGGAAGATGGAGAGCGCCGGAAACTGATGGCTCGGCATCCCAAGGCTCGGTGGTTCAGTATCTGCTCGCTTTCATGCCGATAGAAGGCTCAGCGCATCAGGCGTGCGCTGAGTTCGCGAGCGAGCGTGCCGGCATTGCGCCCAACAATCATACTCTGGTGATTACCGGAAACGTCCACCCAGTCCGCATGAACTAGAAGGTGCCCCCATATAGACTTTGGATCGCAATCGACCGGAGAGCCTTGCAGACTGCGATAGAAAGTAAGCTCCCCGTCATAACGGCTTGGCTTATAAAGACCTTTCATTCGCAGAAGTTGTCTGGCGGCGGCGTCAAAACGCGGAGGATAATCCCCTATCCATTGAGGCGCCAGCTCCGGATAATAGGCCTTGCGTGGGTCAGCGTAGCGGAATGAGAGTGGCTTCAACATTCTCGCGAGGTATTCGCGTCGCTCGATAGCCGGCAAGCTGGGCTTTGCCGGTGCTTGGCCAACTGCCTGATGACCGGTTTTCGCTCGGTTCTTCTTTCTGCTCCGAGCTCTCCGCCAGCGCTGCCACATGAACTTGCTCCAAGTCATCAGTGGCCATTCCTGCTCGCCAAACGGCGTATCGAGCATCCCCAGGAAAGCAATCTTTTGCCCCTGCGCCCTCAAGGCACGCGCGAGCTCCAAGGCAAAAACACCACCAAAGGAATAGCCGAGCAATCGATAGGGCTCTCCGATCCCTGCTGCCTGTAGCGCTCTCAGCGTGCTTTCAACCTCGTCGTGCACGGTCGCCGGATATTGGGGGTCGCGGTCGAAGGCCGTCAATGCAACACCGAGGATCGGTCCAGGAAAGTGGATTTCCTTAATGAACTGCTGCATTTCCAGAAAACAGCTTGGCCCGCCGGCGAATACCAGCAACGGCGCCGCATCTGCTCCGCCTCGAAGTTCTACGATTTTTGGTGAAGCTGAGAGGTCTTCATGATTGGAAATTGCAAGGCCAAGGGCTTCAAGAGTGCGGTGACGATAGAATACATTGACATCCATCTCCTCTCCAGTTTCACCCCACCAGTGCTTGATGAAATTCAAGACCCGGTTGACTGAAACAGCATCGGGAATGTCTGCGTCGCTGTCCAAATTGATCTTCGCTTCTTGGCGAAACAGACCGCAAAGGTGGGCATGCTGGCTGGAATCTACATCCCTTTTCGTAGAGAAAAGCATCTAGGCACCCCCAAATGTCAAAGCATGCGCCACCGAGCGATACGATAAACAGCATTCTCATAAAGCGACCCTTAACATATTTCGTAAAGACACAACTTCCTCTTCGATTTTAAGAGGGTTGACCGTCGGGCGACCGAAAAGCCAAGCCCTCGACATCTAGTTGGGATCGAAGGCCTCGTTTCGATAATCGGTGTCGTCAATACTCTGCCGGCATCGCATATACTTCGGCGGATGGGTCCGCGAGGAACGAGCGTACCGTCGGCGGCAGCTGGCGTGATGATAGCGGCAGCGGCCCGCAGCGCGACAGAAGCTCGCGCAGATCTGGCTCGGCACCGACATGCCGCCAGATCATCCGCGAGGCATAGGGGAGGTTTTCCCTTCGCCAGGAAATTCCCATCGTCGTCCCACGTAGATAAACGCGCTGATACTCGTCGAAGGGCAAAAGGATCGTCTGCGACAACATGGAATTCGGACCGACAACACGCTCCGTAATGAAGATTCGGTTTCTATAGAACGCCGCCAAACCCACATATTTTGAAAATTGTTGGATGCCGTTTCCAGGATCCCGAAGCCGCTCCATTGACTTGACGCGCACCAACCCACCCTGCTCGCTAAGGCGACTGCACGAACATACGACCATGCCCGGCCAAGACGGCGAGCGATGATAGGTCTGGAAATAGCCGATATGGCGCCTCAAGGCATGAAGATTTCCCGGAAACGCCTTGAAAAGTTCGGAACCCTCATTGAGCCCGACGGACGGGCCGCGAAGCCGCACGCGAAAAAGCTTGGGAGCGAGAAGGAAATCCGCTGCATCGAGATTAAAATAGGCGGCAATACGCGCCAGGTTATGCGCAGACGGCCTCGTTTCGCCGTTGATGTATCGATTGAACTGCTGCCGATTGATATCAATTGCACGGCATACATGCGAAATGGAACGCTGCGTGGCACACGCAATCTTCAGGTTTTCGACCAGGTGAGGCATCGGTAGCTCCGTCTTGATCATGCTAGCGTAAACTCGCTTAAAAATGCGTCAAGTCGCGAAATTGCGTGAGCGTGGCCGACCTCTACGTTCCCTCTTACAAAATTGAAAAAAGGGAACTGCAATGACGCATCAAAAGGATCAACTTTCGGATCTGAAAATCGGCCGCCGCCGCTTTCTCGGCGGTGCCGTCGCCCTCGGCGCTTTACCGGGCCTCACCTCGGGCCTGTTGATGCCGCGTGACGCTCGCGCTCAGGAAACGAAACGTGGCGGCCATCTGAAGCTCGGCCTCAAAGGGGGCGCCACGAGCGATGCGCTTGACCCGGCGACCTATAGCGCCTCCGTCTTGTTCGTCATTGGCCGCCTCTGGGGCGACACGCTCGTCGAATCCGATCCCAAGACCGGCGCACCCCTGCCGTCGCTGGCAACGTCCTGGACACCATCAGCGGACGCATCCGTCTGGACCTTCAAGATCAGGAACGATGTGCAATTTCACGATGGCAGCAAGATGAGCGTCGCCGATATCGTCGCGACGCTGAAGCGGCATGCGGACAAAAATTCGCAGTCCGGCGCTCTCGGGCTGATGGCCTCAATCAGCGGTATTGAGGAAAAGGCGGGTGACCTTGTCCTGACGCTCTCGGAGGGTAATGCGGACCTGCCGCTCCTCCTGACCGACTACCACCTGATCATCCAGCCTAAGGGTGGCGTTGACAAGCCAGCGGCGGCTATTGGCACCGGTCCTTACGTCTTGAAAAGCTTTGAACCCGGCGTGCGCGCAATCTTCGAGAAGAACCCGAAGGATTGGCGTGCCGATCGCGGATTTGTCGACAGCGTCGAAATCCTCGTTATCAACGACAACACCGCCCGCATTGCAGCGCTCGCCTCCGGCCAGGTTCATTTCGTCAACAATGTCGATCCGAAGACCGTACCGATGCTGCAGCGAGCACCGACTGTCGATATCGTCCGCAATGCCGGCAAGGGCTTCTATTGCTTCCTGATGCATTGCGACACGGCGCCTTTCGACAACAACGACCTTCGCCTTGCGCTGAAATATGCCATCGATCGCCAGTCGATCCTGGACAAGGTTTTGGGCGGCTACGGAACGATCGGCAATGACTATCCGGTCAATTCCAACTACGCGCTTGCGCCAACCGATATCGAGCAGCGGCCGTATGATCCGGACAAGGCCGCCTTCCACTTCAAGAAATCGGGCCTTGACCGTCCGGTTCAGTTACTGACCTCCGATGCTGCCTTTCCAGGCGCCGTGGATGCTGCGATCCTGTTTCAGCAAAGCGCGCGCAAGGCGGGGATCGCGATCGACGTCAAGCGCGAACCGGAAGACGGATACTGGACCAACGTCTGGAACAAGCAGCCTTTCTGCGCGTCTTTCTGGGGCGGCCGGCCGACCCAGGATTCACGCTATTCCACCTCCTATCTGTCGACCGCAGAATGGAACGACACGCGTTTCAAGCGTCCGGACTTCGACAAGCTGGTGCTGCAGGCAAGGGCCGAACTCGACGACGCCAAGCGCAAGGTGCTTTATCGACAGCTGGCTCTGATGGTGCGAGACGATGGCGGTTTGATCCTGCCCGTCTTTAACGACTACATCATGGCCTCTTCGAAAACACTGAAGGGATATGTCGACGATATCGGCAACGATATGTCCAACGGCTATATCGGCAGCCGTGTATGGTTTAACGTCTAAACCTCTTCGGGATATATGACCATGGCTGAGCGCAGCTTCACCACCATCGAAAATCAATGGATTACCCTGAAGGACGGCACGCGGCTCGCCGCGCGTATCTGGATGCCACATGGCGCGGAGAGCGATCCCGTGCCGGCAGTCTTCGAATTCCTGCCCTACCGCAAGCGCGACGGAACGAGCCCGCGTGATGAATCGACCTATCCAGTGTTTGCGGCGGCCGGCATCGCCGGCGTCCGGGTCGATATTCGCGGCTCGGGTGAATCCGATGGCGTCATCGACGGCGAGTATACCGAGCTTGAGCTTGCCAATGCCTGCGAGCTGATTGCCTGGATCGCGGCGCAGCCCTGGTCGAACGGCTCCGTCGGCATGATGGGTATTTCCTGGGGCGGTTTTAACTGCCTGCAAGTCGCGGCCCTGAAGCCGCCCGCGCTGAAGGCTGTCATATCCATTGCCTCAACCGTCGATCGCTACAATGACGACATTCACTACAAGGACGGCTGCCATCTCTCGGCGCAACTTTCCTGGGCCGCGACCATGCTCGCCTATCAGTCCCGCTCCCCCGATCCTGAGATCGTCGGCGACCGCTGGAAGGAAATGTGGCTGGAGCGCCTGGAGAACGAACCCTTCTTCATGGAGGAATGGCTCCAGCACCAGCGCCGCGACGACTACTGGCGGCATGGCTCGATCTGCGAGAATTTCGCCGAATTCGATGTGCCTACCCTCGTCATCGCCGGCTGGGCGGATGGCTATCGCAATACGCCGCTCAAGGCAGTCGAGGGCCTCGGCGACACAGCGAAGGCGCTGATCGGTCCCTGGGTTCACAAATATCCGCATTTTGCCTGGCCGAAGCCTCGCACCGATTTCCACGGCGAGGCAATCGCCTGGTGGAACCGCTGGCTGCGCGGAGAGCAGAACGGCGCGGAGAGCATGCCCCCGGTGCGCGCCTATATTCTCGACGCCATCAAGCCGGCACCGCGCCGCGATTTCGATCCGGGTTTCTGGATCGCCAAGCGCGAATGGCAACAGCCGGAGATGCAATGCTTCTATGTCGAGCAGTTCGGCACGCTGATGGAAGGCATGCCGATCCCGCATGCGCCGGAACATCCCATCTATCTGCGCTCTCCGTTGGATACCGGTACGGCCTCGGGTGAATGGTTCACGCTGAAGCCGGACGCCGAAATGGCGCTCGATCAAAGGGGCGACGATGCCGGTTCGCTGACCTTCCAGACCGCGCCGCTGACCATCGATCATGACTATCTCGGACGTCCGGTTATCACCCTCTCGCTGCGTTGCGATGCCGACACAGCCAATCTTTGCGCCCGGCTTGTGGACCTGCATCCGGACGGCACCGCGACGCGCGTCTCCTTCGGTGTGCTCAACCTTGCCCATCGCAACGGCAATGCCGAACCGAAGCCCGTGCAAAAGGGCGAGCGCACCACGGTGACGCTGACGCTGGATGCCTGCGGCTATCGCTTCCGCAAGGGGCATCGCATCCGCCTGTCGCTGTCGACGGCCTACTGGCCGATGGTCCTGCCGCCACCGGAAGATCCGGGCCTGACGATCGACATCGCCTCGCTTGGTCTCGCTCTGCCGAAGCTCGGCGAACACGACATCATCGATATCAAGCAGCCTGACAATCCCGATCCGCTGCCGAAATACGTCGAACACGCGCCAGGATCGACCAAGCGCCAGGTCCTGCGCGATCTCGCCGCCAACAAGACCCATTATGAAATCCGCGAGGATACCGGCCTTTTCGAGCATCCGGGCACGGGTCTTTCCACGCGCCAGTTGCGCGACGAAGTTTGGTCGATCACGCCGAACGATCCGCTGTCGATGAACGGCACCTCGACCTGGACATGCGACATGCAGCGGCCGGGATGGTTCGTCCGCACGCTGTCGACATCCAAGATTTCCTGCACGGCGACAGACTGGATCATCAGCGCTTCCGTCATCGCCTTCGAAGGCGAGACGCAGATCTTCGAGAAAGTCTTCGAGGAAAAGCGTATTTCGCGCGATCTGATGTAATCAGTTCGATCCGGCAAAACGGCTAACGGCGTCGCATATGGCGCTGAAGCCGGCGCGCGCGCCGTCACTCATGTGCCGCGCGCGCAGCCAGGCATGCACCATCTGCGGCTCTTCGCGGAACCAGACCTCGACGCCCGCCTGCGCCAGCCTTGCCGCATAGTTGCGGCCATCGTCGCGCAGCGGGTCGAAATAGGCGACGGTGATGAATGTCGGCGGCAGGCCGGCGAAAGAGGATTGGGCGAGTGCTCCGGCGACAGGATCGCCAGCCGGCGCCTGCAATACGTTGCGGTAATAGACGACATCTGCCGTCGTCAGTCCCGGCGCATTCGCCATTTCTTCATAGGAGCCGGAAAGGAGATCGCCTCCGAGCGCCGGATAGATCAGGACCTGCCCGGCGATGCCGGAAAGCCCCTCGCCCTTTGCCCGAACCACCAGCCCAGCCGCCAGATTGCCGCCGGCGCTGTCGCCGATCAGCACGACGGTCTTTCCCGCGTCGATCAGGTGCTTCAGAACAGCAAAACAATCATCCGTCTGCGCCGGCCAGCGATGTTCCGGCGCAAGGCGATAGTCCACAGATATCAGTTCGGCCCTAGCGTGATCGGCGATCTCGGCGCAGATTGCGTGATGGCTCTCGAGCGAACCGACCACGAAGCCGCCGCCGTGAAGATAGAGCAGGCATGTCGCGGTGCTGACCGTTCCCGGACGATAATGCCGGACCGGGATCCTGCCCATCACCATCTCGTCTTCGATATGCATGCCGTCAGTCAACGGTCGATCGAACTGGCGGCAAAGCGCATCATACCACGTTCGCTGCTGCTCTATGGAGGCTGTCACCGCATCCGGCGGATAGAAGGAATCGCAAATCTCCATGAATTGCAGAATACCCGCTTCAGTCGGCATCGGGCTCGGGCTGGAACTCATGGAATGTCCTCGGGAAGTGGCGCACTATGCAACACACAGTAACGTCAACCGAGCTGTGATCACAATCTCGGATCAGGCAGCACGCCGTGGATTTCCAGCATAAACGCTAACAGCCCCAAGACATTCCCGTGTATCGGTCCAGGTATCACGGGATGGCGCGACGGGTATCCTGATGTTCCGGCGCAGTATCTTGCGCCGGTTCACGCGACGCATTCTTCTTCGCCGAAGATGCCGACAACCAGACCCCGATAATGATCAAGGCGGCGCCTATGAGCGTGACGACCGTCGCGCTGGAAACCGGCTTGCCGAAACTGTCGATGGCAACGCTCGTAAGCATCTGCGCGGCAACCACGAGACTGCTCGTCTTACTGGCCCCCAGCCTCGGAATGACATAGCTGTTCAGCGCAACGAAGACGACGCCCAACACACCACCAAGCCACGCGTTCACCGGCACGCCCGTCCCCACAGCAAGATCGCTCCTGTAGAACAGGCCGATCAGCAGCGAGAGGAAAATGAAGCCGACGGCATGGTTCCAGAGCGATGTCCTAACTGGACCAACCTTCTTGCCGAGGTGACCGTTGATCGCGCGGCTCGTGCCGATGAGAACGCCGTTGAGCAGGGCAAGCGAGACAAATAAAAGCATCGCTCAGCTCCGCGCCAGAATGATGACGATGCTTCCGCACAGCACCAGCGCGATAGCGTAGATATCGCGGCGATCCGGCAGGACGCGCCGCAGTCCCAATATCCCGAAGGCATCCGCCGCGATGCCAAACACCATCTGACCGATCAGCATGAGCGCCAACGTTCCCGCAAGCCCGAGGGCGCTGTTGACCGTGACGGCGGCCAGCAACACGGTGAAGGCGCCCGGAATGCCCCCGAGATAGCACCAGAGTGGCCACCTGCCCTCTGGTATCGCCTGTGCAGCGGCCGTTCGGACAGGCAGAAGTGTCACCAGAGCGAGGCTTGCCAGGACACCAATGCCATGCGCGGTCCACGAGGCGAAAAGCGGCGAGCTGTGCCGCGCCAGTAAGCTGTTCCAGTCGATCATGACGGCCAGCACGGCGCCGGCGACCAGCGCCAATGCGATATTCCACCCGCTCGCCCTATGCATGACGCAAGCTCCACCGCTCAGGGAGCGGACGAAAACGGCGCGATATCTCTTGATGCATACTCAAGAATCTCTGGATAATAAATTGAATCATAAAACGATTATCGCCTTTGTGCGTATCAGCGAAAGGCACTGACTTTCCGGTCCATGCGGACTATTCTGTCCGCAACGGAGTTTTGACCCATGGAAAATTTCAGCGGACTGAAGGTCTTCGTTCGGGTAGCCGAAACGCGCAGCTTCGTGGAAACCGGCCGGCAGCTCGGCCTTTCCGCCTCCGCCATCGGCAAGTCCATTGTGCGGCTTGAAGAGCGCCTTGGCGTGCGTCTCTTTCACCGAAGCACCCATAGCGTCAACCTGACGCCGGAAGGGGCGATCTTCCTCGAACGATGCCGCCGCATTCTTGCGGAAATGGAGCTTGCCACGCAGGAAATGCAGCAGGCCCGGATGGTCGTGCGCGGCACGATACGTGTCAGCCTCCCGACATGGGCCGTGACATTCATGCCGGTCTTTGCCCGCTTCATGCAGATCTATCCGCAGGCGCGGCTGGAACTCGACCTGAGCGACCGATTGGTCGATGTCATCGACGAAGGCTACGACCTCGTGATCCGCACCGGGGAGATGCGCGATTCCCGGCTGATGAGCCGCACGGTCGGGCACTTCCGGCACACGATCGTGGCCTCCCCCGCCTATCTCGCGGCCCACGGCATTCCGCAGCGCCCCGAGAATCTGCTGCAACACCTCTGCCTGCACCGCCGACACCCGGAGACCGGCAGGATCGACACATGGCCTCTTGCCGAGGAAGGTGCGGATATCGAACTCGATCTCCCGGTCACGGCGGTCGTCAATGCGGTCGAAGCCAGGATAGAATTGGCGGAGCAAGGCGTCGGCATTGCCTGCGTTCCATCAATGTCCGTCTCCACGCAAATCCAGGGCGGCCGGCTGGTCCCACTGTTGCAGGACTGCGTGAGGGAAGCGGGCATTCTCCGCCTTTTATGGCCAGCCAGCAGCAGCCCGTCCCACAACATCAGAACCCTGGTCGATTTCATCGCCCAGTCGGCAATCACACAAAGATCGTGATCGCAAGATCGCCCTCCCTAGGAGGACGATCTTAGCCGAATCGGGCTGCCCGCATCAACCACGGCGGGCTTTGAGCTATCGATAGCACCATCCCATCCGCCGCCGAGAGCCTTGTGGAGGGAAATGTAATCTGTTGCGATCGCGGCCTTGCTCTGGATGAGAGAGCTTTCCGCGCTGTAGAGCGAGCGTTCGGCATCCAGAACATTGAGGAAGTCCGTGGCGCCAGCCTTGTTCAACTGGCGCGAAAGGTCCGCGGCCGTGCGATAGGAGGAAGCCGAGGAAACGAGTTTGGCGTTCTTGATCTTCTCTTGCGTCAGCGAGACGATCGCATTTTCGACATCCTGCATGGCGGTCAGAACAGCCGCCTGGTAGGCGATGTAATATTGGTCACGCTCGGCTTTGGCGACATCGACGGCTGCCTTCAACTGGCCGCCCTGGAAGATCGGTATGGTTAGCGTCGGCCCGAAGGCCCAGCCGATGGTCGATTTGCGGCCGAGATCGGCGATATCGGTTGCCGACGACGTTATGCTGCCGGTGAGAGAGATCGACGGATAGCGGTTCGCCTCGGCCACGCCGATCTTCGCGGTGTATTGCGCAAGCTGGCGCTCGGCGAGCCGAACGTCCGGCCGCGATGTCAGTATGTTGGCGGGAATGCCGGTTGAGACCTTGAGCGGGGGCTGCGGGATCGCAGCTGTCGCCTTCAGGCGCTCGTCCAGGGCCGCCGGCGGTTTTCCGAGGAGAACCGCAAGCTTATGAACCGACTGCGCATAGGATATTTGATAGGTCGGAATATCGGCTTCCGTGCTGCTCGCTTCGCCATTCGCATTGGCCGCGTCCACGCCGGTCACCGTTCCCGCCGCAAATTCTTCCTGGGTGAGAGCAGCCGTCCTGCGTTGAGACACCGCCGTTCTCTTCGCCAGATCCCGCAGCGCCTGATATTCGCGTGCCTGCACGTAATATGTGGTGACGTCGCCCACGAGCGTGACCAGCGTGTCGCGCAGATCCTCCTCGGCGGCATCAACACCATAGCGCGCGGCTTCCGCGGAGCGCTTGTTGCCGCCAAACAAGTCGAGTTCCCAGCTCGCATCAAATCCCGGCTGGAACTCATTGTAAACGCTGGCGGCTGCACCGTCAGAAGCAGCCACCCGGTTACGCGTTGCGGATGCCGTTCCCTCCGCGGTCGGAAGCAGTGCGCCTTTCTGTTCCCGATAGGTCGCGCGCGCCTCGCGTATCTTCGCCTTGGCCGTCGCGACGTCGAGGTTTGTACGAACGGCCTCCTCTATCAGTGCGTTCAAGGTCGGATCATGAAGCTGCTTCCACCATTCCGTGAGATTGGGCGAGGACGCATTCTTAGGTGATGCCTGCCCGCTCCAACGGCTTGGCAAGGCGACATTCGGCTTTTCATAGTCCGGTCCGACAACGCAGCTCGTGAGGATCGTCGTGCAGCAGAATATCGCTGCCAGTGGAATAAACTTCGATGTTCGGCGCGCTGGGCGCGCATGCTGCGTCGAATGAAGGACTGACATGAAATCCCTTTTCTATGAAAATGATGACCGAAGGAGGCGGGAAGCCGAGGCCTTCCTCAGCTTCCCGGATCGAGTTTCGCATCCGCCGTCCCTTGCACCTTGCCCTTGAAGACGCGTCGGACGGAGACGAAGAGTAGCGGGATGAAGAAGACGCCGAGGACGGTCGCAGAGATCATGCCGCCCATGACGCCGATGCCGATCGAGTTCTGGCTGCCGGAGCCCGCGCCATTGGCGATTGCCAGCGGCATGACGCCGAGGATGAAGGCGAGCGATGTCATCAGGATCGGTCGCAGACGCTGTCTCGATGCCTCCAGCGTCGCGTCGATCAGGTTCTTGCCGCTGTTCTGCTGCTCGATGGCGAATTCGACGATCAGGATGGCGTTCTTGGCTGCAAGCCCTATCGTCGTCAGCAGACCAACCTTGAAATAGACGTCGTTCGACTGGCCGAAGATGGTGGCGGCCAGCAGCGCGCCGAAGATGCCGATCGGCACCGACAGCATGACGGCAAGCGGGATCGACCAGCTTTCGTAGAGAGCGGCCAGTGCCAGGAAGACGACAAGGATGGAGATGGCGTAGAGCTGGCTTGCCTGGTTGCCGGAGAGCTTTTCCTGGGCCGACAGGCTGGTCCATTCATGGCTGAAGCCGGGCGGCAGGGTCGCCATGATCTGATCGATCTCGTTCATGGCATCGCCGGAGGAGACGCCGGGCGCGGCGGCGCCCTGGATTTCGACGGCCGACGAACCGTTATAGCGTTCGAGACGCGGCGAACCATAGGTCCATTCGCCGCTGGAGAAGGCCGAGAAGGGCACCATGTCGTTGCCGGAATTGCGCACGTACCAGCGATCCAGATCCTCCGGCTGCATCCGGGAGCCCTCATTCCCCTGCACATAGACCTTCTTGACGCGGCCGCGATCGATGAAGTCGTTGACGTAGGTGCCGCCCCAGGCAGTCGACAACGTCGTATCGATGTCGGAGAGCGTTATGTTGAGCGCACTTGCCTTTTCAGCATCGATATTGACCGAGTATTGCGGCGTGTCTTCCTGGCCGTTCGGACGCGTGCCGCTGAGCTTGGCGCTCTTGGCGGCGGCGCCCAGCAACTGGTTGCGGGCGGCGATCAGGCTGGCATGGCCGGCGCCATTGATGTCCTTGATGAAGAAGTCGAAACCGCTGTTGTTGCCAAAACCGGGAATGGCCGGCGGCGAGAGCGCGAAGACGCTGCCGTCCTTGATCTTCGAGAAGGCACCCATGGCGCGGCCGGCGATCGCCTGCGCCTTCGATTGCGGCGACGTGCGTTGCGCGAAATCCTTGAGTTTGATGAAGGCCAGACCGACATTCTGGCCCTGACCGCCAAAACCAAAGCCCGCAACGCCCATAACGCCGTCGACATAATCCTTCTCATTGTTGAGATAGTAGTCGGTAACCTGCTTCAACACCTTCTCGGTGCGATCGTCGGCGGCTCCAGCGGGAAGCTGCACGCTCGTAAGAAGGATGCCCTGGTCTTCATCCGGCAGGAACGAACTGGAGAGATGACTGAACAGATAGCCGACGGCAGCCGTAATCAGCACAAAGATGATAATGAAGACCGGCGTCCGCTTGATAATGCCGCCCACACTGCGCTGATAGCCCCGCGTGCCACGTTCAAAGTTGCGGTTGAACCAGCCGAAGAGGCCGCGCTGTTTCGACCCATGCTCGGGTTTCTTCAGGATCGTTGCGCAGAGCGCCGGCGTCAGGATGAGGGCGACAATGACCGATAGGATCATCGCGGAGACGATGGTCACCGAGAACTGGCGGTAGATGACACCGACGGAGCCGGAGAAAAAAGCCATCGGGATGAACACGGCGGAAAGAACCGTGGCGATGCCGATCAGCGCGCCGGTAATCTCGTTCATGGATTTCAGCGTCGCCTCGCGCGGCGATAGTCCCTCTTCCTCCATGACGCGCTCGACGTTTTCGACGACGACGATGGCGTCATCCACCAAAAGACCGATCGCCAGCACCATGCCGAACATTGTCAATGTGTTGATGGAGTATCCGAAGGCCGAGAGAATGCCGAAGGTTCCAAGCAGCACGACCGGGACCGCAAGCGTCGGAATGAGCGTCGCCCGCAGGCTCTGCAGGAAGACGAACATGACGATGAAGACGAGCACGATGGCTTCGAACAGCGTCTTGACGACGTCCTCGATCGACAGCTTGACGAAGGGCGTCGTGTCGTAGGGATAGACGACCTCGACATTGGGCGGCAATGTTTCCTTGAGATTGTTAATCGTCGACTGTACCGCCTCGGCCGTGTCGATGGCGTTGGCGCCGGAGGCAAGCATGATCGCGAGACCGGCCGAGGGATGACCATTATAGATGCTCGAGCTAGTGTAGCTCTCCGCCCCGAGCTCGACAGTCGCGACATCATTGAGGCGTACCAGCGAGCCATCGGACACGCTCTTCAGGATGATATTGTCGAACTGCTCCGGCGTCTGCAGGCGGCTCTTGGCCGTCACCGTCGCGTTCAGTTGCTGGCCCTTGCGCTGCGGCAATGCACCAAGCTGGCCGGCCGAGACCTGCGAGTTCTGCGCCTCGATCGCGGTGGTAACGTCGCTGACCATCAGCTGGTATTTTGCGAGCTTGTCCGGATCGACCCAGATACGCATGGCATAGCCCGAGCCGAAAAGCTGCGTGTCCCCAACGCCGGAAACACGCTTCAACGTGTCGTTCAGGGTGCTGTTAATGTAGTCGGCGAGGTCATTGGAATTGAGCTTGCCGTCGGTGGAGACGAAGCCGATGACCATCAGGAAGTTCGAGGTCGATTTCGACACCGTGATGCCGGTGGTCTGGACGGTCGTCGGCAACTGCGCGGTGACCAGCTGCAGCTTGTTCTGTACCTGCATCTGCGCGACGTCGGCGTTGGCCTTGTTAGTGAAGGTCAGCGAGATCGAAGCGGATCCCGTCGAGGTTGAGGTCGACGTCATATAGTCGAGATTGTCGATGCCGGTCATGCCCTGCTCGATGACCTTGGTCACCGAGTTTTCGACGGTTGCGGCATCGGCGCCGGAATAGGTCGCACTGATGCGCACGGTGGTTGGGGCAATCTGCGGATATTGCGAGATCGACAGCGTCAGGATCGACAGTGCGCCCGCAAGCATGATGACGATGGCAATAACCCAGGCAAAGATCGGCCGGTCGATGAAAAAACGAGACATCAAACCACCTCACTTCACAATTGCGGCGTTGGCGGCTTCTTTGAGCTGGCCGGACGCGCTGGAGGATGTCTGCGAAAGTTCCCCCGTCGCATCATTGACCGTGACATCGTCGACTTTCACCTCCTGGCCGTCGCGCACGCGCTGGCTGCCCTCGACAATGACCCGATCGCCGTCCTGAAGGCCCTGGTTGACCAGCCAGCTATTGCCGATGCTGCGCTGGACAGTGAGGACACGCTGCTGGACCTTGCCGGCGGTATCAACGAAGAAGGCGGTGGGCTCGCCCTTCGTGTTGCGAGAGACAGCGCGCTGCGGCACGAGATAGCTGTTCGGAGCCACACCTTCAGCGATCGTTGCCCGCACATACATGCCGGGCAGCAGCAAGCGGTCCGGGTTGGGGAAGACCGCGCGAGCGGTCACGGTCCCAACGGTTTCAGACACGGATGCCTCGAGGAACGCAAAGGTCCCGGGCTCGGAATATTGCGACCCATCCTCAAGCTTGAGATTGACCGAGACGTTGTCGCCGCTGGTCTTCAGGCGACCTTCGGCGACTGCGCGGCGGAATGCCAGGAGGTTCGTGCTCGATTGAGTCACATCGACATTGATCGGATCGAGCTGGTTGATGGTTGCGAGCGCCGTCGTCTGTTCGGCGGTGACCAGCGCTCCCACGGTGACCGAGGAGGCATCGATGCGTCCGGAAATCGGCGCACGGATCTTGGTGTAGTCGAGGTTGATGCGTGCTGTCTCAAGGGCTGCCTTCGCCGAAGCGACATCGGCCTTTGCCTGCGCCAGGGTGGAAAGCGCGTCGTCCAGATCCTGCTTGCTCACGGCGTCCTGCGCCGTCAGGCCCTTATAGCGATCCACTTTCGACTGGGCGCTCGGCACGGCACCCTCCGCCTTCTGCAAGGAGGCGACGGCGCTGTCGTAGGACGCCTGGTAGGAACTCGGATCGATTTCGTAGAGCACGTCGCCGGCGGCAACCTCGCTGCCTTCCTTGAAATTGCGGCTGCGGATGATTCCGCCGACCTGCGGCCGAACCTCCGCGATCAGGGAGGCCACCGTGCGACCGGGGACTTCCGCCGTAATGGCCACCGATTGCGGATGCAGCGTCATGGCGCTGACTTCCACCTTGACCGCGCCCATAGGATTCTGCGTGCTTGATTGCTCGGAGCACGACTGCAACGCGATGCCCATCGACAACAGCATGGGCAGCATCAGCGCCGACATCGGAACCCTGCCGCAAATGGCTGGGGTGCGGGCAGGCCGGAGATGCGGCAAGTGGCTAAAGCGAATTTTGATACTCATAAGAGGTCTGTCCAATCGCGAATTCAACAATGCAAAGGGCCGGCAGGCGAATCTGATTTGGCCATCAGAGCGCGATGTCCGCAGACACGGCTCCAACGCCAGCATCCGGAAAGCCGGATCAAGTTGAGCGGACCATCGCCGAGAGATGTCATCAAAGTTTGCCAACAGCGAGCAATTCGGTAATCAATTCTGTCACGCTCTGGCGGCCGTGACATTTGGTTACAATTTTGATGTTGCGGGAAACGTCCCGAAAACTTCAAAGACGCATATCAAGCGTTCCTCGGGCGGAAGCCTTTGGAAACAAAGGAACCAGCAATGCAACGAACACCCCATGTCCTCGTCGTCGACGACCACAAGGAGATCCGCGACCTCCTGGCCAAGTATCTTGCCAAGAACGGACTACGCGTCAGTACGGCGAACGGCGGGGCGGAGATGCGCCAGCAGTTGCGGACCGCCACGATCGACCTGGTCGTCCTTGACATCATGATGCCGGGGGAGGATGGACTATCCCTGTGCAGGTCGCTGCGTCAGACGAGCATGGTGCCAATCGTGCTTCTGACTGCGGTATCCGACGAAACGGACAGGATCATCGGCCTGGAACTCGGCGCGGACGATTACGTCACCAAGCCCTTCAACCCGCGCGAACTTCTGGCGCGCATCCGCGCGCTGCTTCGCCGCGCCAATGCCACCGCACCCGTGACATCGGATCCGGAACACAAGCGTTACCGCTTCGGAAATTGGACGCTCGACGTGTCGCAGCGATCGCTTGTCGATGCATCCGGCAGCGAGGCGGCGCTGGGAACCGCCGAGTTTCGTCTGCTGCTCGCCCTCGTTTCGCGGCCAGGCGTCGTTCTCACCCGTAACCAGTTGCTCGATATTACCGCCGGCCGGTCCGCGCAGGTTTTTGACCGCAGCATCGACAATCTCGTCAGCCGCTTGCGCCGC
This sequence comes from Rhizobium sp. RCC_161_2, assembly GCF_041355235.1. Taxonomy (NCBI): domain Bacteria; kingdom Pseudomonadati; phylum Pseudomonadota; class Alphaproteobacteria; order Hyphomicrobiales; family Rhizobiaceae; genus Rhizobium; species Rhizobium sp. RCC_161_2. The sequence continues at coordinate 477,772 of NZ_JBFUPL010000001.1, read as the reverse complement.
CGCATCGAAGACGACCCCCAGCAGCCGACGCTGATCAAGACCGTATGGGGAGATGGATACACCTTCGCTGGAACCGTCGAGGAGGTGTCGTGAAGCATTTGCGCTGGTGGATATGGCCGCAAAACTTCGCAGCGCGGCTGATCATTTCGCTTGTCGCCGCTCTCACGCTCGCGCAGGTCGCCTTGATCGTCATCCTGAACAGCCAGCAGGACGGCATTGCCGAGCGGGTCGTCCATGGCCAGACCTTGACTGTGACCGCCACCATGGCAAAGCTCCTTGCCGCATCCCCGGTCAACGAGCAGGGTCGCATTACCGAGGCATTTCAGGCGAGGCAATTGTGCGCCGGGATCGAAACGGCTCCTGCGGTCAGCCGTGAGATGAACGCGACGGAAAAGGACCTTGCCGATCGTCTCCTCCGGCAACTCCAGGGTCTGCATTTCGACGCCCCTCGCATCGCCATCGAGCAGGACATGGCTCCCTGTCTTGATCTCGCAAAGAGACCGGAGAATTCGGGACAACCGCCTGATCCGAAGCTGCAAGCGGGTGACGATTTCCCATATCCGTCGCGGATCGTTACTGTCATCACGCAGGTGCCCCTGCCGGACGGGCGCTGGCTTGTCGTATACAATGGCATAGCCCTGCCGACCTTCTGGAGTCCGGTTGCCTTCCTCTCTCTCTTTCTATCGTCGCTGGCGGCAATCGTCGCCGTGATCATCATGGTCCGGTCGCAGACGAAATCCCTGCGCATGCTGGCAAGCGCATCCGAGCGGTTCGGTCGTGGGGAGACATTTTCACCCCTGAAAGTCAGCGGCCCGTCTGAAGTCGCCGCAACGATCCAGGCGTTCAACACGATGTATCAGAGATTGAGCCAGTTCATGCGCGACCGGTTGCGCCTCTTTGCCAGCATCAGCCACGACCTGAGAACGCCGTTGACGACGCTGCGGCTGAAGGCCGAGTTCATCGACAATGACGAGGTCCGGGAGGACATCGTCGCCACGATCGACGAATTGACGACCATCTGCGAGGCCACGCTTGCCTTCACGCGGTCCGAGGTCAGCACGGAAGACACCACCCTGGTCGATCTGGCCGATCTCATCCGACAGGTTGCGGAGGAGTTTCGGCTGACCAAAGGCAACGTCCATCTGGCCGCCTTGCCGTCGCTTCCCTACCCCTGCCGCCCCGTCGCCCTGAAAAGAGCCTTGAGAAACCTGGTGGAGAACGCCATTCGCTACGGCGGTACCGCATCCGTTACCCTTAACGATGCCGACGGCGAAGTGATCATATCGGTCGAGGACGATGGACCCGGCATACCGGATGAAGAGATCGAGGATGCATTTGAGGCCTTTGTCCGCCTCGAACCCTCACGAAGCACGGAAACGGGCGGCCTAGGGCTGGGGCTGTCGATCGCCCGCAGCATCGTCAAGGCCCACGGCGGCACCCTGTTCCTGCTGAACCGCGAAGACCACGGCCTCAGAGCTGAACTGCGCCTGCCCTCGAAATGAACGAGCCCAACAAAAAGCCGACCGGAGCTTCCCCCGGTCGGCTATTGGAAACGCTAATATCATTTCCTCAGCTTAGCTGCGCTTCCTGAGCACGCCGTAGACGATATTGCGGTTCTTGCCGAAGAACACGCTCGCCTCGTAATCCTGCCCATCCGTGCTCGCATGGATGATCTTCCACATGTCGGCTTCGGAACGGAGCAACAGTGCCCAGTTCATGAAGGTCTCGATGTAGCCGTCGACCAGAATGGGATACGAATAGTTGGCGAACAGGAAGACGCCGCCCGGCTTCAGCATTTCCAGGCAACGCTGCGTCAGCTTGATGGCGACCTTGTCGACCAGATAGTCATAAAGACCCGAGGCATAGACGAGATCGAACTGACCGGGGCTTGACCGCCGTGTCAGCAGGTCGCGAACAGAACCGTTGATGGCTTCGACCGCGGTTCCCTGGAAATCACGGGCAATCGTGCCGATGCTGATCGGATCCTGATCGAGAGCAACCCAGCGCTTGAGCGCCTTTTCACGCAGTGCCACGGAATGGGCCGCTTCGCGCAGATGTCCGGCGGCCACGCTGAGGACTTCCGTTTCCGGTCCCCTCGCCGCCGCGACTTCATCCACATGACGCGCCAGGATGTCCCTGCGATCCCAGTTGGCGAGCGAGGACGGAGCGGTGCTGGTGTATTCGAACAGCGCCCGGCCACGTTCGGTGGCGTTGGCGACGCTGTCCATGATGCTTTCGTGCCGATAGATGAAGTCGAGCAACGCGGCGTCGCCCGAATAGCCTCTCGGCTTATCGACGGACCACTTGGTCAGCGGATCTTCCTGAAAATACGCGGCAACCGGGTGGTTTTGGATGATCGGCACCAATTCCTGCCAAACGCGCGGGTGCAGCGAATGGCGCGTTTCATGAAGCGAAAGCGTAACCCGATCGATAATCTCGGTCGGGTTATAGTCTTTCTCGAATTGCTGGCGGGCGAGTTCGAGCAACAGGGCGATTTGCCCCTTGCCGACGATCAATTGCTCTTCGAAACGGTCGCTCTTGGGTAGCTCCAGTTCGTTCGCGATTGCCGCCGGGGTAATCAGGCTATGGCCATCGAAATCCATCTTCCGTTGGTTCATGCGAGTTATCCTCTGTTAAATATGAGTAAATTATAAGTTACCGTTGATGGAACCCAGAACTTCTTTAACAGGTCGGTGTTCCACTAATTTCTATCATAATGTGAAACTTTTGATTAACCATAGGAATTCTCTAACATGCTTAACGCCGCGCATTTTCGACTTGATTTTAACGGGATATAAAAAGCGACCGCCTATAACGTGGGAAAATGGCCGGTCTAACGCATCGTCTCAATCCAGGGACGGATCAGCGACCGCACGATTACGTCAATGAAATCCGCAGAGAAGATGCACTGCGAAGCGTAGCACGAGCGAATGGAACAGTGCATGAAGCGCATGTTTGCCAATTCGGCAGAGATCGATCTGGATAAGAAACTGCAGAGGCCGTCGCCGGCCGAGCTTCGCGACCTCTATCGACGAGATGACGAAATAGCCCGCACGCAAGCGGCGCGGCACGGCCTGTGGATCGCGGTCGTCGTCTATATATTGTTCTCGACCACAGACCTGTTGCTGATCCCCGATGTTGCGACCTATACGATCATGGCCCGTTTGGCGGTGGGCGTGATCGCCCTTATCGTATTCGAAAGCCAGAGACATCTGAAAGTGGGCATCACATGGCTCGACCGCACCAGTGCCACGGCCCTAGTCTTGGGCTATGCCGTCTGGACACTCCCCGCGATCGAGACCATCCACACGGATAGTCTCTCCTATTATATGATATTCGGCGCCATCTTCATGATGGGCGCCAATCTGTTCTTCAGTTTCAGATTTTTGCTATCTGTGGTTGCGTCTGGCGCTGTCCTGGCGACATTCTTCCTGTCCTTGACTGCTTTCTGGCCGACGGACATCTATGCCCTGGCCTTCAGCACCTTTTACGTCTCCTGTTTCGTCTTCACATCCTATGTGAACTGGAAGCTGAACCACGAGCGATACAACGTCTTCCTGAACGCGCTCGAAGCACAGATCCAGCACAGGGAGGCCACCGAGCGGGGTGAGGCTCTGCTTCGGATGTCGAACACCGACTATCTGACGGGGCTCGAAAACCGCCGGGCCGTCGACCACAGGCTGAGAAACTATTGGAAAGAATGGCAGTCCAATAACCGCGGCTTCGCCGCCGTGCTTGTTGATGTCGATTTCTTCAAGAAATACAACGATTTCTACGGCCACCAGGAAGGTGACCGCTGCCTTATCCATATCGCAGCGTCGATCAAGGAGGCCGTGGCGCCCCTTGGTGGCTCGATCGGCCGCTACGGTGGCGAAGAGTTCATCGTGCTCGCCCAGTTTAGCGAGAAAGAGCGGGTCGCCTATCTTGCTGAACGGATCCGCAGCACTGTCGAGCAACTGCGCCTTCTCCATGAAGAACGGCGCGATGGCACCTCCGTCGTGACCGTAAGCGTCGGCGCCGCCTTCACTAGGGAGCAGAGCGGCGCGAAACTCGAAAAGATCATCCATGAGGCCGACCGCGCCTTGTACGGCGCCAAGGCGAGCGGACGCAACTGCACGCGCCTGTTCGACCCGAACGATCCCTACAGCAGCGATGAAAGCGAAAACATCGCGGCGCTATTGAAGATAGCTATCAATCAAAACCTTGTGTCGCTGGTCTATCAGCCGATCGAGGACGTCGCCTCCGGACGGCAGGATGTGGTCGAGGCGCTCATGCGCCTCAGGACCCTTGATGGCAGCGTCATCCCGCCGAGCCTCTTCATCCCGATCGCCGAACGCACGGGCATGATTCTCGAACTCGGCCGCTGGGTCATACGCACGGCATGTCGCGATCTTCTGGCGGACAACCATGTCCAGATCGCCAGCATCAATGTCTCTCCGATCCAGCTGAAAATGCCGGGCTTCGCCACGAGCGTGGCCGCGATCCTCTATGAAACCGGGGTTTCGGGCAGCAGGCTGGCTTTCGAAATCACCGAAGGTCTCGAAATGGAGATGCATTCCGACATACTGAGATGCATCAACGACCTGAAAACGCTGGGGATCAGGATCTGGCTCGACGATTTCGGCACGGGCTTTGCCGGCCTGTCCTGGCTGCGCCTGATCGACTTCGACACGGTGAAGATCGACCGTTCCTTCCTCCATGGCAGCGCCACCGCAAGAGGCAAGGCGATGCTTCAGGACATTATCGGCCTTATCCGCAACCGTGGCCCGAAGATCCTGGTCGAAGGGGTGGAGACCGAGAAGCAACTCGCCTTGCTGCGAGAGCTGCGCATAGACTACGCGCAAGGCTATCACGTCGGACGTCCGGCCTTGGCCCAGACCTTCCGCAACAACACGGAAGAAGAGGTTCATCCCTCGTCGGCCGCGCCATCATCGTCGGCATGAGGAGCACCCGCCTCCAATAAGCGGGTGCGCATCCATCATCCATGCTTCGGCTCGCGATCAGAATTTGACGCTTGCGGAGAGGACCGCGCTGAAGGGCTCGCCGATCTGGTTGCCGAGATTGGTCGTTCCGATCGACGAGGTATAGTAGGTCTTGTTGAAGATGTTTTTCAGATTGAGCTGCAGCGTCAGCGGCCGTTCCATCTGGAATGTGTAGGCTGCGAAAGCATCCGCCACGATGTAGCCGGGCAGGAAATAAGCGTTGGTGTTGATGCCCGCCCGCTTGCCGGCACCACGCAGGCCCGCGCCGACCTTCAGCGTGTTGCCGTTGCCACCGACCTCGCCGAAATCATAGGTGAAGAACAGCGAGCCGGTATGGCGCGGCACATTGACCGGCTGTTTGCCGGCATAATCCGGATCATCGAGGACCTTCGCGTCCGTGAAGCCGTAGCTGGCGATCATGCTGAGTTCGTCGGTGATCTCGCCAGCGACATCCACCTCCACGCCGCGGGCGCGAACGAGACCGGCGGTCTTGACGTAGGTTTCGCCGTCGACCACCTCCGAATAGGCGACGTTCTTCTTGTCGCTGGTATAGAGCGCAACATTGGCCGTCAGCCCTTCGGCGATTTCGAACTTGCTGCCGATCTCGTAGGAGATGCCTTCCTCCGGCGGCAGATTGCCGTAATAGCTGGCGATCGAGGACTGCGGGCGGAAGGTCCTGGCGATATTGCCGTAGAAGGAGATATCCGGTGTCAGCTTGTAGACGATGCCCCCGCGCGGCACCCACTTGCCGCCGCTGCTGTCCGTATTGGTGACGAAGGGCCGCCCCTTGCCGGCCATCAGATCATAGTACTGATAACGAAGACCGCCGACGAGAATCCATTGGTCCGTGAGATGCAGCGAATCCTGGATATAGGCCGAGGCGGTGTTGATCACTTCGGTCTGGTCGCTATCGGCCTTCGAGACGGTCGTGCAGGCCGGCATTTTGCCATAGACCGGATTGTAGATGTTGAAGTTCACCGATTGGCCGCAGCGAATGAGATCGGTGCGCAGCGTGTTGGCATAATCGTAGGAGGTACCGAACAGCAATTCGTTGCGCAGGCCGCCAATGTCGACATCGCCGCTGAGATCAGCGCGAACCGCGTGATTGTAGATCGTCGAGTTCTGCGTCGCATCGGCACGGCGCGTGAGGTTGCCGGTCGCGGCATTATAGGCCATGACCCGGGCCTGATTGTCTGAATATTCGTTATAGCTGTAGCCGTAGTCGAGGCTCAGCTTCCAGTTTTCGTTCAACTCGTGCTTGACGTTGATCGTCGCCATATCCGAGCTGCCCTTGGAGATATTGTAGGGCTCGTCGAGACGGATCTTCGGATCGACATTGACGGCGTGACCGGTGTTGAGATCGAAGATCGTGCCGCGATCGAAGGGAACGCTGTAATCCTCATGCATATAGGAGACCGTGACTTCGGTGTCCTCGCCATACCAGGAGAGCGACGGCGAAATGATCCAGTCCTTCGTCTTGCCGAAATTGCGCCAGTAATCGACATTCTTGTATTCGCCGATCAGGCGATAGGCGAAATCCGTGCCCTCGATCGGTCCGGTGAAATCGAGGCCGGTCGAGCCGCCGCCGACGCTGGAAGCCGTCCCGTAAATTTCGCCGCTGAAGGTCTGCTGCGGCTTCTTGGTGACCACGTTGACCATGCCGCCCGGATCGAGAATACCATAAAGCGTCGAGGACGGGCCCTTCAGCACTTCGACCCGGTCGGTAGTGGCGTTGAAGCTTCGGGGCAGCGCCGTTTTCAGGCCGTTGGTCAGGATGGAGCCGTCACGATTATCACCAAAGCCGCGGCGGATAACGGAATCCTGCGTGCCACCGAGCGTGTTCGACTGGCTGATGCCGCTGATATTGGACAGCGCATCGTCCAGCGACTGCGCCTTCTGGTCTTTCAGCACATCCTGGCTGACGACATTGACGGCCTGCGGAATATCGATCAGCGGCGTGTCGGCGCGCGTCGCTGTAAAGGTCGACACCGGTTGATACCCCTTGGTCGCGCCATCCTGGCCACCGCTCTTGACGGTAATCGGCTTCAGAACCGTGTCTCCGTCGACCCTATCACTCTTCTGGGTGGCTGCAGTCTCCGATTTTTTCGGCTGCACCACCGCTTCTTGCGCCATCGCCGAATAGGCCGCGCACGCACTCAATATAAAAATGGCCGTTCGCACATGATGGATCTTTGCGCCCGTAACCACCGTCTGCCCCTGCTTCATTCTGCCCCCATATCCTTGCGGATATCGTCCAATTCCAACGCCTGATGTGAAGACCCGCGTAACCGTGGGTTTGGCGGCTTATTCTTTTCTTGAATGTAGTAGTCAACTTTTAATTCGGTGAATTCTTTCCGATCGGACGCGATGCCGTTAGGCACGAATGAATGAGACACATCCATTTACTCAAGTAGATCATTCGGAAATTCCAGATTTTTCAGTTAGATACGAAAGTTTTCTTATCTTCCCACAGCAGCCCGGACTGGCCTCCCAATCCGTTCCACGCCCACTGCCGTGAAGAATCCCCGGAATTTACAATGCCAAAAATTTGACTACTACACTCAGGAATACTTTCCCTCGAACGGAAACAGACGCGAAAGAGTGCATGCGCAAAGGACAGGAAGAGATTTCGGAACGCCAGGACGGAGCGGCCACGAGCCTGCTATCCGTCGAAGGCGTCTCTGCGGGCTATGGCAAGCAGCTGATCCTCGACGGCATTTCGCTGTCCATTCCGGAAGCCACCATGACTATGCTCGTGGGACCGAACGGCTCCGGCAAATCGACGCTGCTGTCGGTTATGGCACGCCTACTGAAGCCAATGGGCGGAGCCGTCAATCTCGACGGCAAAGCACTACACGCCATGCCGACGCGCGAGGTGGCACGCAAGCTCGGTCTTCTGCCGCAAAGCCCGCTGCTGCCGGAAGGTCTGACGGTCTACGACCTCGTCTCGCGTGGGCGCTATCCGCATCAGGGTTTCCTCAAGCAATGGACGGAAGCCGACGAAGAGGCAGTCCAGCATGCGCTGACGGTGACTGACACGCTGGAATTCGCCGGCCGGCCGGTCGACAGCCTTTCCGGCGGCCAGCGTCAGCGCTGCTGGATCGCCATGGCGCTGGCGCAGGAGACGCCGATCATCCTGCTCGACGAACCCACGACCTTCCTCGATCTGCATTACCAGGTGGAAGTCCTCGACCTGTTGCGGCACCTCACCCGCGAACACGGGCGCACCATCGTCGCCGTTTTGCACGATCTCAATTTCGCGCTTCAATATGCCGACCGCCTGATCTTCCTGAAGGACGGCGCGATTGCCGGCATCCCCGAACACCCCGGCGAATGCAGTGCCGCCCTCATCCGCGATGTCTTCAACACCGAGGTGGTCCGTCTCGCGCATCCGGAAACCGGCCTGCCCCTTTTCCTTCCCTCGACTAGGGGGGCCAAGAGGGAACGATGAGCGCGATCCCGGTTTCAGCCAGCTCCACGCCAAGGCGCGCCCGCCCGATGCGCAGCCTTCTCGCTCTCATGGCGCTCGCGGCAATTATTCTCGTGCTGGCCTCGGTCCATGCCGGCATCGGCGCGCGGCCGGTGGCGCCGGCAACGCTGCTAAAGGCCGTCTTTGCCTTCGACAGCCACAATTTCGAACATCAGATCCTGGTGAAGCTGCGGCTTGCCCGGCTTGCCGCCGCTCTTCTCGTCGGCGCCGCCCTCGGCGTTGCCGGGCTGCTGTTACAATCGCTGCTACGCAATCCGCTGGGAGAGCCGCATATTCTCGGCCTCAATGCCGGGGCAAGCCTTGCCGTCGTGCTGACGAGCAGCCTGCCGTTTCTGGCCGGTGGCCTCGCCCGCCCGCTGGTGGCCGCCCTCGGCGCCGGCCTGCTCTTTGCCGCCGTCATTGCGCTCGCCTCCGCAGGCCGCGCAGGAATGACCATGCTGAAGGTCACCTTCTGCGGCATCGCGCTTTCGGCTCTCGCCTCCTCCCTCACCTCGGCAATCCTCATCCTCGATGAAGAGACATTGCAGGAAATGCGGCTCTGGCTTGCCGGTGATCTCGCCGGGATCGGCTATGATCTGATCGGGGCTGCGCTTGCACCCATCCTCGTGGGAATGCTGCTGGCCTTCATGATTGCGCCACGGCTGAATGCATTGGCGCTCGGTGATGCCGCAGCAACGGGGCTCGGCGTTCCGGTCAAGAGTACCCGACTGATCGGGCTTGCCGCCACGGCGCTTCTCTGCGGCGCGTCGGTCTCCGTCGCCGGCCCGATCGGCTTCATCGGTCTTATGGTTCCCAATGCGGCGCGGCAGCTTTCCGGCGGCGATCTCCGGTTCGCTCTGCCGCTTGCGTCGCTCGGCGGAGCAGCCCTGCTGCTGGCCGCCGATATCGCTGCCCGGATGCTGATGAGCCCGCACGAGCTGGCAACCGGCATCATGACCGCCATCATCGGCGCGCCGGTCTTCATTATCGCCGCCTCGAGGTATTTCCGATGAGCGTCGCACAGCAGAACGGCTATCATCTCGTCGCGCTGGGGCCAATATCGCGTCGTGTCCACATGCGCAGTTGTATCGTGCTTGTTCTGCTTTGCCTTTTCGTCGTTGCCATGGCCCTGGTCACAGCTCCGCTCGGCAGTCATGAGGCAGGCTTCCGAGAGCTGGTGACGGTGCTCTTCGACCCAGTCCAGGCGACCGGCGAAGGTCATCAGATCATCCGCGATTTCCGGCTGCCGCGCATCATCATGGCGGTGCTTTGCGGCGCGATGCTCGGGCTTTCAGGGGCTGCCTTGCAGTCCTTGACGCGCAACGGCCTCGCCGATCCCGGCCTGCTCGGTGTCAAGGAAGGCGCCAGCCTCTCGGTAATTACGCTAATCCTGTTCGTGCCGTCGGCCGGGCTTTACCTTCGGCCCCTCGTCGGCATGGCAGGCGGGTTTCTCAGCGCGCTGATCGTGGCCTCGCTCGCACGTGACCTGACATGCATGCGCTTCGTGCTGATCGGCATCGGCTTTTCCTGGCTGATGTCGGCAGCCCTGTCCGTGATCCTGACCACCTCGGATATCCGCGATGTCCAGACGGCCATGGTCTGGCTTGCCGGCAGCCTCAACGCGGTCTCCTGGGATGTCGTGCCGATCGCGCTTGTCTGCGCCGGTCTCGGTGCCGCGATCCTGTTCCTGACCGCAGCCGCCGCCGACGCTGCCGTGCTCGGCGATCCCATGGCGATCGGGCTTGGCGTATCGCTGCGGCGGCTTTCGATCCTGCGCTTCGTAGCATCTGTTCTTTTGACCGCAGCCTGCGTGTCCTGCGTCGGCAGCCTCGGCTTCGTCGGCCTCATCGCGCCGCATATGGCGCGGCTGGCGATCCGTGGCGGTGGCCAGATGGCGCTTCTGGCCGGCAGCGCGCTGTTCGGCGCAGCCCTGGTGCTGATCGCCGACAGCATCGGCCGACTTGCCTTCGCGCCGCTCCAGCTTCCCGCCGGCATCGTGCTTGCGATCGTCGGCGTTCCCGTCCTTCTGCTTCTGCTCTGGAAGCACCGCAACCTTCTTTAAGGATCGTCATGTTTCGCTTTCTAGCCGCTGCACTTCTCATGCTCGCCGTCACCGCAGGTCCGCTGCTTGCGCAAGATATCGAAGCCCGCGTTTTCACCGATGATTTTGGCCGTAAAGTCGAAGTGCCTGCCCATCCGCTACGTATCGTCTCGATGCATGATCTCGACATCACCATCCCGCTGCTCGAGCTCGGCGTGCGCCCGGTCGCAAGCCATGGCCGCACCGGCACCGATGGCAAGGCCTATCTGCGCTCCGGCCCGATCCTGACCGGCATCGATTTCGACAATTCCGGCATGCGCTATATCGGCGCCGTCACCGTCGATCTCGAAGCCGTGGTCGCGGCAAAGCCCGACCTCATCATCACCGAACCCGGCCGCACGACACCGGTCGAACAGTTGGAAAAGATCGCGCCGACCGTCGTTATCGACAACACCGTCGGCAGCGCGCCGCATATCTACGAACGCCTCGCTGATCTCACCGGCACGCAGAACCGGCTCGCCATTCTCGACCGGCGCTACCGCGCACAGATCGAGGAGCTGAAACAAGTGGTGGATCCGTCCAAGATCACTGTCTCGGTATTGCAGGCGCAGAACGGCAAGATCAGCATCTATCATACCTACCGCGCGCTGGGCCGCGTGCTGCGCGATGCTGGTTTCCGCTTTCCCGATATCATCGAAAATATCCCCGAAGGCGGGCGGATCGAGGTCAGTGCCGAGCGGTTGCAGGAGCTCGACGCCGATTTCATCTTCGACACCTACCGCTCGGACACCGGCGGTACGCCGGCCGAAGAAATCGCCGCGATGAACAAGGTGCTTCCGGACTATTGCCAGTTCCTCGCCGCCTGCCGCGAGGGGCGCTACATCCTGTTGCCGCGCGAAGAGGCGATCTCCAATTCCTATGCGGCGCTCAATCTGATGGTTTCGATGGTGCAGTCTCATGTTGCCGGGCGCCCCGGCTTGAAGCAATAGCAACAGTGACGCGCCCAAGACTTTCAAAATCCGTCAGAATAGGACAATGTGCCTTCCTTAACATGACTATGTAATGAAGGTATCCCCCGGCCATGGACGCCGCCTCCAGAAACCAGAAAAAGACGCGCCGGATCGACCGCTTCGGCGAAAGACTGAAGAACCGCCGCGCGTCCCTATCGCCAAGCCTGCTCAGCGTCGCCGATTTTATCGACCAGCATCGCCACGCCATCCTCGGCAAGTCCGCGCTCGAAATCGCCAACGAGACCGGCACCTCCGATGCGACGGTCATCCGCGCGATCCAGGCGCTGGGTTTCGAAGGGTTGCTCGACCTCAAGGACACGCTGGAGGCCCATATCGGCGAAACGGATTCTCCCTCCGAAAAGATGGCGACGACAACGCGGGAACTGAACAGCAACGTCGATTCCGCGATCGATTTCGTCATCAACGATCACCGCAATGCCATGGAAGCCCTCTCCTCTCCGTCCAATCGTCAAGGCATGGCGGATGCCATCGCGGTCATTCTCGGGGCAAAGCGCATCGGGGTTTTCGGCATCGGCGCTTCAGGCGTGCTCGCGACCTATGCCGCCCGTCTCTTTTCCCGCAACGGCTATCCCTCCTATGCGCTCAACCTCACCGGGATCGCGCTTGCCGAACAGATTCTGACCATGGAAGAAGGCGATGCGCTGATCATGATGGCCTATGGCCGGGCGCATCGCGAGGGCATGACGACCATCACCGAGGCGCAGCGCCTCGGCATCCAGATCGTCATGCTGCTGGGACAAGAGGATACGGTACTGCGCAAGCATGCCGATGCGTCGATCATCATTCCCCGCGCCAAGGTCGAACATGTCGCGCTCCACGGTCCGACCCTCGTCTGCCTTGAATCGATGATGCTCGCGCTCGCGACCGCTGCCCAGGAAACGACGCTGCAATCCCTCGACCGCCTTATCAATCTGCGCAGCTCCATCCGGCCCAGTAAACGTTGAGGAAACGGCCTTATCAATCTGGAAATAAACAGGAATTTTAGATCGATTCTGGCGTCGGCACCTGTGCAATACTCCTAACGCTATCGGAAAGCATGAAAGGCATCGGAGGATGAGCCGCTCTTGCACAGCATGCCCGGCTTTCGCCATGAAAGCGTCCTCACGGGCAACAGGAATTGAAGCGCGTTGGTTAAGCCCCTAACAAGCCCCTAACGACAGGGCGATTGTATTAAAACCCATATATTATGTGGGTAGTTCATTCTATGAAGCCTGAAGAAATAGCATGCGATTCCTCGCCCGCTCCGGCCACCCTCTCTAGTTTCCGCGCCGACAAGGAGTTTTAAACCCATGAACTTTGCCAAGAGAACTTCGACGACGCTTTTTGCTGCCGCTCTTTCCATCGGCGCGCTTTTCAGCACGATCGCCCATGCGGATGCCACACTCGACCGCATCAAGGGACGCGGCTCGCTGACGGTCGGCGTCATCCTCTCCGGGGCGCCATTCGGTTATATCGATCCGGCTGGCCAGGAGCAGAAGGGTTATAACATCGACATCGCCATGGCTCTCGCCGACAAGCTCGGCGTCAAGCTGGAGACGGTAACGGTGACGCCGCCCAACCGGGTGCAGTTCCTGCAGCAAGGCAAGGTGGATATCCTCATCGCCAACATGCAGTATACCGAAGAGCGCGCCAAGATTCTCGACTACGTTCCGACCCCTTATGATCGCAGCGGCGGTGCCGCCGTCGGCCGCAAGGATAGTGGCTTGAAGGACTGGAGCGACCTGAAGGGCAAGGCGGTCTGCGTTTCGCAGGGTTCGAACTATACGCAGCCGCTCATAGAACAGTATGGCGCCGAAGTGAAGGCTCTGCCTAGCCAGCCGGAATCGCTGCTGGCGTTGCAGGGCGGCAATTGCGTCGCCGCGGTGCATGTCGGCGCAACGGTCGGCCTTCTCCTGCAGGATCGCCCGGAAGAATGGAAGGACTACACCATCCTCTTCCCGACCGAGCTCGTCCCGTCGGATTCCGTGATCTGGCTGCGCAAGGGCGAGACCGATACGAGCAATGCGCTCGACAAGGTCATCCGCGAGCTGCATGCCAACGGCAAGCTGCTCGAATACGCGAAGGCCAACCGACTGCTCAATACCTCCTATCTTGAGGAAGAGCACAAGAAGCTCGAGAGCGAAGGCAAGTGACGCTTCTCGTCTCTTGAATTAAGGCTGCTCATGGGGAATTCCCTTCTTCAGGCCTTCATAGACTGGACGGGCAAGATCGGGCTCAACTACGAGTTCCTCGCCAGCGGTTATGAGGCACAGATCTGGCGTGGTGGTTTTATCACCACGCTTTATCTCATTGTGCTGTTGATTCCGGTCAGTCTCGCTTTCGGCCTGCTGTTCGCGGCCATGCTGACATCCAGCCGCAAACTGGTATCCGCACCCGTCAGGGCATTCATCGAAATCACCCGCAATACGCCGACGCTGGTGCAGCTGATGTTCAGCTTCCTGGTGCTGAACACACTCGTCTCCAATGTCCTCGGCGGGGCACAGAACAATCCGCTCTCGCCGTTTTTCTGGGTCGTGGCCGTCGTCGGCCTGCATGTGGCCGCCCTGCATGCCGATGCCATTCGCGCCGGCATCGAAGCCGTGCCGGAGCAGACCGTGGAAGCCGCGCGCGCCATCGGCTTCACCCGCCTGCAGATACTGAGGTTCGTGGAAGCCCCCCTGGCGATCCGCGCATCCCTGCCGGCCCTCGTCAACAATCTGATCAATCTGGTTAAGCTCACCACCGTCGGCAATGCGATCGCGGTCAGCGAGATCACCTACGCCTCGATCATGGTCTGGACGCAGCGCGACAACGTCGTCGAGCTGATGATCGTCATTCTGCTGTTCTTCAGCGCCATCAACCTGGCGGTCGCCCGGATCGGCCATTGGGTCGAGAAGCGTCTCGCCGTGCCGGGATTCGGGGTGGGATCATGACGAACACGAAGATCATGTCCGCGTCGGCGCACAGCCGACTGCCATGGTTGTTCGGCGCGCTGATCGCTATTGCCGCCATCTGGCTTCTTGCCGATCTGTCGCTGCTGTCGACCCTTATCGAATGGCTGCCCTATCTCGGCACCGGCTTCCTGATGAATATCCTGATCAGCCTGCTCGCCATGGCGGGCGGCACGACGTTCGGCGTGATCCTCGGTATTCTGGAACTCGCGCCCCTGAAGATCGTCCGCTATCCGGTCGTCTTCTATGTGCAGGTTTTCCGCAATGCGCCGCATCTCGTGCTGATCTTCGCCACGACCTACATCTTCCCCTTCGAGATCGTGGTGGCCGGCCATTACCTGCCCTTCCCCGACTGGCTGAAGGCGGTGATCGGGCTTGCCATTCCGGCCAGCGCCTATGTCGCCGAGATCACGCGTGGCGCCATTCAATCGATCGCCACCACGCAATGGGAAGCGGCCAAGGGGCTCGGTTTTTCCCGGCTGCAAGCGCTGCGCTGGATTATCCTGCCGCAATGCGCCCGCCGCTCGCTGCCACCCTGGATGAACCTGTTTGCTTCCATCACCATGGGGACTGCGCTTGCCTCGCTCGTCGGCGTGCATGAACTCCTGCATGCCGCGACCGATGCTAGCACCGCCGTTCGGCGGCTGGATTTCACCGTGCTTGCCTATATCGTGGTGATGACGGCGTTCTTCGTTCTTTGCTATCCTATTTCCAGCCTGACGCGCCGCCTCGAGCGTCGCCTGAAAGTATGAGGAGCTGGGCATGAGCCAAGCCGCGACCAATCCGATCGTCGAACTGGCGGACGTGCACCTGTCCTTCGGACCCACCGAGGTGCTGAAGGGGATCGACTTGCAGGTGGCGCGAGGCGAAACCGTCTC
Source organism: Rhizobium sp. RCC_161_2 (assembly GCF_041355235.1). Classification (NCBI taxonomy): domain Bacteria; kingdom Pseudomonadati; phylum Pseudomonadota; class Alphaproteobacteria; order Hyphomicrobiales; family Rhizobiaceae; genus Rhizobium; species Rhizobium sp. RCC_161_2. Next base: position 462,441 of record NZ_JBFUPL010000001.1, on the reverse strand, counting down.
GATCATCGGCCCTTCCGGATCCGGCAAGTCGACGATCCTGCGCTGCATCAACGCGCTGGTGACACCGCAATCCGGCCGCATCACCGTCAATGGCGCACGCGTCGACCAGATGACCAGCGAAACGGACAGGATCAAGCTTCGCCAGAAGATCGGCATCGTCTTCCAGCAGTATAATCTGTTCCCGCATCTGACGGTCATCGACAACATCACCCTCGCCCCGACGCGCATTCTCGGCGTCGACCGGGCCGAGGCAGAGCGTCACGCGAAGGATCTCCTTGCGCGCGTGCGTCTGTCTGAGAAGGCACAGATGTATCCGGGACAGCTCTCCGGCGGCCAGCAGCAGCGCGTTGCGATCGCCCGCGCGCTTGCCATGAAACCGGATCTCGTCTTGTTTGACGAAGTGACCTCCGCGCTCGATCCGGAAACCGTCGGCGAAGTGCTCGCCGTTATTCGCGATCTCGTCAAGGAGGGCATGACCAGCATTCTCGTCACGCACGAGATGCGGTTTGCCGAGGAAATCAGCGACGTCGTCGTCTTCACCGAAAACGGCCTCATCGTCGACAAGGGACCGCCCGAGCACATCTTCCAGAAGTCCGCAAATCCCCGCATCCGCCGCTTTGTCAACGGACTGGCGGGCGCCCGTGGCGCACTGGAAGACGGCGAAGGCATCTGAAAGGGATCGATTATGGACAAGGTCTTTCCGCTCACCACCGCCTTTGCCGAGGCCATCGTCTCGTCCGAACCTCTGAAGGATGCCGCCACCGTCCAGGCGGCTCGCACGGCAATGATCGACTGGCTTGCCTGCGCCTTTGGCGGCGCGCTTGATCGCACGACGCTTATCCTACTCGACCAGCTATCGCCCGGCGGCGGCAACGCGGTGATTGTCGGGCAAGAGCGCCGGACGGACGCCCTGACGGCCGCGCTGGTTAACGCCCATGCGGGGCATGTGCTTGACTATGACGACGTGCACTCAAGCGTCCGTGGTCATCCGACGACGGTGATCGTACCGGCCCTTCTGGCTCTTGCCTCCGAAACCCGGCTTTCCGCCGAACAATTGATCGCAGGCTACGTGGTCGGGCTTGAAGCCATGGCCCGCCTCGGGCTTTCGCTCGGCACCAAGCATTACGAGAACGGCTTCCATGCGACGGCGACGCTCGGCACGATCGGTGCGGCGGCGGCGGTTGCCCATGTGCTTGGCTATTCGGTCGAGGAGACCGCCGTGGCGCTCGGGCTCGCCGCAACCCATTCGAGCGGATTGCGCCTGCAGTTCGGTTATGACGCCAAACCCTACCACGCTGGCATGGCCGCGCGCTCCGGCCTCTTGTCCGCCAGGCTCGCCAAGGCCGGCCTAGGCGGCGCCAGGGACTTCCTCGACAATCCCATCGGCTTCTTCTCCGCCTTCGCCTTTGGCGAAGAGCGTCCGCAAGCCGCGTTGGAAAACTGGGGCTCGCCCTGGCAGATCGTCTCGCCCGGGCTGACACTCAAGGCCTTTCCCTGCTGCACAGCAAGCCATCCGGTCGGCGTGATCGGCATTCAACTGCATCAGGAAGGTTTGCGCGCGGACACGATCGAGTCCGTCACCATCACCTTCCCGCCGGGCGGCGATGCCGCGCTGGTGGTGACGAACCCGGTCAACGGGATCGATGCGCGCTTCAGCGCCGAATATGTCTTTGCGACCGCCTTGATCGACGGAGCGCTCCGGATCGACCATTTCGGCGAGACGCCGGTGCGCGAAGATCTAATGGCGGTCGCCCGCCGCGTGCGGCGACGCCATGACGAGACAGCCCCTCGCCTGTCCAGCAACCCGAAGACACGTTTCGTGATCGCGGATGTGCTTCTCACCAATGGCGAGCGCCTGACCCGCGAGTTCAAGGGGCTGCCCAGTGTCACCGACCCAACCGACAAATTCCGCGGCGCGACCGGCAACCATCCGGCCGTTTCAGCCGTTCCAGAGCTTGCAAGGGCGATGCGGAGCGAGGATGATCTCTATAGCCTCCTCGACATGCTCGGCCAGCACCTGACCTGATCTTTTTCCGTAATTCCAAGGCATGAAACCATGAGCAAGACCCGCAAGATCCATCTCGGCCTTTTCCTGCAGGGAGCCGGCCATCACGTCTCCGGCTGGCGCCATCCGGACGCCGAAGCCGGCAGCGAGAACTTCGACCTGCTGCGCCGCGTGGCGCAGATGGCGGAAGCGGCGAAGTTCGACATGCTGTTTCTGGCCGACGGTCTGACAAGCGGCGTCGACGCACACCCATCGATGATCGCGCGCTTCGAGCCGCTGACCCTGCTTGCTTCTCTTGCCATGGTCACCGACAAGATCGGCCTTGCCGCCACCGCGTCGACCACCTACGGCGAGCCCTATCATCTCGCCCGCGCCTTCGCCTCGATCGATCATCTGAGCCAAGGACGCGCTGCCTGGAACATCGTTACGACCTCCTATGCGCGCACGGCGGCCAACTTCTCCAAGAGCCATCCGGAGCACGATGAGCGCTATGCCGTCGCCGAGGAATTTGTGGATGTGGTACGCGGACTCTGGGACAGCTGGGACGACGGTGCCTTTCCGAAAGACAAGGAAAGCGGCGTCTATGCCGATCCCGCCAAAGTGCATGTGCTCGATCACAAGGGCAAGTATTACACCGTCAAGGGGCCGCTCAACATTCCGCGCTCCCCACAGGGGCAACCGGTCCTGATCCAGGCAGGCTCCTCCGGTCCGGGCCAGGATCTCGCCGCCCGCACCGCCGACATCGTCTTTACCGCGCAACAGAGCCTCGATGAGGCCCAGGCCTTCTACAAGAGCCTCAAGGGCCGGGTTGCCGGCTTCGGGCGCGATCCTGATAGCGTGGCGGTCATGCCGGGCTTCCTGCCGGTGATCGGCAGGACGGCGGCTGAGGCACGGGAGAAGCTCGACGTTCTGAACCGCTGGACGGAGATCAAGAGCGCCATGCCGCTTCTTGAAGAACGGATCGGCCATAGCCTCGCCGACTATGATCTCGACGGCCCGCTGCCGGACCTGCCGATTTCGGACCAGCTCCGCAGCCGCGCCGAACTCCTGACCGAACTAGCGCGTCGCGAAAAGCTGACGATCCGCGAGCTTGCCCTAAGGGTTGCCGCCGGCCGCGGCCATCATATCGTGCTTGGCACGCCGATCGAGATCGCCGAGCGCATGCAGCAATGGTTCGAAAACGGCGCCGCAGACGGCTTCAACGTCATGCCGCCCTTCTTTCCCGGCGGGCTTGAGGACTTCACCCGCGAAGTGGTGCCGATCCTTCAGGAAAAGGGCCTTTTCCGTAGGGAATACGAAGGCACGACCCTGCGGGATCATCTCGGCATTCCTCGGCCGACCCTCGGCTGAAGATACGCACACAGCCGTCCCTGCATCGAGTTCGAGGGCCTGCCTTCCAGATTGGAAGGCGGGCCTTTTTGCTGCCGATCAGACGCGTGCGGCGCCTGTGCCACGGACGTCCCGCAACGTTGATGCACGAGCGATCATCCGCCCGACAAAGAACACCAGCACAGCAGCTACCACGAGGCAGGCGGCAAGGAAGAACATTGGTGCGATCGTGCTTCCGGTCGCGTCCTTGATCCACGGCACGACATTCTGCGCGACGAAGCCTCCGAGATTGCCGATGGAGTTGATCGCCGCAAGACCAGCAGCTGCACCTGCTCCCTGCAGGAACCGCGACGGCAGGCTCCAGAAAACCGGCTGTCCGGCAAAGATGCCGGCTGCGGCAACGCAGAGGAATGCGAACTGCAGCGTATGGTTGGGAATGACCGCCGAGAGCACCAGGCACACGGCGCCTGTCAGTGCGGAGATGATGATGTAGGGCGTCTTGGATTCAGCCTTGTCCGCCATGGACGGAACAATGTAGAGGGCGATCGCGACGAGAACCCAGGGAATGATGTTCAGGAACCCGTTGGTGGTGTTGCTGACCCCAAAACCCTTGACGATGGTCGGAAGCCAGTAGCTGAGGCCATAGGCGGCCAGCGGAAAGCCGACATAGCAAATCGCCATCAGCAGAACGCGCGGATTGATCAGAGCTTTGAAGCCGTCCGACGCATGCTGTTCCATGCCTGCATTTTCAGCGGCAAGCCGATCCTTGAGCCACTTCTTTTCCTCAGTACTGAGAAAGGCTGCCTTCTCCGGCAGGTCGGACAGATAGAAGAAGGTCACGAAACCCGCGATAATGGCGGGAATACCCGTGACGATGAAGACCCATTGCCATCCGGCATGACCATAGAGGCCGTCCAGATCCAGCAGAACGCCACCGATAGGCGCCCCGATGGCATTGGCCACGGCGCTGAAAATCATGAACACTCCGACCATCCGGCCTCGATAGACGGAGGGATACCAGAGGGTCAGGAGATAGAGGACACCCGGAAAGAACCCCGCTTCGCAGGCACCGAGCAGGAAGCGCAGAATATAGAACATGGTCGGGTTCTGGGTATAGGCCAGCGCCACCGTAACGATACCCCACGACACCAGGATACGCGCAAACCACTTGCTCGCGCCGAACCTGTCAAGAAGCAGGTTGCTTGGAACTTCAAACAGGAAATAACCGATGAAAAAGAGCGAGGCGCCCAAACCATAGGCATATTCACTCATCCCCAGAGCATCAACCATCTGCAGTTTCGCATAGCTGACATTCTGACGATCGATATAGGCGATAAGATAGAGAATACCCAGAAAGGGCATGAGCCTCCAAGTGATCTTGGAGATAAGCTGTTTTTCATCAACCACGTCGTTTCCTCCCTAAAAACTGCGCTGTACCACGTACATAGCGCAACCCGGCGTTTATCAATCCAAACGTGATGGAAAAAACAAGATGCCCGCGCGAGTCCTACAGCGCCATCCACCGGCAATAGAGAAAGGTGCGACAGGTCACGAAACGCACCATCGGCGACCATTAGACCACAGTGTCTCTGGCGCGGTGCCATACAGGTTGAAAACCATGGTCGTGGGTTGACCCAGAAGGATTGAGACAAGCAAGATGGTTGTGGCACTCTATTTCGCCGCGGCGTCTGAGCCGGCGAATATGGAAGGCAGACCGCCAGGCATTCGACGCGCCGCAGAGCAAAAATAACCCCGAGTGCCAAGAGGATGTTCGTATGTTTCAAACACGTGATTACCCACTCGCTAATTCAGTGGAAGTTGTCACAGTTTGGCCGGATTCGCTCCTAAACGCTCGGGAGCTTGTTTAGCGCCTCATCAATCGCACGGGGCTAAAAAGAAGGGTAAGACGCAAACAACAAGAACAGTAGTGGGGAGTTGGCGCCGTCAAGGAAGGTCTCCGACAAAGGCTGAAAGCCGGGGGTGTCTATGTCGAATACACGCGACCGCCAATTGGACGGGCTGAGAACTTTTGCCGTCGCAATGGTTCTATACGCGCATTTCGTCGCGGCGGACGGAAACTTTTGGGGGCACCTCGGTGTCCGTCTCTTCTTTGTGATCAGTGGATTCCTGATTACACGACTGTTGCTGGACGCGCGCTCCGCCGTTCAATATGAGCCGTCCGCCGCGCTGAAATCATTCTACATCCGCCGCGCGTTGCGTATATTTCCTCCCTATTTCGCGATGCTGGGCTTCGTTTGGTTCGTCAACCTCGAGGGCGCCCGCGGCAGCCTGAAATGGCACGCGCTTTATCTATCGAACTACTGGTATGCCATTCGCGATCAATGGACGCCCTGGGTTCTATGCCACACCTGGAGCCTCAGCATAGAGGAGCAATTCTATATCGTCTGGCCGCTGGTGATGCTGCTGGCTCCACGCCGGATGATCGAACGGATCTGCGTTGCCGTCATTGTATGCTCAATCGCCTACCGCCTCTGTTGGCCGCTGACGGGAACCCCTTCGCTCATGCGCGATCTGCTTCCCTCCGCGTCGATGGACGCACTGGCCGCGGGCGCGCTGCTCGCGGCCTATCGCGGCAGGACCGATGCCTGGCCGCAATGGATGCGGCTGAGCTGGATGCCGCTTACGGTCGCGGCCGTCATCACACTATGGCTGAGATCAGAACCAACGACGCCGCTGCTTGACTGGACAGTCTGGATCGGCAGCGAAGTTTTCCCGCTCGTACCGCTTGTCATGCTGGTCGGATGCTGTTCGTCAGGCCTTGGAGGCCCTATTGGCCGGCTGCTCGAGCTCCCACCTATAATGACTATCGGACGCATCAGTTACGGCATCTACCTTTTCCATCCGATCGTCCTGTCCTTGATCGTCAAGGCTCAGCCCTGGATCCCGGTGAATGTCTCAGAACAGGGACCTGCCCGCTTCGTCATCGGCAGCACGGCCACCTTGATACTCGCCTCGATTTCCTGGGCGTTCTTTGAAAAGCCGCTCAATAGTCTCAAGCGCTATTTCCCTTACGTAGTCTCGAAAAACCATGTCCCTGCTCCGTCATCCGCAACCGTGGGCGGCCCAGATCTCCAATCTCCAATAAGCATGCGAGCCGAATAATGTCCGTACCACTGGTCTCCGTTCTGCTGCCTGTCTACAATGGTGAACTTTATCTTGCCGCGGCGATCGAAAGTATCCTGCGCCAGGATTATGAGCGCCTCGACGTCGTCGCCATCGACGACGGCTCCACCGATCGATCGCTGGATATCTTGCAACGGTATCAAAAGGCCGATGATCGCGTCCGCATCGTCTCGCGGGAGAACCGTGGCCTTATCGCAACCTTGAACGAAGGCATGACCCTGGTGAAAGGGGATCTTGTCGCCAGGATGGATGCCGACGACATTTCCTATTCGACGCGCTTCTCGCGACAGGTTTCCTTGTTCGCGCAGCAGCCCGAACTTGCGATCAGTGGCACGGGCATCGATCGGCTCATCGGCGACCGCGTCGTGCGGGGCACGCAAAACCCGATCCATCTTTCCGCGGACTGGCATGTACTGTCGATGTTCTACACCGTCTTCATGCACTCGACCGTGATGTACAACCGTAATGTCGTTCCTCAAGACATGCTGATGTATGACGCAAGCTATGTACATGCGGAAGACTTCGATCTGTTCCGACGGATTACGCGAGAGTTTCCGGCCGCCATGATCGACGAGAGCCTGGTTGCATACCGCATTCACGACGAGAGCGTCACCAACAAGCATAAACGGCAAATGCGCCGTACCCATCTGAAAATCGCCGCCGAGAACCTTCTGAAAGAATCCCTGATCGACGATCCTGACGCTCTTCATGACATCGGTGTGGTGGTGACACCGGACACGGTTGGCCGCGTCGCCGACTGTCTTGTCTCCATGGAAGAGAAAATCGCGGCTCGCAGCGAGGCATCGTCGTCAAGCTATGAAGATGGCGCTTTGTGCTTCTTCTACTTCCTCTACCAGCTCATCGCTGACGAGAAGCAACCACAACTGACGCACGCATTCCTGACGCGCACTGGAAAATGGCACCTTATCCGGCGCCGGGAACGATACGGCCTTCGCGCCGGCGCCTATGCGCCATGGTGCAGCCGCATCTGGAGCGAGGCAAGCACCCAGCTGGACGCGCTGGCACGGTATCGACAATCAGTGCCTATCAAAGCGGTGCCGCCGCTTCAGGGTCTCGCATAGCATGGCCGGGGGGCGCACCGACATAGTGCGAGAGCACGAGCGGGAAGCAGTCAAGGTTCCATCCTCTTGCGGAGGCCACGATCCCGTGGCGAGCTTTATCGTCTGCACCCGCAACCGCGCCGCAGCGCTCGAAGCCTGCATCCGGTCGATCGAGGTCGCCTGCCGCTCGCATGCGACGATGGCGAGCGAACTTGTGGTGGTCGACAATGGCTCGACCGACGATACCGCCGAGCGTCTGGCCCATATCGCTGCAACCTCGAGCATGACGATCATACCCGTAACGGAATCGCGCCGCGGTTTAGCGGCCGCCCGCAATACGGGGATGGAGCAGTCGCGAGGCCAGATCTTGATTTTCATCGACGATGACTGCGAGATCGACGACCGCTATTTGCAAGACCTGGAGCGGCACTATGTAACCGGCGAGCAATATATCATTCGGGGCGGCCGCGTCGAACTCGGCAGCACCCGGGATCTGCCCTTCACGATCAAGCGATCGCCGGAGCGCGCATTTTTCAGCCCGGACGTCCATCCCGGCGGCTTCATACTGGGTTGCAACATGACCATGCCCCGCGAAGTCGCCATGCACGTCGGTCTCTTTGATGAGCGGTTCGGCGCCGGCGCCGCCCTGCAATCCGCCGAGGATACCGATTATCTGGTCCGCGCCTTCCAACTCGGCATCCCGATCGAATATGTGCCCGACATGACTGTTTTCCATTATCATGGGCGGGATACACGCGACGCGATCGAGCGGCTTCATCGAAGCTACAGCCTTGGAAACGGAGGGCTTTGCCTGAAGCACATGTTCAAGGCACCGTGGTTGCTTCGTCACTTTTGCTGGACCCTTCGGTCGGCATGGCAGGAGCTGTTGGGTGGATCTCGTTTTGACCCGGAAGTCTCTCTATCGCACTGGCCGATCATATTCATGAATTTGCTGGGCGCCGCCGAATTCGTGCGTCTCACTGTGACCGGCCGGCGGGAGCAGCCAGACGTAAACCAGATCAAACAGGCAGCTCGTTCGCTGAGGTGATATCCGCCATGCTGAAATTCTTCCTGCCAGGCCTGCAGCTATTGCGCCACGCATTGGGTCGGCAAACACGCCTGCTTCCGATCGTGATCATTTTGGGGCTAAGCAGCGCGGTGCTGGAAGGCGCAGGCATCGGCCTGATTATTCCCATGCTCGGCATCATAGGCGGCCAGAAGGATCCGTCTGGAATGGGTGGCCTCTCCGCCGCATTCCAACAGGTGGGATCCAGCCTGGATGATCGGCAAAGGTTGCTGGTCATCGCGACTGCCGTGCTTGCACTGATCACCCTGAAGAATGTTCTGGCCTTCGCAAATACCGTGCTGACCAATTTCATCTACGGCAAAGCCGGTCATGCGATCCGAAGCGCACTCGCAGACCAGCTTTTGAAGATCGGATACCCGTTCTTCCTGCAGGAAAGCCCGGGGCGGCTGCTGAACATCATTTCCAATGAATCATGGCGAGCGTCGGATGCGATACAGACAGCGCTTGCGGCCATCGTGAACGCATCGGCCGCCATCATTCTTTTGGCCTTCCTGCTGCTTCTGTCATGGCAAATGACACTCTGCGTCGCCGTTGGCCTCGTCCTAGTCCAGATCGCGCATGCGGTCCTGTCGGCCCGGCTCAAACTGCCCAGCCGCGATGTCACCTCCTTCAACAACGAGCTTGCCACCAGAATGCTTCATCTTGTTCATGCCGGACGACTCATCCGCATATTCGGGCAGGAAGAGCGCGAGAAAACCATATTCGACGGGGCGTCAAATGCCGTGCGAAAGGCGGGGTTCGTCCTCCAGACCCGGCAGGGCGTCTTGCCGCCGCTGACCGAAGTGCTGCATTCGGCGCTCTTCCTGGCGGTGGTCGTGAGCGCATGGCTCTGGGGCATAAGCTTTCCGATCATCGTTGCTTTCGTGGTGCTGCTCTACAGGCTACAGCCGCATGTGCGCGCCTTGCAGCAAGCATGGAGCCAGGTGCTGGGCTGGAGCGGTTCCCTGGAAGAGGTCCGATGGCTACTGGATTCCTCCGACAAGCCCAAGCCGCCGACGGGACACGAAGCTGCACATGAACTCCGCCAGCATATCAAATTCGACCGGGTGACCTTCAAATATCCAGGCTCCAGCTCCCGGCCCCTGGTGTTGCGCTCCGCCAGCTTCGAAATCCGCCAGGGTTGCTCGACGGCGATCATCGGCCGGTCTGGCGCCGGAAAGACGACGATCGTCAATCTTCTCAGCCGGTTTGTCGAGCCTGACGACGGCGACATTCTTATCGACGGATTGCCATTGAGCCGGATCGACCCGACCCAGTGGCGAGGTAGAATTGCGCTTGCCAGCCAGGATCTGGAGCTTGTGGACGGCACGATCCTGGAAAATATCACCTACGGACAAAATGCCTCGCTCGCCGAGGCGGAGAGCGCAGCCAGGTTTGCCGAGGCGCACGAATTCATCGAGAAGCTGCCCGACGGATATGAAACGGTCGTCGGCTACAGGGGAGCAAGCCTTTCAGCGGGCCAACGGCAGCGAATAGCGCTGGCGAGGGCGCTTGTCCGTGATCCCGATATCCTGATCCTTGACGAGGCCACCAACGCCGTGGACGGATTGTCGGAAGCGGCCATTGTTGAGACCCTGAAGTCGAGAGCCGGTCGCCGCACGACCATCGTCATCAGCCATCATCGCAGCACCATTTCATTCTGCGACGAAATCGTCATCCTCGGCGGTGGCCGCGTCCGTAACCAGACCCCGTTTGCCGCCGTCGCCTCCTTGAGCATGGATCAGCTTTACGAGCATGGGGTGCTCGAGAAGCATTAGTATCCGAGGAAGAAAATGATATCAAATGCGATGCTATGCGCGAATAGGTTCATCGGCATGCTGATCGTTATTCCCTCTCCCAGGCCGAAAGTGAGGGTACGGAGGCAATCAGGTCGCGCGTATAGAGATGTTGCGGCTGATCGAAAATCTGCTCCACCGATCCGGTTTCGACAACCACGCCATCCTTCATGACGGCGATGCGATGGCTCATATGCTGCACCACGCCGAGATCATGAGAGATGAAGACCATCGACAATCCTAACCGCCCCTGGAGATCGACCAGCAGATCCAGCACCTGGGCCTGGGTCGTGACATCCAGCGCGGAAACAGGCTCGTCGCAGATCAGCAGTTTCGGTTCGGCCGCAAGCGCCTGGGCGATGGACACACGCTGCCGCTGCCCACCTGACAAGGTGTTCGGCCGGCGCCCAAGAAGCTCCGGCGACAGGCCGACCAGTTCGATCAGCTCCGCTATCCTCCGCCGCCGCGCCGCCCAGTCGAGCTTCCCGCGCAGCCGTAGTGGCTGGTCTATGATCCGCTCCACGGTGAAGCGCGGATCGAAAGAGCTGAGAGGGTCCTGACTGATAGTCTGGATCAAGCTGCGCAGGGGCCGCCGCTTGGCTTCCGGAAGTGCGCTCCACGGCTTGCCTTCGAAGAGCACGTCGCCATTGACCGCGTGTCGCAGCCCCAGCGCCACCTTGCCGAGAGTCGTCTTGCCGGAACCGGACTCGCCGACGATGCCGAGTGTTTCACCCCGGCCAACGTCGAGCGAAACCTGCCGGACCGCTTCGAACCAGCTGCCGTCGGGTCGCTCGAAACTCACCGAGACATTACGGATCTCCAGGAGCGGCGTTTCAGCCTCCGCGACCTCCCGGCGGATGGGCGCGCCTTCGCTTGCGCTGAGCCAGCGGCCACGGGTCGCGGCCGTTGGCACGGCGGCCAGCAGGCGGCGCGTATAATCATGCAGCGGCGCGGACAGCACTTCCCGCGCCGGACCAGCTTCCACCAATTGACCGTTCTGCATCACGACCACACGGTCGGCGAGCTGCGCTGCAACCGCGAGATCATGCGTGATGATGAGAACGGCATGACCCGCCTGCGCCAGCTCCTTGAAAACCGCGAGGACCTGCCGCTGCACCGTCACATCCAGTGCCGTGGTCGGCTCGTCGGCGATCAGCAGGCGCGGCTGCGCGGCCAGCGCCGAAGCGATCAGCGCTCTTTGCCGCAAGCCGCCGGACAACTCATGCGGATACTGGGCGGCGCGAACTTTCGGATCGGGGATGCCGGCGCGGCCGAGCCGTTCTTCGACACGCTCAGCCACTTGCGATCGAGGCAGCAAACGGTGCGCCAGGATCGGTTCGGCAACCTCGCGACCGACCGTGCGCAAGGGATCAAGGGAGACCAGGGCATCCTGCAGGACAAAGCCAATCTCTCGCCCGCGAAGCTGACGCCAGGATCGTTCGGAAAGGCCCAGAAGATCCAGCGCTTGTCCATCATGGCCAACAAGCGTCATCGCTTCCGCCCGGACGTCGGCCCGGGAGCCGGCAAGCCCGACGAGCGCACGTGCCGTCACCGATTTTCCCGACCCGGATTCACCGACGAGCGCGAGGATTTCTCCGGCTGCGATTTGAAAGGAAACGTCCCTCACCGCCTGAACCCGCCCGCGCGGCGTCGGAAAGGTTACGCTCAGCCCCTTTACCTCCAATAGCACGGGGCTTGAAGGAACAGCCGCGAAATGGCCCCGCAGGATGGTGTTATCCAGGTTCAACGGGCTTCCCCCTTTGAGAAGAGGTTCTGCAGCCGGCGGCCGAGAAGGGTGATTGAGATCACGGAGATGGCGACGACCGTCGCCGGCAGCAGGCTAGTCCAGGGGGCGATGTCGAGGAAATTGCGTCCGTTTGCCAGCAACGCGCCCCATTCCGGTGCCGGCGGCACGACGCCGAGGCCGAGAAAGCTCAGCGCCGACGCGGAGAGGACGGAACTCCCGACCCCGATCGTCGCCAGGATCAGCAGCGGACGGATAGTGTTTGGTACGATATGCCGGGTGACGATCGTCCAGGGATGCTCGCCGAGCGTGATAGCGTGCTCGACATAGCCCGAAAGCTTCACCTGCATCACCTGCGAGCGGACCAGCCGCGCATAGGAGGCGACACTGGAAAAACCGACGGCAAGCAGCGTGTTCAAAGGCCCGCGTCCAAGTACGGCGATCACCAGTAGCGCCAGTAGTATTTCGGGAAAGGCAAGGAGAATGTCGATCAGGCGCACCAGAATGCGGCTGACGGCCCTCGGCGCAAGTGCTGCTGCCGTGCCGAGCAGTATACCGCCGAGAGTGGCGATCAAGGTGGCGCCGATTCCGATCGCAAGCGATAGCGATGTTCCATGTACAACACGCGAAAACAGGTCGCGCCCGAGTTCGTCGGTCCCAAACCAATGCCGCAAATCCGGCGGCATCAATATTCCATCCGTATCCACCGCTTCGGGGTCGAAAGCTGTGAACCATTGCGGCTCCCAGATGGCGATGGCGAGAACCACCACGATGGCAAGCGGAACGAGCAGGCCAGGAGCCAGCCAGGGATTGGCGCCGACACCACCATCTTTACGCCGGCGTAGCGCCACATCGAACAATTCCGCGCTGCTCATTGTGGCACTCTCCGTAGACGAGGATCGATCAGCAGATAGAGGGCATCGACCAGCAGGTTGATGATGACGAAGACGCAGGCCGACAGCATTACCAGCCCCAGCACCAGCGGCATGTCGCGGGTCTTGATCGCCTGCAGCGTGATCTGGCCGATGCCGGACCGGCCGAACACCGTTTCGGTGAGGATGGAGCCGCCGAGCGTGCTGGCAAACAAGGTGCCGGTCAGCGTGGACGCGGCGAGCGCGGCATGGCGCAGACCGTGGCGAAATCGCAGGAGGGTTTCGCCGACGCCGCGGGCGCGCACCGTCAGCGCGAAGGGTTGCGACAGAGCCTCCTCCAGGCCATCGCGCAGAACCTGGCTCAACAACGCGGTCAAGGGCAGGCTGAGCGCAATCGCCGGCAGCACGAGCGAGGCAAATCCATCGTTGCCGGTGACTGGGAACCATTGCAGTTGAAAACTGAACAGCGACAAAAGCACGATGCCGATCCAGTAGACCGGCGTGCTCAGCAGGATCAGCTCGAGACCGGAAAGCGTCACCGCCAGCCCTCGCCTGCGGCCTGCCGTCGCCAGGGCGATGGTTACCGCCAGGCTGAGCGCGATGATGATGGCACTGCCCGCCAGTTGCAACGTAGGACCGGCAGCCTCCGCTATGACGGCGATGACAGGCTGCCGGTATTGATAGCTCTCCCCGAAATTGCCGAGCAGCGCATTGCCGATATAGCGCGCATATTGCAGCACCAGCGGCTGATCTAGCCCATATTGATGGACCAAAGCTGCCCGCTCGGCCGCATCGACGACATTCTCGCCGCCGGAGAGGATCGAGACCGGGTCACCAGGAATGAGCTTGACGGCGATGAAGGCGATCGTCGCCGCGCCCCACAACACGGCGACGATCACACCCAGCCGCCTTGCGACGGCATGGATCAGGTTAGGGGTTGAGCCAGGCATCATAGAAATTCGGTTTGGCGTTGGTGGCCCAGCTAATGCCGAGAAGCTTCTTGGAGGCGCCCAGCTGATAGGCGGCGACATAGCGCGGCACCGCATAGGCCTCGTCGATGATCTCCGTCTGGATCTCGGCGTAGAGCCGCTTGCGCTCCGCATCGCTCGCGCCGATCGCCTTGCTCAGCTTTTCGTCAAGACTGCTGACGCGCGCATAATTCGCGCCGTTTGGCGGGGCATAGGCCGAGTGAAATACCGTGCGCAGAATGTCCGGTTCGGCGCGCACATAAAAGAGCGAAACAAGGTCGTAATCATTGGCATTGGCGCGAGCGGTGAAACCACCGGCATCGGTAGGATCGAGCTGTAAATCAAAACCGGCCTGACGCACCTGATACTGAGCCGCCTGCGCAAGCGTAATATCGGAGTCGCCGACCTGGGCGCTGTCATAGACGTAGTGAAGCGTCAGGCGCTGGCCGTCCTTCTTGCGAATGCCGTCGGTATCCTTCTCCTTCCAGCCGGCTTCATCGAGCAGGCGGTTCGCCTTGGCGAGATCAAAGCCCCATTTGCCGCCGAGGCGGGGCTGGTAATAGAGCGTCGAAGGCCCGAGAATATTGTCGGCCGGCTTCAACGTGCCGAAGTAGGCAGCCTTGACGGCTGCGGCGACATTTACCGCGCTCTGGAACGCCTGGCGAACCTTGACGTCCCGGAAAGGCCCCTTCGAGATATTCAGGAGAAAGGCACTGGTAACGCCCGGGTTCTCCTTCGTGACGACCTGCAATTTGCCATTGCTCTGCACGGAGCGGAAATTGGCGGGCGGAACCGCGTCGATGGCGTCGACTTGTCCGCTCGCGAGAGCACCGAGGCGAACGGATGCTTCCGGCAGGTATTTGAAATCGATCTCATTGAAATGAGCCGGCCCCTTGTGGGCGGCGTAGCCGGGTCCCCAATTGTAATCGGCGCGCCGGGTCAGCTTGCTGCCGCTGCCCTTGACAAAACTATCGAGGACAAAGGCTCCGGAGCCGACAACGGTATTGGTGGTGCTGGTCGCCTTCTGCAGATAGGTCGGGGACTGGATCCCTAGATATGGCAGGCTGAGCCCCTGCAGCAGCGGCGCGAAGGACTGGCGATAGCTGATCACGACGGTATTCGCATCCGGCGCCTCGATCTTGTCGATCGGACCGAGCAGCGACTTTGCATAGCTCGAAGTCGTCTTCGGATCGAGGATACGATCGAAATTATACTTCACCGCCGCCGCATCGAGCGGTGTGCCGTCGCTGAAGGTCACGCCCGGCCGCAGATGAAAGGTATAGACCGTATTGTCGCCGCTGATCTCCCAGCGCTCGGCCAGCCAGGGCGTGAAGCTGTTGTCCTCAGCCTGACCGACCAGCGAGTCGACAATATTGCGGGTGATGACGGCGGTAATCGAACTGCCGGTGATAGACGGATCGATAATCGCAGTGTCCGTTCCCAAGCCAACCCTAAGGATGCCACCATCGACCGGCTTGGCGCCCTCGGACGCCGCCCAGACATGGGAGCTGGCGAGCGAAAGGAAAGAGAAGGCAACGACCGCGCGGATGCTGCTTCTTAACGAAACTCCAAAGACTGCACGCCCCATATTCTAAGCCCCGATATTGGAAACGATCAAAATTGACCGGCCCTGCCAGCGTGCAAACCTGCAACGCAGCGGCAATCCCGTGCTTGGAATATTGTCTATAAAATTAGTGGACTAAAGGCATTCTGGTTCTTTTGACGCGACGTTCGCAAAATACCGTTTCAAACTTACGCCGACCATCTATCCGCCGAAGGCCGTCTGGCCTCCGGTCGCAGTGGCTTAACCTGCCACGAGGCAAGATCGAGCCAGTATCGGATTTTAGGCGACGCGCTCGAAGCGGGTACGGATATGTTCGATATAATGCTGGCCGGGCGACGGTGCCTTGACCATGGCGATAGCGGCCTTTTCCGGAACGCCGGCAAACAGGCGTTCCTCGCCGTTTTTGAAGCGAATATAAAGACGTCCGTCCTCGGGGTGGAAAGCGACGGATTTAATAATTTTCGATGAAACTGGAAACTCTTTCATAGCGCCCTCTTCTTTGAAACGGTTATGCCATGAAAATCCCAACATCGCGTGAAGTGACCTAGTTAAAGAAGAGTAGTCTGCAACCATCAGTTTTTATCGAACGGCGGAGGCGACGGCTTGACGGGCTAGACCTGACCCTATTTCGGGGCGGAATTTGTCAGTCGCCTAGATGGGGAGAACGAGCCGCCGCCTGCCCAGCAGGTGCAAGACGGCGGCCGCAATCAGCGCAACCATCGAAATGCCTGCCGACAAGTAGAGCGCACCGGCTTGTCCGAAACCGTCTATGACGAATGCATAGATCACGGGTGCCGTGGCAGAGAGAACGAAGCTCGGCGCGATCAGGCTTCCCACCACCGAGCCGTAGCTGCGGGGATCGAACAGGATGAGCGGAAGCGTGCCACGGGTGATCGTCAGCAGTCCATTGCCGATGCCGTAGAGAGCTGCAAAGACGATGGCGGCGACTATCGATTTGCCGGCAAATAGACCGGCGACAAAGGCCACCGGAAGCATCAGGGATGCCAGAAGAGTAAGCGTAAACGGATCGATCTCGCGGCCGAAAAGCACCTCGCAGAGGCGTGCGAGAGATTGCCCGACGCCGCGCGAAGCGGCGATCCAAACGGCTGCCGACGCAGCCAGACCAAGACCGGTCAGGATACCGATCATATGGGCGGACATGCCGGCGTTCAGGAAATTGGCAAGGCCGATCAGCAATGCGTAGAGCCTGCCGAAGACGATGACCTCCCGAGGATCGGTTGCGAGCGGCGGAGAATGCGCAGCGGTCTCGGACGAGGCTTCCGTCCGCTCTTCCGGGATTGCCAGATAGAGCGGGATCGTTAATAGAGCGAGGCCGCCATAGACGGCAACGGCGCCGCGCCAACCGAACGTGACGGCAAGGAAGTGACCGACCGGCCAGAAGGTGGCGGAGGCAAGGCCGCCCAACAGGGTGATCTGGGACATGGGGCGCCGGGCCCTGAGACCGCCGATCCGTGCGAGCGCGGCAAATGCCGCATCATAAAGGGTGAGCCGCATGGCGATGCCGAGACAGATCCAGGCAGCGCAATA
Organism: Rhizobium sp. RCC_161_2; assembly: GCF_041355235.1. Taxonomy (NCBI): domain Bacteria; kingdom Pseudomonadati; phylum Pseudomonadota; class Alphaproteobacteria; order Hyphomicrobiales; family Rhizobiaceae; genus Rhizobium; species Rhizobium sp. RCC_161_2. Next base: position 445,344 of record NZ_JBFUPL010000001.1, on the reverse strand, counting down.
CCCCAGCAGCGTCTCGCAGATGGCGAGCGCGAAACATCCGATCGCGGTCAGCACAGCCCCCGCGACCATCACTTTTCGTCCACCCAGACGATCGATCGAGCGCCCGGCAAGCGGCGAGACCACGCCCATCGCCAACAGCCCTATCGCAAATCCGCCATGGATGATCTCGCTTGACCAACCAAGATCGGCAGCCATCAACTTGTCGAATACGCCGATCAGGTAATAGGTAACACCCCAGGCGACGAGCTGCGATAACGCAAGGCACAGGATCGTCCTGCCGGAAATCACCGATCCGTTTCCGGTTTGTTTTGCGCCGGCGTCGTCTGGTCGCCCTCCCCCAATGCCCGTTGCATCAGCACCGTATCCACCCATCGGCCAAGCTTGAAGCCGGCGGACTTGAACGTCCCGATGGGCTGGAACCCCATCCGGCGATGCAGCGCGAGCGAACCTGCATTGCCGCTATTGCCAATGACGGCCAGCATTTGTCGCCATGGCCCCTTCTCGCAGCGGGCAATGAGTTCCTGGAGAAGCGCGCTGCCGACACCCCGGCCGCCGAGACCATCCGCGACATAAACCGAATCCTCGATCGAGAAACGATAGGCGGGGCGAGGCCGATAGGCGGTCGCATAGCTGTAGCCGACGATCTCGCCATTCAATTCGGCAACGAGATAGGGTAGCCCGATGGCGAGCACGGATGCCCGACGCGACCGAAGCTCGTCGGCCGATGGTGGCACCTCCTCGAATGTCGCCAGTCCGTGGAGAACATGATACGTATAGATGTCGCGTATGGCCTCCATATCCCCATCGCTGGCATCGCGAATGACGGGCCGATCCCGCTCAATGAATATGTCTCGGTCTTCCAAGGTCTGCTCGCTTTTCATTGCTCAATCTTTTCTCAACACGCCGTTGTCTTTAACGACGCCGCATCATGGAGAACGGCAGATCATGAATGAAGCTTTTGACGATTATACGAAGCATAAGGAAAACTTTGCCTAGCGACCGACCCGGTATTGCTCCGGAGTCTTGCCGGACAGTCGTTTGAACATGGCGATGAAGGCCGAAGGCGTGCTGTAGCCAAGGTCGAAGGCGATTGCCTGTATGGACGCCGCCTGTCGAGCCATTCGACGGCGCCCAAAAATCTTTGCACGCCGCACTGTCACAAAACTGTCGTATATTCTCATTTCTCAGCATACATAGATGGATCGGATGATTCAGTCGTCGTCGCCTCCCTCCAAAGAGAGGCAAGAATTGACGAAGGGGCCAGTCGGTCTTGCCGCGGGAAATTTGTTTCAAGTCGCGGCTTTAGAATGGAACGTCCGGCATAGGGATCGAGGAGGATCCCCATGCCGAAAAATAGGGCCGGGCGTGGTCTGCGCCTGTCGGGACACTTGGGAGGAAACATGTCCGTACGTTTTATCTGCGCTTCAGCTGCGGCGATTGCCGTCTCGTTTTCCATGACATCGAACGCATTTGCGCTGACCGAGCTGCAATGGTGGCACGCCATGTCGGGCGCCAACAACGAGGTCGTCGAACAACTCGCCAAGGAATTCAACGAGAGCCAGAAAGACTACAAGATCGTCCCGGTGTTCAAGGGCACCTATCCGGAAGCGCTGAATGCCGGCATCGCCGCGTTTCGAGCCAAGCAGGCTCCGGCAATCCTGCAGGTCTTCGACGCCGGCAGCGGTGTGATGATGGGGGCCGAAGGCGCGATCATGCCGGCGGCCGATGTGTTGAAAAAGGGCGGCTATACGTTCGACAAGTCGCTGTATCTGCCCGGCATCGTCTCCTATTATTCCAGGCCCGACGGGACCATGCTGTCCTTCCCCTACAACTCCTCCTCGCCGATCCTTTACTATAACAAGGACACCTTCAAGAAGGCCGGGCTCGACCCCGAAAGCCCGCCGAAGACCTGGCCGGAAGTGTTCGATGCCGCCAAGAAGATTAGGTCGAGCGGTGCATCGGCCTGCGGCTTCACCTCCACCTGGCTCACCTGGATCCAGACCGAGAATTTTGCCGCCTGGAACAATGTCGCCTATGGCAGCAATGAAAACGGCCTCGGCGGCACCGACGTCAAGCTCGAATTCAACACGCCGCTCTTCGAGAAGCACTTCCAGGCGATCGCCGATCTCGCCAAGGACGGCACCTTCCGCTATGGCGGCCGCACCTCGGAAGCCAAGCAGCTCTTCACCTCCGGAGAATGCGGCATCCTGACGGAATCCTCCGGCGGTCTCGGCGACATCGTCAAGAGCGGCATGAATTACGGCATTGGGCAGTTGCCCTACTACGACGGCGAAGGCCGGCCGCAGAATACCATCCCTGGCGGAGCCAGCCTTTGGGTCTTCGGGGGCAAGAGCGATACCGAATACAAGGGCATCGCCGAATTCTTCCACTTCCTGTCGCAGACCAAAATCCAGGCACGCCTGCATCAGGTCTCCGGCTACCTGCCGGTGACGATGGCGGCCTATGAGGAGACGAAGAAGTCCGGCTTCTACGAGAAGAACCCCGGCCGCGAGACGCCGATCCTGCAGATGCTCGGCAAGGCGCCGACAGCGAACTCCAAGGGCGTGCGCCTGGTCAACCTGCCGCAGGTGCGCGACATCATGAACGAGGAGTTCGAGGCGATGCTGGCCGGCAAGGAAGACGCAAAGACCGCGCTCGACAAGGCCGTTCAGCGCGGCAACGCCGCCATCCAGCAGGCCATCGGCAATTGACGCATTGATGCGGTCCAGCCCGCAGCTGCTGAGGCTGCGGGCAATTTCCCTGTCCTAGGAGATCGCCGTGCAACGCGTTGTCTTTCCCAACAAGATCCTTCCCTATCTCCTCGTCGCTCCGCAGATCATCCTGACGGCGGTCTTCTTTTTCTGGCCGGCGAGCCAGGCGCTTTATCAGTCGATGCAGCGCGAGGATCCCTTCGGGCTGAAGAGCGGCTTCGTGGGGCTTGCCAACTTCCGCGCCGTGCTGTCCGACGAGACCTATCTGCATTCCCTGCAGGTGACCGTGGTCTTCTGCGTCGCGACAGCGTTGCTGTCGATGATTGTCGCGCTGGCACTTGCGACCGCCGCCGACAAGGTGGTGCGCGGGCAGACCCTCTATCGCACGCTGCTGATCTGGCCCTATGCGGTCGCACCCGCCGTCGCCGGCATGCTGTGGCTCTTCATGTTCAATCCGGCGATGGGCACCCTCGCCTATATCCTGCGTCGCAACGGCTTCGCCTGGGATCCGCTGTTGAACGGTAACCAGGCGATGGTACTGGTGATCGTTGCCGCCGCCTGGAAGCAAATCAGTTACAATTTTCTGTTCTTCGTTGCCGGCCTGCAGGCAATCCCCAAATCGCTGCTCGAGGCCGCCTCCATCGACGGCGCGCGCGGCAACCGGCGCTTCTGGACGATCGTCTTTCCGCTGCTGGCGCCGACGACCTTCTTCCTGCTGGTGGTCAACACGGTCTACGCCTTCTTCGACACCTTCGGCATCATCCACGCCGTGACCGGCGGCGGCCCGGCCAAAGCGACGGAGACCTTGGTTTACAAGGTCTACAATGACGGCTTCGTCAATCTCAACCTCGGCTCCTCGGCGGCTCAGTCCGTCATCCTCATGGTGATCGTCATTGCGCTCACGGCCTTCCAATTCCGCTTCGTTGAGAAGCGCGTGCATTATGCGTGAGGTGAGCCGATGATCGAAAAACGTCCCGTCGCCAATCTCATCGGCCATCTGATGCTGATACTTGGCGTCATCATCGTCGCCTTCCCGATCTATTACACCTTCGTCGCCTCGACGATGACTTCAGCTGAAATCCTGCGGCCGCCGATTTCGCTGCTGCCCGGCGGTCATTTTGTCGAGAACTATGGGGAAGCGCTTTCCGGCGGCGTCGAGCGCGTGGTCGGCGTCAGCCTGCCGCGCATGCTCTGGAACACATTCGTCGTGGCGGTCGTCATCGCCGTCGGCAAGATCGCGATCTCGTTCCTGTCGGCCTTTGCAATCGTCTTCTTCCGCTTTCCGCTGCGCATGGTGTTCTTCTGGATGATCTTCGTAACGCTGATGCTCCCGGTGGAAGTCCGCATCCTGCCAACCTACAAGGTTATCGTCGATCTCGGCATGATCGACACCTATGCCGGCCTGACCCTGCCGCTGATGGCGTCAGCCACCGCGACCTTTTTATTCCGGCAATTCTTCCTGACGATTCCCGGTGAGTTGCTGGAGGCGGCGCGCATCGACAATGCCGGACCCTTCCGCTTCATGCGCGATATCCTGCTGCCGCTGTCGAAGACCAATATCGCCGCCCTGTTCGTGATCCTCTTCATCTATGGCTGGACGCAGTATCTGTGGCCGCTGCTCGTCACCAACGACGCCAAGATGTCGACGATCATCATCGGGCTCCGGAAAATGGTGGATTTCGCCGATGCGGCGACGCCGTGGAATTTCGTGATGGTGACGGCGATCCTGGCGATCATTCCGCCCATCGTCGTCGTGGTGCTCATGCAGCGCTGGTTCGTCAAAGGTCTTGTGGAGACGGAGAAATAATGGCTGGGATCACCCTCAAGGATGTCCGCAAAACCTATGGCGGCGGCATCGACGTCATCAAGGGCGTGTCGCTCGATATTGCTGACGGCGAACTCGTCGTGCTGGTCGGGCCTTCCGGCTGCGGCAAGTCTACGCTGCTGCGCATGATTGCCGGCCTGGAAAGCATCACATCGGGCACGGTGTCCATCAATGATCGGGTGGTCAACGAGCTGGAGCCGTCGGACCGTGACATCGCCATGGTCTTCCAGAATTATGCGCTCTATCCGCATATGACGGTGCGCCAGAACCTGGCCTACGGGTTGAAGAACCGCAACATGCCGAAGGACGAGATCGAGCGGCGGATCGACAAGACGGCTCGCTCGCTGGAAATCGAACAGTTCCTGGAGCGCAAGCCACGCCAACTGTCCGGCGGCCAGCGCCAGCGCGTTGCCATGGGCCGCGCCATCGTGCGCGAACCGGCCGCTTTCCTGTTCGATGAGCCGCTCTCCAATCTCGACGCCAAGCTGCGCGTGCAGATGCGCGTCGAGATCAAGCGGCTGCAGCGATCGCTGGCGACCACCAGCGTCTATGTCACGCATGACCAGATGGAGGCTATGACGCTGGCCGACCGGCTTGTCGTGTTGAATGGCGGCCGGATCGAGCAGGTCGGCACGCCCATCGAACTCTACGAGCGGCCAGCCACGACCTTTGTCGCAACCTTCATCGGCTCGCCGTCGATGAATCTGCTGAAGATCACGGAGAAAAGCGGTCTCGCACTTTCTCCAGGCACAGGCTCCGTCAACAGCGACACGACCATCGGTATCCGACCCGAAGACCTTCATCTAGCCGAGGATGGAAATGCCGCCGCCTTTAGCGCAAAGGTCCGTGTGCTGGCGGTGGAGCTGGTGGGTGCGGAAAGCTATGTATATGGGGTCCTTCAAGACGGCCAGGACATCGTCTTTCGCGTTTTCGGACGATCCCAGATCGCGATCGATGCCGAGCTTGTCGTTACCGCTTCCGCCAATGCCCTGCATTTCTTCGACGGCGGAGGAAACAGAATAGAGGCCGCATAAACGGTTCAAACCTTGGGACGATGCGGTTGGAGCCTGTCGTTTCGCAGGCGTATCGGCTTTTCATGTCACGCTCCGTCATTTATGACGGATTTATGACAACGCATGTTTGGAGCGCCGACAGTGAACTGGTTTCGTAAATTGATGCCGCGAGAAGATCGTTTTTTTGATCTCTTCGCGCGGCATTCCCGCACCATCGTCGGCGCGGCCGAAGCTTTGAACGAATTGCTGGCCGGCAAGGACACGGAGCAGCATTGCCAGCGCATCGTCGCCCTCGAGAACGAGGCAGACGAGATTGCCCGCGAGGTGCTGCTCGCCGTACGGCGCAGCTTCATCACGCCCTTCGATCGCGGAGATATCAAGGACCTTATCATGTCGATGGATGATGCCATCGACATGATGCACAAGACGGTGAAGACCATCCGGCTGTTCGAACAGACAAGCTTCGACCCCAGGATGCAGGAGATGGGCGCAGCGATCGTCCAGGCCGCCAAGCTGGTGGCCGAGGCAATCCCGCTGCTCGACCGCATGGGCGCCAACTCGGCGCGCCTCAGCGTGCTCACCGAAGAAGTGGTGAAAGTCGAGGGCCGCTCGGACGAGCTGCATGAGCAGGGGCTCAAGGATCTCTTCCGCCGTCATGGCGGCTCGAACCCCATGGCCTATATCATCGGCAGCGAGATCTATGGCGAACTGGAGAAGGTGGTCGACCGCTTCGAGGATGTCGCCAACGAGATCAGCGGCATCGTGATCGAGAACGTCTGATGGAGGCCACCCTCGCCCTTCCGCTGCTGGCGGGCCTGATTGCCGTTGCGCTGTTCTTCGACTTTCTCAACGGGCTGCACGATGCGGCCAATTCGATTGCAACCATCGTCTCCACCCGTGTGCTGCGGCCGCAATATGCCGTGATGTGGGCCGCCTTCTTCAATTTCATCGCCTTTCTGTTCTTCGGACTGCATGTGGCCGAAACCCTCGGCACGGGCATCATCGACCCGGGCATCGTGACGCCGCAGGTCATCTTCGCCGCGCTGATGGGCGCCATTGTCTGGAATATCGTCACCTGGATATTCGGCATCCCGTCGAGTTCGTCGCACGCGCTTGTCGGCGGCCTGGTCGGCGCCGGGCTGGCCAAGGTGGGCACAAGCGCGATCGTCTGGTCGGGCCTGTTGAAGACGGCCGGCGCCATCGTGCTTTCGCCGCTGCTAGGCTTCGTGCTCGCACTTCTCCTCATCCTGTGCGTGACCTGGATCTTCGTCCGGCAGACACCCTTTGCCGTCGATAGCACGTTCCGCGTGCTGCAATTCGTCTCCGCCTCGCTCTATTCGCTCGGCCATGGCGGCAACGATGCCCAGAAAACGATGGGGATCATCGCCGTACTGCTCTATTCCCAGGGCTATGGCGGCGGGGAATTCCATGTGCCGCTCTGGGTGGTGCTGTCCTGCCAGTCGGCCATGGCGCTCGGAACCTTGTTCGGCGGCTGGCGGATCGTGCATACGATGGGCTCGAAGATCACCAAGCTCAATCCGATGCAGGGCTTCTGCGCGGAGACCGGCGGCGCGATCACATTGTTTGCCGCGACATGGCTCGGCATTCCGGTCTCGACCACGCACACGATCACCGGCGCCATTATCGGCGTCGGCGCTTCCCGGCGCCTTTCCGCGGTGCGCTGGGGCCTCGCCGGCAATATCGTCATCGCATGGGTGGTGACGCTGCCAGCCGCCGCGGCGATCTCCGCGCTTGTCTATTGGGTCATGAACTGGGTGGGCTGAGCGCCTACCCAAAGACTCTTTGCCTCTTCTGTAACAGCGGCTCTCTCGGCAGCACCCATCAATCGCAGCCGTAGACCTTTCGTCTACTATCTCTCCTCGCGCTCATCTCGAACATTTGCTTCTGCGCCAGCATTGAGACCGGTGCTTTTTTCGGCAACTCAAGCCTATCCCCCGCCGCCCACACTCAACATGCGCAATTAATATGCACTCCAAGAGTGCGCTCAAAACTTATGCGAAATTTCCATAGAGGCCGCTTGACAGGTCGGGCTTGGGAGGCTCTTAATGCGATCACTGATGCAAACATATACCAGTATATCGGTTGACCATCGGAGCGTCGTTCGCCCTGGCTGACACGCAAAAAGCTCCGATCCGTTGAATACGCACCGCGCCTTCTGAAAGCCCAAACCCGGCTTTCGGAGCGATGCCGCAATGCAAAGTAACGTCCGCACGCCAAACGAAAATCCATAAGGGGAACTTCATGCGACGCCTGCTTTCCATGTCCCTCGCCCTGATCCTCACCGCAAGCGCCGCCTATGCCGCGCCGGTCGAGGGCGGCAAGATCAATCTCATCGTCCAGCCGGAACCGCCGGGGCTGATGATCGGCATCACCACCAACGGCCCGAGCCTCGCCGTTGGCGGCAATATTTTCGAGAGCCTGCTGCGCTATGACGAGAAACTGCAGCCCATGCCCTCGCTGGCGAAATCCTGGACGGTTTCCAACGACGGTCTGGCCTATACCTTCACCCTGCAGGACAATGTGGTCTTCCACGACGGCAAGCCGATGACCTCGGCCGACGTGCTGTTCACCGTCAACGACTTCCTGATGAAGACGCAGCCGCGCCACCGCAACCTGATGGACCATGTGGAGAGCGTCACCGCACCCGACGACAAGACGGTCGTCTTCAAGCTGAAACAGCCTTTCGAACCCTTCATCCGCGCCTTCAATTTCAGCGCCATGCCGATCGTGCCGAAGCACCTTTACGAGGGGACGGACTACGCCACCAACCCGAACAATGAAAAGCCGATCGGGACCGGCCCCTTCAAATTCGTGGAATGGAAAAAAGGCAGCTACATCAAGCTGGCGAAGAACAAGGACTATTACCTCAAGGGCAAGCCATATCTCGACGAGATCTACTACCAGATCATCCCGGATGGCGCCGCGCGCGCCGTCGCCTATGAGACAGGCAAGGTGGATGTACTACCCGGCGGCTCCGTCGAGAATTTCGACGTCCCGCGCCTCTCGGCGTTGCCGAACACTTGCGTCACGGAAAAGGGCTGGGAATATTTCTCGCCGCTCTCCTGGCTGTGGCTGAACAACCGCGTACCCCCGATGGACAATCCGAAATTCCGCCAGGCGATCATGTATGCGCTGGACCGCGAGTTTGCCAAGGATGCGCTGTGGAACGGCATGGGCAAGGTTGCTACCGGCCCGTTCTCGTCCAAGCTTCCCTTCTATGCGGCCGCCGGGCAGCAATATGAATTCAACCCGGACAAGGCTAAGCAATTGCTGAAGGAAATAGGCTACAACGGCAAGCCGCTCCGGCTCCTGCCCCTTCCCTATGACGAAACCTGGCAACGCTGGGCGGAAGCCGTGAAGCAGAACCTCGCCGATGTCGGCATTCCCATCGAAATCGAGGCGACCGACGTTGCCGGCTGGAATCAGCATGTCGCCAACTGGGACTACGACCTCGCCTTCACCTATCTCTACCAGAACGGCGATCCCGCCATCGGTGTGGAGCGCAATTACAAGACCTCGCAGATTTCCAAGGGGTCGCCCTGGAACAATGTCGAGGGATATTCCAACCCCGACGTCGACAAGCTGTTCGAGACCGCCGCCGTCGCCTATCCGGCAACTGAACGCCAGAAAATCTACGATCAGGTTCAGGCCAAGCTTCAGGACGACGTTCCGGTCGCGTGGCTGCTCGAGCTGGGTTTCCCGACAATCTACAACTGTAAATTCCAGGACATCGTGACCACCGCCAACGGATTGGCGGAATCCCTGCGCGATACATGGATCCAGAAGTGAGGAAATTGCGGGGAGATCACTTCCCCGCTCTTCTCATCCCACGGAGAAATCGCAGCAGGAGGCTCTCATGACGCGATTCATTGCAGGAAGACTGCTCAAGGCGGTCGTCATCCTCATCTGCATAGCCATACTGAACTTCTTCCTCATCCACGCAGCGCCCGGCGATCCGGCCGCGGTGATGGCGGGCGAGGCCGGTGAAACGGACGCCGTGTTTCTACAGCAGCTGCAGGAGCGCTTCGGCCTCGACAAGCCTTTGTACGTGCAGCTGTGGATCTACATCTCCTCGATCGTGCGGCTCGATCTCGGCTATTCCTATCGCCAGCAATTGCCGGTTCTGCAATTGATCCTCGATCGCCTTCCGGCAACGCTGCTCCTCTCCATCTCAGCTTTCGTGATTTCGCTGGGTCTCGGCATTCTGGCCGGCGCCGTCTCCTCGGCCCGCCAGGGACGCTGGTCCGATACGCTGATCTCGCTGGTGACGCTGATCTTCTATGCGACGCCGCTCTTCTGGCTGGCGCTGATGGCCGTGCTGCTATTTTCCGTGCAACTCGGCTGGCTGCCGGGCTTCGGTTACGAGACGGTGGGGGCGGATTATACCGGCGTCGCCCGCATGCTCGACATTCTCCAGCATCTCGTCTTGCCCGCAATGACCCTCGGCCTGTTCTTCATGGCCGTCTATGTCAGGATGACGCGGGCTTCCATGCTGGAGGTGAACCAGCTTGACTTCGTCAAGACCGCCAAGGCCAAAGGGCTACGCCCGGCCGTCATCCAGCGTCGACATGTCCTGCGCAACGCCATTCTCCCGGTCGTGACGCTGGCTGGCCTTCAAGCTGGGCAACTGGTGGGCGGCGCAGTACTCATCGAAACGGTGTTTGCCTGGCCCGGCATCGGCCGATTGATGTTCGATGCGCTGTCGCAGCGTGACTATAACCTGCTGCTCGGCGTCTTCATCGTCTCCGCCGCCATGGTGCTGTTGTTCAACCTGATCACCGATGTGCTTTATCGCATCGTCGATCCGCGCATCCGGGTGGCGTCATGAAGGATTTCTGGAAACGTTTCTCCCGAAACCGCGGCGCCGTTATCGGCCTGGTGATCCTTGCCGCTGTGGTGATCCTGTCGATCGCCGCTCCCTTTCTCTACACAAAGTCGCCATGGGCGATGGTGCAGCGTCCGTTCCTTCCGCCTTTCACGACGGAACGCTTCCTGCTCGGAACCGATCCGATGGGGCGTGACCTTGGTGCCGGACTTGCCTACGGCGCACGCGTCTCGCTGCTGGTGGGGCTAGTCTCGACGGTTGTTTCGCTGCTGATCGGCATACCGATCGGGGCGCTGGCCGGATATTTCGGCGGCTGGGTCGATGACCTCCTCATGCGCTTTACCGAATTCTTCCAGAGCGTGCCGAGCTTCGCACTCGCCGTGGTACTGGTCGCCATCTTCCAGCCATCCATCACATCAATCGTGGCGGCGATCGCGGTGGTGTCTTGGCCGCCGGTCGCCCGGCTGCTACGTGGCGAAGTGATGTCGCTGCGCTCACGGGAATTCGTCGAGGCGGCGGTACTGTCCGGCCAGACGCACGCGACCATCATCTGGCGGCAGATCCTGCCCAACACGCTGTCTCCGATCATCGTGCTTGCCTCGATGATGGTGGCCGCCGCCATCCTCATCGAAAGCTCGCTGTCCTTCCTCGGGCTTGGCGACCGCAACGTCATGTCCTGGGGCTATATCATCGGCGCCGGCCGCACGGTGATCCGCCAGGCATGGTGGGTCAGCTTCTTTCCGGGTCTCGCCATCCTGCTCACCGTGCTCGCCCTCAACCTCGTCGGCGAGGGACTGAACGATGCCCTCAATCCGCGCCTCGCGCGCCGTGGAAAGTGAGGGAACATGATGACCGAAGAGATATCTTTCGACATCGACATCCATCCGGATCGCATCGAGCGCGGCGAACCGGTAGTGCATATCGACCGGCTGAGCATCGCGCTGCCGGAAGGTGCTGACCGGCCCTATGCGGTGGATCGCGTCAGCTTCCGGCTGCATCCGGGGGAAATGCTGTGCGTCGTCGGCGAAAGCGGTTCGGGCAAATCGATGTCGGCCAATGCGCTGATGGGGCTTCTGCCGGAAACGGTTCGCGTCGCTCAAGGGCGCATTCTGCTTGACGGCACCGACCTCTTACAATTGCCGCCGGAACAGCTCTATGGCATCCGCGGCCGCCGGGTGGCGATGATCTTCCAGGAGCCCATGTCAGCACTGAACCCGCTGATGAAGGTGTCGGCGCAAATCGAGGAAGTGTTCGAAGCGCACGGGCTGCTGAGCCCCAAGGAGCGCAAGGCGAAGGCGCTGGATCTGCTCACCGAGGTCGGCTTGCCGGACCCTATACGCGCAGCAGCCTCCTACCCATTCCAGCTTTCCGGTGGCCAGCGGCAACGCGTCATGATCGCCATGGCGCTGGCGCTCGAGCCGCAGGTACTGATCGCCGATGAGCCCACGACCGCGCTCGACGTCACCACCCAGGCGCAGATATTGCAACTGATCCGCCGCCTGCAGACCGAGCGCAACATGGCGGTGATGTTCATCACCCATGATTTCGGCGTGGTGGCGGAGATCGCCGACTATGTCACGGTCATGCAACTCGGCCGCATCGTCGAACAAGGCCCGGCGGAGGATGTGCTCTATTCGCCGCGGCATCCCTATACGAGAAAGCTGATCGCCGCGATCCCGCAGCCGAGCGGCGGCAGCGTCTCGCAGCCGCAACGCGAAACGGTGCTATCGGTCGAAAATCTCACCAAGACCTATCGCATGGGTGGCGGACTGTTTTCGAAGCCGAAATCCGTCGACGCGGTCAAGGGCGTGACCTTCACCTTGGGGCGCGGCGAGACGCTCGGCATCGTTGGGGAAAGCGGCTCCGGCAAGTCATCGGTCGGGCGCTGTCTCGTGCGCCTTCAGGACCCGGACGGCGGCCGCGTGCTGCTCGGCGGCAAGGACATGGCGCATCTGAAGGGCACGGAGCTTCGCGCCATGCGCCGGCGGACGCAGATGATCTTCCAGGATCCCTTCTCGTCGCTCAATCCGCGCGAAAAAGTCGGGCGTATCATCGCCGATGGTCCGATCGCTTATGGTGAAAACGAGAAAAAGGCGCTGTCCCGCGCCGCCGAACTGATGGAGTTGGTCGGCCTCGATCCGAAGAGCGCCAACCGCTTTCCGCATGAGTTCTCCGGTGGCCAGCGCCAGCGTATCGGCATCGCGCGAGCATTGGCGCTGGAGCCGGAGATCATCATCGCCGACGAGGCGGTGTCTGCGCTCGACGTCTCCATCCAGGCGCAAGTGCTGGAGCTGCTGGGAAAGCTCAAGAAGGAGCTCGACCTGTCGCTCGTGTTCATCACCCACGACTTGCGTGTCGCCGCACAGATCTGCGACCGTGTGATGGTGATGCAGAGGGGTCAGGTCGTCGAACTTGGCACGGGCGCGGACATCTTCACCGCTCCGAAACACGCCTACACCCAGAGCCTGATAGAGGCGATCCCCGGCCGGGACCGGGAATCGCAGATGATGTCAAAACGTGCTTGAATTTGAACGGACGGCTGAAGAGCCCAAGGAGCCACTGCACATGCGTATCGTGTCCAATTCCATCGAAGGCCGGGACATCGCCTATCAGATGCATCCCAACGTAAACCTGCGCAAATATGAAAAAACCGGCGGTCTGGTGATCGAATCCGGCGACGGCATCTATGTCACCGACAACAACGGCAAGCGCTATATCGAGGGCATGGCCGGCCTATGGTCGGTCGCGCTCGGCTTCGGCGAGAAGCGCCTGGCGGACGTCGCCAAGGCCCAGATGGAGAAGCTGCCCTACTATCACACCTTCTCCTACAAGACGCACGGCCCCTCGATCGATCTTGCCGAACTGCTCATCAAGATCGCGCCGGTACCGATGTCGAAGGTTCACTTCACCTCCTCCGGCTCCGAGGCCAACGACCTCGCCTGCAAGATGGTCTGGTATCGCTCCAACGCGCTCGGCAACAAGGACAAGAAGAAGATCATCGGCCGCATCAAGGGCTATCACGGCGTCACGATCGCTGCTGCCTCGATCACCGGCCTGCCGCGCAACCACGAAAGCTTCGACCTGCCGCTCGACCGGATGGTCCACACGTCCTGCCCCTCCTATGTGCATTTCGGAAAGGACGGCGAGAGCGAAACCGATTTCACAGCTCGGATCCTGAACGATCTGGAAGAGCTGATCCTCAAGGAAGGTCCCGAGACCATCGCCGCCTTCTGGGGCGAACCCGTCATGGGTGCCGGTGGCGTTCTGGTTCCTCCGGCCGGCTACTGGGAAGGTGTTCAGGCGATCCTGAATAAATACGATATCCTGCTCGTCGCCGACGAGGTGATCTGCGGTTTCGGCCGTACCGGCAAGATGTTTGCCTGCGAGACCTACGATATCAAGCCGGACGTGCTGATCGTCTCGAAACAGATCTCGTCCTCCTACATGCCGCTTTCGGCGATCATCATGAACGATGCCTTCTATCAGCCAATCGCCGACGAATCCGACCGTATCGGCGTGTTCGGCCATGGCTTCACGGCTTCGGGGCATCCGGTTGCAACGGCGGTCGGCCTTGAAAACCTGAAGATCATTCAGGAGCGCGATCTGGTCGGCAATGCCGCTCGGCTTGAGGAGAAATTCCTCGGCCGTCTTGCGGAGCTTGCAAAACACCCATTGGCGCATTCGTCACGCGGCGTCGGACTGATCGGCGCGCTGGAAATCAAACCATGGGGCGACGCCAAGCCCGGCGATGCGGCGGCGGCCGTTTCGGCGGCTCTTGAGGAAGAGGGTGTGATCTCGCGCAACATCGGCGAAGCGCTTTGCTTCTGCCCGCCACTGATCATCACCGCCGAGCAGATCGACGACATGTTCAATGCCGTCGGCCGCGCGCTCGACACGGTCGCCAAAACAAGAGCCTGATGGGGATTTGGTAAACATGGATACATCGGTCAAAACAGATCTCGGCGAGATGAGTTCGGCGGAACTCTCCGCGCTTTTCGCATCCGGACGGGCTTCCCCAGTGGAAGCAGCCAAGGCTTCGCTCGAACGTATCGAGCGCTTCAATCCGTCGGTCAATGCCTTTGCCTATGTCGTGCCGGAGATGGCGCTGGCAGCCGCCAGGGAATCGGAAGCTCGTTGGCAGAAAGGCGCGCCTCTCAGCACCATCGACGGCGCTCCGACCACCATCAAGGAGCTGACGCCGGTCAAAGGCATACCTTGGCGGCGCGGCTCGGCGCTCGGATCGAAGGAACCTTCCGACAAGGAATTCCTGATCATGAAACGCCTGCGCGGCGCCGGCGCCACCATTCTCGGCACCACCACCTCACCGGAATTCGGCTGGAAGGGCGTCACCCACGGCCCGGCATTCGGCAACACGCTCAATCCATGGCGCACCGATCGTGCCTCCGGTGGGTCATCGGGCGGCGCGGCGGTTGCTGCCGCGCTCAATATGGGCGTGCTGCATGAGGGCTCCGACGGTGCCGGATCGATCCGCATTCCCGCATCTTTCTGCGGCGTCTTCGGCATCAAGCCCACCTATGGCTGGATACCGTCCGATACGCCCTCGCCGCTGTTCGAACTTGCCCATCGCGGCCCGCTGACACGCACCGTCGAGGACGCCACGCTGTTCCTTAATGCCACCACCGGTCCGACAGCCGATGCCATGTATGGCTACTGCCCGACGCCGGTTCCGAACTGGCGGCAAGCCATAACAGACGCCGACGTCCAGGGGCTGAAGATCGGCTACAGCCGTAATCTCGGCTACGCGCAAGTCCAGCCGGATGTCGCCGCTGCCATCGAGCAGGCGGCATCCCGCCTGGCCGAGATGGGCGCCATTGTCGAGGAGGTCGATCCCGTTTTCTCCAATCCGCAGGACGCGCTGCTGGCGCTCTGGTATGCGGCGGAGGCGCGGACGGTGGATCTTGCCAATCCGACCGAGGAACAGAAAAAGCTAATGGATCCCGGCCTCTTGCGCATTCACGCCAAGGGCAGCGCCTTGACCGCCATCGACTATGTAATCGCGGAACAGGTGCGGGCCGATCTCAAGGTGAGGATGGCGCAGTTCCACGAGACATATGATGCGCTCATGCTGCCCACCATGCCGACGACAGCCATCGAGGCCGGCGTCGATTTTCCTGGCGGCATCGAAGGCAAGGATTGGTCGGACTGGTCACCCTTCACCTATCCCTTCAACATGACGGGACAGCCGGCCGTTTCGGTACCCTGCGGCTTCGACGCCGGCGGCTTGCCGATCGGGCTGCAATTCGTCGGCCCGCGCTATCGTGACGACATCGTGCTGAAACTCGCCGCCGCCTATCAGGCGGCTTTTCCGGAAAAATTCCCTTCGGCACCTCGCGCGCTATAGTGGTATTTCAGCAGACAGACTTCCCTTTCACAATCCTGGAGAGGAAGGCCGGTCGGGCGCGGATGTGGGGCATCCGCGCCTGACCCAGAACACACAAGAAAACAGAGGAAACCCATGTTGCACAGTTCCACCCGCGATGCCGGGATCGGTGCCGAACTGAAAACGGGCGCGGCAGCCGTGCCCGCCGATGAAGCCGAAGCCATCGCCCGCGACAAATATGGGCTGGACGGCCATGTCGAATGGCTGTGGGGAGAAAAGGATTCGAATTATCGGCTGACGCTGGCGGACGGACGGGACTATCTCTTCAAGGTTCTCAATCCCGCCGAAGATCCCGGCATGACCTCGATGCACAGCCAGGCGCTACTGCATGTCGAGGCTGTCGATCCCGGCATCCCCGTGCAGCGCATCATCCGCACGCTGGATGGAGAGGCGGACTTCCGCATGACCGACGCGGACGGCGGCACACGCGGCGTGCGGATGGTGACCTTCCTGCCGGGCATCGCCCAGAAGGCTGCATCGCATTCGCCGAGACAACGCCGCAATGTCGGTGCGCTGCTGGCGCGTATGCAGATAGCACTTTCCAGCTTCACGCATCCGGCGGCCGGGCACCGCATCACATGGGATATGCAGCACGCCCTCGGCGTGCGCGATCTGCTGCCGGTCTTTACCGATCCGGTACAACGCCGCCGGCTTGAAGCGGCAATGGACAATTTCGAAAAACAGATCATGCCCGTCATGGCCTCGCTGCCCGCGCAGGTGGTGCATAATGATTTCAACATGGAAAACATCCTCGTCGATCCCAAAACACCGGAGACGATCAGCGGCATTATCGATTTCGGCGACATGGTACATGCGCCCAGGGTGTTCGATGTCGCCGTTGGGGCCGCCTACCAGATGGGCGACGCTACCGAACCTGTCGAGGCCATCTGCGATTTCCTCACGGAATATTCGACGCTTGTCAGCCTGAGCGAACAGGAGATTGCGGTGCTCTATCCCGCCATCCTCACCCGTATGGTCATGCGCCTTGCCATTCCACAGTGGCGGGCCGGGCTTTTCCCCGAAAACCGGGATTTCTATGTTCGAAACAGCCCGACGGTCTGGGCACAATTCGCCCGCCTTGACGCCATTCCGACCGAAACAATCGTCGCGCGGCTTACCGCTGCCTGCCAGCAAGGAAACCGGAAGCCATGACCTCGCCTAAAACCGCACCGACTGCTCCCAGCATGATCAACGGTTTCGACGCAACGAAACTGGCCACCTTGCCCGAACGCGAACGCCGGATGGTGGAACGCCGTCAGGCTCTGCTCGGGCCGTCCTACCGGCTGTTCTACGACAATCCGCTACATCTGGTGCGGGCCGAGGGCGTATGGCTCTACGACGCCGATGGCGAGGCACACCTCGATGTCTACAACAACGTGCCCTCCGTCGGCCACTGCCATCCGCGCGTCGTGGAAGCGATTGCCCGGCAGGCAGCCATCCTCAACACCCACACGCGGTATCTGGACGACACCATCCTCGACTATTCCGAGCGCTTGCTGGCCACCTTCCCGGATGAAATCGAGCGGGTAATGTATACCTGCACCGGCAGCGAGGCGGTCGATCTGGCCCTGCGCATTGCCCGCCACTATACCGGCGGAACGGGTATCATCATCACCGAGAACGCCTATCACGGCGTCACCGCTGCCGCCGTTGAGATTTCACCGTCGCTGGGCTCGGGCGTTCCCCTCGGTCCGCACGTCATCACGGTTCCCGCGCCGGATGCCTATCGCGCCGAAGGCCGCGACGTGGCGGACGCGCTTGCCGAAGACGTGAGCAAGGCAATCGCCTTCATGCGCCGCCACGGCATCCGCCCCGCCGCCTTCATTGCTGACAGCATCTTTTCGACGGATGGCATCCTGCCCGATCCGGAAGGCTTCCTGCAGAAGACGTTGGAAGTGGTCCATGAGGCCGACGCGCTTTATATCGCCGATGAGGTCCAGCCGGGCTTTGGTCGCACCGGCTCGCATATGTGGGGCTTCATGCGCCATGGGATCGTGCCGGACATCGCCGTGATGGGCAAACCGATGGGCAATGGCATGCCGATTGCCGCCGCCGTGATGAAGGCCGAGATCCAGGAGCGGTTCGGCAAGGATGTCCGCTATTTCAACACCTTCGGCGCCAATCATGTCTCGATCGCCGCGGCAAGCGCCGTGCTGGATGTCATCCGCGACGAGAAGCTGATGGAGAACGTCGCCGCCACTGGCGAATATATGCTGACGGGTATGCGGGCGCTGCAAGGGACGTTCGCCTGCATCGGCGATGTCAGGGGCGCCGGCCTGTTCCTCGGGCTGGAATTCGTCAAGGACCGCGAAAGCCGAACACCGGACGGCGCGCTGGCGCTGGCGGTCGTCAACGGACTTCGCGATCGCCGCGTGCTGATCAGTGCTGCCGGAATCCACGGAAACGTTCTGAAAATCCGGCCGCCCTTGCCATTTTCGCGTAAACACGCCGATATCTTTCTGGAAACGCTGGAGAGCGTGCTCGCAGACATTGTATGAAAGACCATACCGGGTCCAACCGGGGGATAAAAATGCCAGGGAGAGGAGATCATTCCGGGTGAATGCACGCATCAAGCGGTCCGAGCTGCGGCCTGACGGCAACGGTCAGCCAAAAGCACAGTGGG
The DNA here is from genome assembly GCF_041355235.1 of Rhizobium sp. RCC_161_2. Lineage (NCBI taxonomy): Bacteria > Pseudomonadati > Pseudomonadota > Alphaproteobacteria > Hyphomicrobiales > Rhizobiaceae > Rhizobium > Rhizobium sp. RCC_161_2. The sequence continues at coordinate 426,925 of NZ_JBFUPL010000001.1, read as the reverse complement.
CCTACAACGCCATCCGCGACGCCATCATCACCATGGCCCTCGAACCGGGGACCATGCTGAGCGAGAAGGAGACCTGTGCGAAGCTCGGCATCTCCCGAACGCCTATGCGTGAAGCCGTGCTGCGGCTCGCCCAGGAAGGCCTTGTGAATGTCGTTCCGAGCGGCGGCACCTTCATCAGCAAGATCTCCGTTCGCGGCGTCATCGAAGGGCAGATCGTCCGCTCCAGCCTGGAACTGCGCATGGTCCGCCTAGCCGCCAGGACCTATGATCCGGTCTTCGATAAGGATTTCGATCTCCTGATGTTCCTGCAGGGGGATGCTGCCAAGCGGCAGGACTACGACGAGGCCTTTTCCGTCGATAATGCCTTTCATCAGTTGGTCAGCAGGGCTGCGGGCTTTCCCAACGTCTGGCACACGATCCGCAACGCCACCGGCCAGCTCGACCGCGTCCGCCGCCGCGCTTATCCGAAGTCAGGCTATTTCGACGAGGTCGTGGAAGAGCATCGCGCTATCTACGAGGCCATCCGCGCACATAACGAGGACGAGGCCTACAGGCTATTGCGCCAGCATCTCGACGATATCGAACAGGTCCTGGCCTTCGTCGTGGCAGAAGATCCCGGCATCGTCGTGCAGGAAGAAAACGCTGGCATTCTCGACGCACTGTTGACGCCGAGGGGGTAGAGGCTGCTTCCACACAACCTCTACAAGGTCTTCCTCTCATCAGTTCTTCAGCATCCGCGGATCGAGCGCATCGCGAACCGCATCGCCGAGATAGTTGACGCTCAGCACCGTCAGCGAAATGGCAAGTCCGGGCCACAACACGCGGGATGGCGTGATCTGCAGGAAGCTTGCGCCATCGAAAAGGAGGCGCCCCCATGTCGGAAAATCCGACGGGAAGCCGAGACCCAGAAAGCTCAGCGCGGATTCGGTGATAATCGCGGAAGCAATGCCAAGCGTCGCCGACACCATGATCGAGCTCATGACATTCGGCAGAATGTGCTTCAGGATGATCCGGTATTCTCGCATGCCGCTGCTTTTGGCCGCCATGACGAAATCCAGCCGTTTCACCGCCAGCACATCGCCACGCACGATGCGAGCGGTATGCATCCAGCTCGTGACGCCGATGACAAAGACGATCAGGATAAAAATTCCGGTTTCCGGGCCGAAATAGGAGCGGAGCGTGTCGCGGAACAGCATGATGATGACCAGTAGCAGAGGCAGAAGCGGAAGCGCCAGAAACAGATCCGTCAGCCGCATCAGAGGTCCGTCGAGACGTCGAAAATAGCCCGATGTTACGCCGACCAATGTCCCGAGAAGAAGCGCCAGCAGCATGGCGGTGATGCCGACCGCCAGCGAGATGCGTCCACCTGCCATCACCTGCGCCAGCATGTCATGGCCAAGATTGTCTGTGCCGAAGGGGTGAAGGAGGGAAGGTCCCTGGTTCTTGGCGCGAATGTCGATCTTATTCGGATCGACGCTGTGGATGAACGGACCGACATAGACGACCAGCAGGATGACTATGAAAACGATCAGGCCCGCAAAGCCACCTTTATGAGCCCGGAATTGCCGCCATGTGGCGGCCATGAGCGAGCGTGGCGGCGCGGTCAAGGCCGTCGTCGGGATTGCTGTTACGTCAGTCATAGCGGATCCTCGGGTCAAGAATGCCGTAAAGCACGTCGGCAATCAGATTGAAGAGAACGATCAGCACCGCAAAGATGAAGGTCAGGGTCTGAACCATGGGGATATCCCCGCCCTGCACGGCCACGATCAAAAGCTGGCCAAGGCCGTTCACCCGAAAGACCTGCTCGGTGATGATGGCGCCGGAAAAAATCGTCGGCACCCCGAGCGCGATGACGGTTACGACCGGTATCAGGCTGTTGCGCAGCACGTGGACCAGAAGCACGGTCTTTTCCTTGACGCCCTTGGCGCGCGCGGTACGGACATAATCCTGATGCAGGTTGTCGAGCATGGAGGCGCGCACGAAGCGGCTGATATGCGAAACGTTGTAGAGCGTCAGCACCATGACCGGCAGGAACATCTGCTTGATCTGTGCCATGAGGCTGGACCAGTCCGTCACGCGCAGGTTGGTGTCGTAGACCGATGGGAACCAGTGCAGATAGGAGCTGAAGACGACGATCAGCAGCACGCCGGTGAAGAAGGTCGGCACCGAATACCCGACCATGGAGATGAATGTGCCGATCTGATCGAAGATCGAATATTGCTTGTAGGCGGAGAGAACGCCGATCGGGATCGCCAGTAACACGCCGAAGAGGTAGGAGAGGCCTACGACCCACAGCGTTTGCGGCATGCGCTGGACGACAAGATCGACCACCGGGCTGCGCGTTGCCCATGAGAGCACCCGCAATCTATGGCCGTCGCCGAACTGCCAGCCGGTGATCTGTTCGAGAATATTCAGCGGCTCGTTGACGAAGAATTGATACAGCCATCTAAGATAGCGGATCAAGAAGGGCTGATCGAGACCAAGCGCCGCTCGGATCTGCTCACGGACCTCCGGCGGGATCGTCAATGGCAGGTCGCCGGTCGGATTGTTGGGCGCGAGGTCGAGAAGAGTGAAAATAACAAAGCTGATAACAAGCAATGTCGGCACGGCAAAAAACAGCCGCCGCAGGGTAAACTTAAACATCGGAAAGTCTCCAGACCTTCAGGCGACGTAAGACGCCGGCCTCGCTCGAAGACGAAGCCGGCGTCCTCCGCGTCTTACTTCTTGCGGGACCAGTCAGCGACGTTCCAAAGTTCGGAATCCCAAGCGTTCATTCTGACACCCTCAAGTGTCGCGGAACGCGCCGAAACCTGGCCACGGTAGATGAGCGGGATATGGGCGCCCTCTTCCGTCAGCATATCATTGGCTTTCTTGGCGATTTCCGCGCGCTTGGCGAGATCGGCTGTCTTCGACAATTCGGTGACGAGCTTGTCATAGTCCGGGTTGCAGTAGCGCGGCATGTTCTGCCCCTGCCAGCCGTTTTCGGGGGCGGGAATCTTGTTGCACAGCCATTCCGCCAGGTATTTTTCAGGATCGGTGCCGTCGAAGTTGTTGGTATACATTTCCACGTCGGCATAGAACTTCTGGAACGTATCCGGGCTGGCGGGATCGCCGCCGAAGAAGACGGAGGCGCTGATGTTGCGCAGTTCCGCAGCAACGCCGATCTGTGCCCACATATCCTTCACCAGCGCCTGCGTGGCCTGGCGCACGGAGTTGGTCGACGTCTGGTAGAGGAAGGAAAGCTTCACGCCGTTCTTGGCGCGGATGCCGTCCGAGCCTTTGACCCATCCGGCTTCGTCGAGAAGCTTGTTGGCGCCATCGACATCCGGCTTCAGGCACCAGTCATTCGCCGTCGAGGCATAGACCTCGGGACCAGGCACGATATTGCAGGTCGGCTTGCCTGCAGCACCATAACCGGCCTCGTTAATGACGTCGCGATCGATCGCCATCGACAATGCACGGCGAACGGCCGGGTCCGACAATGACGGATGCGGGCCGGCCTGCTTGGTCGAGCGCTTGTCGCCGAGCGACGGATCGACGGCGTAGTGGTTGATGTTGATACGTTCGACCTGCGTGCCGAAGGCTGTCACAAGGTCGCCCTTGCCGGCGGCCAGCATGGTTGCAAGAACTTCAGGCTCGACCTGCATGTTCCAGGCATAATCATATTCGCCGGTCTCAAGCACCGCGCGGGCCGCGGACACAGCGTCACCGCCGCCCTTAAGCGTTGCCGTAGCGAAAGCAGGCTTGGCCGGATCGCGATAATTCTTGTTGGCTACGAAGCTGATGACGTCGTTCGGCTTGAACTCCTTGACGACGAAGGGACCGGTGCCGATCGGGCCGAAATTGGCGGATGTGCAGCCGGGTGCCGCGGCGCCGACGCAATCCTTGAACTGCGCCTTCTGGATGATAGGCGACTGGCCACCGACAAAGGCGCCATAGGGGTAATATTTCGGCTCGGTGAAGGTCATCTTGACGGTGTGCGGATCCACGGCTTCCACCGACTTGATGCCTTCATACTGCGCCTTCTGCGCGCAGCCGCCATCCGGCGCCGTGCAATATTTCCATGTGAACACCACATCGTCGGCCGTGAAGTCCGTGCCATCGGACCATTTGACATCCGGCTTCAACTTCCAGACCATGCTCGTCATATCCGACGAGATGCCGCCGTTTTCCAAAGTCGGGATTTCCGTCACCAGAGTCGGCACGAGCTTGCCCGTTTCGTCGTAACGCGCCAGCGGTTCGATGACCATGGACGAGCTGTAGACTTCCTTGGTTCCGCCCGAGAGATATGGGTTGAGCGTCGAAACAGCCTGCCAGAACAGGATCTTCAAATCGCCGTCGCTGCCGCGCTCGGCATGGGCGGCGGAGCCAGCCATGGCGAATGCCGCAACCACGCTGGCAAGAAGGATATTGCGTCTCTTCATCTTGATTTCCCCTATGTGATTTTTGTGTGTTGAATTATCGACGCAGCGTTTCCCATATGCCGCGGCGCAAAGGCTCATTTCCGAGAGCACCACAGGCCGAAAGGCTGTATGGGCACACGAATTTGTGCAATCGAGAGCCTGAATTCGGCCCGCCACAGGCCGATCTCGCACCGCTCGTCGATTTCAAGTTGAATGATGGAACGGGACGGTGGTTTTGCAGCGGCAAGCGCCGCCGACGGCCCTGGAAGGCGTTGTGCACCAACGGTTTCGCGACCTCACGGAGCTTTGCTCGCCTTGGTCGTCCCGAATGATTCAGGCGCGGGCCATCGGCGGTCGTCACCGGATCTTCGCAAATCGAAAGAATGATAACCTCCTGAAATTGCCCAGTTCTTTTCCAATCAGAACCCGACCATTTATGTGCGCTGAAATTCCCTTTGGCCACGGCCCGCCGTCATTGTTCCCGTTTATCGGCACGCGCGTCAAAGGCGATGCTCAAATTTTGAGCCATCTAAGCACAGGCCTATTTTTCGTTCAAGAATGAAAGTTGAAGCTTGCAAAATCAGATTTCCACAGCGCAATATACCGCCATATCTCCCTGGACCCGGACGAATGAGGACAGACCATGCCGATATTGAATCGTGCCGCCGAAATGCAGGAAGAAGTTGCCGGCTGGCGGCGCCATTTGCATGAGACGCCGGAGCTGCTCTACGATGTCTACGAGACATCGAGCTTCGTCGCGGAGAAATTGAAAGCCTTCGGCTGCGATATCGTCGAGACCGGCCTTGGCAAAACCGGTGTGGTCGGCATCATCAAGGGCAGGCATGGCGATGGGCCGACGATCGGCTTCCGCGCCGACATGGACGCCCTTCCGATCACGGAAACCAGTGGCAAACCATGGGCATCAAAAGTGCCGGGCAAGGCGCATTCCTGCGGCCATGACGGTCATACCGCCATGCTTCTCGGCGCCGCGCAATATCTGGCGGAGACCCGCAATTTCAAAGGCTCGGTCGCAGTGATCTTCCAGCCGGCCGAAGAAGGCGGCGCTGGTGCGCTGGCCATGCTCGATGATGGCATGATGGACAAATTCGGCATCAGTGAAGTCTACGGCATGCACAATTCGCCCGGCATCCCGGTCGGCAATTTTGCGATCCGCAAGGGGTCGCTGATGGCCGCCGCCGACAGTTTCGAAATCACCATCAACGGCAATGGCAGCCATGCCGCAGCCCCACATCTCTCGATCGATCCGGTGCTGGCCTCCGCCCATGTGGTGATTGCCCTGCAGTCGATTGTTTCGCGCGGAATGGATCCGCTGAAATCGCTGGTCATCTCGGTGACCACGACCCATGGCGGCACGGCCCATAATGTCATTCCGAGTTTCGTCACCCTGACGGGAACGGTGCGCACACTTCTTCCCGAAACGCGAGACTTCGCCGAAAAACGCATCAGGGAAGTCGCGCAGGCGACCGCGATGGCACACGGCGCAACGGCTGATGTCAACTACCATCGCGGTTATCCGGTCACCGTCAATCACGACAGTGAAACGGAATTCGCAATCGGCGTCGCTGGCTCGGTCGCAGGCACTTCCGCCGTCGAGGCCAACACGGCGCCGCGCATGGGAGCAGAGGATTTCTCCTATATGCTGGAATCCCGCCCCGGCGCCTTCATCTTCATCGGCAACGGCGATACCGCCGGCCTTCACCATCCCGCTTACGACTTCAACGACGATGTGCTGCCCTATGGCATCAGCTATTGGGTGACGATGGCCGAAAAAGCCCTCGCAGCCTGATGTCCCAGCGCCATCAGGCTGTGGAATCCCGCTGGGGCAGCGACGGATTGCACTACTTGTAGGTGATCGTGTTCCCGGCCCTCGGCCGATTGAAGAAGTGGCGGTCGAAACTGTAGCCGTTCGTTCCCGTGAAGCTTGCAAACAGCGCCGAGACAGGCGTCGTCAATGTGTATTGCACACGGGTCAGCACGACCTGCACGCCGGTTTCCTTGATCTGCGAGGGAACGTCGATCGGCGTTGCCGCCCCATAGGTCAAGGCAGAGGTATTGAGCGCGGCGGACCAGTTGACCGTGGCGTTGCCGGTTTTGCTGATGTCATCCACCGCAACCGTGATCGTCAGCCCTGTGGTGTCATAGGGTTGCAGGATGAAGCTGGCACCGGAGAGAATATTGGCGACGTCGGATTTCGTCCAGGTGCCTTGCTGGGAAATCATGTCGCCGGTGGTGGAGGCGATCTCATCGATCTTCCGGCTGACGGTGAGTGCATGGCCGAGATCGACGGTTCCTACAAGCAGGAGCAGCAAGATCGGGAGAACGATTGCGAATTCCACTCCGGACGTTCCAGACCGGTCACGCGCGAGACGGCGAAGGCAGAATGCGGCAAACCGATAGATGGGCAAGCTCCATTTCATGATCAGAAGGGCTCATTGCGGAACAGAGCGGAGGATCCGAGCAGATAGCGGCCGTCGGCCATCTTGTTGCTCGAAAAGGTGAAGAAGTTGACGACGGCATCCCAGGGCAAAAACGCCTGAACCAGAATGTAGTCGCTACCCTTGCCAATGTTATAGGTCTCGGTCACCGCAAGATTACCGCTGGCATTAATGGGATTAGCGCTGGTGGCGGATGACAGGTTTGAGAGTACATCGACCTTGACCAGGAGATTGCTGGAACAGCTGAACGCCAAAAGCATATCGTCGCAGATTTCGGCCTTGAAAGCGGCTTGGGTGATCTTAGACGAAGCAACCTCTCCAGTGCGGATCATTCGGGAGATCTTCTGAACCGATGCGTCCATCGCGGAATTCACGAAAAACATCACCGATATCTCGATGATCGCGAAGAGCAGCATGAACAGCGGCAGCGCCAGGAGCGCAAACTCGATCGCGGCCACGCCTTTCCGGTCAGCAAGGAGGCGACGGAACGATCCAAACGGCCCAGCTCGCATCATTGGGTCAGCCGAACGGAGGCAAGATATTGCGTGAAGAGTGCCGACAAGCCGTTCGTGATGTCCGTCGCAGACGATGCCGACATGAACAGGCTCTTCGAGGAGGCACAGTCGGACAGCGCATAGGGGATGTAGTCCCGCCGCGTGATGCTGGTTGGCACGCCGCTATCCATCGTGCCGCCCCAGGTGCTTTTCCAATTGGCGCTCGCCATGGTCGAGCCGACGGTTGCGTTGTAGCCCCAATCCGTGGTGATCGGCAGATATTCGGTGTAAAGAACCGCCATGGTGGCGGACTGCTTTTTGATATTGGCGCACCAGTCCGGATTGAACGGAGCGACCTTGTACCAGTATGGCCCAGATATCGGCTTGTTGTTTTTCCAGATCACGCCATCGGTCACCCATTCGCGCTGCGACTGGACCCCGTCCGTCAGCAGGAGAACCAATTTGAGCGGTGTCGCCGAGGAAGAGCCGTCTCCGCCCGTTCCGACTTTACTTTTTAGTGCCGCGAGGGCGACGTCAAAATAGGTATAGGTCGTCGAGGTAGCGCTTGTAAGGCCGGCTGTTGGATCGTCCAGCCGTTTACTCGCGGCTGTCGTGTCCAGCGTCGGTGCCAGAACTTCAGTAATCGTGTCGCCCAGACTATACAACCCGACCCGGATCCGCTCATGATTGGTGTCAGAGCTATTGATCATGTCGATCACTTCATGAACGGCGTCTACGGCAACATCGGCGCGCAGCTTGATTTTCTTTTCCGCGCTATAGGAATAATTGTCGGGATACGTTGTGGTACCGATGGTGTGCGAATCGCCCGTATGACAGGCGAACTGACACCCGATGCCGTTATACATGGCCTGTTGACCTGCGGTTGTCGCCGCCAGGAGCATCGACGGGGATTTGTCGATCACGATATAGACGTTGAGGTAGGACGATGCCGGCCCCTTGACGGCGCTTGCGACGCTGACGGGGACGGTATTGATATTGGCAATCTTCATCAAGGTCGTAGGGACTGTCCCGCTCGCCGTCGCCGTTATGCGATGGTTGGTCGTATCGATTTGAATATCGCCAAGGGAGTAGTTGCTGTCTGTCTGCGCATGGAACCAGTCTGAAACCTTTTGCTTGAGGGCGACCGTATCACCGGTGTCGACATTCTTGACTGCGGCGATCAGGGCCGCGTCGAGATCGCTCTGCATGCTCTGGCGGACATTGTAGGCGCGGATATAGTCAAAGCTGGCACCGACCGCGAGGAGCATCGGCACCATGGTGAGGGCAACGACGATTGCGACATTGCCGCCCCGTTCCCGTCCAAGCGCGCGAAATATTGCGAAAAATCGGCTATGTAAATAATCCAGCTTCAAGAACCACCAACACTTAAATTACGAAAAAGTGATGGGTATTACGAGCTTAATAAAGTTAATCTTTCATGGATTCCGATGAAGACTGGACAAAATTGCAACGCCGATGAATATTTTTCTGCGTAATTTGTACATTCTATCGTATTACGTATCTTAGTAATAAAATATACTTATCATCCGCCAGTAGAATTAGATATTTGAAAAATATTATCGGAGCGTGCTCTGCTGCCAAGGCCGCTTAACTTTTGTCCCCCACCAACCGCATACCATGGCCGTCAGGTCCAGGCTCTTGCGCCCAAGCTGCCGAATTATATTGCGCGCGCATGACATCGGCCGACTGGCGAACGACTTCGGAAATCTGCAGGAACTGCTTGGCCAGCGGACTTGTCTTGCGCCAGATCATGCCGATCGTTCGCGACGGCTGGGCAGTCTGGAAGCGAGCGACCGACACAGACGCCGAGCGCGTCTCCACCCCCACCGCCATTTCCGGGATCAGGGTGACGCCGATGCCGGCGCTGACCATCTGGACCAGCGTCGACAGGGAACTACCGTCCATCAGCTCCCGCGGCAGCGCCGAGTGTATATTGCAGAATGACAGGGCCTGATCGCGGAAGCAGTGCCCTTCCTCCAATAGAAGCAGCCTCATTTCACGCAACGCTTCACGATTGGGCACCGGCTTGCCTTCATCCTCGCCAGGCCGGACCAGCAAGAAATTCTCCGAGAACAACGCAACCTCGGTCAGCGAAGGTTCAGAGACCGGCAACGCGACAATTGCCGTATCGAGCCGGCCCTCCGCCAGCTCCTGGACCAGTTTCGAGGTCAACGTCTCGCGCACATGGATCTCAAGCCCGTCATGCATGCGGGTGAGATTGCCGATGATGGCGGGCAGCAGGTAAGGCGCGACTGTTGGAATGATGCCGATCCGCAGCCGCCCCACCAGCCGGTCCTGCGATGCGCGCGCCAGATCGCCCAACTCATCGACCGAGCGCAGGATATCGCGCACGCGCAGAGCAAAGGCCTCTCCGAAACTGGTCAGCCGGACCTGACGCGCGCCTCTTTCGAAGAGCTCCGTGCCCAGCGTTTCCTCCAGTTCCTTGATCTGCATCGACAAGGCGGGCTGCGAGATCGCGCAGGCATCGGCCGCGCGTCCGAAATGGCCCTGTCGTGCCAAAGCCTCGAAATAGCGAAACTGTTTCAGTGTCAGATTTGTCATAACTCCACCTTATCGTCGCGATCAGAAAATCCAACTTAAATTAATGATGAGGCTTGGATATAGTGCTCGAAGCAGAGGTGAGATGCGTCATTGTCATATGCGTCATATGCGGCCCATATAATCGTCGCTGACAGTGCGCAGTTCATCGATGTCCAGACTATCCAGAACGCCGACGCCCCAAGCTCGCTGGCTTCAGGACGGTTTTCCTTAGACCAGCTCAATTCAAAGAATCTCAAGGGAGAGAATTATGGATACGAAAGTCGACAACGCGGGCAAATGTCCCGTCGTGCATACGCACACGGCCCACGGCGGCAGGTCGAACCGGGACTGGTGGCCGAACCAGCTCAACCTTAGGATTCTCCATCAGAATTCCTCCCTGTCCAACCCCATGGGCACGGCGTTCAACTATGCTGAAGAGTTCAAGAAGCTCGACCTGCAGGCCGTGAAGCAGGACCTCCATGCCCTGATGACCGATTCGCAGGAGTGGTGGCCGGCCGACTTTGGCCATTACGGTCCGCTTTTCATCCGCATGGCCTGGCATAGCGCCGGTACATACCGCACCGGCGACGGCCGTGGGGGCGCGGGAGCCGGTCAGCAGCGTTTCGCACCGCTCAACAGCTGGCCTGACAACGTCAATCTCGACAAGGCGCGCCGGCTGCTCTGGCCGATCAAGCAGAAATACGGCAACCAGATTTCCTGGGCCGACCTGCTGATCCTCACCGGCAACGTCGCCCTGGAATCGATGGGCTTCAAGACCTTCGGCTTTGCCGGCGGCCGCGCTGACGTCTGGGAGCCGGCGGAAGACGTCTACTGGGGCGCCGAGGATACCTGGCTTGGTGACAAGCGCTACTCTGGTGATCGTGATCTCGAAAAGCCGCTTGCCGCCGTGCAGATGGGCCTGATCTACGTCAATCCGGAAGGCCCGAACGGCAACCCCGATCCGCTTGCCGCGGCCCGTGACATCCGCGAGACCTTCGCGCGCATGGCCATGAACGACGAGGAAACCGTCGCCCTCATCGCCGGCGGTCATACCTTCGGCAAGACCCATGGTGCCGGCGACGCCGCACATGTCGGCGCCGATCCCGAGGGAGCCGGCATCGAGGAACAGGGCTTCGGCTGGAACAGCAGCTTCGGAACCGGCAAGGGCGGCGACACGATCAGCAGCGGCCTGGAAGTCATCTGGACCACGACACCGACAAAGTGGAGCAACAACTTCTTCGAAAACCTGTTCGGCTTCGACTGGGAATTGACGAAGAGCCCGGCCGGTGCACACCAGTGGACGCCGAAGAATGCCGCCGGTGCCGGTATCGTACCGGATGCGCATGATCCGTCCAAGCGTCACGCGCCGGCCATGCTGACCACGGACCTTTCGCTGCGCTTCGACCCTGCCTATGAGAAGATTTCCAGGCGCTTCTTCGAACATCCGGATCAGTTCGCCGACGCCTTTGCCCGCGCATGGTTCAAGCTGACCCACCGCGACATGGGTCCGCGCGTACTCTATCTCGGCCCGGAAGTTCCGGCCGAGGAACTGATTTGGCAGGACCCGCTCCCGGCTGTCGACCACGCTTTGATCGATGTCAAGGACATCGCTGATCTCAAGGACAAGATCCTCGCATCGGGGCTGCCCATCTCGCAGCTGGTCTCGACCGCCTGGGCTTCGGCGGCAACCTTCCGTGGTTCCGACAAGCGCGGCGGCGCGAACGGTGCGCGCATCCGTCTTGCGCCGCAGAAGGATTGGGAGGTCAATCAGCCGGCCCAGCTCGCAACCGTGCTCGCAACGCTTGAAGGCATCCAGAAGGCATTCAACGACGCCCAGTCTGGCGGCAAGAAGGTGTCGCTCGCAGATCTGATCGTGCTTGCCGGTTCGGCGGCTGTCGAGAAGGCTGCAAAAAATGCCGGCCACGACATCGAAGTTCCGTTCTCGCCGGGCCGTACCGACGCGACGCAGGAACAGACCGATGTCGAGTCCTTCGCCGTTCTGGAGCCGATCGCCGACGGGTTCCGCAACTATCAGAAGGGCGAATATTCGATTTCGCCCGAGGAATTGCTGATCGACAAGGCTCAGTTGCTGACGCTGACCGCGCCGGAATTGACCGTTCTAGTTGGTGGCCTGCGCGTCTTGAACGCCAATGCCGGACAGTCGCAGCATGGTGTCTTCACCACGCGCCCTGAAACGCTGACCAACGATTTCTTCGTCAACCTGCTCGACATGGGCACCGCATGGAAAGCCTCCCCGGACTCGAAATATGTATTCGAGGGACGCGACCGCAATACGAATGAAATCAAGTGGACCGGCACCCGCGTCGACCTCGTCTTCGGCTCGAACTCGCAGCTGCGGGCGCTGGCCGAGGTCTACGGCCAGGGCGACGCGCAAGGGAAATTCGTGCGCGACTTCGTGGCGGCCTGGACGAAGGTGATGAACGCGGATCGCTTCGATCTCGTCTGATCCGGACGGAAATCTACTCGGGCGCGGCTGAATCCCAGCCGCGCCCAGTTCCATATATTGCAAGCTTTACTGCGGGTTGACCGCGCGGCTAGCCAGTCGGAAGGGGCTGGATATTGTTGCGCCGATGGCATCGAAGACGAAGGCTCCGGCCTGTCCGACCGCGTTCGTTTTTCCATTCGTGCCGGCGTCAAAATTCGGATTCATCGACGCCAGAGCGATGAAGCGATCATGATTGCCTGGATCGGACGCTTTGAGCTCCGAAATGTCGACCAACCGGACACCGGCCTTGACTGCCGCCTCCTGGACGAATTCATCCCTGACATCAAGCGCACCGACGCGGGGCACACCGCTTCCCAGAAATGTCGACGCTTCCAGCGCGCGATCATCCCGCGAGACGAGGACCGTGAGAGGGGGAGACATTTTACCGATGACATTCAGCTGCGAGATAAACACATCTGCATCGATATCCGGGGCCGCCAGCACCACCGTGAGCTTGGCCAGCACATCCTCGCGGCCCTCCAGCTTCAATTGCCTGAGGGCCTCGGTGGTCAACCAGCCGCCCATACTATGACCGAACACCATAACCTCGCCGCGTCTGCGATCCCTGGTGAGATCGATGAGAAGCTGCGCCAGGTTATCCCGGGAAAATGTCGCTGAATCCTTGTCGGCTACATAGCCTGCCAGAGCGGCTTGCGAGGGCCATGCGAACAAGATCGGCACGGCCGGAAGCTTTGAATCCGCTCTCAACTGGGCAAGCCGAAACAGGGATTCCTGAAAGTTGTAGTTATAACCGTGGACGAAGACGACGACCCGGCGCTCTTCGCCCTTGTCGGGAAACGTCTTCAAAAAACTCTCTCGGTTAAGGACGGCCTGCTCGGTAACCGCGAATGTCTTCTGCGGATCCGGTTTCGGACGGGGCCATTCTATCTGACCGCTCTTATGCGTCGGAGGGATGGAGATCGTAAAGCGGGCGTAGTTCGTTGAAATCGAGCGCCCATTCGTGAAAATATTCTGCGCCGGATCTTTTCTTGGCCTGGTCGTTGCCGAATAGACCGTGATCGTATTCGTCGTTGCGGGGGCTTTGGAGACCGTTTCCAATACCTCAGGTCCTGGGCGGCCCGCACACGACGTGAGCACAGCCATTATCAGAAACAGGCTAAATCTTTTCATTCCGCGGCCTCTGCGCCAAATTGCCAACGCGAGGGCATTAGCACGCGCATGGCTGCCACTCAAACGATTCATTGACTCCAGCGTCAACGAATTGAAGGCAGGCCGAGATACGGTCCCTCTAATCAAACCCGTTGCAAGGCGCCGGCGAGGCTTTCATCATTTTCCAAGCCGCAGCAAAATCCACTTTATAGCCTATTCAGATGAGGGAGATACTTATCGAATTTCAAGTTTCGAATATTATTATTTCTCTTCCGATTAATACTGAAGGCACTCGCCATTTATTATTAATGCTGTACTCTGCATCGTGCCATCAAGACCTGTCAGCTCGAATAGGACGCGCGCATGCAAATGAAAGCTGAATTGCCGGGCGGGAAAGAACAAGCACCAGCTCACAGCCGCATAAAAATTCTTTATATTCAACCCGGTACCAGCTCTTTTGCCGGCATTGAGCGCGTAGTCGATACGATATGTTCCGCCCTGTCCGAAAAATACGCGGCCGATTTCGAGATCGACGTCCTCTACACGTCTCACCACAAAAACCGACCGGTCGGAAAGCAAAGCTATAATACGATCGATAGAATTGCTCACAATAGACGAGAGTTGGTCTCTATCTTAAGAAGCGTGTTCAAGAGCAAGGACTACGGCCTTATCGTCGTCCCGCAGATCGAGCCGACAGTTATCTGCATGATGGCTTGTCTCGGAATCCGAAGGAATTTCGCCATGCATCTGCATGGCAATCCACGGCTGGAACCGAGCCACCTGAAGGCCAAGATCCTGTTCTTCCTGATGAGGATCTATTTTATCAAGCGCCTCTCCTATGTCTTTGGCACATCGCCGAAGCAGCTTGAATCATTCAAGGCAATGTTTGCCAGCAAAACCCCACAATATTGGCTGCCAAATCCCGTCAGAAAATTCGACGCCGGGAGAATAAAACCTCTTAAGGACGCAAACTGCGTTACCTTTGTGAATGTCGGCCGATTTTCCTATCAAAAGGGGCAGGACATCCTGCTAGACGCATTTGCCGAGCTTTGCAAAGTTCGCAAGAACGTCAGACTGAAGGTGGTGGGCTATGGCGCCGGAGAGGCAGAACTGCGTGACCAGATCAAACGGCTGGCGCTTGAGGACGTGGTGAGCATTGAGCATCATCCCGATAATCCGCAGCCGGCACTGTCCACCAGTGACGTCTACGTATCGACATCGCGCTGGGAAGGTTGGTCTCTGGCGATATGCGAGGCCTTGAGGTTCGGCCTGCCGGTCATCTCGACCGACTGCGAATTCGGTCCGAGCGACATTCTCGTCGACAAGCGTCTCGGACGCCTCGTTCCAGTGAGCGGCGGCAACGAACTGGTCAAGGCGATGATTTATTACTGCGACAACCTGCAGGACGAATTGTCCCATGCGGAATTCAGGCAGAGCTTCATAGACAGCTTCGACACCGAGCGGGTTGTCGATGTGCATGCGGATGCCTTGCGGGTGGCCGCGAAGGAGATTTCCTAGGCCGTGGCGACTGCGCCGCTACTCGCCCGCGGCGGCAAATCGGCGGGCATCACGCATAAACCTGCATGTAGTCGACCCGCATATGGGTTAGCCGGTCTTCCGGCTTCAGCGGATTGGGGAACGGCACGTCTGATCGCAAGGCGAGCGTGAGCAGTGGCCAGAACACGTCATTGCCCGCATCCATCTCCGCCGCGCGTCCCAGTGTCCAATCGATGGGCTGCTGGGTTTTCGGGTCGCGGATCTGTTTGCGCTCGAAGTAGAAGCGGCAGCGGGCGCCCTCGATGAGCAGGCCATAACGGAAATAGCCTGTGGTGATGTCGACATTGGTCGGGACGCCGATGCCCTCATGATGCTCACCGGGCATGCCCCATTCGTGCAGATATGC
Source organism: Rhizobium sp. RCC_161_2 (assembly GCF_041355235.1). Classification (NCBI taxonomy): domain Bacteria; kingdom Pseudomonadati; phylum Pseudomonadota; class Alphaproteobacteria; order Hyphomicrobiales; family Rhizobiaceae; genus Rhizobium; species Rhizobium sp. RCC_161_2. The sequence continues at coordinate 411,491 of NZ_JBFUPL010000001.1, read as the reverse complement.
GCCATATAGATCGTGTTCCCAACCCTTCTGTTCGACGACATCGAGCTCGATGCTTGTATTCGGAAAGAGAATGCTCCTGCCGTTCATCAGCCAGAAGGCGGGAAAGCTCAAGGGATGGGCGGGAAACCACATCCGCGCCTCGAAATAGCCCTGCCGCCACCCTTTTATGATCGTGCCGTCGGGCTTGGCGGTCTGGATATTGCCGGAAATCCATTGGTATTCAGGCAGCTCATTGCCGTAATAGCTCGGCACATTCATCTGGTGTCCAATGTACTGGGCCGAGATTTGAAGCGCCTTGCCATTGCTTGCGGATGGGTCGTCCACGATCGCATAGGGATTGAAGCCCTCTTCGCCGTCGATCCGGCTGAAGGCGGATCGCCCATAGAAACCGGTATCGAAGGTCGTCGCCTTGGGGCCTGCATGCCAGATCGTCGTATCGAGCGACGTAAACCCTTCGTCGAAGACAAGGCTGCGACCTTCGGTCGGATCGGGAGCCTCTCCGGCGGCAGGCCGATTGTTCGTCAAGAGCAAACCGCCGGCAGCGGCGAGCGAGGCGGCCCCGATCAGGACATTGCGCCGAGATGTTGCCGTCATCATTTCCCGTCCTTTGTTCGCTTTGCCGTCAGTTTCGATGGCACGTCATCATTCAGGCGGCGGCTTGTGCGGCTTTCGAACTCGGTTCAAGGGCGCCCGCATAGACATCCATGGTCTCGCGAGCGACACGGTCGATCGTCATGCGTTCGATCCGTGTCTGGCTCTTGTCCTGCCATTCCGCGATGCGGCTGGGATCTTCAAGCAAGCCGCAGAGTGCCGCCGCCAACGCCGGCGGATCGTGTGGCGGCACGAGAATTCCGGCCGCGCCATATTCCAGCAGTTGCGGAATGCCATCCACCTTCGTCCCGATGACGGCGCAGCGTGCCTCGCGCGCCTCGGAGAGCACCAAGGGGGCCGGATCGGCATGCGACGGCAATACGAAAATGTCTGCGCCCACCATCCAGGGAAAAGGATCTTCCTTTGCGCCCAGGAATGTGACGGCCGTCGCGCAATCCATTTTCGCGACCGTTTCCTGATACTCTGCGTGGAACGGCCCCTCCCCGACGATATAGAGTCTCGCCGTAGGATGCTTCTCATATGTGAGACGGAAAGCTTCGAAAAGATCAGGGAGCCCCTTGCGAGGATGCAAGCCGCCGACAAAGAGGATGCTCGGAGAGCCGAGAACGACGGGCAACGGACTGCGGTTTTCGATGCGTGCCGAACCGATCGTGCCGTTGAGGACGACACGAAGCTTCGACGCCGGTATCCCGCGCTTCAGCATCGACGCGCCGACAGCCTCGCTCACCGCGATCACGCGCGTTCCAAGACCCATCAGGATCGCGCTTTTCTCGAATTCATTGTGGACCGTGGTAACAAGAGGGATGCCGGCGACTTTGCAGATCGGCCAGGCCAACACGGCGCTCGTCATCATATGGGCATGAACGATCTCCGCCCGCCATGCGCGAACATGTCTGCGCAAGGCGTACGAGGATTTCAGCAGGATGAACGGCTTTCTCTGATGGTCGATCGCCACTGTTGTAACGCCGTGCCTGTGGAGCAACTGATCGAAATCGCCCCCACCGCTCGCAACGCAGACATCATGACCAAGCTTGGCTTGCGCACAGGCCAGATCGACCGCAGCATGGACATGTCCATTCAGCCTGTTGGTGTGATTGAGAATGTGCAAAATTCGCATGAAACGCACCCAATACAACTGTCAAAAAAATACAAAATTCCTGATGCCGGACAGAAACTGAGACTTCACCCTGTATTTCAAAATATATTCAGTAAAATCTCAAACATTATCGATATTTTTACTCATCTCCAGCATATATTTACTCTCCACTGCCCTCGCAGGCGACTCCCTAAACAACCTGTTTGTCGCGCAGCGCGGCTTCGGCCTCCACCGTGGAAGCACGTGCGGTCGGCTGATAGTTGAATCCGCCTTGACGTCCGAGAGATTCAAGGCCGAACGCCCGAAGTTGCCGGATCGCCTCTGCCGCATGTTGCGCCGCGCCGCGGCTATAGATCGGGTACGCCTCCCCCAAGACGTAGCTGCCCTCCAGCCTGAGATCGCCTTGGAATAGACTGTTAGCGTGGACGTGTTCCCTGAAATCGCTTTCGGCCTGCTGCACCGAGCCGCCGGCGTGATTGCCGATGACCTCAGCCGTGAAATATTCACGACCGTCGACGCGACCATAGAAATCGGAATACATCGTCAGACGCTTCCAGGCGCCCTCGTGGGAGAAATTATAGATGATCGACTGGCGAAAACCGCGGTCGCCGGAAAAGCTGAAATAGAGGCCGATGAGCGTGATCGTGTCGAGCTTCCGCCCGGAATCAAGCCCGCATAACTCTTCCGCCCTGTGAATGGGAATGGTCGAGATAATGCGGTCGCATGCGACAAGTCTGTCCTTGAGCTGCAAATGAAATTGGTCTTGAACCTTGTAGATACTCAGCATCTCAGCGGACAATTGAAACACGGCGCCGTCTTTTTCCAGTCGATCGGCGGCGGCCTTATAGAGAAACCGAAAGCCTTCCTTGGGACGTGCCATCTGCCGATTGATCCGCCCCGGCCGCTTGGGCTTCAACAGGCGCGAAATGAGGTTCTGAATAGACGCATGCTCGCTGATCCAGAGCATTCGCTTTCGAGCGAGATCGATATCGATCCCATCCGTCGCCACCCCATAGAAACGCCTCATGTAGGATTCCAGCCCGGAACGATGGAGCAGGCGTCCGCCAATCCAATAGCGCGCAAACTCTCGCGCATTGCGCATTTTCCGCTGGAACAGGCGGGCATATATCACGGACGCAAAAATCCGCGCGGTTTCCAGCAAGCCGGCGCCGACAATATCGTCCCGGACTGAGATCGGATAGGTGGTGATCATCCCTTGAGGGTTCAGCCGCGCCCATTGCGGATCGATCGGCACATATAAAGGCAGCAGCTCGGGAAAGTGTTCAAGCAGAGGAGAATCGTCCTGGAAGATCAGGCTGCCGATGTCGAACGTGTATCCCCCTGAGGACCAGTCGATATGGTTGCCGCCGATATGGTCATATTCATCGACAACGAGAACCCGGCCGTAGCCCTGCCGCAGAAGAACCGAGGCGGAAACCAGCCCTGAGATACCCGCCCCAAGGACGACGGCATCAAACCGCTCCGCCTCCGTGACGGGGTCGATGATGGTCTGATGGCCTGCATCATTCATGGAGTCACCCTTACCTCCAACTGTTTTACGAGCGTAGATTATATTTACAAATATTGGAAGTTGAATTCAAACATATCACCTAAATAATTTGGACATTACAGCGTGATATAATCTTCTCAGCGAGGAAAATGGAACAGAAATTCAAGTGATTTCTTTTATAAGCTTGAACTGTACTTGATATATTTTGCTATTATTTACTATTTATGCTTCAAATTGATATCGAACCATGATTATAATCGTTTCGATATCGAAAATTATATCTCGCATAGAACAATTGACTGAAAACAATTGACTAAATCGGTGCACGCCGAGGGGGTGTTTAGTGTTGCGACGAAACCTCGACGATTTCTATCAGCATGCCGACGAAATCGAGCTGATTTCGACTGACGTGTTCGACACCTTGTTGCTGCGCCATGGAAAGTCGCAGCGTTCCCGCATTGCGGCCGGTGAAGCGCGATTTGCCCATCTCCTGAAGGCACAAGGTCTGGCCATCGGCAAGGGCGAGCTTGCGAGGGCTCGCCTTCTTGCCCAAAAATTCGCCTATCGCGCGCTCAATGTAGGGGGCGGCGCGGGCGAGGTGCGCCTGAGCGATATTATTCGCAGCCAGCTGGCGTTGCTCGGGCTGCCGGAGGACCTCGTGGAGGAGCGTCTCGCCATAGAGCTGGCCGTCGAAAAAACGGCGCTTTCCGCAAACGCGGCGCTAGCCACCGAGTTAAGGCGATATCGACAGGCCGGTGTCCGCATTGTCGCAGTAAGCGACACGGGGCTTTCAGCGGACCGGCTTGCGGAATTGATCAACCATTTCCACGGTCCAGGACTTATCGACGGGATCTATTCGAGCGCGGATGCCCAGGCGAGCAAACGCTATGGTGGGCTGTTTTCCGCCGTGCTTGAAGCCGAGGCTGTCTCCCCATCCCAAATGCTGCACATCGGCGACGATCTGACGGCCGACGTTCGGGTACCCAGTGCGATGGGGATCAAGACGGTTCATCTCCCAAGAAGCCGTTTTGATCGCTACGCTTCGCGCGCGGACGGCGCAGCCACCGAAGCGGTCAGGCAGATCCAGCAGCGCCTAGTGCACCACGGCCGAGACATTCCCGCGCCAAACGACAAAATCTCTTTCGGCCGGGACGTTTTCGGGCCGATCGTCGCGGAATTCTGCCTGTTCATCTGGCTGTATGCCACGCAGGCGAAAGCCGGTGGCGACACCACATTGTTGTTCTGCGCCAGGGGCGGCATTGGTATCAGGGAGGCTTTCGAGCGGGTTTTGCAGGCGCTCGGCCTGCCGCTCGACCTCAAGCGCGACAACATCTTGATTTCAAGGCTTGTCGCCGCGCGTTCGGCGGTCGTCACCAGGAGCCCGGCGGTGCTGGACGAACTCGGCCGCGAGTTCCAGCGGGCAAGCTTCGCGGACGTTGCCCGCGCATTGGGTGGACAGAGCTACGAATTGCCGGAGACCTGGCAACAGACATTCGACCCAAAACGGTTTTTCTCGCTGCTCGATAGCAGTGTCGGCCAGGTGGTGCTGGATGATGTTCGCAAACAGAACGACCTGTTCATTCGCCATCTCGATCAGATTTCGGGCCAGGCAAAACGCATCGTTCTTTGCGATACCGGCCTTTACGGCAGCACCCAGCGACTGCTGGCCGCCGGCCTTCCCGATCGCCGGTTCGAGACCATTCAATTCGCGCGCTGCAATTACAAGGGATTGAGCGAGGACCATTTTCCGATGGTTGCGGGCCTCGTCGTCGAGCAGAATCTTTATAATCCATTCAAGGTGGAAACCGTGATCCTGCGCTATTGGCAGATCATTGAAAGCCTGTTCGAGCCTGCCTTGCCGTCAGTCCGCCAGTTCAGCGAGGATGCGGATGGTGCTATCGCCGCCAATTCCGGTGATATCCGATATGGCAAGCTGGATCCGGCCGCCGGAAATCCGCTTTTGTCCGGCGCCCTCCAATATATCGATCGGATTAAAAGCGGCGCCCAGATCTTACGCGACGCCGACTGTGCCTGGGTGCGCCTGAAGCAGGCCATCACCAATCCGAGCCAGGTCGATATCGTGGCGCTCGGCGTCGGCGCCCGCTCGGTCGATTTCGGCCGTTCCGACGTGGTGCATGTGCTCAATCGTCCGCAAAACGCGGATCTCTCCAAGAAGCTGATGTCGGTAAAATCGCATCTGTGGCGCGAAGGCGCAATTGCGCGCGATTTCCCTCTGCTCAAACCGCCGCTGCTTGCCGCGCTCGAAATGGCGCATGTGCTGCGAGGGGTTTCGGCTCGCCTATATCGTTGAATCATTGAGTATGCCAAGGACAGTTTCATGAATGCTGCGATGCGTCTCAACTGCGGTCCCGTCACAGGATCTCCAGGCTTCGGGCGGGAACAAACCCCGCGGGCTCCGTCAGATCCAGCTCAGAAAGCAAGGCAGCCGTCTCAACCTCTTGGTCCGGTCGAGGCTCAACCCGAAGAACTTCGGCGCACCATAGAAGAGCGTGGCGCCTATCTTCGACGCCCACGACAATGGACGGGAGCTTAGGTTCAGAATGCTCGCGTTCAAAGCCTTTAAGGGAGCCGGCTGGCTCATTGTGTCGCGCTTTCTCGGCCGCATCATCGACTTCTTCACGCTTCTGTTCCTCGCTCGCATCCTCACCCCCGCGGACTTTGGTCTGGCGGCGCTGGCGATGTCGCTTGTCGTCGTCGTCGATACCGTCCTCGAGGTGCCGGTTACGCAGGCACTTGTCCGGCTGAACGTCATCGACAAAAGCCATCTGGATACCGGCTTTACACTGAGCGTCATGAGGAGCGGATTGATCGCGATCATCGTTATGACTGCCGCCTGGCCCTTCTCGATGTTCAATCACAACCCGCAGCTGATCCCGCTGATTGCCATGTTGGCATTGGGTCCGATCGTTAAGGGTTTCTACAGTCCGGCAATGGTGCATTTCGCCCGGGATATGGGCTTCCAGCAGACCTTCCTGATGGAATTTTGCGGCAAACTATGCGCCTTCGTCGTCGCCATCATCACCGTTTTTTCCGGAGGCGCTTATTGGGCCATCGCGGCCAACTTCGTTACCAATTCGATAGCGGCCGTCGCCATGTCCTACGTCCTTGCCCCATACCGGCCCGCGCTCTCGCTGGCGCGTCTGTCGAACTTCGCCGGCTTCGTCGGCTGGTTCAGTTCCGCGCAACTGATCGCGGCGCTGAATTGGCAATTCGACCGCTTTCTGATCGGCGCGGCCACCGACAGCACCACGCTCGGCCGCTACGCGGTTGCGAGCGATGTGGCTGTGGTTCCGACACAAAGCCTGATCGGCCCGGCATTACAGCCGGTGATGGCGGCCTTTTCGCAGATCAACTCGGATCCCCAGCGAATGAGGCTGGCCTTTCTCAAGGCCGCTCGTTTTGCAATGCTGATTTCAGTGCCGGCCTGCGTCGGGATATCGCTGACGGCGGATCTGGTCACCGATTTGCTGCTCGGAGAGAAATGGAAGGATGCTGCTCCGTTGCTGAGCATGCTTTCATTGGCGGTGCTCCCGATCCCCTATTTTCAGACCCTGTACTCGGCGAGCATTGCCCTCGACCGCCCCCATATTCTCTTTCGGTTGAACGCCATCGATCTAAGTTTCAGGATTGTTCTGATCTCGATCGGTTTCTACTTTTTTTCGGCCGGCGGCGCCAGCGTGGCGCGCGTTGTCCTCTCGACGATCATGTTCGGATTCTACTTGAACGACGTCCGGCGGCTATTGGAGCTTGGAATCTGGACGCAGTTGAAAAATATATGGAAGATCGCTCTTGCCGCAATCGTGATGGCAGTGTGGGTTCTCATGCTGCGGGAAGAATTGGCTGGGCGATCCTGGAACCATGTGCTGGAGCTTGCTCTCGTCGTGGCGACAGGAGCCGCAGCTTATCTCGGGACGCTCTTTGCCCTCGGCGTACGACTGATCGCCGGAGGTGGACGGCTCGAACTGGCTGACCGTCGTCGGTGATCGTGTGCCTGCCCGATCCGCCGTCAGACTTGTAGCTGTTACAGCAGCGACTGAATCAGACCAAGGGTCGAGCGCTTGCCTCCATTCAGCCGATAGGCAAGCCCGCTGCGTGCCCGTCGGTTTGGAAGCACCATGGTCAGCAACCAGAATGCTGCAACCGTCGCCTTGGTCTTCATGGGATAGGTTTCCCGCCAAAGCTGGCGGAGCAGTTCAAGGAGACGTCCGATCGGTGGGCGCCGTCCTTCGGCTATCGCCAGATAGAAGCTGCGCTCAAGGTAAAAATAGGCCCGCTCGGGCTGAACCAATTCGTCCGCCCGGTCATATTTCGCCAAAATCCGCCGCAGGTGGCTTATCCGCTGGACAAAGAGGCTCAGTTCCCCACGCAGCGATGCCGGCTCGACGGCACGTCCCAGCCCGGAGATATTCCGGCCATGGACGCGATAGCGTCCGAGTTCTTGCGATAGGCTCACGACATCGCCCATGAACGGCGCAGCAAACAGGATCACGCCGTCCACCGCGCGGTCGTAAGTCATCTCACGAAGGTGTTCGCACAGGTCGCGCCTGAACACGTTTCCGGATGTCGGCGGGGTGGCGTAAACGCCCGTGCGCAACACGCGATCGGCAAGCGTTTGGCGTTCGCGGAATTCCTCCAGAGGTGTCGCGGCGCTGGTGACCACTCCCTGAGCATTGATACGGGTGAGCGAGAATTGAAGCTTGGCGACGTCGCTGTCCAGTTTCGCTATGATCGTTGCGAGTGAACCGGGAACCAACTCATCGTCCGCATCAAGAAACAGGATGAACGGCGCCTGCGTCCGCTCTAACCCATAAAGGCCGGCCGCCCGCTGTCCACCGTTTTCAATACGATAGGCTGTTACGCTCTCGCTCTGGATTATCTCCCAGGAGGAGTCGGTCGAGCCGTCATCAATGACAACGAGTTCGCAATCGTCCCGGCCCTGCGAAACAACACTGCGGATCGCCTTCGCCACATAGGCTTCATAATTCCAGCAAGTGATGACGATGGCGAGTTTAGGAACTTCCATTCTCGTCATACCTTCGCCCGATTGATCACGGTGCCAATTACGTTGGCACCGGAGCGCCGCAATTGTTGTAGAGTGTCGTTGATCTGCTCGGTCGTTGTCCTCCCGGCGCTGGCGACGATCAAGACGGCGTCGGCGTGAATCGCCAGTGCCTGTGCATCCGTCGAGCCGCTGACAGAGGGCAAACCAAGAAGCACGTCGCCTCTGCTGCGAGCTGCTTCGACGATCCGCGCGACACGGCGATCACGGAAATCGACATAGAGGTTTGTCAAGGCGTTTGCGGAATGTATGGGAAGCACGGCAATGCCGTCACCGTCTCCGCGCCCGTTCCCGAAGATCACCTGTTCCGGCCGCATGTCGGCAACGAGCGCATCGGCCAGCGACGTTGTCGGCAAAGCATCGGGGCCATCGTCGCTGAGGTCAATCTGCCCCATCTCGGCATTGAAAAGTGTCGTATGCCGACCGCTCCGGCTAATGAATTGCGCCAGACTCAAGCAAAGCGTCGACACCCCGGTGCCCGCCTCCCAGCCAGCGATCGCGATCACGATGCCTCGCTCATTGCGAATTGCGGAACAGGCGATCTCTATCGATGTCCTGAGATCGCGTATCGCCACGGCATAAGCACTGCCAGGCAAGTTGACGACCACGGAAGTTCTTCTGTTATGCGAGCCTCGCCTGAGGTCAACTCGGCTTGCCGCGTCTGGCAAGGTTCCGAGACAAGGTATCCCCGTATCTCGCGCCAGGTCCTTGGCATTGCGGACCTTCCGATCGAGCGCAAGATTGAGCCCAATCATGGAGAAGCCGGCAAGCAGGCCGAGAACGCCTCCAAGCGCAGTAATCAGAGATGGCCGCGGTGCCGATGGACTTAGTGGCGGTAGCGCTGCGCCGATAATCCGCGCATCACCGTCCGGCGTAGGAATAGCGGGCAGCTTTCCCTGCTTCATGGCATTTGTCGCAGCATCGACCTGCGAGGCCAAGGCATCGAGGCGCCATTGAAGCACCTCTGTCCCGGCCTGAGCCATTTGCGCCTTGAAAGAGACCGCCTGCAGGATATAGCCGGACACGGCCGCATTCGCGACACGCGCGGCGAGCACCGGATCCGAGGAAGAGTAGCTGATTTCCATGACGTAGGACTGGCCAACCCGACGGACGTCGAGACGCTGTGCAAAATTCTGAAACGCCGCTTGACGCGCATCGGTGGGAGGGGCCGCAATATCGCTTGCCGCGGCCACCCCGTCGGACCGGGCTGTTTTGCCGGTCTCCGATGTCACCGCACCAAACTCTGCTTCAGACATGTTCAAAATGTGTCGCACATTGCTGACGAAAAAATCGGTCATACGGGGTGGTTGGGGACCAAGTTCGGGGCTGTTCTCCAGATGCAAGCTATCGAAAACCGCCGAGAGCAAGCGTTCAGAGCGGATAATCTGGAGCTCGCTGTCGGCCCTGTTCAGGTCGAGATTCTGCGTACCACTCGCATCCTGCCCCGAAGCCGCGGTCGGGCGGCGCGGTTCAAGCAGCAGAGACGCTGTCGCCGTATAGATCCGCGGCAGGGAATGGGCATGGAATGCCGCCAGACCGATCCCGACGGCCGTGCATAGGATAAGTTTGGTTTTGTGCTGCAGGGCAAGCATGCTCATCGATCGCAGTAGAGCGACCGGCCCTTCATTGGGGTTCTCCACAGGCGCGTCATCGAGCCGCCAAAGCCGGGACGAGCGTTCCAAAAGAGACGGATTGTTCTGCGTCATCTGGTCGTCACCTCTGACTTAAGTTGCCCTGTGTTATTCTTAGCCGTCAGCCTTGCCGCACGCTCGGGTTCCAGGCGGCCGCGAAGAAGATCGGCGATTGCGATCAGGTTGCCCCTGGCCCGTCCGCGCCTGTCGACGAAAGGTTCGGGCCATGCCGCCCGCGTGAAGTTCATGGCCATGTTGCAAAAGATGTGGTTGGCGACCTTTGCGCCTGTCATCGTGCCTTTGCGCAGCATGTAAATGGGATTGACGATCTGCGAATAGCCGAAGCGCTCGCCGCTGATCCGGCCGTTCTTCACCCCCATATGCACGCCGAAGGCTTCCGCGCATTTGACGAAACGACCACCGCGCTTGGCAAGCGCTGCGGCAAAATCGCGATCCTCCAGCCAGCCGTAGAGCACGAGACGCTCGTCGAAACGGGTCTCCTCGATGGCTTGTGCCCGAAATGCCATATTGCAGCCATAGGGGCTATAGGGCTCGATCCAGCTCCAGTCGCTCGGCGTAGCGGCCTCCACAAGACGCAGCGCCTCTTCGAAACCGATACCTGGGCCGTTCACGCCGTCCGCAAGGACACGCCCGGTAAAGCCGACGATCTGGCTGTCGTCGCAAAACGCCCTCGCCGCGGCGGCAAGCCAATTCTTGTCCGCAATGAAGTCGTCGTCGAAGAAGGCGACGATCTCGGTCCCCTCGGGCAAGCTCAGAAGCGCTGTATTCCGCTGCGTGGTCAGGCCCGGCAAACCCGTCACCACCGTCACCTCCGAATGCCCGACCAGATCGCCCGCATCCGCAAGATCGATGCAGGAAACGATCACGGCCTCGGGCTTTAGCGTTTGCGTGGCGAGCAGGTGGCGGACCGTGGCGCTGACAATACCGGGGCGCCCGCGCGTGGCGATGACGACAGACGTGCGCGGCACGCTCGTGGTAGCGGGCCTGTAGCTTTTCGGGCGCGCGGCGGGCCGTTCGAGCAGCTCCATATAGCCGGCTGCCGTCTGTGACCAGGAAAAGTGCCGGACCTGGTCGTATCCCTTGCCAATGAGATCGGCACGGAGTTCCGGCGTCTCCTTGAGTGCGCGGACGTGCCGGATCCACGCGGCCGGATCGGAAGGCGATGCGAGCAGCGCAGCATCGCCGCAGACCTCGGGCATGCTCGCGCTGTAGGATGCGACGACCGGGCAGCCGCGTGCCATGGCTTCCACGATCGGGAGGCCGAAACCTTCCGTCAGCGACGGAAATGTCAGGCAAAGCGCTCTTTCGAGAAGGTAGGCCAGATCGTCGTCCGACACGCGGCCGATCAAGTGGACGTTCGATCGCTGCTTCAGAGCGCCGGGAACGAAAATATCAGCCCCCCCGCCGGCGATCACGATATCCACACCGATGTCGTCAAGACCCGGAGCCGCGTCGACGAGGAGCGCCAGATTCTTGTGACGAGCCCTGGACCCCAGAGCCAGAATGAACCGGCGATCGCTCTCTCCGAAGGTTTCGGCAATAAAACCCGGCGCCGTTTGCGCCAGCGTCGGATCCCAGCTCAAGGCGTGTTCATGTCCGTTCGGAAGCACGGCGATGTCTTCGATCCGGATTGGCAAATGCCGGGCAATCTGTCGTGCCGCGGCGTGCGAGACCGTGGCGATCCGCGCGGAGCGACGCACGAGAAGCGGCTGCAATGTCCGGTAAACCGTCCGAAAGGCGCGGTTATAGCTTTCGGGAGCCGAAAATACGTTGGCATCATGAATACAGACGATCTGATCAGCCTTGGAGGCTGGCGCGGTATTGCAAAGGTTGAGCAGCCGACCGTGCCATTGGGCCGGCAAAGTGATCTGCTCCCAAGGATGGCCCGAAAGGGGGCCTGACTGGATCAGGGGCATATGGCTGAACCCTGGATTCGGAGTTCCCGACGGCGCGATGATGGCCGCTCGCGCATCCGCTACGGCGAGCGCCTTATCAAGTGCGCGCACGACATTCGAAGCGTAGCGCTGCACCCCCGTTGCGTTCTGCGAGAAAAAGCGGCCATTGACCGCGAAAAGGGCGGCAGCACTCATATGATCGCTCCTATTGGGCGGCTGGCGCGCACGACCTGTGTACCGCGCTCCGGTTGGGCCGAGGCCATGGCGGCCAACATGCAAAAGAACAGGCCCTGGTCGATAACCGGGCTCACCAGCATGTCGCCGACCAGCAGCCCTAAACAGCCGTTACGCGCCGCGAGGCGCGCGTCGGTTATGAAACTTCCCTGAACGCCACGCTTTTTGATCAATGCTCCGAATGCGAACGCCAAATAGAAGATTGTTCCGGGAATGCCGACATTCGCGAGAAGAGCCAGCAGGAAGCTGGAGGTACGGACAGTTCCGAGACCGACACCCAGTCCCAGACTGTCGAAGATGTTCTGGATCGCGGCCATGTTCCAGGAATTGCGCTCAATCCCGGAATCGGACGTCGATTTGCCGAGGGCCACGATGTCAATGTAATTGTAGATAAGCTTCGACATGTCGGGGTCGATCGCGACCGAGAGGACAACCGCCAACGACACCAACGGTACAAAGACGATCGCTGCCGTGGCGGTGCGGCTGGTATTCGTCCGCCCGCTGACCGACAGGGCAGTCACAAAAAGGATCAGCAGCATGACCGGCGCGCCGACAAGCCCGGTCGACGATGTCGACATCACAACCAGCACCAGGGATATGGCAGCGATCGAGCCGCTAATATAGGGCCGGCGGCCACAAAGCCAAAGGGTTCCGGTAAAGGCGAAGACGCCGAGCGTTGAGCGGGCAAAGGAGGATGCCTCGGTGAACGACCCGACGATGCGCTTCACCCCGGCAATCTGGTCGTCGGTATGAAGCGTGTATTGGGCGTTTCGTATGAAAGCGAGAACACCTTGCGAGCCAGTCGAATAGGTAACGATGTCGAGCAGCGCGAAGGCCGTGTTGGCGACACTATAGGCGAGCAGTCCGGCGAGAACGGCATAGAAGCCGCGATAGTTTGATGCGACCGCAACCGTCATTGCGAAGCAAATGAGGTTGCCGATCATGTAGACGCTTTGCGTGAAGTTGCTCGATACCGGCACCAGCGGCACGGTGGAACGCGTATCGCCAAAGACAGTGGTTCCGAGCGGCACGATCTGCGTCACGCCCGTCAGGAGCCGCGGGGCAAAATAGGCACTCATCACGCCATAGACAACCAGAAGCGCAAACCAAAATCCGGGCTCACCAAGACGCAACGCATGAACAAATGCCCCCGCTGTCCGTTCGCGCGTGATAACGCCAAGCACGAGAAAGCCGAGAAGAACATGGCCCGGCTGGATATTCGCGGCGCCGACGAACATCGCCGCCGCCGATCCGAGTACAGCCATCACCGCCAGTGCCACGATCGTGGCGCCGTTGCCGAGAAACAGGCAAAGCAACCCGCACAAGATCGCGACTATGCCAATCGGCTCGATGCTCATGGTATCGCCTCACCATGATCGGATCGAGCCTCGGCGGGCGGACAAAGGAAGGCGCCGCCGGGATGGGAGTTCCGGCGTAGTACGTGGCGAGCCGCAGCATTCGTCCCGGGCAGCGACATGAACGTCTACTCTGCCAGAACGAGGAGCGAATAGCCGCCGAGCAACCTTACGGCCAAATCCGGATTAATGGAGAAGAGAAGCTTTCGCGGCAGGCGCATCAACGCGCTGGTAAATGCCTGATTGGGCAGCTCCAGACGACTTGCCGTGTATTTATAGTCGATGACCGTGTATCCGCAGTCCTTGAGGGTGGCAATTGCCGTATCCTTGAAGAAGTAATGCAGATGCCCGACATTGGCGCGGAGCTTTGCAATCGGCCATGCGCGCAGCACTGACTGCACCGAAAGATCGAGTGGGATGTGGAAGATCTTGTAGCGGCCGCACGGCCGCAAGTCTTTGATGAAGGAAATATAGTCTTCCACATGTTCTATAACGTCGGCAATGACGACCACGTCGTAGTGGCTGTCTTTTTCTTCGACGACGTTCGCTAGATGAAAGGAAACATTGCTTTTCTCTTTCGTCTTGGCTCTCTGATAGGCGTGCGGAGAAATCTCGTAGCCCGCAAACTGAACCTTCGGAAAGGCACGGGACAAATTGAGAAGAATCTCGCCCGTGCCGCAACCGACTTCGCAGAGGCTGTCAAAGTGCAGCCCGTTTTTTCTGATGATCTCCTCGATCTGGCGTGCCTTCCAAGGAGAATCCTCCTCGTGCCAGGTCGGGTTCAATTCAGCGTAGTGATCGGAAACATAAATGTCCTGCAAAACTGATTATCCTTATACTGAGACACAGATACTGAGATACAAAGTTCAGTTCTGGCAGACCGTCACGGCAAGAAGCAGCGCGGCTGCGAATAGCTGCCGGGCGCTCCCGATGATCAACGGCGTACCCTTTTAAGTATTTCCCCGGTCATTTCGGCGTCGCGAACGAACCCGCGCGACGGCTCAATAACTGCCTCGCGACGACAGGACCGCTGGAATGGTCCTGACCATAATCATCATATCGCCCCAAAAGCTCCGCTCGGCCACGTAACGCGCATCGAGTTCGACACGCGCATTGTAGCTGGTGTCGCTGCGTCCGCTCACCTGCCAGAGACCGGTCAGGCCAGGACGCACCTTCATGTAATCGGCAAAGTACGCGCCGTAGAGTTCGGCCTCGCTCGGAACGATCGGACGCGGACCGACAAGGCTCATTTCACCCCGAAGTACATTCAGGAGTTGCGGGACCTCATCGACGCTATTCTTACGCAGAAGCTTGCCAAACGGCGTAACGCGAGGGTCATCCCTGAGCTTTCGCGTCGCGTTCCACTCGGCCCTGGCGGCGGGATTGGCATCGAGATGCCGGGCGAGCACCTCTTCACTGTTTTTGACCATCGTCCTGAATTTCAGGCAGGAGAACAAAACCCCATTCTTGCCGATGCGTCGGTGGGCAAGAAAGATCGGCCGCCCCTGTGTCACCAAGAGGATAGCCGCCACCATCAGGAGCATTGGCAGCAATACGACCAAGCCGATCCCGGCCAAAGTGCTGTCTATGCAATACTTGATGGAATCCGAGGCGACACGAGCGGTCGAATTCCTTGAAGTCCCCAAGCCGCCGGACACGCCGGCTCGCCGTCGTACCCGTAGGTTATCCAATGTGTCCAATTGGCTTCTCAGATCAATTTCCCTCATCTGCTTGCTCCATACTCGAAAGATATAAAGAAATACCGCCTGATATGCTCAGACATTGATGCAACGGAATGTAGAGTTAAGTTAACAAATAATAAATAAATTGACAATGTCTTTATTGCGACGCAATATGTATGTACCAAATGACGAAATTCGATGTTATTAAGCCTAATTCTATAGTCTTTAATTTTTGTATATTTGATAATATTAATATTTAACTGGAACTTAAGTTCGCATCATTGTTCTGTACTTGTTTTGGGGGATCGTAGCGATGACAAGCATAATTGGGCGACCTACGACGCCCTTGGTTTTGACCAAGGAAGAACGGGACTATCTGGAGCAGCAGGTTCGCCTCGAAGAGGCGGTCTCTCGATCCATGTTCGAGCGATGCCGGATCATCCTTCGCTGCGCCGACGGCATTGCCAGCAAGATGGTGGCCGCCGAATTGGGCGTTCATGAAAACACCGTCGGAAAGTGGCGGCGTCGCTTCCTGCAGGATCGCATCGAGGGGCTCTTCGACGCGGATCGTTCAGGCAGGCCGCGCACGATCGACGACGATCAGATTGCGGCCGTAATCGAACGCACGCTGCAATCGACACCGGAGGACGGGACCCAGTGGTCAATCCGCTCCATGGCGGCGGCGACGGGCTTTTCGCACACAACGATCCGGCGAATCTGGGCCGCATTTGGGCTGCAGCCACATCATGCTCACCCGTTTCAGCTGTCAAACGATCCACTATTTGTCGACAAGGTCTGCGATATTGTCGGGCTCTACCTGGCCCCACCGAACCGTGCGCTGGCATTAAGCGTCGACGAAAAGGGCCGGAAACGGGCGCGCAACCACGGGCAATCCGCCCTGTCGATGATGCCGGACATGCCCGAGCGGCAATTACATTCCCGACGCGGCGAGACCCCGCTGTTTGCGGCCCTCGATGTTATTTCCGGCTTCGTAATCGGCAATTACTATAAGCGGCGCAGGGCGGCGGAGCTTCTTGATTTCCTCCGGCAGATCGATGCGAGCGTCGCCACCGATCACGATGTTCACATCATCATGGACAACCATGCGACCCACAAGATTGCGGCGGTCCGGTCCTGGCTGGCGCGCCATCCTCGTTATCATGTCCATTTCACCCCGACGCCGACATCATGGTTCAATCAAGTGGAAATCTGGTTTGCCGAATTGAACCGCAAGCATCTGCAGCATGACCTCCGCACCTCAACCAGCGAGCTGGAGTCCGACATCCGCGCCTTCATCGAAAGTCACACCAAAAGCCTCAAACCTTACAAATGGACAAAGTCAGCCGCTGACATCGGTTCCTCGCCTAAAATCTTCCGCAAGAAGCTTGATCAATCACAATATCGCGAAATTTAGATTGATGAAAAGGCAATCATTACATTAATCACTCACCCTATTCATGCGGGCATTTGGTAATTAATCAGTTTTGTTCCCGGAGTACTTCATGCGCGTTGCAATCATACATTATTGGCTGGTTGGAATGCGTGGAGGAGAGAAAGTTCTGGAAGCCCTTTGCGGAATGTATCCGTGTGCCGACATCTTCACGCATGTATACGATCCATCGGTTGTTTCCGACGTCATCAAGAAGCACAAGATCCATACGACGTTCATCGACCGGCTTCCCGGGGCAAAGAAGCTCTACAAGAAATATCTGCCTTTGATGCCGATGGCATTGGAGCAGATGGACTTGAATGAATATGACCTGGTCATCAGCAGCGAGTCCGGCCCCGCCAAAGGTATAATACCGAGCCCGGCGGCATTACACGTTTGTTACTGTCATTCGCCGATGCGATACATATGGAACATGTATAACAAATACTATGACAGTTCGGGCCTGATGACCCGGCTGATGATGCCGCCGCTTGCGCATTATTTGAGAACTTGGGACGTTGCGACGGCCAATCGGGTGGATCATTTTGCTGCAAATTCAGCGACGGTTGCCCAGCGGATCAAGAGTTACTACCGGAGGGACTCAGAGATCATTCATCCGCCGGTGGACACCACCGCCTTTCATCCCATCCCAGCTTCTGAGGTGGGCAGCCACTATCTGATGGTAGGCGAACTGGTGAGCTATAAGCGACCCGATCTTGCGGTGGAAGCTTTCAATCAGATGAAGGCGGAGCTCGTCGTCATCGGTGGCGGCGAGATGCTCGATCGGTTGCGCAGGATAGCCGGGCCGACCGTAACGATCATGGGGCCTCAACCGTTCGATGTCCTGAGAGATCAGTATTCGCGCTGCAAGGCGCTGATCTTCCCCGGTGAAGAGGATTTTGGGATCGTGCCCGTGGAAGCCATGGCGAGCGGTCGTCCGGTCATCGCATTCGGCCGCGGCGGCGCGACCGAGACAGTGGTATCGGACAAGACCGGGGTGTTTTTCGAGACACAGACGACCGAAGCCATAATCGACGCTGTCGAGCGCCTGGATCGAATCGATTTCAATCCGGCTGATGCGGTTGCGCGCGCGGCGGAGTTCAGGACTGAGGTTTTCACCCAGAAATTCAAGTCTTTCGTCAGCAAATCAATCGTCGAACGCGCCAGTGCCAGTGCCGGCTATCGGTAGAAGGTCGCGGCTGGCGCCGGACAGGAGTGGAACATCATGCGATCAGAGGCTGCTTTAAATTGCTGGCAAACGAACCCCGCGCCGGTTATCGCCCGTGCTGGGCGCCGTCGCCTTTCAACTTGCCGGCTCTCCTTTCTGGCTGCGATCGCCCTGTTCGAAATACTGGGTATCTCCGGCGCCATGGCGGACGATTATATTCTCGGCCCCCAGGACAGGCTGAAAATCCGGGTGTTCGAATGGCGGCCGATGGCCGGGGCGGCCGTCGAGTGGGCGCCGCTCACCGGGGAGTTCGTCATATCGACGGCGGGCAACCTGTCTATGCCTATCATAGGGACAGTACCGGCCGCCGGCATGACCCTGGAGCAGGTCGCCGACTCCATCGGCGAACGCCTGAAAACGCAAGTCGGCATGCAAAAGCGTCCCAACGCGTCTGTCGAGGTGGCCGAGTATCGCCCGTTCTTCCTGACGGGGCTGGTGACCAGGCCGGGCAGATATAGCTACAGCCCCGGCCTCACGGTCGTTCAGGCCTTGAGCATGGCGGGGGGAACCTTTGGATTGATCGATCCCAATCTTGTCGGCCTGCAGCGCGATGCCCTGGTCGCTCGCGGTGACCTGCGGGCCCTGGAGATCGAGCGCTTCAGCCTTCTCGCCCGACAGGCGCGTCTGGACGCCGTTACACAGGACAAGACAGCGATCACCTTTCCGCCCGAGTTGACAGCGCGGGCGGGTGACGCGACCATCGATCGTATGATGCGGGAGGAACAGGATCTTTTCAATACACGCCAGCGCTCTCTAAGCACCGAGATCGACGCCCTCAATCAGGCCAAGCTGCTTGCATCGAACCAACTAGAGGCGCTGAATTCCAAGGCCGTTTCGCTTGCAAAGCAGATCGAGCTCGCCAACAAGGATGTCGGAACGGTCAGCAAGCTGATTTCGCAAGGGCTGACAGTGTCGTCCCGCGAGATGGGAGCCAACCAGAACCTGGCGCAACTCCAAAGCCAGAACCTCGACGTCGCGCTCGCCAATCTCAAGGCACGGCAGGACATTGCAAAGGCAGATGGCGACATTGCTGATGCCAGCAACCGCTACCGCGTCCAGGCATTGACCGAGGCGACGGAAGTGCGCGACCGCCTTGCATCCAATCGGGAGAAGACGGTAACAACGCGTGGGCTGCTTGAGAACATCCAGGCCCGCGCTCCGGCGGCTGCGGCAAGCCTGGCTGCGGATGATAGCCAGCGCACGCTCGTAACGACGATCGACCGCATCGTCGACGGCACCTTGCGGACCATCGCCGTCAGCGACAACGACCTGGTTGCGCCGGGAGATGTCATTCGCGTGGAAGATCAAAAGGCGACGCTTTCCGAACAGGCAACGAACAGTAGCAGCAAGCCCACCAATACGCCCTGAGCACCGATAATTCCTTCTGAAGATCGCACTCATTCAGCGGCGGCGCGGGAGCAGGAATATCATGCGGTCGCAACAATTCACGTCTATCGTGTAATCAACCTAACGCCCACTTCGCCTTATGATAGCGATGGCTGCTTCGAGGTGGAATATTATCGCGAGAAAGTCCAGTAACTTCCCCGAATTACTGGGCGAGGCAATGATTCCGACTTGTCCTACGAGCAGAGATAAATGATACTGGCAACAATACCAAATCTTGATTCTGGATTGGATGCTCGGAGTTGAACGTTTGATGGCATGGGGCCTCGTTCTTTCATTTGCAGTCGGCGCTTTATGCGCCCTAAGAGTGCCGATCCTTCACTTCACTATTATAGTACTGGCTATCATGGTGGGTTATGCCGCCATGCAAATCGGCACCGGCAGCTCGGTGACCGATATTCTCCTGTGGTCTGCTCTTTTGGCTGTCGTCCTTGAGGCCGGCTACGTTTTCCCTCACCTGCTATTTTACGTCGTCTATGTAAAATTGCTCGGACGTGATCGCCGGAGGTCTTCTGATATTGGATCGGGTTTTTTTAGCTATAGCCCGTTTCGAGGACACCAAGACAAGATGTTGCCATCGGCGCCGGAAGGTGTGAAGGCCGAGACGAAAGCTGGACCGCGAATTCAAGATTAAAACGGTGAGCTTGCTCGGCGAATGGAAACGGTGCGCAACCCGACACGAAGGGCAAGTATCAGGATTTACCATGAATTGCCGCAACGGCGGCGATCTCTTTGTAGCGTTTTATGCCCTCCTCCAACGCAATGATTAAGCACGGCGATCCCTAAGAAGCACATCTTTGTCCGATAGCTTCCGTTGACCTGAACACAAAAGCTCCGCGACAGAGGACGATCCGAGGACCGCCCTCTCCAGATCTATGCCGACCCGGCTATTTGGCTACGTGCCAAACCTTGCCAACGCCGTCCCCGTTCATGTCACCAGACTTTTTATCTCCGGCAAAGGTGTAAAGCGGCTTGCCGCCATAGGCCCACATTTGCTTGCCGTCTGCGTCCTTGACTAGAGACCACTCACCTTCTGCCTTGGCCTTGTCGGCAGCGTGAAAGGCTGGCCACTTCTTGAGGCAATCCTTATCGCAGTTTGATTGTCCCTGAGTATCCTTGTCGAAGGTATAGAGGGTCATGCCCTTTTCGGTAGCCATGACCTTGCCCATTTTGGTCTCGACCATCTTGACGGGCTCGGCTGCCAGAGCCGGCAAAGTTGTTGCGGCCAGAAGGCCGATCGCGATTAGCAGCGTTTTCATGTTTTTTCCTCCCATTCGGGAGTGCCGGCGAAATGCCTGCAGTGCCCGATATAGCCCAATAGAAACGTCCGATCGCGGACGTAGTTCCATTGAGCGGCCGCACAAACGACACGACGGAAACCGCCGCCCTGTCCGTAAAGGATGGTATTCTATGAAAGATCCGCGCCATCACGAGCACGTGCAAGGAATTCTTATCACCGCGCCATCGATCCATGCTATTGTCCGCAAACGTGCATAACAGCCGGCGCTGTCTTGAACGACGACGTCCGTACCGGGGAAGGCTTTCGCACCGCGAGCCTCCGGCCCTGAGGACATCAAACCATGGCCACTCTCTCACCCCTGCCGCCCGAAGGCGCGCTTAATCTTGCCTTGGCGGTGGTTGCCTCGTCGAGCGCGCCGCTATTGCTTCTGGACGGCGATCTAACGGTGATTGCCGTGAGCGATTCTTTCTGCCGCGAATTCCAGATCGAGCCGGTCGAAGTGCCCAGCCGACGGCTGTCGAGCTTGGGCAATGGAGAATGGAATGTGCGGCAATTGTCCTCTTTGCTGCACGCCACCGCTGCCGGGGCCGCCAATATCCATGCCTATGAGATGGACCTCGACCGTAACGGCCAGGCATCGCGGCGCCTCGTGTTGAACGCGCAGAAACTCGATTATGGAGACCCGGACCATATCCGGCTTCTTCTCTCCGTTTCCGATGTCACCGACGCTCGTCTCGCCGAAAAGCTCAAGGATGATCTCTTGCGGGAGAAAGAAATCCTTTTGCAGGAGGTCCAGCACCGGGTAGCGAACAGCCTGCAGATCATTGCCAGCATCCTGATGCAAAGCGCGCGAAAAGTGCCATCGGAGGAAACCCGCACACATCTGCAGTCGGCACACAACCGGGTGCTGTCGATCGCTGCCGTCCAGCAGCAATTGGCTACGTCCAGACTGGGCGACGTTCGGCTCCGGCCATATTTTGAGCAGCTCTGCAAAAGCCTTGGCGCATCGATGATTCAAGATCCGAACGAGCTTTCCATTGAAGTCAATGTCGATGACAGCATGACCAAAGCCAATGTCTCGGTCAGCCTCGGCCTGATCGTCACGGAATTGGTGATCAATGCTCTGAAGCACGCCTTCCCCGGCCATCGCAACGGCAAGATCATCGTCGACTATCACTCGAACAAGACGCAATGGTGGATGTCGGTAAGCGACGACGGTGTCGGCGTTCCTGCAGATCCGGCAAGCTCGAAGCCTGGTCTGGGAACGGGAATCGTCGAGGCGATGGCAAAGCAACTCGAAGCGGAATTCACGACTGTTGCCGCCAAGCCTGGAACGAAAGTGTCCATCGTCCACATATGATCAATATCAGCCCGCCAATTGCGGTCAGTACTGAGCAGCCAGGATTTCCCTAGAGAGAAAGGTCAATTCATGACAATCGCGAGTGAGGCTCAATCTCCCTATCGTTGGTGCCCGCTTGAGTTGGCGCCGGAAAACGACTTCGTGGGATTTTCGGGTGACAGGATGATCGGCAGGGTTTTCCTCGAGCCGCGGCCGCGTTTCAACGGTCTCTGGCATTGGTCGAGCACCACCGGATCCGATCCCAGTTTCGAGGCTCTGCGCCAAGGTTATGCCGCATCGGCGCAATTGGCCATCGAAGCGGTCCAGGCCTCATACGAAAATGCAATCAGCATGGGACTGGTTTCTGTGTCGGATGACAGGGCTAGAAAGAGCGCCGGATCATAGCGATCTCGTGCTCCCTCGTAGCGCAACGTTGAAGAAGGGTCGTCTTCGTGATGACGCCCGGCATGTCGCAGAGATCAACCGTACTACGCCTGCCTACCAAGCGTACCTGATTTCGGATACCTGCGTCACATGCATGCTCAGGGTTTCACCACTTCGGCAAGCTCGCTTTGCGTAAGTCTCACCTCGGTCTCTCCCGGCCTTTCATCAGGATGTGAAAATTCCATACCCTCTGTTTCAGGCATGTCGAGTGCTTGCTTTGTGTTCATTATTCCGACCGCCACGCGCCGGCCGCGTTTCTTGACGGTTGCTTCGACCATTTTCTTGGACATCGGTTTATAGCTCCATTGGCTAAATCTCAGGGATGCGCGATCGTGATGGTTCCATACTCGCCCTCTGCGCCCTTACCAGGAGGGATAGCGCCACCTTCGTTGTCCCATCGCGCCAGCGATCCAGGCCCAGGCGACCTGCCGTCACGAAGACGCGCATCGAAATCGGCCCTCAAGGCGTCGCTAGCAATCAACACAGTATCGGAGATCTCGATTACCCCGCGATCCAGATCGCGGCGGTCTCTATCGATTTCTACGACCGTATAGAGTTTCTCGTTTCGGAATGCGCTTGCCCCCATCGTAGCGACGCTCTCGCCTGGCATGGGTGCAACTTTCATGCAGTTGCCTTCAAAGGCGGCGGCCACCACACGCGCATCGCCCGTCGTCCGTGCCGCGACCAACATTTTGCCGCGCCAGGGCGCAATATCCCAATTGGGATCGTTGAAGGCTGCAATCGGCAGCAATTCGTAAACGCCAAGCGTCTCGTCAGGTCTCACAAACGTCGATGACTCGATGGCCGCATCGCGCAATTGAGCCTGGCTTTCAACAGATTGCCCGACAGCCCTGACGCCGGCGTCTTTGAACGGTTTGTTTCCTGCCGTCTCGACGTTGTTTGACATCCACATGCTCCTTATGCAGCACCGCAATTGGTCACGATGTCTGAGGAAACGAATGGGCGGGCCGGATAGTTCCGCTCAGGTCCAAAGCATGATCTGGCGTGGGAGCTCGTCCTAGTCTGAGGGAGCCTTGGCAAGATGATGCGCTTTCGCACAATTGCCGTGGTGGTCAGTTTTGATAGCTTTCAGGCATGATAACGCAGAATCCCTCCACCTCGAGTAAATAAAAGGCGGAATTCAAGGAAAGTAAACTTGTTATTCTTGAATAAATCGGTATCTATATGGTATATTATGTTTAATTTACTATTATCACACGAATATACGGTCACGACTTATAATATAAACGAATAAAAAGCAGAGCCTGACTTTATCCATGCGGTGCCGCTCGCCACCTATGTGCGGGGGCAGAATTGGTCGGACACTGATATGAATGGCATTATCACAAGCGAAAAACCTTACAACGCACCGGCTAATGGATCGGGATGTCATCCCGTGGATATCTATGTTGGCCAGCAAATTCGTCTTGCGCGCAAAAAGCAACGAATGTCCCAAGAGGCTCTCGCGAAATGTCTCGGGCTGACGTTTCAGCAGGTCCAGAAGTACGAAATGGGCGTCAATCGCGTCAGTGCCTCGAAGCTGTTCGAAATAGCGACGGCCCTTCATCGGTCCGTTTCCTATTTCTTTGAAGGCTTTGCCGATGCCCCCCAGAGAGATCCCACGGATGCGGAACAAGAAAGTGTCATGGTCATCCAGAACACTGCCGAAGGCCGGCGCCTGGCGAAGGCGTTCGTCGCGGCTATGCCGCAGGTTCGCAAGGCGGTCATAGGACTTCTGGAATCGACAGGGTAGCTCCAAGAGATTTGGCTGCTACCCTTGGGGCGATAGCTCCAGGGTCGGAGGCAACCCTATACGGATCTTTCCACCCAGTCGCCGGGTGCACCAAAAGCATGATGGGCATCGCAATCATATCCATTCTCATCAACCCTCCCCGCCAAAGACGTCGGCATCCCGAACCGAGACAAAAGTGAATGTGTGCTGGCATATTGTCGCCGGTGATGCTTCAATCGGACGCAAAAGTCAGAACGAGGACACATTCCCATGGCCAGCCAGCCCATCTCCACCCGCATTGTTCTTACGTCGCGCCCATCCGGAACACCGACGGCGGCGAACTTCCGGTTCGAGCAGGAACCGGTCCGGGATCTTGCAGAGGGCGAGGTTCTTCTCCAGATTCTGTATCTTTCCCTTGATCCCTATATGCGGGGCCGCATGGACGATGCCAAATCCTATGCCAAGCCGGTCGACATCGGCGGTGTGATGGAAGGCGGCACGGTCGCGCGGATCGCACGCAGCCGCAACTCGGCATTCAACCCGGGGGATATCGTCCTCTCGCATTCCGGCTGGCAGAGCTATGCGATTTCCGACGGCACTGCATTGCGCAAGCTCGATCCCGACGCCGCACCGATCACGACAGCGCTCGGCATTCTAGGAATGACCGGTTTCACCGCCTATGCCGGACTGCGCAATATCGGCAAACCCAAAGCAGGAGAAACGCTTGTGGTTGCCGCGGCAAGCGGCGCAGTCGGTTCCGCCGTTGGCCAGATGGCCAAGATTTTCGGCACAAGGGTCGTTGGGATCGCCGGTGGGCCTGAGAAATGCGACTACATACGCCAAGAACTCGGCTTCGATGCCGCGGTAGACCATCATTCGAGCAATTTTCCCGCACAACTCGCCGCCGCCTGCCCGAAAGGAATCGATGTCTATTTCGAGAATGTCGGCGGCCACGTCTGGAGCGCGGTGTTTCCGTTGCTGAACGACTTCGCGCGCGTCCCGGTTTGCGGGCTGATCGCGCATTACAATGAAGGTCCTTCCGTCTCGAGCGGACATGATCAGCTCCCGACCGTCATGCGTGCGATCCTGCGCCAAAGTCTCACCATCCGAGGCTTCATACAGCGTGAATTCGCCGACCAGCGGCCCGATTTCTATCGCGAAGCTGGTGCATGGATTGCCGACGGCCGGCTCAAGTACAAGGAAGATATCGTCGATGGGCTTGAAAACGCTCCGGAGGCTTTTCTTGGCCTGCTGGAAGGCAGGAATTTCGGAAAGCTGATCGTGCGTGTCGCCGCGTGAGCGGATCGCGCCGGCCTGTTAGACCATCTCTATGTCAACATGCTCGCTGCCGGCTGCCTCTCTTTGATCAGCCGTGCCGGCAGGCTGACATTGACTGACAATCCACCAAGATCCGAACGGGCGAGTACAAGCTTGCCGTCGTAGGCTTCGACCAGATCCTTGGCGATAGCGAGGCCAAAGCCGGTTCCCGCGATGCTCTCGTCAAGTCGTTTGCCGCGCCGAATGAACGCGTCTTTCACACCGTCCGGCAAACCGGGTCCATCGTCATCGATGATCAACTCTACACCCCCATGCTCCTCCAACACCGTCAGACGAACCCTCACCTTTCCCCTCGCCCATTTCCGGGCATTGTCGATCAAGTTGCCGGTGATATCGGCAAAATCCGTCTCGTCTATTGCCAGCCACACCTCCGGCTGTTCGGAGAGTTCGAACTCGATCTCCCTGTCAACCGTCAGGCGTTGCATGACGGAGACGATCTTCTTCAGATCGGCGCTTGCGTTGAGGACACCAACCGTATGAGCAGCCGCCAGGCTTGCCCGGGTCTGCGCCAGCGTACGCTTGATCTGCGCTTCCATCCGGCCAATCTCGTTGCGGATCGCAGTCGCTCGCGCCGGCATACCCTCTTCCGCAAGCGCGCGGGCCGTCGCTTCAAGCGCCGCCAGCGGGGTCTTCAGACCATGCGCCAGGTCGCCTGCACGGGCTCGCGCTTGCGCCAATTGCGTCTCGCGAGAGGTCAGCAGGCCATTGAGATCGTCGACGAGAGGCTGGACTTCGTGCGGGAACTGGCCCGTTATCTGCCGCGCGGATCGTTCCTGCACCGCCATCAACGCGATGCGAAGATCATGCAGCGGCCGCAATCCATATCGCAGAAACGCCACGACCGCGCCGATCAAGGCGACCGACAACACCCCGAGAGAAGGCGCCATGGCATAGAAGAAGCGCCAGCGCGCCGGCGCAAGTTCACCGTTGTCGAGCGCCATCACGATATCGACCGTCTGGTCGCCGGTTGCCGACGTAATCGAAACCGACCTCTCGACTGCCAGGAGCTGGCTGCCGTTGGGGCCTGCCATATCTGTCGCGCGACCCGCTTCTCGTGGACGAGAGCGAACCCAGGGCAGATCCTGTTCCCAAAGCGATTGAGAGCGCAGCTCCACCGTGCCGTTGCGGCCGACCTGCCAATAGAAGCCGCCATTGGGCACGCCAAAGCGCGGATCCGTCGGCATCTCGTCGAGGACCAGCTGGTTGGAGGCGTTTATGTCGACCGCCGCCAGCAGGACCCGCAATTCCTCGTCTATTTCGGAAAGCGCCAGAGCCCGCACGGCCAGCCCGGAAATGGCATTGATGCCGATGCCGGCAAGAAAGGTCGCAACGATGATCGCCACCGCCGACCCCAGCAACAGCCGCCCTCGCAGCGAGAATGGCGTCATACCGGCGGCACCTCGCTTGGAATGAGATAGCCCTGGCCTCGGCGGGTCTCGATCACCGTGCCATCGAATTTGCGCCGAAGGCGGGCGACGACGACTTCGAGCGCGTTCGACAGAAGCTCCGTCTCCTCGTCATAGATGCTGTCGGCAATCTGCGAGCGGGAGAGTACCGTGCCGGCATTGTGCAGGAGATAGGCAAGCAGGCGGTATTCGAGCGCGGTGACCTGCACCGGCTGGCCGCGAAACGACACCGTCCGCTGGCGGGTATCGAGCTCCAATACGCCGTTGGAAAGAATGGGCGAGGACTGTCCCGCCGCCCGGCGCATCAGGGCGCGCACGCGCGCCAGAAGCTCTTCCATACGAAAAGGCTTGGTGAGGTAATCGTCCGCGCCGGCATCCATGCCGTCCACCTTGTCGCGCCAGCTGTCACGGGCGGTCAAGATGATCACCGGCATGCCGCGCCGACCGGCGCGCCAACGCCGCAAAACCGTCAAGCCGTCGAGTTTCGGCAGGCCGAGATCGAGGATGACCAGGTCAAAATGTTCGACATCGCCGCGATACCACGCCTCTTCGCCGTCGGTGACGGCCGAGACGATATAGTGCTGGTCCTCCAAGCAACGGCGCATGTCGGAGACGATAGTGGGCTCATCCTCCGCGATCAGGATACGCATCGTCAGTGTCTTTCAATCACGGCGAGCGTAGAGCCATCCAGCACGATGTCGCCACGTTTTCCATCCGCTCTCAGCACGCGCACCGCATAGGCCTGATGCCCCGCGCGGCGTATCCGTTTGATGCGTAGCACCCGGCCCGGCATTTCACGTGCGACGACGGCATATATGTCACGCAACGGTCGGAGAGCCTCCGCCGCTTCAACCGAGACATTGTTGTGCGGATTGGCCGAGGCATTCACGCTTTCGAAGCACAGCAAAGTCGCCGCCAAAAGAACAGCCAGCCAGCGGGGCCAGCCGGCTCTTTGCCCATAGATGCACAACGCCATTCATCCTTCTTTCGACACTGCCGCGCAGGCAAGGCCCGCGGCTACCCTAGCATAGCTGCGCCAACCTTACAGTTCGCTGACAGCGCCAGTAAGAGAGCTGCAAATTGAAAGGTATATAAGCATCGACGGATCGAGTCCCGATCGTGTCAACACAAGTGTCGCAGAAGTTACATGACTATCCAGATGTCGTCGATTACCTCAAATGCCAGCCTCTCCGTATTCTCCGGCAATATCCGACCTGAGTTCATTCGCGACGAGACACTGGTGGATATATTCAAGGCGACGGTCGCCCGCGCCCCGGACAAAACGGCACTTGCCTTGATCGGAACCGATCAAACCTTGACCTATGCCGAGCTTGACCGGCTGTCGGATCGAGTTGCCCGCGCCCTCAGCTTGCGCGGCATCGGCCCGGGCGACTTCGTCGGCCTGTGGTTTCAACGCTCTCTCGAACTGCATGTCGCGCTTCTCGCGATCCTCAAGGCGGGCGCTGGCTATATTCCATTCGATGCCGCCGCACCCGCGGACCGTGTGGCGACGAGCCTTGTGGATTGCGGTGCCAAATGGCTGTTGACCCATGACGGGCCGGCGGAGTTCGCGCCGGCTTTTGACGGTGAAACTCTTCTGCTTGAAACGCTGCTTGCCGAAGATATCACGGACATTGTGCCGCGCGCTGCTACCCATAACGATCCCGCCTACGCGATCTACACGTCCGGCTCCACCGGCAAGCCAAAAGGGATCGTCATTTCGCATCGAAATATCTGCCACTATCTCAGGGCAGGCAACGATATCCTCGGGATCAACGGATCGGATATCGTTCTTCAGCAGGCGTCGATTGCCTTCGATCTCTCTCTGGAAGAGATATTCGTACCCTATCTGGTCGGTGCGACCCTGAAGGTGGCGACCGCGGCTGTCATGGCCGAACTGGATCGGCTTGCAGACGTTCTCGAAGCGGAAAAGATTACAGTCATCGACACGGTACCGACGCTGCTCACCATGCTGGAGCGGGATGTCGAAAGCCTGCGCATCATCATCGTCGGCGGCGAGGCATGTCCGCCCGCGATCGTCAGCCGGTTTTCGCGGCCCGGCCGTCGCCTGATCAATACCTACGGTCCGACCGAGACGACAGTCGTGGCGACCTACGCCGAACTCGCCCCATCGCGACCGATTACGATCGGCGGCCCGATCGCCAACATGACAGCCTATGTCGTCGACGAAAACCTGGCGCTCGTTCCGCGTGGTGATGCCGGGGAACTGCTCATCGGTGGGCCGGGTGTCGCGGCCGGATACCGGAACCTGCCGCAGCTTACCGCCTCCAAGTTCGTGGCGAACCCCTTTGCCCCTCATGGCGATCCGGTACTCTATCGCAGCGGCGATGCCGTGCTGATGGACGAGGAAGGCCAGCTTCACTTCCTCGGGCGCATCGACGATCAGGTAAAGATACGCGGATACCGCATCGAACTCGGCGAAATCGAAACCGTCATCGGCGAACTCCCGGAGGTGAAGACGGCCTCGGTCGTGGTTCACCGCACACCCGACGGCGAAGACATGCTGGTTGCCCATGTCGTGGCGTCGGGCAACGCTTTCGATCGCGAAAAGGCGCGTGCCGCCTTGGCAACCAAGCTGCCGCCCTACATGGTTCCCGCCGCATGGCAGAGCCATGTGTCGCTGCCACGGCTGGCCTCCGGCAAGATCGACAGGAAGACGCTTGCCGCCATACCGCTGGCGAACGATCAGACGACCCAAGCCCAGGAACCGCCCCGCAGCTGGGCCGAGGCACAGCTCCTGAAGGCAGCAATCGAAGTGCTGCGCGTCCGCGTGGTCAACTTCGAAGCCGATTTTTTCACCGAGCTCGGTGGCCATTCCATGCTGGCCGCCCGGTTTGTATCCGAAGTCCGCAAGATCAAGCCGCTTGCGGGCATCGCGCTGCGCGACGTCTATGCCGGCCGCACTCTCAGAGGCATCGCAGCGATCCTGGAAGCGGGTATCGATCCCTCGTCCGAGCCGGATCGCGTCGATTTCACGCCCGTTCCCTGGCGCCGGCGCTTCCTCTGCGGTCTGGCTCAGGCTGCCGTGCTGCCCTTCATCATCGCGCTTGCCACGCTGCAATGGATCGGCCTGCTGCTGGCCTCTATCCTGCTCATTCAGGATGGCACTCCGATGTGGGATGAGATGCTCATTCTCGGCGCCATCTATGTCGGCCTGAACCTTGGCGAGAAGCTGATGGTTGTCGGCCTCAAATGGCTCATCATCGGCCGCACACGTCCCGGCGTTTACCCCTTGTGGGGTAGCTATTACTTCCGCATCTGGCTGATGCAGCGCATCGTCCAGCTCACGGCGCCCAAATTCCTCAAGGGCTCACCGCTGATCCGCCTCTATATGCGCGCGCTTGGCGCCGATGTCGGCCGCGACGTGATGATCGATGAATTCGAGGAAGGTGCAATCGATCTGGTGCGTATCGGCGCCAGGTCTAGCCTTGGCGTCAAGCTCAAGCTCGCGAACGTCGAAGTCATCGGCAACCAGATCCATGTCGGCACCATCGATATCGGCGAAGGTGTGCAGATCGGCAATGGCTGCGTGATCGGCCACAACGTCAAGATCGGCGATGGCGCTGAAATCGGCGATCTGACGGCCATAGCGGCAGGCACAAATGTCAAAGCCCATACGCGTTGGGATGGTTCGCCAGCTCGCCAGACCTCGGAAGTGGAGCCCTCCTCCGAACCCGCCCATCCCGAACTCGGGGCCGTGGCGCGCGCGTTCCAGTTCGCAAGCTATTTCGTCGCCTACAATCTGAGCCTGGTCATTGGGCTGCTGCCGATCTTCCCGGCCTTCTTCCTGTTCTCTGCCGTGCAGCAGATGCTGTCGCCCGGCACTGATGAACCTCTTTCCTGGTGGATGGTCACCACCCTCGCCTGGCCCGCGGCCCTTGTGCTGATCGTCGTGTCGATGGCCGTCGTCGTCTTGTTGCGCTGGGTGCTGCTGCCCCGTGTTGTGCCCGGCCGCTATTCCATCTTCGGCAATCTCTATTTCCGCAAATGGGTCGTCGGCCTGACCACGGAGGCGATGCTCGAAACCCTCAATTCGCTCTATGCCACCGTCTTCATGCGCAACTGGTATCGCCTGATGGGCGCCAAGATCGGCAAGGGTACGGAAATTTCGGCAAGTTTCGCCGGTCGCTACGACCTTATCGAGATGGGCCGCGATAATTTCATCGGCGACGAAACCGTCTTCGGCGATGAGGAGATCCGCAATGGCTGGATGATCCTTGAGCGCCTCAAGACCGGCGACCGCTGCTTCTTCGGCAATTCCTCCGTTATCTCGCAGGGCGCGGTGATTGAGGATGATGCGCTGGTGGGCATCAAGACGAGGCTGCCCGATAGCCTGCATGTCAAGGCCGGTGAAACCTGGTGCGGCAGCCCGGCCTTCCAGTTGCCAACCCGCCAGAAGCTGCAGGCAGCGGCGGCTAGCACCTATGCGCCACCGTTGCGCATGCGCCTCGTGCGTGTGGCGTTCGAAGCCATGCACACCTCGTTGCCGACGGCCATCCTCATCGTGATGGCGATGGCAACCGCCAATCTCCTGGCGAATGCGATCGATGACGGAGCCTGGGGCCGGTTGTTCTGGATGCTGATGGCAACGGGACTGGCAACGTCCGGCATCCTCTATCTGGTGGCGGTCGCGTTCAAATGGACCTTGATCGGCACCTACAAGCCCATGAACAAGCCGATGTGGTCCTGGTGGGCGATGCGTACGGAGGCCGTCGCAGTCTTCTATGGCGGACTCGCCAGCAAAGCGCTGCTGGATTATCTGCGCGGCACGCCTTTCCTACCGTGGCTGCTGCGCCCCTTCGGCACCAAGATCGGCCGCGGCACCTGGATCAACACGACCGATATCTGCGAGTTCGATTGCACGGAAATTGGCGATCACGCCGTCCTCAACATGGGCTCCTGCCCCCAGACGCATCTCTATGAAGACCGCATCATGAAGGTTGGCAGGATCAAGATCGGCGCAGGGGTGACGATCGGCTCCGGCAGTACCGTGCTGCATGATGCCAGCGTCGGAGATTTCGCCGAAATCGGTCTCCTGACCTTCGTGATGAAAGGCGAGACCATTCCGGCAGGCACCGCCTGGGCCGGCACGCCCGCCCAGGCGGTTCATGCCACGCAAGACGCAACGCCGGCGAACCACAACGAGGCTCTGCCCTCTGCCGCGGCGTGAGCACCTACCGCGACAACGCCTCTTCACCGGGGCGGCCTATAAGACGCCAACGCCGTCCTTGCCCATCCGGTTCCGGTTGGGCGGGACGCGCCGCTTTAGGTTAGTCCAGAACAGCCTAGATTTATTTCCCTGAGTTTTCTGCTGCTACCAGCACTTCCAGCCCTACCGGATCGTCAGTGGTGATCTGGTCCACCCGAAGTGCGAGAAGCCGCATCACTTTCGGCAGCATTTCCTTTGTTGCCGCGCGAATGGTGTAGGCGTCCACCTCCAGGCCATGGGTGTGAAATGCTCCAATCAGGTCAAACCCTTCAGCATCAGCGAATAATATCAGCTCGTGGGCGAGATATATCATCTCCGCGCGCGGAGATGCAGCAATGGCACCGGCAACAAAGCCTGAGAAATCCCGGTTTTCACGTAACCGTTCGCTCGCGCCATTATGGCAGGGGTCGTAGCCGATCGGCATATCAGGAACGGCTTCCGACAGCCGTTCGACCGCTTCGGCATCGCCGGCGGAAAGGATGACGGAACGTGTAACCGGAGCAATCGCTTTCGCAAAGGCGGCAATATCGCCTTCGCCTATGCTGGAGGACGGCGCTTTCAAATCCAGTTGCAGCACTGCGTCCGGCGAACAACCGTCATCACGGATCAGAGCCGCCAGGTCTTCAAGCAGCAGAATCGGGTGAGCCGTCTGGTTTCCGTCACTATCGCGAAGATGTAGATGGGCGAAATCTTCGCGCGTGGCACGGAGGACCGAACCGCTGCCAGTGGTCGCCGGATGCAGATCCTCGTCATGCAGCACAACGAAGCCGTCGCCGCCATAGCGCTGCAGGTCGATTTCCATGCTGGCCCCAATCGTCATCCCTTCGACGATCCGCTCTCGGGTGAAGGCGATGTCACCCGCAAAGCGCCGTCCGCGATGCCATTTGAGGAGGCAGCGGTGATCACCCGACTGAATGTGGAGGCCGCGACGTTCGGGCATTGTGGAACTGCTTTTCATCATTTTGATCCGGCTCCCCAATCGTTCGACGAGCGAGCCTGCTATCACGGAAATTGTGACAGAACGACGTCGCCTGTGCCGAAAATGCCATAGAACGCATCCATTCGCACGACACGGTCGGCGATAACGTTTTCGGCGCCGCAAATCGACCTACGAAGGTCTTCCCTATTTGGCGCCAGGAAGTTAAGTCGCTCTTTTTCTTATCAGAAGCCGAATGTTTATGTTTCGTTAACCCGCTTGCCTTAGCAGCCCACACCCCGGCGTTCACGCCGCGTCGCATGCAAGGAATTCATGAATGGCCCCCTACCAGCACCCCTCCACCCCAGAGATCTTCCAGCGCAAGATTTCTGACTTCTGTACATTGCGGCTGGCGCCATTGCTGCAACAGCGGACGTTCGAAAACGTCCGGGCCTACATGGTCGGCCTTGTTCAGTTTCGATCGCATCCCCCCACAAGAGCCGGCAAGATCGACTGGCAGGCGATCGCCCTCGCCTGCGACATGGAGAACGAACTCACGGCCGAGGTGAAGCGCGCGGTTCAACCGGGTTTCGATGCCATCGCCCGCCATTTGGGAGCGAGCAAGCCAAACAAACCGAGCACCAGCACCGTCCCTCCCCGCCGCCCTCCGAGCAAGCGGGGCAAGAGTACCGGCGCGAGCAAGTCTCAGACCCCGACCATATCTCTGCGAAAACCGACGACCACGTCTTCAGACCGGCGGTCTGCTCCGCCCGCAACAATACCAAACCGCAGCCGGTGGGCTCCATAAGGTCAAAGAACAAACGGAGCGGGCGCTCACTTTCGAATATGTAAGTCAGTTGACGGTGACGCTCTTCCAACCGCCGTCATATATCCAGAACTTATGATTGGTCGTATCGTATTGCATGGGCACCATACCGTTCACTGGAGTAGGTACGCCTGTGGGAGCGCCGGCTGTCGCAGGTATATACGGGAAGCCGGTAGAGGCATTGGTGGGCAATGATTGCTGCCCCATCTGGACGCTGCCTCCAGACGGATTAAGCGCCAGCGGCTTTGCGAGACCGCCCGCCTCAATGCTTTGCAAAACAAAGAGATCGTTGACTGGATCATACCCCATGCCGAGACGTTTTCCCGGAGAGGCAAAGTCGGCGATATAGACATTGCCGCTGTTGGTACAGGTGTTGTCCCCATAGGCGCAGGTTTTCCAAGAGGCATTTGCGGCGGATGCCTGCGCTCTCAGCGTTCCAGCGAAATCCCATGGGTAAGCGGCAAAGGGGGTTCCATATCCAACGCCATGCGCACCTTTGCTGACGATCTGCAAGCCAGTAATCGCACTGTCGATGCTGTATGCGGCCTTGACGCCGCTCAAGGGACCGGCCGTAATCAGGCCCGTCATGTTGTTCTTGGTGGTTCTGCTCGTTGCCTGGATGGCGACGCTCTGATTTTTCCCCGACAGGCTGAAGTTGTTTATGGTCAGACTCTGGACCCACGGCGCTCCCGAGGTATCGATGAGCAGTGCGGGGTATGCCGCCAATCCGGCAGCACTGGGGTCCGTGCATTGTAGATTATTGAATGTCGCCGGCCCCTTGAAGTTTACGCAGTATTTTTTTGGATTCTTGACCAGGACATTCGACCATACGGAATCATCAGCATGGAAATCGCTCCATATCCCATAGTTTTCAGGATTATAGACTGCGATGTTGGTGTAAACCGAATTCGGAGAAAAAGTGGCAAAACCAATTCCGGATTGATCTAGATGACCGTTTCTGGGGTCGCTTTTGGCACCATATGAGGAGATATTGCTCCAGGTCCCGTACGCTCCTCCGCCGATGTCATTGATGAAGCCGACATAGGATTGAACATCAATTGCGTTGGAGATAATGGCGCCGCTGCCGCCTCCATTGTCTATCCCCGCGCCGTTGTGCCCCTGGATAATGGTTCCGGCACCTTGTCCCTGGATTTCCGTGGTGGAAGCAATTTTCAAAGTACTTGTTGCCGTGTTCAGGCAAAAGGTCCCCGAAGGTAAAATGATTTTTCTGCCAGCGGCTGCCGTGACAGCCGCGTTCAGCGATTTCGTCGCGTCAATCGCACAGGAGGGGTCACTCACGAGGCCATAATCCAGCGCGTTCACTGTTCCCGTGGGTGGTGAAACGACACGCTGAATCTCAGCCGCATTTGATAGCCTGCCGGAATTCTGCATATCCTCGGAGAAACCATTGGAAGGGGCGATTGCGCAAAACAAAATGCAGGCATGGGAGAATTTGAAGTGGAGAAGTGTATTTCTCATGAAAATCATCTCCCCATGGGCAAACGGTTCGCTCCCACATCCTCCATAATTCCAGCCAGTGCACGGTATTGCGGGGTGTAATATCCGCAATACAGACGGCGTCACTCCTGTACGATATAATGCGGGCTTCGCGAGATCGATGCTGCTGTCAACGGAATCAAAGCGGACCGCCATTGATCCTGGCTGAATTGTAGGGCCGAAAAATACAACCTTATAATGCAATCAAACGTGACAAAAACTAAAAGTTGACAAACGCGATTGGCAAGCCTAGGGTGAATTTGTCGATATTTGCTTGCTGAGCTTTGGTTACCGCGCGTTTAGCACCGCGCCCTGAACGAACCTTCCTTTCAAAAATCGCTGTCATCATCCGCGACGCATTGGCGCCGTGGTTCTTTAATATTGCTATGAAAGGGTTCATCATGACCACTGGCACAGTTAAATGGTTTAATTCCACAAAGGGCTTCGGCTTCATCCAGCCTGACGACGGCGGCGCTGACGCCTTCGTTCACATCTCTGCCGTCGAGCGCGCCGGAATGCGCGAAATCGTCGAAGGCCAGAAGATCGGCTACGAACTTGAGCGCGACAACAAGTCGGGCAAAATGTCCGCTTGCAACCTCCAGGCTGCTTGAATTGAGATCTGCTTTCCTTTGACCGCGGATGTACCGGCACTGTCGAGAGCATGATACCAACGAGGTCAGGCAAGTTGCCTGGCCTTTTTTATTGATGCCCGCCTACAGCGTCGCGCGTCATATGTGACGCGCATAGGTCGCTGTAGCACTTTAAATCTGCTGCATAATTTTATCCTTAAATCGCTACCGATTTAAGGAATTATGCAGTAGCGGCCCCCAAATCCAGGACGTGCCATGACAGAAAAACACAGCAAGTCTCGCCAGCAGGCGGAAATTGCGTTCGGTGACGCGCAGTCGCAGTTCTTTGCTCGCAACAGCGCGGTCGACGAACTTGACTCGCTTGTCCGCGCGCGGCAGGAAAAGACCGTGCGGCTGCGGGAGGCCCGCGAGGCAAAGGAATCCGAGACGCGGCTGAAAGTGGCCACTGCCCTCGCCGCAAAACGCGCAGGAAAAATCTGAGCTTCGGCTTAGAAGACAAACAACCAGGACCGAGCATTGAAAAACGCCAGAAACAACGAACTTTCCGATCGCCGCGGCGCGGCCAAGGAAGCGAAAGCTGCTCTTCTTAACGCCTTTCGCGCTGCAAAAGACAGCAACGATCCCGCCAAACTTGCCAAGCAGGCGGAGCGCCAGGCCGTTGCCGCCGCCAGGGAAAAGCGACACGCCGAGCAGCAGCGGGCAAAGATCGAGGAACGCGAGCGCCTGAAGGCTGAGGCCATAGAACATCAGGCTGCCGCTGAAGCCGCCGCTAAGGCCGAGATCGAGGCACGCGAGACGGCGGAGAAAGACCGCATCGCTCGCGAGATCGAGGACGAGGCAGCCCGGAAGGCTGAGCGCGACCGTCGCTATGCCAGCCGCAAGGCGAGACAGGCATAACGCCAAACAAGCGGACCGGCCGCGGCTCACGCCGCCGAGCCGTTGCCCCTGGAGCACGGGTTTCCCCGCGCTCCAGTTACTACCGAATCCGGTGACATTCACAACCGCCCGCAGCCGACAAGCCGTCGCTCCGGTCGAGCTAAAGGTTACACGGCCGGTTTGCGATCCAGCCCCTTCGCGAGTTGGCCACCCATAGGCCGCCGTCCTGTGACGATCCTGCGCACTCAGGTTTAAAGCGCTTCCAGTGTCGCACATTGGCCAGCGCCCCTATATTCGCGCCACTTTGGCGTCCGCCACATAAAGATCTTCTAATATCCCCTTGACGTAGCAAGAGGAGTGCATAAAGCTAAATTAGAAGTAGCTGGATTTTGGGGGCATCGCATGCGGGGGCATCCACTTATCGAGTCGACGAATGACGGTCTTTCTCCAGCAGTCCCGATAAGCCGTGTCGACATATGGCTTATCAAGGCCACGCGGTATGATGATAACGGTTATCCGATCCGCTGGATCCGCTCGGCGATTCCCTCCAATTCGCTCGCCTGTGTCTGGGCTTTGGTCGACGATGCAGCATCGCGCGGCGTGTTCGGTGCGGGGGTTGATGTACAGGTCCATGCCATCGACGAAACAAATACGCGGGTCGACATTCCAGCCATCCTGAAGAGCCATAGCACTGAGGGAACACGGGCTATTGTCATGCTCGTCGGCGTACAGACCAACCAATATCCTCGGGCAATGGACATTGCGCGGCCTTTGCGTCAAGCCGGCGTGCCGGTCTGTATCGGCGGTTTCCATGTGTCCGGCTGTGTCGCCATGCTCGGCGAAGATGCGGAGGAGCTGGCTCTGGCCCGCGAATTGGGCGTCAGCCAATTTGCCGGCGAGGCCGAGCCCGACCGCCTGGATGCCGTGCTGCAAGACGCCTTGGCCGGCACGCTGAAGCCGCTCTATAACCACCTCAAGAAGGAGCCGGTCCTGCCGGGTTCGCCGGTGCCGCTCCTGCCGGGGCCGATCGTGCGGCGCTCCTTCACGCATTGGTCGAGCTTTGATCTCGGTCGCGGCTGTCCGTTCGAATGTTCCTTCTGCACCATCATCAATGTGCAGGGTCGTCATAGCCGCTTCCGCACGGCAGACGAGCTTGAGAAAATTGTTCGCCTGAACGCAGCAGCCGGCGTCACCAAATTCTTCGTGACCGATGACAATTTCGCCCGCAACCGCAACTGGGAAGCCTATTGCGACAGGCTGATCGAACTGCGCGAGCGGGAGGGGCTGGAGGTTCGACTGCTGATACAGGTCGACACCATGGCGCACCGCATTCCGGGCTTTATCGACAAGGTGGTGAAGGCCGGGGTGAGACTGATCTTCATCGGGCTGGAAAACATCAACCCCGACAATCTGGAAGCCGCCAAAAAACGCCAGAACCGCATCGAGGAATATCGCGAAATGATGCTGGACTGGAAGCGGCATCCCGTCGTGGTCAGTTGTGGCTACATCATCGGCTTCCCGGCCGATACCCGGGAATCCATCCTGCGCGATGTCGATCTGATCAAGCGGGAACTGGCGATCGACGTCCTCTATTTCAACATCCTGACCCCGCTGCCCGGCAGCGAGGATCACAAGAAGATGAAGGATGCGGGCGTATGGATGGACCCCGACTTCAACAAATATGACCTCAATCACCGGGTCACCCATCATCCACGCATGAGCGACGCCGAACTCGACGCCGTTTTCCACGAGGCCAGCGCGCGCTATTACGACTTCGAACATATGGAGCGGGTGTTTAAGCGCCGGGTACAGCTCAAGAACGGCATGCGGCTGACGACTCTGTACAATCTGATTGCCTATCGCGAGGGACCACGGCGCGAGGGCGTTGCTTTCGCTGAATTCGGGCTCGGCCGTATCATCGATCGCCATGAGCGGCGCTATGGCATGCCGCTCGAAAATCCGATTCCCTTCTATGCCCGCTATGGCTGGCGCTTCGCGCGCACCATTGCAGCCTATGCCTATACCTATATCCGGCTGCGTCTCACCGTCGCCAAAGCCTGGCGCGCCTGGGGCCGTCAGGATCTCTTTCCCTATACCGACGAAGCCATCGCCGCCGTCGACATGCGCAATGATCCCCTGGTGCAGGAGACCGCGGCGCGCAGCACGGCCTATACCAAGCGTCGTCAGGAAAACCGGCTGAAGGCTCGGCTTGGTGAAGTTACATACACCGACCAAGGTACCGAAATCGCCGGTCGCTGAATTAGACCGCTTCCGCGAGGGTGCCGATCCGCGATTCACGCGGCCGGTCGGTTGCGCCCGCATTACCGATGCTGCCGCACGCTCTCGATAAAGCGCCTGACGACCCCGAACGGCGCCTCGTCCCTATAGGCAAGATGTAGCGGCGCAACCAGACCGGCCGCCTTCTCGATCCGAAAATAAACGATGCCATTCGCTTCCAGACGCGCCATGGATTCAGGGATGATCGAAATCCCGAGGCTGGCGGCGACGAGGCTCAGAGTCGATAGCAAGCGCGGCGCCTCCTGCCCGATTCGCGGGCTGAAACCGGCAGCGCGGCATGCCGCAATGATGCTGTCGTATAATCCGGGGCCTGACGGACGCCGGTAGAGAATGAAGGTCTCGTTCGCCAGATCGAGAAGCGGGATGCGCCGCGAGGATATGCCGTGCCTGCGGCGTGAGACTGCCCCCGTCACCAGAGGATGCTGATCCGGCAGCGCCACTAGCATTTCCTCGTCAAGAATGGGTTCGATCACCAGTCCCGCCGAAGCGTCGACCGGCGAACGGACGAAGGCGACGTCAAGCCGTTCTGCGCGCAGGGCCTCGATAAGATCTCCTGTACTCCCTTCATCAAGAGCAAGCGCCACGTCCGGCGCCGATTGCTTGAGGGAACGGACCAGCGAGGACACCAGCGGATGAAATGCAGCCGAACTGGTGAAGCCGATGGCAAGATTGCCCTGCTCGCCGCGCGCCGAACGTTGCGTGGCCTCAATGGCGAGATCCACATCCGCCAGAATAATGCGCGCCCTTTCCACCAGGGTCTGCCCAGAGGCGGTCAGCGCCATTCCACGCGGCAGGCGGTGGAACAATGGCGTGCCGATCATGGCTTCCAGCGCGCGTATTTGCTGGCTAAGCGGCGGTTGCTGGATACCCAACTGCTCGGCGGCGCGGGTAATATGCCCGGCGTCGGCAACGGCGACGGCATAGCGGAGATGGCGAAGTTCGATCATAAGCATATGCATAACATATGGGAACGCCGTTATCCATATATTGGACGTTAGCTCGCGCGAGGCTTATCCTGCTGGGAGACTTCAAAGACGAAACGACAGGATAGATTATGGCAGTTTCTGCTCCCCCTGATATCGTCGAGCGCAATACGCCGACATCGACCGAACTGTTCACCGGCTTCCTATTTCTCGGCCTGATCGGTTTTGGCGGCGTGCTGCCCCTGGCGCGGCGGATGGTGGTCGAAGAGCGCCGCTGGCTGAGTGGCGAAGAATTCACCGATCTTCTCGGCCTGTGTCAGTTCCTGCCGGGCGGCAACATCATCAACATGTCGGTCGCCATCGGCCTTAAATTTCGCGGTGTTATCGGTGCCTTCGCCGCGCTTCTCGGGCTCATCGCCGCTCCGACCGTCATCGTCATCGCGCTGGGCATGCTTTATGACCGCTTTTACGATGATGCGCATGTCCGGCATCTGTTCGCCGGGCTGGCCGCCGCTGCCGCCGGTCTCCTGGTGTCCATGGCGATCAAGATCGTCTTGCCCTTGCGCCGCAAACCCGCTGCCATCGCCATTGCCGCCCTCTGTTTCCTCGCTATCGCGGTTCTGCGACTGCCCCTATTGCCGACCATGCTGGTGCTTGCGCCGCTCAGCATCCTGCTCACATGGAGGCTGCAATCATGATGGCCACGCTTCTTGCCTTGGTCGTGATCTTCACGCAGCTCTCGCTGCTCGCCTTCGGCGGCGGCAACACCATCCTGCCCGAGATGCAGCGGCAGGTCGTCGATATCCATCACTGGATGTCGGCCCAACAATTCGGCGCGATGTTCGCTCTCGCGCAGGCCGCCCCCGGTCCGAACATGATGATCGTGCCGCTCGTCGGCTGGCATGTGGCAGGCTGGCCCGGCGTGCTTGTGACGTCGCTGGCCAAGTTCGGACCGTCCTCGATTCTGACCGGGATTGCCCTACATGTCTGGGAACGCTTCAAGGACCGTCCCTGGCGGCGCATCGCGCAGGCCGGGCTCGTGCCCATGACGGCGGGCCTTGTTACCGCCAGCGCGTCCGTCATCACCGAGGCGTCGGCCCAGGAATGGATACTGGCGGGCATTGTCATACTCGCTGCCTTGGCAACCACCATGACCCGCATTCATCCGCTGATCGTACTGGCCGCCGGTGCGCTCATAGGCCTGAGCGGCATCGGGCAGATGTGAGGGCTGACAGCATAATACATCCTGAAAGCACCTTCGCATGTAGCTAGTCTGCATCGCAGCACACAGGCGATGCGCTAATAATGTCTGGAACCAGTTATGTAATCACGCCTGCGTTCATATCCGAACCGGCGGCTGGCGCCCGGCGCAACCCTCCGACGACAATATCCAACCTGCGCAACCGCGATACGCAACGCGCCAGAAAAACCGGATTCTACCCTGACTGCGCTCGCATTGGCGTGTGTACGCCCCAATTTCGCGAGGTTTGCAACAAACAGGAGATATCCAGCAACATTTCAGAAATGTTTTGGAGAGGATCTGCATTTCACTTCCGATCCGCGTGCGGACCGAAAGGCAGGCAACGATCTGCGCGATGCATGACGATAATCAGCGAGGTTTTGGATTTTGAAGTCGAACGTTCGGAAATTTGTGTTTCACGATCTGCAGAAAATCGATGGCTACATTGATCCGCCAGACGCCCTGGTCTTTTTGTCGCTGATAGAGAAACAAAGGGAAGAGAACCTGTCCGGCGGTCTTGCCGAGATCGGCGTCTATTATGGCCGCTCCTACTTTCTGCTGCGCAAACTCAGCGCGCCGGACAACAACGTTCTGGCCATCGACCTTTTCGATATCGAGGAAGATGACGCGCAGTACCGACGTTTCCTCGACAACGGCAAATCGCTGGGCATCCCCGTTGACGAGGAACTCGTCATATCCGGTGATAGCACCAGGCTCGATCCAGAGGCGATCACCGACAAGATCGGCAAGGTTCGCTTCTTTAGCATCGACGGAGGGCATCTGCTCCATCATGTGGTCGCCGATAGCCGCCTGGCGAAAAACGTTCTGGCTGATCACGGCATCATCGCTTTCGACGACACGTTCAATCCTGCATGGCCGGAAGTCACCATCGGTGTCTCGGATTTTCTGCGCAGGAACAGCGATACATTCGCGGCCTTCTGCATGACGAAATATAAGACCTATGTCTGCCGCCGAGAGTTTCACGATCTCTATCAGACGGCAGTCCGGGAGGCCGCGCATCTCAAGCCGTTCGAGCAGGCCGAGATGGATTTTCTGGGCTCCAAGGTCATCCGGCTGCACAATCCCATCAACCGCCGGGTTGCCTATGAACTCATGCAACGATTGGGCATGAGCGCGCTATCCGAATGGGCCTATCGCCATGGCTAGGCATTAGGGGCCGCGTGAACGACATGCGGCCTCGGGATAAACGAAAAAGCCTCTTGTGCCGGCCTATGCGGGCAAGCGGCTTCGTGCCTTCTGGTTTTGCGCCTCCTGCGCCGCCTTCAGCTGCGCCTTGGTATACATGAGGGCATGGGCCGCGAGATCCTCGCTGTCTTCCCAAAGGTTGCGCCAGATGCCGAGGATCCCCTCAAGCGGCTGGCCGACGACACGCGACGAGAAGGATTCGAACGTGATCGGCCCCTCGTAATTCGCCTTCACCAGCGCCCGAAATACGCTTGCCAGATCGATCGAGCCAGACCCCATATAGCCGCGATGGGAATCGCCGGTGTGGAAATAGCCGAGGTAATCGCCCGTCTCGATGATCGCCTGCGAGATATCCGATTCCTCGATGTTCATGTGGTAGACGTCGAGATGGACTTTGACGTTCGGCGCGCCGATGCGCTTGCACATCTCGACGCCTTGGGCGGCCGTGTTGAGGACATTGGTCTCATAGCGATTGACCACTTCCAGCCCCAGCGTGACGTTGCTAGCCGCTGCCTTCTCCGCTACGCGGCGAAGGATATCGACGGAATGGCTGATGCCGTCGGCAGTCGGCGGCACGGCATATTTCTGGAAAGCGGAATAGAGAATGCCGGCAATGTGGGTCGCGCCGAGATCCCGGGCGAGCGCCACCGCGCGCTCCAGCTTGGCTTCGCCCCGCTTCATCTTATCGGGATCGTTGCTCGAAATATCCTCCTCCGCGCCCATCCCGAACGAGAACGTGCATCCCAATCCATGCTTATCCAGCTCTGCCCGCGTATGGGCGGGATCGATCTCGTTCATATCCATCGCCGAGACTTCGATCAGGTCGTATCCGGTCGCGGCAGAGCGGGCGATCGCACGCGTGCTCTCTTCCCTGCTCCAGCCCTTTTCCCAGACGAATGCATGCACACCGAGCTTGTTCATTGAATGTCTCCTCCTCCATCTCCGACGGCGCCTCAGGTTCCACGCCGCACGATCAGCCACCCCAAAAAAGTGCTAACCGGAGCAATATTGACACGCTCGAACGGAAAGTCTAGCTTTTCATAAAACGTTTTACGGGAGGCTCGGCACCGCCGGGAAAGCACGTTGA
Source organism: Rhizobium sp. RCC_161_2 (assembly GCF_041355235.1). Taxonomy (NCBI): domain Bacteria; kingdom Pseudomonadati; phylum Pseudomonadota; class Alphaproteobacteria; order Hyphomicrobiales; family Rhizobiaceae; genus Rhizobium; species Rhizobium sp. RCC_161_2. The sequence continues at coordinate 368,126 of NZ_JBFUPL010000001.1, read as the reverse complement.
AGCGCAGACCACCGGTTTCGATCAAGACAGTTGCCGAGCGCGCGGGGGTCTCTCCCGCGACGGTTTCGAACGTCTTGAACGCAAAGCCAAGCGTGGCGCCCGAATTGATCGAACGCGTCCGCAGCGTGGTTGCCGAACTCGGTTATGTGACCGACAGCAACGCCTCCCGACTGCGCTCCGGTAAACATTCGCTCGCCGGCGTTGTGGTGCCCGATCTTTCCAACCCGATGTTCGGCACCTTCGTTTCCACCCTTGAAACGCTCGCCAGAGAGGATGGCTTCGATCTACTGGTCGTCAGCGCCGCGAACGACGTGGAGCAGGAAAAGGAGCGCCTGCACGCCATCCGTTCCTGGCGGCCCGCCGGCCTGATCGTCATTCCCTGCGACGGCGCGCTCAGTCATCGGACGCCCTCATCCATGCACATGCCGATCGTCGTCGTGGACCGCTTGCCGGACGAGCCGGATTTCGACCTCATCGCCGTCAACAATGCACAATCGGCAGCCGCAATCAGCGCCCATCTCTCGGAGCAAGGCTATCGGTCTTGCACGGTTGCCGGCAGCATGCTGTCGATCAGCAACATTCGCGAACGCTGGGAGGGCGCGGCCTCGGCCGCCGGGGGCATGGCTCTCTCCATGCTTGAAGTCGGGCTGGAGACGAAAGGCATTCGCCAGCGACTGCACGAGATGCTGACCCAGCGGCGGCCGGAAGCGCTTTTCGCGCTCGATCACATCACCGCGCTGATCGCCTATCAGACGATGACCGATCTCGGTCTTTCCGCGCCCGGCGATCTCGCATTTGCCTGTTTCGACGAGGCCGAATGGATGCGCCTTGTTCGACCCGCAATTACCACCGTCCGTCAGCCAATTGAGGAAATGGCAACGGCCGCCTGGCAGCAGCTCTCCCGTCGAATGGGAGGGAATGCCGATCCCGTCAGGACTTTGCGCCTGGCGTGCTCGGTGGAGGTTCGCGGCTCGACGCTGCGAGAAGGAGGGCGGTCGAGCACGGCTGCTTGAAATAAAACGGAGGAGGAGAACATCATGAAAATGACGAGACGCAGTATGCTCGGCACGCTGACCGGCGGAGCCGTGGCGGGGGTCTTCGGCTTGCCGAACCTGACGCTGGCGCAGGCGAAGCAGGTTCAGGCCGGCATCGTTGTAAAGATCGGCGGCATCCCCTGGTTCAACGCCATGGAGATGGGCATCAAGAAGGAATCCCAGGCCCTTAAGGCGAATGCATGGATGATCGGCCCGACACAGGCCGACGCCGCCCAGCAGGTCCGCGCCATCGAGGATCTGATCGCCCGCAAGGTGGATGTCATCGGCGTGGTGCCGAACGACGCGGCGGCCCTGGAACCGGTGCTCGGCAAGGCAAAGGCGGCCGGCATCAAGGTGATCTCGCATGAGAGCCCCAACCAGAAGAACAATGATTGGGACTTCGAGCTGACCACCGTCGAAGCCTATGGCGAGCAGCACATGGATCTGATCGCCAAGGAGATGAAGGAGGAAGGCAAATACATCGTCTATGTCGGCTCCCTGACCGTGCCGCTACACAATGCTTGGGCCGACGCGGCGATTGCCTACCAGAAGAAGAAATATCCGAAGATGGAGATGCTCGGCGACCGCTTCGGCGTTGCCGAAAGCCTCGATGACTCGATCAAGACGACACAGGACCAGCTGCGTGCCCATCCCGATCTGAAGGGCATCCTGACCTTCGGATCGCAAGGGCCGATCGGCGCCGCGAAGGTGCTGGACGATCGCGGCAAGGCGAAGTCCATCGTACTCGTCGGTGGCTTCTCGCCCGGACAGGGGATCAAATATGTCAAAAGCGGCGTGATCCGCGGCGGCTATATCTGGAATCCGCTGATCGCGGGCCAGGTCTTCGTGCAGCTCGCGACCTTGCTCGCGGCCGGCAAGGAGATCACCGACGGCATGGAACTCGTCGAGGTCGGACCGGTGAAGGTCTTCCCCGACAAGCGCCTGATCCAGGCACAAAAGCTCGAGTCCCTGGACAAGGAAAACATCCAGCGATTGGCAGATCTGGGGCTTTAGGCCCCCGCCTTGCCAAGAAGGCGACGCCGCCGGAGGGGTTTCAACGCCCTTCCGGCCGGTGTCTCCTACGCGATGACCGAGCCGAACATGGGGCTTTCCGATGAGTGCACAGGATCCTTTTTTGCGTCTCAGCAAGATCACCAAGCGCTTCGGCGGCGTGTTGGCGCTCGACGATATCGATTGGGAGGTCCGGGCGGGTGAAATCCATTGCCTGGTCGGCGAAAACGGCTGCGGCAAGTCCACTCTGATCAAGACCGTGGCCGGCGTGCATCCGCCGACATCGGGCGAGATCGAGATATCAGGCAAGTCCGTTCTGCCGCTCACCCCGTCTTCGGCGCGCGTGCTCGGCATTCAGGTCATATTCCAGGACCTGTCACTTTTTCCGAACCTCACAGTCGCTGAGAACATCGCCATCGAAAGCCATCTGAAAAGCGATCTTCGGCCAGTCTCCTACACCAAGATGAGAAAGCTCGCGCTTTCGGCTTTGAAAAGGCTGGATTTTCATCTTGATCCCGATGCCGCGGTCGCCGACCTCTCCGTCGCCGAAAGGCAGATCGTCGCGATATGCCGCGGCATTGCCGCCGAAGCGCGGCTGATCTTCATGGACGAGCCGACGGCGTCGCTGACACGCAGCGAGGTCAGGCGGCTGCTCGCCATCGTCGCCCGATTGAAGGCCGATGGCATCGCCGTGGTCTTCGTCTCGCATCGGCTGGATGAGATCGTCGAGATCGCCGAGCGCGTCACGGTGATGCGCGACGGGCGCAAGGTGGGGACTTATCCGGCATCCGAAGTCGATCAGCGTCGCATTGGACACCTGATGACCGGGATCGATATTTTCCAGTCCGTCGTCGCGCGCGACATGTCCGCCGAAAAGCCGCTGCTCGAGGTCTCCTCGCTCAGCCGCCGTGGCGAATACCAGGACATCAGTTTCACCATTCGCCAGGGCGAAGTGCTCGGCATCACCGGCCTGCTGGGTGCCGGTCGCACCGAACTTGCGCTCAGCCTCTTCGGCATGACCCGGCCGGACGGTGGCACGATGATGCTTGATGGCCGTAAGCTGTCGCTCCGCTCCAACCGCGACGCAGTGAGCGCCGGGATTGCTTATGTCTCGGAGGATCGGTTGAGCCTCGGCGTCATTCTCCGCCAGTCGATCGGCGACAATCTCATACTGGCAGTGCTGAAGAGCCTGCGCGGTCGATTGGGCCTGATCCCGGACCGCAGCCGGCGAGCGCTCGCCGCCGAATGGGTGAGCCGCCTGACGATCAAGATACCCGGCCTCGACAGGCCGGTCGGAACATTGTCCGGCGGCAACCAGCAGCGCGTGGTCCTGGCAAAATGGCTGGCGGCAAAGCCCAAGATCCTGATCCTCGATAGTCCGACGGTGGGCGTCGACATCAAGAACAAGCAAGGCATCTACAAGGTCGTCGCCGACCTCGCCCGGCAGGGCGTTGGCATCCTGATCATTTCTGACGAAGTCGCCGAGGTCTACGCGACCTGCGATCGCGTTCTGCACATGCGCGCTGGCCGCATCGTCGGCGAGGTCGTGCCCGGCCAGACCAGCGAACATGAGTTCGAGGAGAAAATCTATGCCTGAGATGCCGGACATCAGAAAGCTGCAGCGCCGGCCCGAGGTCTGGCTCGCTTTGGTGATCATCGTCGCCATCATTGCGCTTAGCGCGACCGCACCGGGTTTCCTCACGCTGGCCAATGTCGTCGACCTGCTGGAGACCTATAGCGTCCAGTCGATCATGGCGATGGGACTTTTCGTCGTGCTGGTCTCCGGCGGCATCGACATTTCCTTTGCGGCAACGGCGTCGGTCACCCAATATGTGGCCGCGCTTCTGGCGACACAGTCCGGATTGCCGCCCTTCGTCTGCATCGGGCTGGGCCTATCGGTCGGCATCCTGCTCGGCTGCATCAACGCGCTGCTGATCCACTTCATCCGCATCACCTCGATTATAGCGACTATCGCCATGATGAGCGTGTCGTTCTCGCTGCTGATGTATTTCTCACAAGGGAAATCCATCTACACCCTGCCCGATTGGTGGACCGAGCGTATCGTCTTCTGGGAGCATGAGGCTCCGAATGGTGACCTGACGCGCATTACCCTGCCGATCGTGGTGATGCTGGCGGCAACCCTGTTTACCTGGTTCTTCATGACCCGGACGAAGACGGGACGGCAGCTCTATACGATGGGTGGCAATCCGGAGGCCGCCCGCCGCATCGGCGTCAATATCGCAAAACTGCAATTCATCGCCTACGGGTTTCTCGGCTTCATGGCCGCGGTCGGCGGATTGTTGCAGGCACATCGCGTCGGCGAAAGCGTGCCCAATGCCATGTACAATACCGAGCTTTCGGTTCTGTCGGCGGCCGTGCTCGGCGGTGCCAGCCTGACCGGCGGCATCGGCACGGTGCCGGGCGTGCTGCTGGGCATCGTGCTGCTCGCCATCCTGCAGAACGGCCTGAACCTTCTCGGCGTCTCCTCCTATTTCTTCCAGATTGTCATCGGCCTGACGATCCTGATCTCCACCTCGATCACGGTGATCAGCGCGCGCAAGCGCCGCCGCCTCAATCCGATAGGAGACGTGGCCCATGGCTGACTCGACCCATTCCGCAACCGATAACCTGTCCGCTCTCGTCGGGAGGATAAAGGACGGCAAGCCCGGCCTGCTCGGATTACTGCTGGCTCTGGTGATCGCCTTCTCGCTGACGATCCCCGGCTTTGCCAGTTGGGGCACCCTGAATTCCTTCGCGGTGCAACTGCCCATCCTCGGGCTTCTTTCGCTGGCGATGGTCGTGCCCCTCATCACCGGCGGCCTTAATCTCGCGATCATCGCGACGACCAATCAATGCGCGCTGCTGATGGCCTGGATTATGCGCAGTATGACGACGGCGGACTCGTCTTCGGCGCAAGTCCTCGGCGTTATCCTCCTGGCGCTTCTGTCCGGCCTGCTTCTTGCGCTCGTGATCGGCGTCGTGACCGGCACGATCGTCGCCTATACCGGCGTGCATCCCATCCTCGTCACGCTCGGCACAAAATCGCTGATCGACGGGATCAGCATCTATATGACGCGCGGCGAAGCCCTCTCCGGCTTTCCCCGGTCCTATTCGATCGTCGGCAATTCGGCGATCGCGGGGATACCGGTGACATTCATCCTGCTCGTCGTTGTCGCCGTGATCGTCGGCATCATTCTCCGCAAGACGCCGTTCGGCATCAGCTGCGCCATGATCGGCTCCAATATGGAAGCCGCCCGTTTTTCGGCGATCGACACAAGGCGTGTTCTGGTCGGCGTCTATACGATGTCGAGCGTGCTGTGCTTCGTAGCAGCCGCCGTCTCGCTTGCCGTCTTCAATTCGGCGAGCGCCGACTATTCGCAATCCTACCTGCTTGTGACCATCCTTGCCGCCGTGCTTGGCGGCGTCGATCCCTTCGGGGGCTTCGGCAAGGTCTCCGGCCTGATGATCGCGCTCGCCATCCTACAAATCATCTCCTCGGGTTTCAACCAACTCGGCATTAGTCCTTATCTAACGACGGCCATCTGGGGCCTCATCCTCATTCTCGTGATGGCAGTGCAGACCGCCTATCCCTACCTCACCTTCCTTTTCTGGCCACGCAACAGACGGGCGAACCGCCCATGAGAACCATTGCCGTTTTCGATACCGGCAAGACAAACATCAAGCTCTCGGTCAGCGACGAGGCCGGCGGGCTGATCGAGACATTGTCGACACCCAATGTCGTCCATGACGGCCCGCCCTACCGCCATCATGACCTTGCCGTCATCGAAGCTTGGCTGCTCGACGGGCTCGCCACATTGGCAGACCGCCACGACATCGCCGCCGTCGTCTGCACCGCACATGGCTCCGGCGGGGTACTGGTCGATGACGAAGGGCCGGTCATGCCGATGATCGACTATGAGCAGGCAGTCCCATCGGAGATCGACCGGGAGTATCGAGAGATCGCGGGATCGTTTCGCGAGCGGGGCAGCGCCGTCATGCTGGGCGCCGCCCATCTGGCGCGACAGATGCTCTGGCTGGAGCGCGGCTGGCCGGATGCCTTCACGCAAGCGCGGCATTTTCTGGCCACTCCGCAATATTGGGCCTGGCGGCTCTCAGGCGTCGCTGCCTCCGAAGTGACAAGCCTGGCAGCGCAATCGCATCTCTGGTGCTCGGCGGATGGCAGACCAGCGAGGCTGATCGAAGCGAGAAACTGGCAACGGCTGATACCGCCGTTGCAGCCGGCCTGGTCAAGGCTTGCCGACATCAAGCCGGAGATTTCCGGACGGACGGGATTGAAGCCGACAACGGCAATTTTGTGCGGGATCCACGATTCCTCCGCGAACTTCTATCAGTATCAGGCGGCCGGTCTCAGTGATATCACCGTCGTTTCCACCGGCACCTGGATCGTGGCGATCAGCGACCGCTCAGGCCCTGATTTCGATGTCGAACGCGCCGGCCTTTGCTGCAATGCCGATATCGAGGCCAAGCCCCTTCCCGGCATGCTGACCATGGGCGGCCGAGAATTCGCGATGGTAGCGGGGGAAGATGATCGGCCGACAACTGAGGAAAACCTCGCACGCCTGATCGAGACGCGCACGATAGCGCTCCCCTCCTTCGGCAGCGATGATGGCCTGTTTCCGGGAACGTCACAAAGAGGCCGTCTCACAGGTCCGCTTGCCGACCATCGGGACTTGCGCCATTCGCTCGCCCTGCTCTACGCCGCGCTTCTCACGGACAGATGCCTTCAGCTTGTCCAAACGTCGACGGTAGTTCTGGACGGTTCGTTCGTTCGCGACCCGCTTTACGGCGCGCTTATCGCTGCCCTCAATCCCGACCGTCGCGTCTTCGTCAACGCCGATCAATATGGAACGGCGACGGGGGCCGCCCTGTTGGCATCGCATGAGACCAGGCAGGCGCCCGCCCCTTTGGCCCTCAGAGCGGTAACACCCTTTTTACACCCCGCCCTTGATGAATACCGCGAGCACTGGTTGCGCGCGGCCCACACTGGAGGACAAGATGATGGACTATGACGATCGCCGTCAAAGGGAGGCCATGGTTGAAACTTGCCGCAAGATGAACGCAAGCGGCATCAATCAGGGAACCGCCGGAAATGTCTCGATCCGCAATCCCATGGGTTTTCTGATCACGCCGACTTCTCTGCCTTATGATGAGATGAAACCCGACGATCTCGTGCAGATGAATTTTGACGGCACCTATGAAGGCCGCCGTCGCCCGTCGTCCGAATGGCGCTTTCATCGCGATATCCTCGCCGCGCGCGATGACATCGATGTCGTGCTGCATTGCCATTCCGTCTACGCGACGACGCTCGCCTGCCATCACAAGACGATCCCAAGCTTCCATTACATGACGGGTGTTGCGGGTGGCACCACGATCCGCTGCGCTAAGTACGCGACATTCGGCACGCAGGCTCTGTCCGACAATGCGCTGGAAGCACTTCAGGATCGCCTCGCCTGCCTGCTTGGCCAGCATGGCCAGATCTCGCTGGGCAAGACCCTGTCATCTGCATTGGCGCTCGCCATCGAGGTCGAAACGATTTCGCGGCTCTACGTGCAGGCCCTGACGCTCGGCGAACCACCGGTCCTGCCGGACGAGGAAATGGCGCGCGTGCTGCAGCAGATGAAGAACATGAGCTACGGCCAAGCGCCGGATCTCGACGGCGTCAACGACATCGCGCGGCCAAAGCGAGCCTGACCACCTCTGTCTGGATTTTCAGTTAGCCCCATTATGAAGTCGCCTCGTAGGCGACTTCACCACTCCAATTGACGCACGCCGTCAATCGCATCCCGCCCTTTCCGGATGGCAAAGGCCGGAGCTTCCGCGGCGCGGCTCAGGATATACCGCACGCCACGCACGGGTGAGCGATCCTCTGGCGGCTCAGGCACATAAAGCGCCTGCTCCTGCAGATCCTGCGGCGGCCGATCCGCCTCGGAAAGTCCGACGATCATCGGATCGCGCGTATCGCATTGCGGCATGCAACGGTCGAACTGCGTGACGTCCGAGGAGGTTACAGTTTTGACACTCGTAACTTTGGCATGGGCTGCAACGCGCTTTGCCGTCGTGCTGGCTTTCGCGGCCGCCGACTTGTTCGCGGTAGCCGGTCTGAAGATCGGCGTTGGCAACACAGCCGGGCTCGCATCAACGGCCGATTGAAGATCATTCGCCGTCGCAAAGTTCCTGGCATCTGCAACTTCGATCGCGCCGCTTCTGGTGACATCGACCGACGACATCAGCGGCGCTTCCGCCTCTGTGCGGGCAACCGCATAAAGTCCTGCGACCGTCACTCCGCAGACGAAGAGGCCGACGCCAACTTTTCGGGCCAGCTCGCCTGCGGCACCAGGCACTTTGGTTTGCTGCATGCTCATTGCTCTCTCCATTCGACATTTGTCTGAAGTGAGAGTTCACACCACAATTGCGGCACCCCTTTTGCCGAAAAGTGGCCGAGAGCAGGCGAATTGCAAAGAAATGTTGTAGGCGCGCCTAGGTCTGGCCCATTCGCTTAGGACGACCGGCCCTGCCTCATATTGGCGCGGTCGGAAACACTGAAGCCCAGCCGCTCCGAAATCTCACCCACGGCGCGAAGAAGGCTATCGAGATAGCTTTCCCGGTTTCGCAAGCCGTCCTCTTTCGGCGCCACCAGACAAAGCGTGGCGATGCATCGCCCGTCTTCCTGCTTGATCGGCGCGGCAAAGCAATGGGTAAAATTTTCCACCTCGCTATTGAAGGTGAAATAGCCGTCGATCGACGCTTGGCGAACTTCGCCGATGAAACGGCTCGGGTCGAGCTGCTTGCCATTGGGCAGAACGAAATCCTGCGGCGGGATGAAATCGAGTATTTCAGCATCGCTGAGGTGGGAAACCAGCAGGCGGCCGGACGCCGTCCAAGGAATTGAAACGAGCTCGCCGACATTCGAGGAAATGCGGAACGGACGGATCCCCTCGCGCATCATCGCAACCGTGTATTTGTTGCCTTCCAGCATGCACATCTGCGCCGTTTCGCGCGTTTCCTCGGCAAGCCGGGTCAACAGGGTGTCGGACTCGCGCATTAGGTCGAATTGATCCGCATAGGCCGTGCCGAGGAAATAGAGCTTGCGGCCAAGGAAGACACGGCCGTCGCCTCCCTGATAATCAAGCATGCCGTGGCGCAGGAGAAGATTGACGAGTTCATAGATCGACGAGCGCGGTGCGCCGATCTCGACTGCGATTTCGTTCGGCCTCATCGGCTGGCGCCTGGTGCGCAGAAACTCAAGAATCTCAAAGGCACGATCAAGGCCGCGCGTCCGTCGCGATACGATATCGTCTGGGCCTTCAGCCATCAAACATGCTCCATTTCCGGGGAATAGGCGCGACTGTGACAGTCGCGCCCCAACAACTCAACCTCTATCGGCGCGATAGGCGACGCAATCGACTTCCACCTTGCAATCGACCATCATCCGGGACTGAACACAAGCGCGTGCCGGCGGGTTATTGCCGAAATACTCCGCATAGACGCCGTTGAAGCTCCAGAAGTCGCGGGGATCGTCGAGCCACACGCCGATGCGAACCACATCCTCGATGCCATAGCCGGCTTCGTGCAGGATGGCGATCAGATTTTCGATCGCCTTGCGGGTTTCCGCGATAATGCCGCCACCGACGATCTCGCCTTTCTCCATCGCGACCTGGCCGGAAACGTGCAGCCAGCCATTGGCTTCGACCGCGCGGGCAAAAGGCAGGGCTTGCCCGCCGGCTCCGGTTTCGCCGGCACCGTAACGCTTGATAGTCATATGACCTCTCTCTTTTCTTCTGGATTCTATGTGTCAGTAGGCGGCACAAGGCCGCCTGTCGTTCAGTTGAAGCTGGACGTCTTCAGGAATTCGGCCAGCCGCTCGGTCTTCGGCCTGACGAACATCTCCTTGGGATCGCCCTCCTCGCCGATAAGGCCCTGGTTCATGAAAATGACCCTTGACGAGACTTCATAGGCAAAGCGCATCTCGTGGGTGACGAGCAGCATGCTCATGCCATCGGCGGCAAGTCCCTTGATCACCTGCAGCACCTCGCCGACCAGTTCGGGGTCGAGCGCCGAGGTCACCTCGTCGAAGAGCATCAACCGAGGGGTCATGGCAATGGCGCGGGCGATTGCCACACGCTGCTGCTGACCGCCGGAAAGCTGACCCGGATAATGATCGGCGCGGGACGCCAGGCCCACCCGATCGAGCCATTTCTCAGCAACCGCGCGCGCCTCGTCGCGGTGCATCTTCTTGACCTTGATAAGCCCGAGCATGACGTTGCGGGCAGCCGTCATATGCGGGAAGAGATTGAACTGCTGGAAGGCCATGCCGGTCAGAGCCCGCTGGCGAGCAATGTCCTTCTCGCTCTTGCGCCGGCGCGCGCCACCGGCATCGTCGTAGCCGATCGGCTCGCCTTCGAGCAGGATGCGCCCGCCCTGGAATTCCTCGAGCATGTTGATGCAGCGGAGCATCGTCGTCTTGCCCGAGCCGGAGGAGCCGATGATCGAAATGACCTCGCCCTCCTGCATGGTGCAGTCGACGCCCTTCAGCACCTCGAGCGGGCCATATTGCTTACGCAGCCCCTGTATTTCGAGAAGTATCTTGCTCATGATGATCGAGCCCTCACGACGGAACGGCGGTCTTGCGCTCGACATATTTGCCGAGGCGCTCGATGCCGTAGTTGATGACGAAGTACAAAAGCCCCGCGAAGAAATAGAACTGTAGGCTCATGAAATTACGCGAAATGATTTCCTGCATGCGCAGCAGCAGCTCGGCGACGCCGATGACGGAAAGCAGCGTCGAGGCCTTGACCATCTCGGCCGCGGTGTTCACCCAGGCCGGCAGAAACTGGCGCAGCGCCTGCGGCCAGAGCACATAGGCAAAGGTCTGGCGGAAGGTGAGTCCGATCGCCTTTGCCGCTTCGGTCTGCCCCTTCGGGATCGCCTGCAACCCGCCACGCACGATCTCGCCGACATGCGAGGAGCAGAAGATCGCGAGCGCGAAAACACCGGCCTGGAATGGGCCGAGATCGATCCCGATGGTCGACAGGACATAGTAGCTGGCCAGAACCAGAACCAGGACCGGTGTTCCCCGGATGAAGTCCGTATAGGCTCGGACGAAAAAGCGCAGCACCGGATTGCCATAGACGAGGCAAAGTCCGACGAGAACGCCGAGCAGCGAGCCGACAACGATCGCAAGCAGCGAGATGGACACCGTGAGGCCAAGTCCCTTGAGAATGGCGAGGCGCGCGATCCAGAGCTGATCGAGAAAAGCGGTAAAATCGGTCATGACATTACCTCGGAACGGCAAGGCGGCGCTCGACGACGCGCATCAGCGCGGCCAGCACGACACAGGTGAAAACGTAGAGGCCGGAGGTGACGAGCCATGTCTCAATGACGCGAAAGCTCTCGACATTGATCTTGCGCGCCTCGAAGGTCAGCTCCGGCACGGCAATCGCCGCTGCGAGAGACGTATCCTTGAAGAGCGAGATCACCGTCGATGAAAGCGAAGGCAGCACGTTGCGGAACATTAGCGGTGCAATGATCGAGACGCGGATCTGCATCGGCGTCAGGCCGATGGCAAGCCCCGCCTCCGACAATCCCTTCGGAATGGACAGCAGGCCGGCACGAAAGACCTCGGCCAGATAGGCGCCCGAATAGATCGACAGCACTGCGATGAAACTCTGGACCTTACCGATGCGGAAGCCCATCTGCGGCAAGGCGAAATAGGCAAAGAGCACCAGCACGAGGATCGGCAGATTACGGATGACCGTCACGTAAAGTGCTGCGGGCCGCCGGACCCAGCCGCTTTTCGCCGTCAGGGCGAAGGCGACGAGCAGGCCGATCAGGGCACCGATCAGGATGGAAATGAAAGCCAGCCCGAGACTGAGCAGCAGACCTTCGAGAAGCTGGTCGAAGCTGCGCCAGACGGCGGCGAAATTGAGCGTATAACCCATGGCGCAATCCTGCAATCAAGGGTGAGGAAAGGACGGAAGGCAACCTTCCGTCCTCGACGACATCACTTGTATTCGACCGGGAAGCCGATCTGCGGCGGCGTCAGATCCTTGCCGAACCACTTCTTGTACGAGGTGGCATAGAAATCGAACTCGACGCCGGTCATCGCCTCATGCAGGGCGGTGTTGACGAAGTTCAGCCAGTCCTGGTCACCGCGCTTGACACCGCAGGCATAGGTCTGCGGGTTCCAGCCGTAGCCGGCATCCTTGTAACGGCCGGGGTTCTGCGTCATGTACCAGGCCAGCGACGACTGGTCGGTTGCAACCGCGTCGGCGCGGCCGGATTCCAGCGCCTGATAGATCAGATCCACCGATTCATACTGGTCGACGGTCGCGTCCGGCAGGGCGGCATGCACCATCGCCTCGGCATAGACGTTCTGGAGCACGGAGATAGTGACGGACGAACCGGCGGCCTTGAGCGCGGCATAATCCGGATACTTGCCATCGGCCTTCAGCATCAGCCCGACGCCCTCGCGATAATAAGGGATCGTGAAGGCGATCTGCTGCGCGCGTTCGCCGGTGACGGTCATGAACTGGCAGGTCAGGTCGACCTTGTCGGTGGTGATGTTCGGGATACGCGCATCGGAAGACTGGTTGACGAATTCGATCTTGTCGGGATCGCCGAACAGCGCCTTGGCGACGATGCGGCCCATGTCGATGTCAAATCCCTGAAGCTTGTCATCGGCGCTCTTGAAGTGCCATGGCGCATTGGTGCTGCCGGTGCCCATGACAAGATGGCCGCGAGCGAGCACTTCGTCGAGCTTGCTTTTGGCCTGCTGGGCGACGGCGGGCATTGCGGAGATAAGGAAGGCGGTGGCCAGCGAAAGCAGGCTGGCGCGAAGTGAGACGGTCATGACGTTCCCCTGTTGGATGGTTGTTTCTGATGTCCAATATTATGGACATATGTCCAGTTTACTGGATTTACGTATTGAGCTACGCGATTTGAGAATTGTCAAGTGTCAGGACGCGCAGAATCAGCGCGCGTCGATGCAACCGCGCCGGCGCCCACCCATGAGCGCCCTCGGCGACAGCACGAGAGACGCTCGGAGCGCGCCGACTTCAATCGATAGTCAGAGGTGGTTTGCAGACGACGCGGATTACATCCGCCTGCCGTCAGGCGGTCTCGCCTTCGATCAGCTCAAAGCCGAGATCGATGGTTTGTGATGGCGCATCGTCAAGCACAAGCTGAGCGGCAACCTGCCCGATCGCGACGCGCGGGGTGCGGATGGTCGACAATGGCTGCGGCGTCACCCTAGCGATATCAAGGCCGTTATAACCGAAAATGGCCAGTTGCGACGGAATGGAAATACCACGCGCCATGCAGTGGAAATAGCCACCCAAGGCCATGTCGTCGTTGGAGAAATAGATGGCGTCGAGGTCCGGGACACGCGCGAGCAGCCTTTCGAGCCCCAGCCGGCCGGCTTCGACCGAGGACGCGCCCGCATGGATTTCGCGGCCCACGAGCGGCTTGCCTTCGGCTTCGAGGGCGGCGCAAAACGCTGCGAAACGTTTGCCCGCGCGCGTGTCGCGCACCAGATCATGGCCGACATAGCCGATGCGGCGATAGCCGCGCCGCAGCATGAATTCCGCGCTTGCGCGCGCCGCCGCGGCGTTTGAGAATCCGACCGCGAGATCGAGCGCCGTACCGTCGAGGTCGAGCAACTCCACGACACGGCAACCGCTCGCGCGCAGCATTTTCGCCGTCCCCTCGCTGTGCTCCAGCCCGGCCAGCATGACGGCCGACGGCCGCCAGGCGAGCATGGCCGCGACCATCGCCTCCTCCCTGCCGGGATCATAGTCCGTTACCGCGAAGACCGATTGGTAATGGCTTGCCTCAAGCACGCCGCCCGCGCCGCGCAGCACGTCCGGAAACACGATATTGGAAAGCGACGGGATGACGAAGGCGACGAGGCGCGATCCTGCCGAGGCGAGCGCTCCGGCGATACGGTTGGGCACGTAGCCAAGGCGCTCGACTGCCGCCATGACGCGGTCATGCGTCTTCTGGGAAAACGAACCATGATTGCGAAGCACACGCGAGACCGTGCTTTCGCCCACCCCGGCCGCTTCGGCAACCTCTGCAAGCGTGACCGTGGTCTGAGGTTTGACGTTCATGTTCCCTGAAAAATCCATATGCGGTTCCGCATTATAGTCGCGCGGAAGCTCGTATTCCCGTGGCCGTTTCCACTTCCGCTCCTTTAACACAAGATTTTTGGCAGCGCCGCCAAATTCCTATTGGCAGCGCTGCCAATATGCAGTAATGGAAATTGGCAGCGCTGCCAATTTTGGAGCGTTTGGCCGGATCGAGGTTCTGGAGGGACCCCGGCTTTCCATTCGGAGGAGGACATCATGACGTTTCAAGCGCAGGCCACAGCCCAGGGCGAGCGCGCCGCCAATCCGGTCGAAGACCGTGCATACAGCAAGGTGTTTTGGAGAATCGTACCCTTTCTGGTGCTTTGCTATATCGTCGCCTATCTCGACCGCGTGAATGTCGGCTTTGCCAAGCTGCAGATGTCGAGCGAACTCGGACTGTCGGAAGCAGCATACGGGATCGGCGCAGGCATCTTCTTCATCGGCTACTTCCTGTTTGAAGTCCCGAGCAATGTCATCATGAACAAGGTCGGGGCGCGAGTTTGGATCGCTCGCATCATGGTGACCTGGGGCATCGTTTCAGCCGCCTTCATGTTCACCACCTCGGAAACCGTCTTCTATATCCTGCGCTTCCTGCTCGGCATTGCCGAAGCCGGCTTCTTCCCGGGCCTGATTTTCTATCTCACATCATGGTATCCGGCTCGCCACCGCGCCAAGATCATCACGACCTTCATGTCGGCGATCCCCGTATCCGCCATCTTCGGCAACCCGCTGTCCGGTTTCCTCATGGATAGCTTCCACGGGACGCATGGCCTTTCCGGCTGGCAGTGGATGTTCCTGATCGAGGCCGTTCCGGCAGTATTGCTCGGCGTGCTGGTCTTCTTTTATCTCGATGACAGGATCAGCGATGCCAAATGGCTGACTACAGACGAGAAGGCTGTCCTGACGGCCAATATCGAGGATGAAGACCGCAGCAAATCGTCAAGCCCGCATGATGTTGCAAGCACCCTGCGCGACGGCCGCGTCTGGTTGATGTGCCTGATCTATTTCTGCTTCGTCCTTGGGCAATACGGCCTGAACTTCTGGATGCCGACCATCGTCAAGGCGAGCGGCGTTGTCGGAAACTTCAATATCGGCCTGGTCTCGGCCATCCCCTATATCTGCACCTTCGTCGTCATGATCGCGCTCGGCCGCTCCGCCGACCGGCATCGCGAACGCCGTTGGCACCTGATCGTGCCTGCCCTGATTGCCGCGGTCGGCTTTATCGCCGCCACCGTCAGCACCAGCACGACATTTTCGATCATCGCGCTTTCGCTTGCCGCGGCAGGCGCCATCAGCTGCGCACCCCTATTCTGGTCGCTGCCGACGGCCTTTCTTGCCGGTACCGGGGCGGCGGCAGGCATCGCCTGGATCAACTCGGTCGGCAATCTCGCTGGCTTCCTTGGCCCATTTCTGGTTGGCTATCTCAAGGACTTCACCGGCAGCACCTCGGCGGGCATGTATCTCCTGGCGGCAGCGCTCGTCATCGGATCCATCGCCGTGCTGACCATTCCGGCAAAAAGCGTCAATCGCTAGAATGAAAGGTCCTCCGGCATCAATCGTCGGAGGATCGAACACCCTCAAGACATTGCAAGGATATAGAGATGTCATCCCTAGCTGAAAACTCGCATCATCAGCTTGTCGCCGCCGTGATCGGTCTGGGATCCATGGGCCTCGGCATGGCGCGGTCCATGAAGCGCGCTGGCCTCGACGTCATCGGCTACGACATATCGACCGCCGCAGTCGATCGTTTCGTCAGCGAGGGCGGACGGGGCGCCGCGAGCCCGGCATCGGCGGCAAAGGATGCCGATATCGTGGTCTCCGTTGTCGTCAACGGCGCGCAGACCAGGGACGTCCTCTTCGGCGCCGGCGATGTCGCAGGCACCATGAAGCCCGGAGCAGTGTTCATCTCGTCGGCAACCATGGATCCGGCCGTTGCCCGCGATCTGGCGGAGCGTTGCACGGCGCTTGGCCTGCATTATCTCGACGCGCCGATCTCAGGCGGCGCGGTCAAGGCTGCCAGCGGCGAGCTGACCATCATGGCGTCTGGCACGAAGTTGGCTTTCGATGCTGCACGCCCCGCGCTCGACGCTATGGCCGGCAAGGTCTACGAATTGGGCGACGACGCCGGCACCGGCGCGGCCTTCAAGATGATCAATCAGCTTCTGGCCGGCGTGCATATCGCCGCCGCCTGTGAGGCGATCACCTTCGCGGCCAAGCAGGGTCTCGATCTCGACAAGGTCTATGAGGTGATCACCGCCTCGGCCGGGAATTCCTGGATGTTCGAAAACCGGGTGCCGCACGTTCTCGAGGGAGACTACTCGCCGCGCAGTGCCATCGAGATTTTCGTCAAGGATCTCGGTATCGTGCAGGACATGGCCCGCACGGAGCGCTATCCGACCCCGCTCGCCGCCGCCGCGCTACAGATGTATCTTGCCGCGTCAGGTGCCGGCATGGGACGCGACGACGACGCCTCGCTTGCCCGGCTCTATGCGCAGCTTTCGGGCACGGTTCTGCCAAACACCTGAGCGACGAAACGCGCAAGCTACAAACGGAGACAATCAGCATGCCCGTCTTTGCGGCCAATCTGACGATGATGTTCAACGAGTGGCAGTTTCTCGACCGTTTCGACGCGGCGGCGGAAGCCGGCTTCACCGCCGTCGAATACCTCTTTCCCTATGAATTCGCGCCGGAAGCAATCGCGGAACGGCTAGAACGCAACGGATTGACCCAGGCGCTCTTCAACATGCCGCCCGGCGATTGGAACGGCGGCGAGCGCGGACTTGCGGCCCTTCCCGATCGCTTTGAGGAGATGAAGTCGAATGTGGAAAATGCGCTCGACTATGCCGAGGCAACCGGCGTCAAGCGCCTGCACCTGATGGCCGGTCTCGCCAAGCCCGACGACGAGGCGGCTCTCCGCGCCTATCGCCGATCCGTCGAATATTGCGCATCACGGCTTGCCGAAAAAGGGCTTGACCTGGTGCTCGAACCGATCAACGGCCGCAACATGCCGGGCTACTTCCTCAATGATTTCAATCAAGCACGGGCACTGATCGAGGAATTGGGTAGACCCAATCTCAAGCTTCAGTTCGACATCTACCATCGGCAGATCATGCATGGCGATGTCGCGATCGCCTTGCGCGAGATGATGCCGGTCATCGGCCATATCCAAACCGCTAGCGTACCCTCCAGGCAGGAACCATGTAGTGAGGAGCTCAACGACACCTATCTCTTCGCCGAGATCGACCGGCTCGGCTATGAGGGCTTCATCGGCTGCGAATATATTCCGCGAAACCACACGCTCGACGGCCTCGGCTGGTTTGCACCGTTCAAAAGGATAAAGGGATGACACTCTTGCTCGGAGCGATTGCCGACGACTACACCGGTGCGTCGGATCTCGCCAACACGTTCACGAAGAACGGCCTGCGCACGGTGCAGACGATCGGCATTCCCGATCCTGACCTGCCTCTACCGGATGTGGATGCGGTCGTCGTCTCCCTCAAGATCCGCTCGGTTGCAGCGCAGGATGCCGTTTCCGCGGCACGCAAGGCCGAAGCATGGCTGCGCGCCCGCGGCGCGATCCATGTCCTCTACAAGATCTGCTCGACCTTCGATTCCACCGACGCCGGCAATATCGGCCCGGTGACGGACGCGTTGCGCAAGGCGGCGGGCGGCGACCCCATCATCGTCACCCCCGCCTTCCCGGAAACCGGCCGCACCGTCTATGCCGGCCATCTCTTCGTCAACGGGGTGCCGCTCAACGAGAGCCCGTTGAAGGACCATCCGCTCAATCCGATGCACGACGCCAATCTCGTGCGGGTTCTTGCCCGGCAATCCTCCGGTAGCGTCGGGCTCGTCGATCTCGCAACCGTTGCCGATGGTCCGGACGCTGTTAGCGCAAGGCTTGCCGCTCTTCGAGACACCGGCGTGACAGCCGTCATCGCAGATGCCGTGTTTGAAAGCGATCTGGAAACCTTGGGTGCCGTCGCACTCGAAATGCCGCTGTCGACAGGTGCTTCCGGCCTCGGCCTTGGCCTGGCGCGAGCGCTCGTACACTCCGGCAGGATCTCGCATCCGGCGCAAGCGGCCGGAGATGCAATCGGCCCCGTCGGCGGTCTCGCCGCCATTATCGCCGGCAGCTGCTCGATGGCAACGCTGCGCCAGCTTGCCGAAGCCGAGCGTTCGATGCCCGTTCTGCGTCTCGACCCAGAAAAACTGCTTTCGGGACCCGACGAGCTTGCCACCGCAATCTCCTGGGCGGGCGACAGGATATCGGCAGGGCCGGTGGTCATCGCCGCAAGCGCCGACCCGCAAGCCGTCGGCCGGGTGCAGGCGCGCTATGGTCGCGAGGCCTCCGGCCATGCCATCGAACATGCCACATCGGTGATTGCCGCCGAGCTGGTGTCTCGCGGCGTGCGGCGTCTGGTCGTGGCCGGTGGCGAAACATCCGGTGCTGCCGTCGACAAACTCGGCATTCCCGCTTTCCTGATCGGCCCGGAAATCGCACCCGGCGTGCCCGTTCTCCAAACGGTGGGAAATATCCAGGGGAACATGCTGCTCGCCCTGAAATCCGGAAACTTCGGCGGCGACGACTTTTTCGCCGCAGCACTTTCCATGATGCATTAGGCAACCGAGGTAAGGACACCATGACCGAAGAAGCGGAATTGCGCGACAAGATCGTCCGCATGGGCGCGCTGCTCTATAATCGTCAGCTGGCACATGGCAGCGCCGGTAATCTCTCCGTCCGCCTCGACGACGGTTCGATCCTGGTGACACCCACCAATTCAAGCCTCGGATTTCTGGACCCCGCTCGGATATCCAAAGTTTCTCCCACAGGTGAGCTTTTGGCCGGCGATCCGCCCTCAAAGGAGGCTTTCTTCCATCTTGCTGTCTATGAGGAGCGTCCCACAGCGCGCGCCGTGGTGCATCTTCATTCCACTTATTCGGTGGCCGTTTCCTGCCTGTGCCACGACAATACCGACAATGTGCTGCCGCCGCTCACCGCCTATCATGTCATGCGGGTCGGCAAGCTCCCGCTGCTGAAATATTTCCGACCGGGCGACAGAGCCCTGGCGGAAGCCGTGCGTCTTGCCGCCCGTGACCATCGCGCCATGCTGCTCGCCAATCACGGACCGATCGTTTCGGGCAAGACATTGGAAGAAGCAATCTACGCCTATGAGGAGCTGGAAGAGACATCCAAGCTATTCTTCCTATTGGGAGACCGTAAGACGTCCCCCCTTTCTCTCGAAGAGGTTGCCGAACTCAACGCGGCCTTTCCAAGCTGATTTCAGCCCCCGAGAACAAAGAACCTCCCAGCCGAATTTAGGTGAACGGCGTATTCACGCCATGTTCACCTGCAAAGAGTCATTGTGGAAACACTCGATTAACCGAGTCGAAGATTTGCATTTCAAGACGCATCGCGTCGGAGGTGATCATGATGAAGAAGACAATTCTCACGGTTTTGCTCGCAGCTACGGTCGCCGGCAGCGTGTTGGCCCCAGCTGGCTTTGCCCAGGCACAGGAATATGGTCGTTATCGCGATTGGAACGATGGCCCGAGGCGTCATCATCACCATAATGGCGGCGCCATCGCTGGCGGCGTAGCAGCCGGGCTTATCGGTGGCTTGATTGGTGGTGCTATCGTCAACGGCGGTGGCGGCGGTTATGGTTATGCAGCTCCTCCTCCGCCTCCGCCGAGATGCTGGACAGAGAGCCGTCCGGTTCAGAACGAATATGATGACGGCTGGCATTACGAGCGGATGCGCGTCTGCGATTAACGACCGCAAATCTCCGAGTCTGAATATGAGGCGCCGACACCATCGGCGCCTTTGTCGTTTACAGCCTCTCTTCCGTCAGCGGCTGGTGGGATCGCCACCGCGCCGGACGAACGGGGATTGCCCCGTCAGCTCGGTCAGCGCCCGAAACAGGAAGCGTGTTTCGAGCAGATTGAATATCCTCAAAAGAGTTTCCACCGCGTCGATCGGCTTCACCAGGAAGTCCTTAGCACCGAGCGACAGCGCCCTGCGCCGGGTTTCGATCGAAATATCGGCTGTCAGCACGACGATGGGGATAAAGGACGTCGGACCCGTCAGTCGGGAAAAAGCGTCCAGAAGCGCAAAACCATCGATATGGGGCATCATCAGATCGAGCAAGATGATATCCGGGCTGACCTCGTTGAAAAGCCGGACGGCCTCCCTCGGATCGGTCGTCGTCGTCACCTTCTTGAAGCCTTCACGGCGCAACAGTCGCTCCAGTAGAGCGACATTGGCGGCCTCGTCGTCGATGACCAGTACGCTCGCCTCGGCGGCGATATCGATTTGCGGGTTCATTGCGCCATAACCTCGTCGAGCGTCTGAAGGAACTGTCTTATGTCGAGCGGCTTCGCGAGAAAGCGTGTTGCCCCCTCCTGCAGCGCGCCCTGCCGCGTCGCTTCCGTCGCATCGGCACTGATGACGATCACCGGTATGGCCCGCGTATCACTGTCAGCCCTTAGACTTTTCAATACCTCCAGGCCACTGATATCCGGCAGATTAATGTCGAGCAGAATGAGATTAGGACGATGCTCGCGCGCCAGCGTCACTCCGAGACCGCCCAGCATGGCCGGAATGACCGTGGCACTGCAATATCGCGACAGCACATTTTCGATCAGGCTCAGGCTGGCGGGATTGTCCTCGATGCAAAGGACGACATCCAGTTCACGCTTGCCCGCGAGAGGAGCCGGAGACTCAGCGGCAATACGCGGTGCGACCGACGACGACGGCGCAGCCGGCGCAAAGACGGTGAACGTCGTGCCCTCGGTGCCGGTAGAACCAAGCTCCAGTTTTCCGCCCATCGCTTGCATCAGATGCTGCGACAGTGCGAGCCCCAACCCGGTCCCCGACGTGGCGTTGCTGTCGGCCCCAAGACGCTCGAAGGGCTGGAATAGCCGCTCCCTCTTGTTCGGAGCGATACCGAAACCGGTATCGGTAATGTCGATGGCAAGCATATCGCCGTCCACAAGCCTGGTGGACACACGCAGCGTTCCTCCTTCGCGATTGAATTTTATTGCATTCGACAGAAGGTTCAGAAGCACCTGGAGGAACCGGCGACGGTCGACGGTGACGGCGGCGCCGGCGGCATGATCGATCTCGACGACAATGCCGACCTTGCGAGGCGCCGCCAGCGGGCGGGCAAGGTCGACCGCCTCCCCGACGATTTCGCCAGCATCCAGCGTTTCGATATAGAGCTCCATCCGCCCGGCATCGATGCGGGCCAGGTCGAGCAAATCGTCGAGCAGGCTGAGAAGATGCCGGCCGGCCCTCAGAATCTGCGCCAGGCTTGCCTGCGTTTCAGGCTCGTTCAGATCCATCTCCAGAATCTGGGCAAAGCCGAGGATAGAATTGAGGGGTGTCCTGAACTCGTGGCTCAAGCGCGAGTGAAAGGCGCTTCTGGCCTCGCTCGCCTGCTCGGCCTTGTATCGGGCGGCTAGCAGCTCCTCTTCGTTGCGTTTGCGATCGGTGATATCGCGGGTGATCTTCGAAAAGCCCCGCGGATTGCCGTTCTCGTCGTGCAGCGCGGTGACCACGACATTGGCCCAGAAACGCGAGCCGTCCTTGCGCACCCGCCAGCCCTCGTCTTCGACGCGGCCATCGGCCTGCGCGCGCTCAAGCTCCTGGCTTGGCAGCGTATCGCGAACCTCTGGCGGATAGAACCGGGAGAAATGTTCGCCAATGATCTCGTCGGCCGCATATCCCTTGATCCGCTCGGCGCCTGCATTCCAGCTGACCACTCGGCCCTGCTGGTCAAGCCCGAAAATTCCATAATCGTGAACGCCATCGACGAGGAGACGGAAGCGTTCTTCGCTTTCACGAAGCGCGTTCTCGCGTTGCTTGAGGAGAAGACTTGCCTCCTGAAGCGCCCGCGAGAGCGCGCCGAGTTCGTCGCGCGCATGTTCTCCCGATGTCACCGGCTGCCCCATCGCCAGAAGACGAGCCGTCTTTTGCAGCGAGGCAACCCGCCGGACGATGCCGTTCGACATCAGAATGATCGCCACGACACAACCGACCAGACCGACGATAGCGCCGATGATCGTGATCCACTGGGCTCTGTCTCGGATGGCATCGGCCTGCTTCGTCCGCTCTTCAAGCAGCGCATCCTCGCGCTCGCGCATCTGCTGAATGCGGGCGCGCAGCTCATCCAGCACCACCTTGTTGTCCACCAGCGTGCGGCGCATGTCGTCATTGATCGACTGATTACTCTCGCGGCCCTTTTCCAAAAGGTCGTTGAGGCCCGCGAGTTTCTGAAAGACAAGCGGCTCCATGCCATCGAGGCGTGCGCGCTGCCCGGCATCTGTTATCAATGGCCGCATGGCGGCAAAGACACCGGGGAGTTCGGCGTTGGCCTTTTCGAAGGGCGCCAGAAACGCGGCGTCCCCGGTCAACAGATAGCCACGAACGCCCGAGGCGCCCTCGGCCAGGAGCGCATGCAGCTCCAGAATGTCGGACTGGATGGCGAAGGTCACGCGCACATAATCCTCGGCGCGGCGGCTTTCCCGATCCGCCAGGAACACCGATCCGAGAGCGATCAGCAGGCAGATCAATGGAAGGGCGATCACGATCACTCCCTTGCGGGCGAGGGGCTGATCGAGGAAGCGAAGGGACAGGCCCGTCTTGTCGGTCATGTCGCCACTCGTCAAAGCTCGTCCTTTCGCAGCAGACCCGCCTGGATCGCCAGAACCGCCGCTTGGGTGCGATCATTGACGCCGAGCTTGCTCAGGATGCGCTCGACATGCACTTTCACTGTTCCCGGTGAAATCGACAGTGCTCTCGCAATGCCTTTGTTGGTTTCGCCAGTGGTCAAGCTACAAAGAATTTCGCGCTCCCGGTTCGTCAGTCTCTCAATGACCGTCTCCGCCGGCGATTCACGATCTATGCGTGCCAGCATCTTGCGCATCAGATCCGCGTCAAAAAACGCCTGTCCGTCCAGCACGATGTCGATGGTGCGCAGCAGTCCGTCGCGGCTGACATCCTTGAGGAGATAGCCGCTCGCCCCAACCTTGATCGCCGCACTGAGGTAGTCGATGCTCTCATGCATGGTGAGCATGACGATCTTGGTGTCCGGAGCGATTTTCCGGATTTCCGCGGCGGCACCCAGACCATCGAGCGGTGTCATGCGGATATCGAGAAGAATGAGATCGGGATGCAAGCGATCGCACAGCTCGACCGCCTCCAACCCGTTCTTTGCCTGGCCGACGATGTCCAGGCTCTCCGATGTCGCAAGGACGGCGGCAATCCCCGAGCGTGCGAGATCATGGTCGTCGGCAATGACGATCGATGCAGTCTTCATGGAGACGATTCCCGGTTCAAGTCAGTTTGCACTTCCGCCAGCAGGCGGGTTCCGGCACCCGGCGCGCTGTCGATCGACAGGGTTCCGCCGACCAGCGCCAGGCGCTCGCGCATCGCCGGCAAGCCGACCCCGTGTCCCCTCTCCGGCCGATGATCGCTCACTGCGAAACCGCGCCCATCGTCGGATACCGTCAGCGTGACGATCCCACCCGCGTTTTCGGCAAGCTCAATGCGAACATGCTTGCAGGCCGCATGCTTTTCGGCATTGGCGAGCGCCTCCTGTGCGACACGATAGAGGACGATCTCGACCGCACGCGGAAGCCGGGTCTCTCCAAGCTGATCCGAGAAGGAGACATGTTCGATCCGCATCGAATCCAGCTTCGCCCGGATCGCCGCGGCAAGACCGAGATCGTCGAGCTCGGCCGGCCTGAGATCGGCGATGGCGAGCCTGATATCACCGACACAGCGACGGGCGAGATCGATACAGTTGGTCAGCTTCTGTGCGGTCTGCTGGTCAATATCCTGACCGACCGTTGCTGCTTCCAGATGAAGCAACAAGCTGACGAGGCTCTGGGCGACGCCGTCATGCAGATCATAGGCAACGCGGGCGCGTTCCTTCTCCTGGGCGCTGATCATTTCCCCGACCAGATGGGCAAGCATGGCCTCGCGGCTCCGCAGCGCCTCGGTGAAAGCTTCACGTTCCTGCCGGCGCCTCTTGTCGTTGAGAGCCGCCAGAAATTGGTCGGCAACGATTTTCAGCGTTTGCTGGTCGTCGTCGGTCGTAAGGGTCTGCATCTCAGACGCAAGCGACAGAGAGATCCTGGGATCGTTTCCTTCAAGGTTGACGGTAAAAACGATTCCCAAGGATGGTTGCGACGCACCGCGTTCGTATCGAATGGCTTCAACTGCCGGATCGTCGGAAAACTCGATCCGCGCGGCGGATGCGCCGCAGAAGGAACAGACAAGGGCGAGCACCTGTCGGGCGGCGATCTCGAAGTCCATCGTGTCGAGAATGGTTCGCACCTCGACGATCAGCCTCAGGCGTGCGGCTTTTGCTTCGGACTCCCGGTAGAGCCGGCGCAGTTCTCTCACGGGAGATTCTAGGTTTTCCACTGTCTCTGGTCTCTGGCATGGGCCGGCGCCCGATGCTCCGGTGTCGTCTTAGATAAACATTCCGTAAGCCGATGAACATACGCCAACCGGCATATCATTTCACCGCCGACCGGCAGATCGTTTCAGCATTTGAGCGGACTTATCTTCAGGCTACCGGCGATGAGGCCGGAGAAAACAGTCAAAATTGGAGATACCCCCTTATGTATAAGTTTGTCATGGTCGCCGCTGTCGCTACTGTCCTGGCTGGCCAGGCAATGGCCGCCGAATGCACGCCGATCACCGAAAAGCAGGTGGAAGGCCTCTTCGATCGCTGGAACACGTCGCTTGCAACGCTTAACCCCGAGAAGGTCGTCGAGAACTATGCCCCGGACGCGGTTCTCCTGCCGACGCTCTCCAACAAGCCGCGCCTGACGCAGGAAGAGCGGGTGACCTACTTCACGGACTTCCTGAAGAAGAAGCCGCAGGGCAAGATCGACAGCCGCACCATCAAGATCGGCTGCGACAAGGTGATCGACACCGGCACCTATACCTTCACGCTTGCCGACGGCACGAAGGTTCCGGCCCGCTACACCTTCACCTACAAGTTCGAGCATGGGAAATGGCTGATCACCTCGCACCACTCGTCGGCGATGCCGGAAACCCATAGCTAACACTGGGCCGCAAGATGCGTTCCGATGCGCCGGAAACAGGGCGCATCGGAATTGCTCTTACCAACTCGGCCGCTGACCACCGAAACGGGTTCAGCCACGTGAGGAGCTGGTTGGCGGCATGCTCTCTTCCGGCAGAGGCGAGCGATACGGCTCGCCGCCACGACGCTCGAGAAGCTCCTGCTTCGCGCGGATCAACAAGTCCGGATTACCGATAGCCCTTGCACCCGTCGCCGCCATCACCTTGGCGGCGGTGACCATGGCCTTGTGAGCCGCAGGCAGCTTGCCCTGCGTGACGGTCTGCCATGTATGAAACGGCGTGCCGATTGCCGCCGTCGCCGTCAGGCATTGGGCCGTCGGCACGACCCAGCTCACATCCCCGACATCAGTGGAGCCCGAGAGCAGTCCCGGCTTGTCCCGCAGCGGCAAAATCGCATCATGCAGCGATTTCGGATAGTCCGCAGGTCCTCCGAATGCTTCGGCACCTGCACGGACATCCGCATCCGTCAGCGCGGCGGCCCGCAGACGATCGGCGAAATCGAAATCGGCGGCATCGAAATCCGGGGGTCCAAGCGTCGTGAACGCCTCGTGCATGGCCTCTTCCAGCGCCCGGTTGGGCAAGACGTTGGATGTGGAGCGGTCAAAGACCATTTCGACCCGCGTCTCTGTCATCAGTGCCGCGCCTTCGGCAATCTTGCGGACACGCTCGAACAGGATGCGGGCGTCGGCGATAGCCGGCGCGCGCACCAGATAAAGCCCTTCGGCGGAAGCCTGTACGACGTTCGGAGAGACGCCGCCGGTCTGGGTGATGGCATAGTGGACGCGCGCCTCCGAGGGCATATGCTCGCGCATGTAGTTGATGCCGATATTCATCAGTTCCAGCGCATCAAGGGCACTGCGGCCGAGATGCGGGCTGACGGCGGCGTGGGCGGCGCGGCCGCTGAAGCGGAAATAGGCCTGGACATTGGCAAGCGTCGAGGACGACATCACCGCATTGTAGATGCAGGGATGCCAGCAGAAGGCGGCGTCAAGGTCGTCGAAGACGCCGGCGCGCACCATATAGGTCTTGCCGGAGCCGCCCTCTTCCGCCGGGCAGCCATAATAGCGTATTCGCGCCTTCACCCCACTTGCAGCAACCGCATCGCGCAGCGCCACCGCCGCCAGCAACGACGCCGCACCCAGGAGATTATGGCCGCAGCCATGGCCGTTGGCGCCCGGCGTCGTGGTCTTTTCTTCCGTGACACCCGCATCCTGCGAAAGACCCGCCAGCGCATCGAATTCGCCCAGAAAGCCGATCGTCACATCGCCTTCGCCTGCTTCCGCCATGAAGGCGGTCGGCATGCCGGCGATATCGCGGGTAATGCGGAAGCCTTCGGCCTTCATGGCGGCGATGTGCTCTTCGACCGAGCGATGCTCTTCGAAGCGCAGTTCCGGCATGCCCCAGACGCGGTCGCTCAGGTCGATAAAGGTTTTTGCTTTTGCGTCGGCGCATTCGGCGATATGGCCGGCGGTGAGAAGGCCGTTATGTCCGGCCTTTGGCAGTCCATCTTGCATATCAGTCATTCCCTCGGCTTTGAGAAAGATTGGCGCCCACACATCCATCCGTTCCGAAGGAAATAAGACAACCATCAAAGTCTTGGATCAAACATCAAATCTCCGGAGTAGTCGACAGCACCGCTTCCTTGAGCGCCCGGGAATAGGGATGCTGCGGATTGTCCAGAACAGCCCGCGCCTGCCCTTGTTCGACGATCTCGCCTTTCTTCATGATGACGATGCGATCGCTGATGTAATAGGCGGTCGCCAGATCATGCGTGATGTATATGATCGATAGGCCCAGATCCTTCTTCAGCTGGCTGAAGAGATTGACAATCGCCATGCGGAGCGATGCATCGACCATCGAGACAGGCTCGTCGGCGACCAGAAGCCGCGGTTGCGGTATGAGCGCGCGGGCAATCGCCGTGCGCTGTAATTGCCCGCCGGAGAGCTCATGGGGAAACCGGCCCTTTACCTCGGCTAGGCTCAGACCGATATGCGACAGCGCGGTATCTGCCATGCGCTCGATTTCCTCTCGGCTCGGCCGCTTGCCGTCGGGCGCGAAGCTCCTTGCCGTCTCGAAGAGATAGCGGTCCACCCGTTTCAACGGGTTGAAAGCCTCGAACGGGTTTTGCAGCACCGGCTGGACCTGCCGCATGAAGGCGCGGCGCTCGACCCTGCCGTGAACGGCGACGGGGCTGCCCCGGAAATCCAACCGTCCTTCACTCGGCGCCGTCTGGCCGAGGATCATCGCCGCAATGGTCGACTTCCCCGAACCGGATTCGCCGACAATCGACAGGATCTCCGGCTCCTGCCCGAGCGTCAGGCTGACGTCCTTGACGGCGGTGATATGGCGTCCGCCGAGCAGACCGCCCTGCCGGTAGATCTTGGTGACATGCGAAAGCGAAAGCAGATCCGTCAAACCCGTTCTCCCGTCACCGCAAAGCAGGCCACGCGCCGGTCCGGCTCAACCGTGACCATCGGCGGTACCTCGCGGCTGCAAATATCCATACGCTTCGGACATCTCGGATGAAAACGACAGCCTTCCGGCGGCATGGCAAGATTGGGCGGGCGCCCTTCCAGCGACGGCCGGGTGCTTGCATCGCCGATGCGCGGAAGGCTCGCGACCAGATGCTGCGTATAAGGGTGCAGCGGCAGATGAAAGAGCTTGCGGGTCGGCGCCTCCTCGACCAGGCGGCCGGCATAGACGATGCCGATGCGGTCGGAGACGGCGGCATGAACGCCCATGTCATGGGTGACGAACAGGAAGGAGGAGCCCATGTCACGCTGGATCTCGCGGATCATCGTCAGCACATCGCGCTGCACGATAACATCGAGGGCCGTCGTCGGTTCGTCGGCGATGATGAATTCTGGCGTCAGGATGGTGGCAAGTGCGATGGTCATGCGCTGGCGCATGCCGCCGGACAATTCGTGGGGATAGGCATCGAGAAGCTGGGGATCGAGCTTCAGCCGCTGAAGATGGCTCCCGACCCGGTCGAGAAAAGTAGCCCTGTCGACCTTCATGTGGCGAAAGGCGAAATCCGTGAACGAGTGGCGAATGCGCCGCACGGGATTGAGCACGTTCATCGAGCCCTGCATGATGTAGGACAGATGCCGCCACCGGAGCGCCGCCCTCGCCTCCGGTGTCATGCCATAGATGTCCTGCGTGCCACCGTTGAAGTGAAAGGTGACACTGCCCTCGACAACCCTCAATGGCGGACGGATGGCGCCGGCGATGGTCTTGATGAGCGTCGTCTTGCCGCTACTCGATTCCCCGGCAACGCCGTAGATCTCGCCGCGACCGATCGTCAGGCTGATATCGTCGACGGCGCGCACCTCGCGATCGACGCCATAGAGGAAGGCTTTGTAATAGGCTTTGAGGTTCCTGACTTCGACCACAGCGTCCATGACTTAGCCCCCCATCCGGTTCAGCCGGCTGCGCGGATCGTTGTATTCGTTCATCGACATCGACAGCAGGAAGAGCGCCGTGAACAGCACGACGATGGCTGCGACCGGTGCCGCGACCCACCACCATACCCCGGCGATCAGCGCCGAATGCGCGTTCGCCCAGTAGATCATCATGCCCATGGTCGGGGTTTCGATATCCGTGAAACCGAGCACCGACAGTGTGATTTCCATGCCGATCGACCAGATCATGTTGTTCATCGTCGTGGCGAAGACGATCGGCAGGACATAGGGCAAATGCTCCTGCACGAGGATCTTGTACATGCTCATGCCGGAATAGACGCTCTGGGTCGTGAACGGCCGGCTCTTGAGGCTGATCGCCACCGAGCGGATCAGGCGTGCGTCGTAAGACCATCCGAGCGAGGCCATCACCACGATGAGCACAGTCCAGGTCATTCCGTCCTTGAGCACGAAATAGAACAGGATCAGCAGCGGAAACTGCGGAATGACCATGATGCTGTCGTTGATCGCCATCAGCACGCGGTCGACCGCACCGCCGAGGTAACCCGCCACGAGACCGACCACCAACGAGATGATGCGGGACAGAAACGCCACCCCGATGCCGAAATAGAGCGTGTTCCTGAGAGCTGTCGTGAGCTGCCAGAAAACATCCTGGCCGCGCGAGGTCGTGCCGAGCCAATATTCGCCATCGGGCGGCATGTCGGGCGGCAGGACATAGATGTCCGAGGGACCATAGGGCGAAAAATAGGACAGGATCACCAGCGCGACGATCACCGCGAAAAGCAGCAGGCCGCAAAGGAATTCCGCATTCTGGCGGGCGAGGTCGCGAACGATCGTGAACATGCTTTATTCCACCCTGATGCGCGGGTCGATCAGCGGACCCAATATATCGATGATGAATACGGCGGCGGCGACGCCAGTGATGGAGAGTGCGCTCAACCCCAGCACGAGGCTGTAATCGCCGGCGTGCACCGCTGAAATCAGCAGGTTTCCGATGCCGGGATAGCCGAAGACGATCTCCGTGATGATCGTGCCGTTGAAGACCGCCCCCAGCGACATGGCAAGGCCGGTAAACTGCGGCACCATGGCATTGCGCGCGATGTAGGACCGCAGGATACGGTTCTTCGGTACGCCGCCGAGCTCGGCGAAGGTCACATAGTCCTCGGTGATGATATTGGAGACCAGCGCCCGCATGCCGATCAGCCAGCCGCCTGTGCCGACAAGGATCAGCGACAGCGCCGGCAGGATGGAATGCTTCAGAATGTCGAGAACCAGCGCAAAGGACATTTGCAGATTGGTGTTCATCTCATATCCGCCGTTGATCGGCAGGATCGGCCATAGATAGCCGAAGAGGATGATCAGCACGAAGGCGAGAATGTAGTAGGGGATCGGCTGCATCGCGATGAAGACGAGGCTGACAGCTTTCAGCACCATGCTCTTGCGATAATAGCCCGCAAGCGCGCCGATCATGTTACCGAGGATGAAGGTAAACAGCGTCGCAACCGTCATCAGGCCGATCGTCCACGGCAAGGACCGCAGGATGATGGTCGAGACGGGCGTCGGAAAGGCGGAGAGAGACGGTCCGAGATCGCCGGTCGCAAGACGCGTCCAGAAATGCACATATTGCTGCCAGAGCGAGCCCTCCATGCCGTAGAGTTCGCGGAGCGACTGGCGCATGAGGTCGACGGCGCGCGGATCGGACTGCCCCATCTGCTGGATGGCGCCGATACTCTGCTCGACGGGATCGATCGGAGTCATATGGGTGATGAAGAAGGTCGCGGAAATGCCGAGAAAGACAACGAGCAGGAACTGGCCAAATCGCTTCAATACGAAAATGGGATAGGACGCCATGCCGTCGTTTTCCTTGCTGCTTGCGCTTCATCACTCTTCAAAAAAGGGTCGCCGGACTCGCTTAATGTCCGGCGACAGGTGCCCGACGCGACAGAGCCGCGTCAGGGTTGGGAGGATTTATGGCTGCGCCGGCTTCAGCTTGACCATCATCAGCCGGGAATTCGCCCAATTGGGAACCGGATCGGTATAAGGGTCGGCGATCGTCGGGTAGCCTTTCCAGTAGGTCGTATCCATCGACGTGAAGACGTTGTAGGACATCAGCGGAATGGTCGGCATTTCGCGAGCGACAAGCTTCAGATAGTCCTTGCCAAGCTCGATACCCTTCGGATCGTTAGCACTCACCCGACGGATGCTCTCGATGATCTTGTCGAGCTCCGGATTGGACCAGCGCTGCCAGTTGCGGGCCGACTGGTTCTCGCCCTTCTTGGCAACGAAATCCGAATGCCAGCTTTCCAGGAAGAACGACAGGTCCGGATCGCCACCCCATG
The DNA here is from genome assembly GCF_041355235.1 of Rhizobium sp. RCC_161_2. Lineage (NCBI taxonomy): Bacteria > Pseudomonadati > Pseudomonadota > Alphaproteobacteria > Hyphomicrobiales > Rhizobiaceae > Rhizobium > Rhizobium sp. RCC_161_2. Next base: position 337,058 of record NZ_JBFUPL010000001.1, on the reverse strand, counting down.
TCTCAACGCTCCAGGCGATCGCGCATTGGAAATCGCCTGTTGCCAGCCCCTGCCAGACGGCGGAGGACGGAGCAGCCTTGGAGTCGATGCCGAAGGCTGCCCATTGCTGGGCGATCAGAGTGCCCGCGCGGGTGAAGACCGAGCGCGTATCGCCTTCCACCGTCAGGCGGATCTTGAAAGGCTGGCCATCCGGCGTCATCCATTTGCCGCCAACCTTCTTGAAGCCGGCCTTTTCCAGGAGTTCAGTGGCGGCCTGCGGATCGGGCTTCCACCAGCCATAGCCGAAGGCCGTGCTGATAGCGGCCGGATCCGTCGGGATCTGATCCTTGTATTTCGGCTGCTTGCGCAGCATATCGGCGACCTGCTGGCCGATCGTCGGATCATAGGGCTTGATCTTGCGCTTGCCGGTATCGACTTCAAAATCCTTGAGCCAATCCTGCAACGGCGCCTGATAATCCTTCATTGCAATGGCCGTAGGCGGAACGCCAAGCGCTGAAAGCGTGGCGGCACCGCGATAGCTCGCCATGTCGACTGCCTTGATATCGATGAGCAGTGCGAGAGCCCAACGGACATCGGCGTTCTTGAACAGCGGGTCCTGCGTGTTGAAGATGACCGCCGGCAGTGTCGGATCGGGATGGGCGAAGGGGAAACCCGGGAACCAGCTTTCAATCGTCTTGGATTTATCCTTCAGCGTGAACATGCCCTCGGGCGTGTTATCGTGAATGATATCGAGATTGTGCTCCAGCTGAGCAATGGTGCGTTTATCCGGCGGGCCAGGATCGACGTAAGTGACGTATTTCGGACCCGGCTCGCCAAGGCGGGCAAGCGAGGTGCGCTGCCAATCATCGCGTTTTTCCCAGGTGTACCATTTGCCCTGCGGATCAAAACTTTTCAGCTTGTAGGCGCCGAGCGAGACCGGATTGGCGAAATCGTAGCGAACCGGATCGGCGACTTTTTCAAAGACATGTTTTGGCATGATCCAGGCGCCGTTCCACCGTACGGTGAAGATGGCGTGGAACCGCGAATTCGGCTTTTTGAGCTTAAAGACGACGGTATAGGGGTCCGTCGCCTCGACGCTGGCGACCTGCACGGAAAAGGCGGCGCTCCAGTTCATACCCGGATGATCTATCTGGGTCTTGACCGTATAGACCACGTCATCAGCGGTGAACTCGACGCCGTCGCTCCAATAGAGCCCCTTGCGCAGCTTGACCGTCATCTGGGTGAAGTCGTCATTATATTGCGGCTTGTCGGCGGCGAGAGAATTGTCCCAGGCCGAACCACCGAGCCCCTGTTCAGGATCGATGTACCAGAGCGTATCCATGGTCAATTGCTGCAGGCCGGTCGAGACACCGCCGCCGCCATTGACCCAGACGTTGAACCAGCCGGGATTCTTGATCGTCCCTTCCGGGTTTTCGACGATCAGCGTCTCCTTGCGTGGCAAGGTCGTATATTCTTGTGCCTTGGCCGCCGCGACCAGGCCGAACGTGGCCAGCGCGACACCAAAAGCAAGCCTCTTCCACTTCTGCATGATCTCCTCCCTAGTTATCCATCGGACGACACGCCAAACGACGTGCCGTGACTTTCAAACTCCCTGCGTTAGCCGGACCTTGAACATCGGATGTCCAAACCAGCTCGCAACAGATCACCGTACCAACATGTATCGCCTCCTCGCGACATGTCGGACGTCATTGCAGGCCGGGGCGCGTTCAACCGCGTCCCGGCAACCAGCTATCACACCGACAGCCGGATCACGTTATAGGACAGTGGCTTCAGCGTAGCGCGAAGCCGGCCATCCTCGACCTTGGCGTCACCCGTCTTGGCGGGAACGACGGCATTGGGCCGGGACGCCGTGTTGACCGCCTCAAGCTTCTCGTGAACCATCTCGTACTGCTCGATGACGCGCGCGCCGGGGAAACCTTCCAGCCGGGTGTCGAGATCGAGTGCAGAGTCCAGATGGCGGTTCACGGCAAACAGGGTGACCGTATTCCCCGTGGCGTCATGAACGGCGGAGACATCGAGATAGGGCACGTCGTCGGCCTCGTCGCTGTCGTAGGTCGGGCCGTCGGTGACCAGCCGAAGCGCGAAGCCCCGGCCGTATTTCGAGGCGAAATAGAGCGGATAATAGATGGTCTGCCGCCAGGCGGGACCGCCATCTTCCGTCATAATCGGCGCAATGACGTTCACAAGCTGGGCGATGCAGGCGATGCGGACCCGATCGGACCGGCGGATGAACGTGTTCAGAATGCCGCCGACCTGAAGAACGTCCTCGAAATTATAGACGTCTTCGAGGAGGTGCGGCGCATCCGGCCACTCGTCGCGCGCAAGGATGTCCTTGTCCTGCTGGTTCGAGTGATACCAGACGTTCCATTCGTCGAAGGAAATGCCGATCGTCTTCTTGGAGCGCTTCTTCGCCTTGATATAGTCGATCACACCACCGATCGTGCCGATATAGCGATCGAGCTTCTCCGCCTTGGCGAGATAGTTGAGCGTGTTCTTCTCACGATTGGCGAAGTACATGTGCAGCGAGATATGGTCGGCGCTGTCGTAGCACTGTTCCAGAACCTGCGCTTCCCAATCCGGATAGGTCTTCATTTCCGAATTGGACGAACCGCAGACGACCAGCTCCAGCGACTTGTCGAAGCCGCGCATGGCCTTGGCCGTCTCGTCGGCCAGGCGGCCATATTCGTAAGCCGATTTATGACCAACCTGCCACGGACCGTCCATCTCGTTGCCGAGGCACCACAGCTTCACGCCATGGGGATCGGCCCAGCCATGCTTGCGGCGGAGATCCGACCAATAGGTGCCGCCCGGATGATTGCAATATTCAAGGAAGTTGCGTGCGTCATCAAGACCGCGCGAGCCCAGATTGACGGCCAGCATCGGCTTGGTGTTGGCCTTCTTGCACCAGTCGACGAACTCGTTGACACCGATCTGGTTGCTCTCGCGGGTACGCCAGGCAAGATCAAGACGCACAGGACGCTCGGAACGGGGACCCACCCCGTCCTCCCAATTATAGGCGGATACGAAATTGCCGCCGGGATAACGGCAGTAAGGTGAATTCAGTTCGCGGACCAGTTCGATAACGTCCTGACGAAATCCGTCCGCATCCGCAGTCGGATGGCCGGGCTCATAGATGCCCCCATAGATCGCCCTGCCCAGATGCTCCAGAAACGAGCTGTAGAGCCGATCGTCGATATCGGCAATCCGGAAATCGCGATGGATGACCACTTGCGCCTTCACTGCTATCCTCCCGTATATGTATCAAATATTTCGTTCTTATACCTAGATGCTGATACACTTTTGGCAAGTCGTCAACGCCAATTTATGCGCCATCAAAGCTAAAAAATCGCCTCGCACTGCGGAAAATATAGACAAAATTTAGCAAATTCAATGAATTGCGCGAAAATTGCCCGAAACCATCATTCCATAGGAACGCCGGCTATATATCACAATTTATGATTTGAACTTACGAGAGATCAATCCGCATCAGGATATCGCGGCCATAATTGCCGAAGCCCCGGCCGAATATGTTCACGCCGCCCGTGTGGCGTGCATCGTCGGCGATGCCGATCCGAAGCCGGATCGAGGAATGCTGGCCGATGGCAAGATCATCGATGGTGACATCCGAGGCGGCGATGCCATCGATGAACGTACCCTTTTTCGAGATCCGCCAGGTCTTGAGTTTGCCGTATTGGGAGCCCTCAAGCTTCCACCAGGCCGGCGTGAAGGCGCCACGCTTGTCGCCATAATCGCCCGGCGACGTCCACATGCCCACAGCAACGCCATTGACCCAGATGGTGATATCGGAGGGCCAGTCGGGATTGGTGCCGGGAACTTCGGAAGACAGTTCCACCGAGAACTCGATGGCATTGACATTCTTGTTCAAGATCTTGGCATTATTGGGGAATTTATATTCCACATGGCCACGCCCAAACCACAGCAAACCGGCCTGCATGCGCTGAGGATCAAGGAAATAGTCGGGAACGTCGAGCAGACCGATCACGCCTTCGGTGGAGCAGAGACCACACGGCGCATGGGTCTCGCAGCTCGTATAGAGACCGATCGGCATCGCCACCTCGATCACATCCTCGTCGTGCTTCAAGGCGGGATCCTCGAAGCTGACAAGGATCTCGTCATAAAGCGCGGAGCAGATCTTCTGATATCCCTTGCGGGCTTTTGCAGCCTTGGTTTCGACCAAGCCGGCCTCTTCCAGGATCATGATCCCGGTCGCAACCGTCGACTGCGGCAGATCCAAAGCCCGTGCGATTTCATTCACATTCAGGGGGCCTTTGGAGCACAGCAACCTGAGCATGTCCACGCGCGCGGGCACTGAGAGCGCCCGCAACGCCGCAGCATTCTCACCGGCATAGATCGTTAGAAAGCCGCGCTTCATCGTTTCCTGCGTGCCCCATCAATTACCTTCATTTATATCAGCATTTCTGATTTAACAAGGCCATCGATGAACAGGGATGGATTTCGAGCTTCGCGGATTAATCTCCTGTGTGTGGCTGCTGCGGCCTGACTGACTGGGAGTTATTCGGCGCTCACAATGTCGGTGTCTTGGATCGCGTCAAAATTCTGGCCAAAGTCCTGAGGTACGTCCGCTCCCCTCGCCCAGGCTTCCGCCTGGTTCATCAGGGAGACCATTTCCTGTTTCAACACATGCGATCGCAGGATATCGATCGCGTGATTGGGGTTGGTACGCGGATTGTAAAAGGCTCCGATATCCTCGCCGGTCTCCCGCCTTGCCGTTTCCAGGCGCGCTTTCAATTCACTTACGTCGGCCTTCACCACAAAGTACCGTCTCATCGTTTCGATAAGGCTCCGGTCGCTTTCATTCAACGTCATCAATTTTCCGTCTCGCTATTGTCGACCCGGCCTATTGATCTGATTCGAATGGCGAAATCTGGATTATGATGTCGCCAGCGGGAGAGCAGCCATGGATGGAGCCAAGAGCGCGGCCGGCGATAGATCTCTCCCCACACAGCCGGCATTTATAAGATTTTTATATCTTTCCCCTCCCCGCCGTCTCGAACCTTAATGCAGTTTGGGCGCATATTGACATTAGAGATATCTAAAGGATGATCTCCATGCCGGGAAGAAACGAAAGGCGCCTTCTTTGAAGGTGCCTTCGGTCCATTTCGGTGTTCAACAAGAACAGTCAAGGATCAACGATCGATGATGGACATTCTTCTTATCGGGATCGGCGTTTTATTTTTCATTCTGTGCATCGCTTATACCAAAGCCTGCGACAGCCTCTAGTCGGAGAGACACCAATGCTCCTGGATTATATTCTCGGCGGCGGCGTGACGCTCTTTCTCACCGCTTACCTGATCTACGCTCTCATTCGCCCTGAGCGCTTTTAATTTTTAGCGCCAGATAGGGAAAGTTACCCCCATGACCTTCAATGGATGGCTTCAGATCCTGATCTATATCGGGATCCTCCTTGTGCTCGTCAAACCGCTCGGCGGTTACATGACGCGTGTCTTCACGGGCGAGCGCACACTTCTCTCCTACGTCCTCGGTCCGCTGGAACGGGGGCTTTATCGCATTGCGGGAACGGATGAGCGCGAGGAACAGCACTGGACGACCTATTCGATCTCCATGCTGCTTTTCAGCCTCGCCGGCTTCTTCGTGCTCTATATGCTGCAGCGGTTCCAGGCGAGCCTGCCCTACAACCCGGCGGGCATGAGCTCGATCGGTCCGGAGCTCTCGTTCAACAACGCCGCCAGCTTCGTGACCAACACCAACTGGCAGAACTACGGCGGCGAAAGCACGATGTCGTATCTCGTGCAGATGGCCGGCTTGACCGTCCAGAACTTCGCCTCCGCCGCGACCGGCATCGCGCTGGCCATTGCGCTGATCCGCGCCTTCTCGCGCGCCTCGGGCAAGGCGATCGGCAATTTCTGGGTCGATCTGACCCGGGCGACGCTCTATGTCCTGCTTCCGGCCTGCATCGTCATGACATTGGTCTTCGTCTATCTCGGCGTGCCGCAGACACTCGGCCCCTATGTCAACGCGACCACGCTCGAAGGCGCGCAGCAGACGATTGCCGTCGGCCCGGTTGCCTCGCAGCTTGCGATCAAGATGCTCGGCACCAATGGCGGTGGCTTCTTCAACGCCAACTCCGCTCATCCCTTCGAAAATCCGGATGCGATCTCCAACATGATCCAGATGCTGGCGATTTTCGCCATCGGCGCGGCGCTCACCAACGTCTTCGGGCGCATGGTCGGCAACCAGCGTCAAGGCTGGGCAATCCTCGCCGCGATGGGCACGCTGTTCATCGCCGGTGTCATCGTCACCTATTGGGCTGAAGCTGCCGGCAATCCGCTGGTGCATGCGCTCGGCGTCCAGGGTGGCAATATGGAAGGTAAGGAAGTGCGCTTCGGCATCACCATGTCGTCGCTCTTCGCGGTCATCACCACGGCGGCGTCCTGCGGCGCGGTCAATGGCATGCTCGGCAGCTTCACGGCGATTGGCGGCATGATCCCCTTGATCAACCTGCAGCTCGGCGAAGTCATCGTCGGTGGCGTCGGCGCCGGTTTCTACGGCATCCTGATGTTCGTCATCATCGCCATCTTCGTCGCCGGCCTGATGGTCGGGCGCACGCCGGAATATCTCGGCAAGAAGATCGAGGCCAAGGAAGTGAAGATGGCGATGCTCGCTGTTCTCTGCTTGCCTGCCGGCATGCTGATCTTCACCGCGATCTCCGTCGTCCTGCCTAGCGCGGTCGCGGCCATCGGCAACCCCGGTCCGCACGGTTTCTCGGAAATCCTCTACGCCTACAGCTCGGCAGCCGCGAATAACGGCTCGGCCTTCGCCGGCCTCTCCGCCAACACGACCTGGTACAACATCACGCTTGGTGTCGTCATGCTGATCGGCCGCTTCCTGGTCATCGTTCCCGCACTTGCCATTGCCGGTTCGCTGATCGCCAAGAAGACAGTTCCGGCCTCGGCCGGCACCTTCCCGACGGACGGTCCGCTATTTGTCGGCTTGCTGGTTGGCACGATCCTAATCGTCGGTGGTCTGACCTTCTTCCCGGCGCTCGCGCTCGGTCCGATCGTCGAGCATCTGTCGATGATCGCCGGCCAGGCCTTCTGAGGAATATGGCGATGACGCAGCCACTCATGCCTAAGCTTCGAAAGCTCATCGATCCACGCCCCTTGGACAGTGGGCGTGGCCCGGCCCGAACGGCCTGCGCTTCCGATGCCATACTGGTGGCGATGGTCACGCTGTTCCTCGGCCTTGCCGTCTTCGGATTCTTACTTGGCTGACCGGGCAATCCCGGTCTCCCTTTTCCCTCTTCACGCTGGAGTCTCTTATGAGCCAGTTAAAATCCGCGAGTATTTTGGATTCTCGCATCCTCGTTCCGGCCGTGGGCGCCGCTTTCAAGAAGCTGAACCCGCGGACGCTTGCCAAGAACCCCGTCATGTTCGTGGTTGCCGTCGTCTCGGCGCTGACCACCGTGCTCTTCCTGCGCGATCTTTTGACCGGCGGTGGCAATCTCGGCTTCTCGCTCCAGATCAATATCTGGCTCTGGTTCACCGTGCTGTTTGCCAACTTCGCCGAAGCCGTCGCCGAAGGCCGCGGCAAGGCCCAGGCCGACTCGCTGCGCAAGGCGCGCACCGAGACGCAGGCCAAGCTTCTCTCCGGCAATAGCCGCTCCGATTATAAGATGGTGCCCGGCACCAGCCTGAAGGTCGGCGATGTCGTACTGGTCGAAGCCGGCGACATCATCCCCTCCGACGGCGAAGTCATCGAAGGTGTGGCCTCGGTCAACGAAGCGGCGATTACAGGTGAATCGGCGCCTGTCATCCGCGAATCCGGCGGCGACCGCTCGGCCGTCACAGGCGGCACGCAGGTGCTCTCCGATGAGATCCGTGTTCGCATCACCGCGGCTGCCGGCTCGACCTTCATCGACCGCATGATCGCGCTCGTCGAAGGTGCTGAACGTCAGAAGACCCCGAACGAGATTGCGCTCAACATCCTGCTCGCAGGCATGACGCTGATCTTCGTACTCGCCACGGTGACGATCCCGAGCTTTGCGACCTATGCCGGCGGCTCGATCCCAACCGTCGTTCTCGTCGCTCTGTTCGTAACGCTGATCCCCACCACCATCGGTGCGCTCCTCTCCGCCATCGGCATTGCCGGCATGGACCGCCTTGTGCGCTTCAACGTGCTTGCCATGTCCGGCCGTGCCGTCGAGGCCGCCGGTGACGTCGACACGCTGCTGCTCGACAAGACCGGCACGATCACCCTCGGCAACCGCCAGGCCACCTCGTTCCGCCCGGTCAAGGGCGTGACGGAGCAGGATCTGGCCGATGCGGCACAGCTCGCTTCGCTCGCCGACGAAACGCCTGAGGGCCGTTCCATTGTCGTGCTCGCCAAGGAGAAATACGCGATCCGTGGCCGCGACATGACCAGCCTGAAGGCCACTTTCGTGCCTTTCACCGCCCAGACCCGCATGAGTGGCGTCGATGTCGAAGGCTCTTCCATCCGCAAGGGTGCGGTGGACGCGGTGTTGGCCTATGTCAACGGCAGCGCCACTGCTGCCTCCAGCGCCGGCGCGACAGTGATTTCGCGCACCAGCAGCGAGACCGTCCGCGAATTGCAGGCGATTTCGGACGAAATCTCCAAGGCCGGCGGCACACCGCTTGCCGTTGCCCGCGACGGCCGCCTGCTCGGCGTCATCCAGCTCAAGGACATCGTCAAGGGCGGGATCCGCGAGCGTTTCGCCGAACTGCGCCGCATGGGCATCCGCACGGTGATGATCACCGGCGACAACCCGCTGACGGCTGCAGCCATCGCCGCGGAAGCCGGCGTGGACGATTTCCTTGCCCAGGCAACGCCGGAAATGAAGCTGGCGCTGATGCGCGAGGAGCAGGCGAAGGGCAAGCTCGTTGCCATGTGCGGCGACGGCACCAACGACGCCCCGGCACTTGCCCAGGCCGACGTCGGTGTCGCCATGAACACCGGCACGGTTGCCGCCCGCGAGGCCGGCAACATGGTCGACCTCGACAGCGACCCGACGAAACTCATCGAGATCGTCGAAATCGGCAAGCAGTTGCTGATGACCCGCGGCGCGCTCACCACCTTCTCAATCGCTAACGACATCGCCAAGTACTTCGCCATCATCCCGGCGATGTTCATCGCTTTCTATCCGCAGCTGAAGATGCTGAACGTCATGGGGCTAGCAACGCCGCAGAGCGCCATTCTCTCCGCCATCATCTTCAACGCGCTGATCATCATTGCGCTGATCCCGCTGTCGCTGAAGGGCGTTCGCTATCGTCCGATCGGCGCCGGCGCCCTGCTCAGCCGCAATCTCTTGATCTACGGCCTAGGCGGCATCATCGTGCCCTTCATCGGCATCAAGGCCATCGATATGGCGATCACCGCCATCGGCCTGGTCTAAGGAGTCTTTCCCATGCTGAAACTAATCCGACCGGCCATCGTCATGATCGTGGTCACCACCGCCGTCACCGGCCTTGCCTATCCGCTTGCCATGACAGGGATTGCCCAGGCGCTCTTCCCGCATCAGGCGAACGGCAGCCTCGTGGAGAAGGACGGAAAGGTGATCGGCTCCAGCCTCATCGGCCAGAGCTTCACCGCCGACCGCTACTTCCATGGACGTCCGTCGGCGACGACCGGTGCAGACCCGAACGACGCAACCAAAACAGTTGCCGCACCATACAACGCGGCCAACTCCATGGGCTCCAATCTCGGCCCGACCAGTTCGAGCCTGATGACCCGTATCAAGGGCGATGTCGCAACGTTGCAGGCGCAGAACCCGAATGCCCCTGTTCCGATCGATCTGGTCACGACGTCCGGCAGCGGCCTCGATCCGCATATCTCGCCGGAGGATGCCTATTTCCAGATCCCGCGCGTCGCCAAGGCGCGCGGCCTGGATGAGGCCAAGCTCCGCGCGACCGTCGACGCTGCCGTCGAGCCTCGCGAACTCGGTGTTTTCGGCGAGCCCGTCGTCAACGTCCTGGCATTGAACCAGGCGTTGGATGCTTCTATGACTCAATAAGACCAAGAGGTTGAGGCGGCCATCACCGCCTCGACCACCGCCCGTCGAGAAAGACCGATCGATGCCAGATGATAGCCGCGACACGCTGAACAGGCCTTCCCCCGACGCGCTTCTGGAGAAGGCTCGGCAGGAAACGCGCGGCCGCCTGAAGATCTTTCTGGGTGCGGCGCCCGGCGTCGGCAAGACCTATGAAATGCTGCTTTCCGGCAAGGCCAAGATTGCCGACGGCGTCGATGTCGTCGTCGGCGTGGTCGAGACCCATGGCCGGCGCGAGACGCAGGCCTTGCTCGAAGGCTACGAGATCATTCCCCGCGTCAACATCGACTACAAGGGCCGCGCGCTCGACGAGATGGACCTCGATGCCATTCTCAAACGCCGGCCCGGCCTTGTGCTGGTCGATGAACTCGCCCACTCCAATGCCCATGGCAGTCGGCATCCGAAGCGCTATCTCGACGTCAAGGAATTGCTCGATCGCGGCATCGACGTCTATACGACGCTGAACATCCAGCATGTCGAGAGCCTCAACGATGTCGTATCGCAGATCACCCGCGTCCGCGTTCGCGAAACCGTGCCGGATTCGATCATCGACCTGGCCGACGATGTCGAGATCATCGATCTGACCCCCGACGACCTGATCAAACGCCTGCACGACGGCAAGGTCTATGTGTCGAGAACCGCCGAGCGGGCGCTGACCAATTATTTCACCCCCGGCAATCTGACGGCGCTGCGCGAGCTGGCGCTGAGGCGCACGGCGCAGCGGGTTGACGACCAGCTTCTGACCCATATGCAGGCGCATGCGATACCCGGTCCTTGGGCTGCGGGCGAACGCGTGCTGGTCTCCATCGATCATCATCCGCGCTCGGCTTCGCTGGTGCGCTATGCCGCCCGCATGGCCTCGCGCCTGCGGGCGCCCTGGGCGGCCGTCTATGTCGAAACCAACCGGGCGATCAGCCTGACCGAGGCGCAGCGTGATACCATCGCCGCGACACTCAGGCTTGCCGAGCAGCTTGGCGGCGAGGCCATTACCATTCCCGGCCGTGAAGTCGCCGAGGAGCTGCTCCGTCATTCGGCCAGCAACAATGTCACCCATATCGTCATCGGCTCGCCGAAGGTCGGCACGTGGCGGGATTGGTCCAGGGCTTCGGTCTCCTACGAATTGATCCGCAAGGCCGGCGACATCAGCGTTCACGTCATCTCCGGCACTGACGCTGAGGCGTCGAGGGCGAGCCACGGCGTCAAGTCGGCGCCAGTGCCAACCCCGTTCCAGCTTCGTGGCTACATCCTTGCGACGCTCTATGTCGCCGTCGCCCTCGGTGTCTGCGTCATTCTCGACCAGGTTCTCGACGTCCGGAACCTGGCGCTGGTATTCCTGATGGCGGTGCTCGCCACGGCCGTCACCCAAGGCCTGCGGCCAGCGCTCTATTCCTGCCTGCTCGGCGCGCTCGCCTTCAACTTCTTCTTCCTGCCGCCGCGCTATACGCTGACGATCAGCGATCCTGAAAGCGTGCTAGCCTTCTTCTTTTTCCTCGGCGTCGCCATCATCGCCAGCAACCTGACCGCGACTGTGCAGCGGCAAGCGGCATCGGCGCGACAGCGGGCGCGAACGACCGAAGATCTTTATCTTTTCTCGAAGAAACTCGCCGGGACCGGAACGCTTGATGACGTGCTCTGGGCAACGGCCTTCCAGTTAGCATCGATGCTGAAAGTGCGCGTGGTGCTGCTTCTACCCGAGGACGGCACGATCGCGGTCAAGGCCGGCTATCCACCCGATGATACACTCGATGACGCCGATATCGCCGCGGCACGCTGGGCCTGGGAGCACAATCACGCCGCCGGCCGTGGCGCCGATACTCTGCCGGGCGCTAAGCGCCTTTATGTGCCGCTGCGCACCGGCCGCACCGCCGTCGGCGTCATCGGCCTTGATAGCGACCGTCGCGACGGGCCGCTTTTGACGCCGGAGCAGCAGCGGCTTCTCGATGCCCTCGCCGATCAGGCCGCCCTTGCCATCGAGCGCGTACAACTCGTCGCCGATGTCGACCGCGCCAAGCTGGCCGTCGAGGCCGACCGGCTACGCTCGGCCTTGCTGACCTCGATCTCGCATGACCTGAAAACACCGCTTGCCGCCATTCTCGGGGCTGCCGGCACCTTGCGCGACTATCTGGAAACCATGTCGCATGAGGATCGCGTCGATCTGCTATCGACGGTGGTCGACGAGTCCGAGCGGCTGAACCGCTTCATCGCCAATCTTCTCGACATGACCAAGATCGAGTCCGGCGCGATGGAGCCGAATTATGCTCTCCACTATGGTGGCGATATCGTCGGCAGTGCGCTTCGGCGTGGCGCGAAAATCCTTGCCCGACATCGCGTCGAGACACAGATGCCGGCCGATCTGCCGATGGTGAAGGTCGATCCCGTGCTCTTTGAGCAGGTGCTGTTCAACCTGCTCGACAATGCCGCCAAATACGCGCCCGAAGAGTCCACCATCCGCCTGGAGGCCTGGGCGGATGTCGACAATGTCGTCTTCCGGATCATGGACGAAGGTCCCGGCATTCCGCCCGCCGACCTCGAACGAGTCTTCGACACCTTCTACCGTGTGCGCAAGGGCGATCAGGTGCGGGCCGGCACGGGCCTCGGCCTTTCCATCTGCCGCGGCTTTATCGAGGCCATGGCCGGTACGATTACGGCCGGCAACCGCACGGACCGTCAGGGCGCGGTCTTCACCATTCGCCTGCCGAAACCAACAGATTTCCCTAAGCTGGATGAATTGAAATGAACACGACCGCCGTCAAGATACTCGTTGTCGATGACGAGCCGCCGATCCGCAAATTGCTGCGTGTTGGCTTGAGCGCCCAGGGCTATCTGGTCAACGAGGCCCCGAACGCCGCGGCGGCAAAGCAATCGGTGGAGGAAGATCGGCCCGACCTGATCATTCTCGACCTCGGCCTGCCTGACAAGCCCGGCCATGACCTGCTACAGGAATGGCGCGAGGACGGCTTGGAGATACCGGTCGTCATTCTTTCAAGCCGCACCGACGAAGCCGGCATCGTCAAGGCGCTGGAAACCGGCGCCGACGATTATGTCACCAAGCCTTTCGGCGTGAATGAACTCGCCGCGCGCATCCGCGTCGCTCTGCGCCATCGCCTGCAGCAGCAGGGCGAGAAGGCTATTTTCCAGACCGGTGGCCTGTCGCTCGATCTCGTCAAGCGCATCGTCAAGGTCGACGGCAAGGAGGTAAAGCTCTCGCCGAAAGAATACGACATCCTGCGGGTGCTGGCGCAGCATGCGGGCAAGGTGTTGACGCATCAGTTCCTGTTGAAACAGGTCTGGGGGCCGGCGGCGGATGTGCAATATCTGCGCGTCTACGTCCGCCAGCTCCGGCAAAAGATCGAACAGATTCCGGATCAGCCGCAATACATCACCACGGAGACCGGCGTCGGCTACCGCCTGCGTGAGCCGGAATGACGCCATGATCCCGTGGCTGCGCACCAGGCAGCGCCTCGTCGTAGAGACCGACGAGGCCAAGTCATGTTCGAATTATCGATGTCCGAGCCCGAGAGTGACCATGGACCTTTCCACCATCATCCTGCCCGAACACGTCTTCGTCAGCGTTTCAGCACCGACAAAGTGGCGGGCGCTGCAGCTTCTTTCCTCGAAGGCGGCCCGTTGCCTTGATCTCGATGAGGGCTCGGTCCTGCAGGCATTAGAGGGACGGGAAAATCTGGGAACGACCGGGATTGGCAACGGCATAGCCGTCCCGCATGCGGCAATCCCGGGAATGACGCGGCCGCGCGGATTGATGGTTCGTTTCAGCCAGCCCGTCGACTTCCAGGCGATCGATGATGTGCCGACGGACCTCGCCTTCGTCCTGCTCTTTGGCGAAAACGGCCGCAGCGAATATCTGAATGTGCTCGCTGCCATCGCCAGACGGCTCAGAGCCGAAGGCGTGCTGCCGGCCATGCGGCAGGCAAAAACCGCCGACGAACTCTACTCGGTTTTCATGTCTGACTCGATTTGATAGCTTGCTAGCTGTTGGCCGCAGTCAAAGCGCAGGAATGTGATTTCACATTCCTTGATTATATGGGATTCCGTTCTATGTATGCGCGCTAAGCGGGAACAATCTTCGTTACTTTATACGACCAAGTTGATAGGGTTTAAGTAACAACGAAGGAGGTCACCCATGCAGACGATAAAGCTTTCCCGGCTTCTCGCCACCGCAGTTCTCATTGGCAGTTTCTCACTGGCTGGCGCCGTAGCGCCGACATGGGCCGCAGACAAGACGCTTCTCAATGTTTCCTACGATCCGACGCGCGAACTGTACAAGGACTTCAACGCAGCCTTCGCCGCCAAGTGGAAGAAGGATACTGGTGAAACCGTCAATATCAAGGCGTCGCATGGCGGCTCGGGCGCGCAGGCTCGCTCGGTCATCGACGGCCTTGATGCCGATGTCGTGACGCTGGCGCTTGAGGGCGACATCGACGCCATCGCCAAGGCCACGAAAAAGATCCCCGCCGACTGGAAGACCAAGTTCCCGAATAACAGCGTTCCCTACACGTCGACAATCGTATTCCTGGTGCGCAAGGGCAATCCGAAGGGCATCAAGGATTGGTCTGACCTCGTCAAGGACGGCGTCGAAGTCATCACGCCGAACCCGAAGACCTCCGGCGGCGCCCGCTGGAACATCCTGGCGGCCTGGGCCTGGGCCAAGCAGGCCAATGGCGGCGATGACGCCAAGGCGCAGGACTATGTCGCCCAGCTTCTGAAGCATGTGCCCGTGCTCGATACCGGTGCCCGTGGCGCGACCACGACCTTCGTCCAGCGCGGCCTCGGCGACGTTCTGCTCGCCTGGGAAAACGAGGCCTATCTGTCGCTCGAAGAACTCGGCCCGGATAAGTTCGAGATCGTAACGCCCACCGTTTCGATCCGCGCCGATCCGCCGGTCGCCGTCGTCGATGGCAATGTCGACACCAAGGGCACCCGCAAGGAAGCAGAGGCTTACCTCAACTACCTCTATTCCGACGAGGGCCAGAAGATCGCGGCCAAGCATTACTACCGGCCGATCAAGCCGGAAGCGGCCGATCCCAAGGATATTGCACGGTTCCCTGCATTGAAGCTTGCAACCATTGACGATTTTGGTGGATGGTCTCAAGCTCAGCCGAAGTTCTTCGCCGATGGCGGCGTCTTCGACCAGATTTACAAGCCGGGACAATAATTCTGAATGCATGCAATAACCCGCAAACGGTGGCGGTTTCGGCAGCCGAGTGTCATTCCGGGATTCGGATTGGCGCTCGGCGTTACCTTGACTTGGCTTATCCTGATCGTTCTCATCCCGCTTTCGGGATTGCTGTGGAAGAGCAGTTCTCTCGGTTGGTCCCAATTCTGGGCGATCGCGCTTGATCAGCGCACGCTCAATGCCTTGCGCATGAGCTTTGGCGGCGCCTTCATCGCGGCGATCGTCAATGCCGTCTTCGGGCTGATCATGGCCTGGGTCCTGGTGCGCTATCGTTTCCCCGGCAAGCGCATCATCGACGCGATGGTCGACCTGCCCTTCGCGCTGCCAACCGCGGTTGCCGGTATCGCGCTGACGACGCTTTATGCGCCGAACGGCTGGATCGGGCAGTTCTTGGCACCGCTCGGCATCAAGATCGCCTTCACACCCATCGGCATCGTCATCGCACTGATCTTCGTTGGCCTGCCCTTCGTGGTGCGGACGGCGCAGCCGGTCATGGAGGAGATCGACCGCGAAGTTGAAGAGGCCGCGGCAACGCTCGGCGCCAGCCGCTTCCAGACGATCACCCGCGTTCTGCTGCCGGGCCTCGCGCCAGCTGCCCTCACCGGCTTTGCGCTCGCTTTTGCGCGTGCGGCCGGCGAATATGGCTCGGTGATCTTCATCGCCGGTAACAGGCCCTATGTTTCCGAGATCGCGCCATTGCTGATCGTCATCAAGCTCGAGGAATATAATTACGCCGCAGCCACGGCGATCGCGACGATGATGCTGATCATCTCTTTCATCATGTTGCTGATCATCAATCTCATTCAATCCTGGAGCAGAAGGAGGTACGGCTATGGCGCATGATGCCCCCTCCTCTGCAGACGCGGTTCATTCGGTCATCACCGAGAGCCGGTTCGCGCGCTGGATTTTCGTGGCTATCACGCTTGCCTTCCTGACGCTGATGGTGCTGATGCCGCTCGCCGCGGTCTTCGTCGAAGCTTTCCGCAAAGGGGTCGAACAGTTCTTCAGCTCGCTGGTGGATGAGGAGACGTTTGCTGCCATTCGACTGTCGTTGATCGTCGCCGGCATCAGCGTGCCGCTTAATCTCGTCTGCGGTGTTGCCGCCGCCTGGGCGATCGCCAAGTTCGAATTCAAGGGCAAGGCGTTCCTGACGACGCTGATCGATCTGCCATTCTCCGTGTCACCGGTTATCTCGGGCCTGGTCTTCGTGCTGCTGTTCAGCTCGAACAGCACGCTCGGCCCCTGGCTCCAGAGCCATGGCATCCAGATCCTGTTCGCGGTTCCCGGTCTCGTGCTGGCGACGATGTTCGTGACCTTCCCCTTTGTCGCCCGTGAGTTGATCCCGCTGATGCAGGAGCAGGGAAATGCGGACGAGGAGGCGGCCCTGTCGCTTGGGGCCAATGGCTGGCAGACCTTCTGGCATGTGACGCTGCCCAACATCAAATGGGGTCTGCTTTACGGCGTATTGCTCTGTAATGCCCGTGCCATGGGTGAGTTTGGTGCCGTGTCGGTCGTTTCCGGCCATATTCGCGGTGAGACCAACACCATGCCGCTGCAGGTCGAAATTCTCTATAACGAATATAATTTCTCGGGGGCTTTCGCGGTAGCCACGCTTCTCGCCCTGCTCGCCCTTGTCACACTTATACTGAAGACGCTGCTGGAATTGCGCTATAGCGATGAGATCGCAGGCAGCCGGCGTCACTGAAGGATTGTTAATGGAAGTTCGCGTTCAAAACCTCCGCAAGGAATTCGGTCGCTTTCCGGCGCTGCATGATGTCTCCCTGGATATCCGCTCCAGCGAACTGATCGCGCTGCTCGGCCCTTCCGGCTCGGGCAAGACGACGCTTTTGCGTCTCATTGCCGGATTGGAATCGCCGACCGAGGGCCAGATCTTCTTCGGCGAGGAAGACGCATCGAGGAAGACGGTGCAGCAGCGCAATATCGGCTTCGTGTTTCAGCACTATGCGCTGTTCCGCCATATGACGGTGCTGGACAATATCGGCTTCGGTCTGAAGGTCCGCTCGGCATCACGCCGCCCTCCCCGCGCCGAAATCCATCGCCGCGCCGTCGAATTGCTGGAACTGGTGCAGCTCAACGGTCTCGAGAAGCGCTACCCGGCGCAGCTGTCCGGCGGTCAACGGCAGCGCGTGGCGCTGGCCCGCGCCATGGCGGTTGAGCCGAACGTGCTGCTTCTGGACGAGCCTTTCGGCGCACTGGACGCGCAGGTTCGCAAGGATCTGCGCAAATGGCTGCGCGAGATCCACGACCGGACCGGCCACACCACCGTTTTCGTGACCCATGACCAGGAAGAGGCACTCGAATTGGCCGACCGCGTCGTCGTACTCAACAAGGGCGCGATCGAGCAGGTGGGCACGCCGGACGAGATCTACGACACGCCGAACTCGCCCTTCGTCTACGGTTTCATCGGCCAGTCCAACCGTGTGAAGGTGCGCGTCACCAATGGTGAGATCTGGTTCGAGGATCGTCCGCTGGGCTTGAGCACCCCGCACGAGCCCGATGGCGAGGCCTATCTCTATTTCCGCCCGCACGATATCGAGCTGCATGAGGGCGACGGCGGCTGTATCGCCGGTCTGCTGACCTCCAGCCGCCGCGTTGCCGGCACCCGTCACATTGAAATGAACATCGGCGCCCAGCACGAGACCATCGAAATCGAGCTGTCGCCGGACAAGGCCGACGCGCTTGACCGCAACCGCATCGCCTTCAAGCCAACACGCTGGAAGCTGTTCCGCAACGTTGATTGAGGTTGTCTAAGCCCCTCAATCCTCCGGGTGTCCCGCTGCCGCAAAGCCGCCGCCCTGATAGATGACGGCCGGATCGGTCGGGTCTTCGGGAGTGGTGTTTGCCAATATCTGCTCGCGCCAAGCCGCGGCGCTGTCCTGCGGCTTCCAGCCGAGGAATGCGGCGTTGCGGTTGTCCCACCATTGCTCGTCATTGTTGGAGGCGCCATAGACGATCGTGTGCCCGAGGCGGGATGTCTCAAAGGCGCGGCCGCAGAGCGACAGAAAATCGCGGACGCTGAACCACGTCGCCAGCATGCGCGGATTGCGCGGCTCGGGAAAGCAAGAGCCGATGCGCACCGACAGCGTCTCCTGCCCGAACTTATCGAAATAGAGGCTCGCCACCGCTTCGCCATAGACTTTCGAGACGCCATAGAGCGAATCCGGACGCGTCGGCACGGCGCTGTCGATGCGCTCGTCCCGGCGGTAATAGCCGATCGCATGGTTGGAGCTGGCGAAGATGATGCGCGGCTTGCCGGCTTGCCGGGCCGCCTCGTAGAGATTGTAGAGCCCGATGATATTACCCTGCAGGATGAGGTCGAAGGCCTTTTCGGTTGAGACGCCGCCGAGATGGATGATGCCGTCGACACCCTGGACCAGCGCATCGACGCCGCTGCGGTCGGCAAGATCACAGGCAACGAAGCGCTCGTTAGGGCGCAGATCGTCCACCGCGACAATGTCGGAGAGCACGACGTTTTCGGCGATCTCTGAAAGAAGTGGTCTCAGCACCTGACCGACGCCACCAGCGGCTCCGGTCATCAACAGGGTCTTCAGCATGGGTTTCCTCCCTTATGGGTCTCGTCGAAGCGGAACCTATAAGATGGGCTTTCGCTCGTCACCAACTATCCGTATCGTCCGCGCCTGAAAATCTGGAGATGCGGGATGCCGCGAGGCGCTCGAGCAATACCGACTGAAGGATTGAGGCGGATAGGTCTATTGCCCAGCCTTCGGTGCCACTGTCAGCTCGGAACCATAAGCCTCGCGCAATTCGGTCTGCCCCGCGATCCGATCAACCGCCTTATGGAGCAAAATTGACGTATAGCCGTCCTTGAGGCTTCCCTCGATCAAGGTGACATCGGCATTTCCGGGATTGTCCGAACGCTCGAACCAGTCGACGGAATGGTGCAGGAAATTCATTTCGAACGCCCTGTTGGTAACGCCGTGGCCAACCATGATGACGTTGTCCTTGCCATTCTTCGCGTCGTGCATGACGGTCTGAAGGAACAGGCGGACGCGCTGGGCCACATCGGCCCGGCTCTCGCCGTCCGGCGGCCGCGCGTAGAACTTCCCGCTATTATTGCGCAGTCTCGCCCATTTTTCGAACTCCTCGGGAAACTTCCGTTTCTGTTCGGCATGATCGTAGATCTCGGTAAAGAGGCCGAAATCCTGTTCCCGCAACAGATAATCCTCGCGAACATCCTCAACCAATGCGTTCGGCAAGGCTTCCAGCAGGGCATCCTTGCTCTGTCGCGTCCTGAGATAGGGCGAGTACCAAATGCTCTGTTTCCGCACTTCAGCGGCCGGCAAACCCTCCAGATAGGACGCGATCACCCGTCCGGCCTCGAGCGCCTGCCGATAGCCCCACTGCGTCAAAGGAACATTGTGATCACCGAACTGCCGGTAGGCCTGGTCGCTGATGTTACCCAGGGATTCGCCGTGTCGAACGAGAAAGATACGCATCAGCAGTCCGCAGTGTCGGATGAGGATTCGAGATCATCATGGACGGGAAGTGCATTGCGCGCAACGGTTTAGCCTGCCCGCGCCCGGATGATTTCGAGAGTGTTCGCCTTTCAGGCCGTTGCGGCGCGCGCCTCGGTCTCGGCCCTCAACGTCTCAAGGCTGACCACGGCCTTGATCGGCAGATGATCCGAGGCGACGCGCGCCAAGGGAGAGTCATGGACTTCGACGGTCGAGATCAACCCGCTTCGGTTTGCCATGATGCGGTCCAGCGCCAAAAGCGGCAAAGTGGACGGAAAGCTGGGGACCGCTGGCGGCAATGGACCGAACGCGGCCTGGAAAGTGTTGAGCGACGAGCGGTCGCCGAGCCGCCATTCGTTGAGATCGCCGAGCAGGATGGTCGGCGTGTCGTTATCCCTACTCATCAGCTCGACGATCAGGCGCGCCTGCTGAGCGCGGGATCGAAGCAGCAGCCCGAGATGGGCGGCGATGATCCGGAGCACTCCACCGCGCGCCAGTTCGATTTCGGCAAGCAGCGCGCCGCGCGGCTCGAGCCCCGGCAGGCTGATCTGATGCACATCGCGCACCGTGCCCTGCTTGAACAGCACCACATTGCCGTGCCAGCCATGCGCCTTACTGGCGCCCGCCACGGGCACGGGAATAAGCCCGGTCTCGCGCTCCAGCCGGCGCAGATCGAGCAGGCCCGTGCGCTCGCCGAAGCGGGTGTCGGCCTCCTGCAGGCCGATGACATCGGCGTCGATTTCATGGATGACCCGGCTGATCCGCTCCGGATCGAAGCGACGGTCGGCACCGACGCATTTGTGGACATTGTAGGAAGCGATCAACGTGCCTTCCGGACGCGTCCGATCGCCAGCCTGCTTTGCCCGCGACTTCTTTCGGTTCTTCAGGGACTCGAAGATGCTTGTCCGAAGATTTTCGTTGTTTTTTCGCATCTGTCCGTTGGCCGTTTCCGTTTTCAAAGCCCCCCAAGCTATGTCTCAGCGAGTATATGAACCGATTGCCGGCCTTGTCATGTGAAAAGGCTCGTTACAGGAAAGACGGACCGCTGCATTTTGTTCAAAGATAAGGCGAACCGAGCCAAAGAATCTTTTCAATCAGCCGGACGATGAACGGGCGCGCTCGAAGCTTGGCCAGGTCGACCGGCTTTGCCGCTTCAAGAACAGTGGCGATGCGGGCTTCGATCGCGCGGGCAAAGCCATGGTCAATCACTTCCAGATCGACCTCGAAGTTCAGCCGCAGGGAGCGCGGGTCCATGTTCGAGGAACCGACATAGGCCCAGGTGCCATCGATTGCCATAAGCTTCGAATGGTCGAAGGCGCCCTCGGCGCGCCAGATGCGGCAATAATTCTTCAGCATCTGGTCGAACTGCGCCGTCATGGCGCGGTCGACCAGCACGAGATTGTTGGCGGCCGGCACGACCACATCCACCTCGACGCCGCGCCTTGCCGCCGTCACCAGCGCGCTGATCAACTCGCGGTCCGGCAGGAAATAGGGTGACATGATGCGGATGGAGGTGCGGGCGATCGACAGCGCGCCGATGAGCATCTTGTGGTTCGTCTCAAGGCTGCGATCGGGTCCGGAGACGATCACACGCATGAAGACCGGCGCGCCGGGCTCGTTCGCTGGCGTCGCAATCCGCCAGTGATCGCCGCTCAATACTTCGCCGGTCACAAAACGCCAATCTTCGGCAGCGGTGTTGAAAAGGTCTGCCACAGCCGGGCCGGTGATGCAGAAATGCGTGTCATGGGCGCAATGATCGGCGGCAAATTCCCGGGTGAAGCCCTGGCGGATGTTCATGCCGCCGGTAAACGCGATGCGGCCGTCGACGACCAGGATCTTGCGGTGGGTGCGCAGGTTGGCATAGGGCAAGCGCAGGCCGATGATGACGTTGCCGTTGAAGACGTAGACCTCAACTCCGCCTTTGCTGAGATAGCCCATGATGCTCGGGACCGAATAGCGGGCGCCGACGGCGTCGATCAGCACGCGCACGCTGATACCACGCTTGACAGCGGCGATCAGCGCGTCGGCGATGCGCAGGCCGATGGGATCGCGATCGAAAATATAGGTCTCTAGCAGAATACTGCGCTCGGCACCGTCGATGGCCGCTTTCATCGCCGCATAGGCGGCATCGCCACTTTCCAGCATCTCGATGGTGTTGCCGGTGCTCATCGGATAGCGCGACACGCGATCGCCAAGCGTCTTCATCGATCCGAACCGTTCGCCGAAGGTCCGGCGTACGATGTCGCCCTGCGCGTCGAAGCTGGCGAGCTCGCCCGCCGCGTCCTTCTGGAAGAGAACACTACGCTGCGAGCTCAGCGATGCCCGGCGGATGCGGTTGATGCCGGCGACCGCATAGAGTACCGCCCCGACGATGGGCGATAGGATGATGACGCCGACCCAGCCGATCGCGGCGCGAACATCCTCCTTCGTCATCGCCGCATGGATGGCGGCCACCGTCCCCATGGCGATGGACAGGACGGCGAGGAATTGGCCCCAATGGGCAATCAGCAAATCGAACATGCGCGGAGTATAACTTTGCCTACAAAAGCTGCAATCAGCCGTATGCTTCATCTACGCCGCTCGACCGGTAGCAGTAAGGATGTGGATAGGTTGTGCATTAGATATTTTTAATTGAACGATGGTCGTGCTGTCGTCATATTGATTGTTCGGCCGCTTCGCTACCGTGCACAATGGTAGGTTATATTTCTCGTACGAAGCGCCCGCCGTGGTTCGGGAGTCGAGACTTGAATTTCTCCATGGCTCGTCGGAGCCAGCGTCTCGGATGCTCGGGGGAGGCATGCAAGCCCGCGTTTCAAGAACGGGTATTTTTCATCAACCAATGTTCAATGATGCGAACGGAGATCGGCAATGTTGGAATCGCGGGATGAATGGATCGAGAAACGTGCCTACGCCATATGGGAGGCCGAAGGTTACCCTTCCGGCCGTGATGCGGTTCACTGGGAGCAGGCAAGCCAGGAGCGCATCGCGCTTGAGAAAAGCACCGGCAAGGGCAAGAAGAGCGCCGCCAAGCCCAAGGCGAAGATCGACGTCAAGCCCAAGGCAACGCCTAAGGTGAAGGTTACCGCGGCTGCGCCGGCCAGTGACGTCGCCGCCAAGGCCGCGCCGAAACGAGCATCGAAAAAAGCCGTTGAAGCGAAGGTTTAAGGCGCTTTTTGCTTTTGATGATCAGTCGATGAAGTGAGCGGCCCGGTGTCAAACACCGGGTCGTTTGCTTGGAGCTGCCAGCCATCGAAATTCTCAACAATTTCGGCTAATTGCCCGCTCGTCACAAACAGATGTCACACATCGATGCTATCGGGTGAAGAGGGAGCTTGATCATCATGAGCGACAGGTGTGTGGATTACATGCGACGTCTCTGTTCCGACCATAGTCGTGGCAGCTTGGCCTCGCATGGCCGCGCCGATGTGACGCCATGACATCGCTCCTTATTCTCGCAACGCTCTATCTTCTAGTGACGCTGGTGGTGATCCTCATCATCGACCGTTCCGTCGGCATCATGTTTCCCGCATCGGGCAAGGAAAGCCGCACAGCCACCCGCCGGCCGCTTCCGGATGTGTCGAAGCAGTCGTCGGCACCCCACTAAGATCGGAACTTTTTCCATGGCGACGGGTTGGTCTCCTCATCCACAATGAGGAGAAAGATCATGCCAAGAGGAGACAAATCCGCTTACACCGACAAGCAGAAGCACAAGGCCGAGCACATCGAGGAAAGCTATGAAAGCCGTGGCGTTTCCGAGGATGAGGCCGAACGCCGCGCCTGGGCGACCGTCAACAAGGAAAGCGGCGGCGGCAAGAAATCCGGCTCTGGCCGAGGTCATCCCGAGAACCATGCATCGTCCGAAAAGGGTGGTCGGATCGGGGGAAAAGCCTCCGCGAGCCGCTCCGCAGCAGAACGTTCAGCATCCGCGAAGAAGGCGGCTGCTACCCGCAAGCGCAATGAGCAACAGGCTCATCATTAGCCCGGCATTTGCGGAAAGCATCCAAGCGGCCCGAATCGAGAAGAAATGGTCGCAGGTCCAGCCCCTTCCGTTCCGCCACGCCGATGCTAAGCTTTCATGACGATTGTGCGGGAACAGCAGGCGGCACACGGGACGGGAGGATCTTCGAATGGCCTATGAGCTCTACTACTGGGACGGCATCCAGGGCCGTGGCGAATTTGTGCGTCTGGCGCTTGAGGAGGCTGGTGCCGATTACGTCGACGTCAGCCGTGGCCCGACGAGCGAGGGCCAGGGCATGCGTGCGATGTTTGCCGTGATGGAGAGCAAGTCGGAGGCGCATATTCCGCTCGCCCCGCCCTTTCTGAAGGATGGCGATCTCGTCATCTCGCATGTCGCCAATATCCTGATGTATCTGGGTCCCAAACTCGGCCTTGCGCCGGAGGATCAAGGCCATCGCCATGTGGTCAACGGCCTGCAATTGACGATCACCGATCTCGTTGCCGAGGTGCACGACACGCACCACCCGATCGCCATCTCGAAATATTATGAGGAGCAAAAGGAGGAAGCCAAGGCCCGCGCCGCCGAGTTTCTCGACAATCGCATGCCGAAATTCCTCGGCTATTTCGAGCGCGTCCTGGAGCAGAATCCGAAGGGGCCAATACACATATTCGGCAACCGGCTTACCTATGTCGATCTGTCATTGTTTCAGGTGTTCGAAGGGCTGCGCTACGCCTTCCCGCGCGCAACGGCGCATCTGACCGACGAGTATCCACACTTGGCGGCTTTGCGCGAGACCGTTGCAAAACTCCCGAACATTGCCCGCTACCTCACATCCGAGCACCGCATTCCCTTCAACGAAGATGATATCTTCCGGCATTATCCCGAGCTGGACAGGAGCGCGGCATGAGCGAAGCACGGTTACTCGCGCTCTTCTTTCCGGCCTGCTGGAGCATCTGGGGATTGATCTGGGCTACCGCAGCGTTCAGCGTCAAGAAGACGATGCGGAGCGAGGATCCATTGTCGCGGTTTTCGAACACCGCCCCGATCTGGATATGCGGCCTTCTGCTGTTGGTGCCCCCGGCCCGGCTTGGCCCACTCTCATTCCAGATTGTTCCGCAGAATCTGATCTATTATGGCATTGGCGCGGTGCTAATGGTCGTCGGCCTAAGCTTTGCCGTCTGGGCGCGCTATCACATCGGCCGCAACTGGAGCGGCGTGATCACAGTCAAGGAGGATCATGCGCTGATCCGCACTGGTCCCTACGGCATCGTCCGTCATCCGATCTATTCCGGCCTGCTGCTCGCCATCATCGGTTCGGCGCTCGCGCGTGGCGATGTCGCCGCCTTGCTGGCGATCGCCTTCATGCTCCACGCCGTCCTGCGCCGCGTCAGCATCGAGGAACGCTGGATGAGAGAGACATTCGGGCAGGCCTATGTGGACTATAAGGCCACGACACCGGCGCTGGTGCCGTTCATTCGATAGAGGCTAGGCTTTCAGCGGGTTCGCAGCTTCGAAGAATTCAGCCCATGGATCGGCCGAGCGGTCGTCCAGCCGCGAAGCCGCATTCTTGACGGTGAAGGATGCCGGACCGATCTTCTCGGTCAACTCCTCCCAGGCAAGCGGCATCGAAACAGCCGCCCCCGGCCTTGCGCGTGTCGAATAGGGCGCGACGGCGGTATTCCCACGGCCATTGCGCAGGTAATCGATGAAGATATGGCCGGTCCGTTTCGCTTTCGCGGCAACCGAGAGATATTTTTCGGGGCTGTCGGCGCTCATACCATGCGCGATCGCTTCGGCTACGGCCTTGACATCCGGCCACGTCGCTTTCGGCTTGAGCGGAGCGACTACATGTAATCCCTTGCCGCCAGACGTCTTGACGAAGGAGGCAAGGCCCATCTCCGCAAACCGCGCCTTTATCTCCTGCGCGCCTGCGATGACCGCGCTCCAGGCGATGTCATCGCCGGGGTCGAGATCCATGATGATCATGTCGGGCTTTTCCCAATGAGCCGTCGTCGTGCCCCAGGGATGGATCTCCAGCGCGGCGGATTGGACAAGTGCGGCAAGTCCGTCGAAATCCCTGATCCGCAACAGTTTTTCGCCGTCCTTGTCCTGCGGATCAGCGATTTCCTCGATATGCGGATTGATGCCCTTCCAGGCATGCTTCTGGAAGAAACGCGGGCCTTTTATACCATCAGGGCAGCGCAGCAGCGCCAGCGGCCGATCGACGACGAAGGGCGCCATGCGTGGCCAGACGAGCGCATAATAGTCGACAAGATCCTGTTTGCTGACGCCGTCGTCCGGCCAATAGATCCGCTCCGGATGCGTCAGCTGCACGGAGGTCTTCGCAAGGTCCTGTGTGGGCGTCTTTGCCATCCGCATACGCTCCGTCATCGATGCTCCGCCGGGCATAGATTACCATTGCCCGGCGCTAAAAGTCGATTGCCGGCCGCACCTCACGGCATCAGCTGGCCGCCGTTGACCTCGATCACCTGGCCGGTGATGTAGCCGGAAAGGGTTGGCGAGGCGAGGAAGAGGTAGGCACCGACGCAGTCTTCCGAGGTGCCGACGAAGCCCATCGGGATAGTCTTGCGCTGCAATTCCATCTGCTCGTCATTGGTATAGCGCTCGTGAAACGGGGTCGCGATAACGCCCGGCGCCACGGCGTTGACGCGGATCTTGTCACCGACGAATTCCTTGGCGTGGCCATGGGTGATGGTCGAGACGAAGCCCTTGGAGGCGGCATAGAGAATAGCGCCGTTGCCGCCGCCATTGCGGGCCGCGATCGAGGTGGTGTTGATGATAAAACCGCCCTGCTTCTTCAAGTACGGGTGTGCGGCCCGGGTTGCGGCGAGCACCGAGCGGGCATTGAGGTTCATCACGCGCTCGTAATGTGCATCACTCATCTCGGACGTCGGAACACGGCCAAGCATGCCGCCGGCATTGTTGACCAGACCATCGAGGCCGCCGAAGGCTTCCGCCGTCTCATTGACGACACGCTCGGTCTCGCCATCCTGCGAAACGTCGCCCTGGATCAGATACACCTGCCCGCCGGCGGCAGTGATCTCAGCGGCGAGCTTTTCGGCCGGCTCGCGGCTGGCATTGAAGTGGATGCCAACCTTCATGCCCTGCTGCGCAAAAGCGCGGGCAAGGGCCGCACCGATGCCGGTCGAGGCGCCGGTAATCAGCACCCGCCTGCCGGCGAGGTCGGGAATGCGAATGGATGCGAGGGATTGCGCGAGTTCTGTCATGATGGCTCCTCCTGAAAGTCGACACTAAATCATACGACGAAATCGCGACTGTAATATCAGGCGGAAGCGCGGCGCGGCAATGCGCGAGAGGCAAACAAAAGCGTGCCGCCCGGAACATTCCGCGCGGCCCGCCGTCAATTCAACGTGAGCGGTTCAGACCCGCTCGAGCGCGATGGCAATACCCTGGCCGACGCCGATGCACATGGTCGACAGCGAGTAGCGTCCGCCGGTTTCCTGCAGCTCCAGCGCTGCCGTGCCGGTGATGCGAGCGCCGGACATGCCGAGCGGATGGCCAAGCGCGATGGCGCCACCGTTGCGGTTGACGCGGGCATCGTCGCCGGCAATGCCGAGCTCGCGCAGGACAGCGAGACCCTGCGAGGCGAAGGCCTCGTTGAGTTCGATGACGTCGAACTGTTCCTGGCGCAGGCCGAGGCGAGCCATCAGTTTGCGCGAGGCCGGGACCGGGCCGATGCCCATGACGCGCGGCGGCACACCGGCGGCAGCGCCCCCGAGGATGCGGGCAATCGGCGTCAGGCCATATTTCTTCACTGCCGCTTCCGAAGCGATGATCAGCGCCGTGGCGCCGTCGTTGACGCCGGAAGCATTGCCGGCGGTGACCGTGCCGCCCTCCTTCTTGAACGGCGTACCGAGCTTTGCCAGTGCTTCCATGGTCGTGGCGCGCGGATGCTCGTCCTTGCCAACGACGACGGCATCGCCTTTGCGCTGCGGGATCGTCACCGAGGTGATCTCCCTGGCGAGACGGCCATTCTCCTGCGCGGCGGCGGCCTTGGCCTGCGAGCGGACGGCGAAGGCGTCCTGATCCTCGCGGCTGACCTTATAATCCTCGGCAACATTCTCGCCGGTTTCCGGCATGGAATCGACGCCATACTGCTTCTTCATCAGCGGATTGACGAAGCGCCAGCCGATAGTGGTGTCGTAGATTTCTGCATTGCGTGAAAAGGCGCTCTCGGCCTTGGGAATAACGAAGGGCGCCCGCGACATGCTTTCGACGCCGCCGGCGATCATCAGTTCGGCTTCGCCCGCACGAATGGCGCGCGCGGCGGCAATGACGGCATCCATGCCGGAACCGCATAGGCGGTTGATCGTCGTGCCAGGAACAGAGACTGGCAAGCCAGCAAGCAGAAGCGACATGCGCGCAACGTTTCGGTTGTCCTCGCCCGCCTGGTTGGCACAGCCATAGATCACGTCGTCGACGGCTTCCCAATCGACGGAACCGTTGCGCTCGATCAGTGCCTTCAAGGGCACCGCACCGAGATCGTCGGCGCGCACGGAGGAGAGCGATCCGCCGAAACGGCCGATGGGGGTGCGGATATAGTCACAGATGAAAGCTTCGGTCATGGTCTTTTCCTTAAAGCGCCGGCACGACGAGGTCGGCGACGGGGCGGTCGGTATGGAGCGGAGCGCCGGTCATCGCCTGCAACTCGTCCATGGTCATGGCAGCCAGCTTCTCACGCACGACGAAGCCTCCGTTGACGATATCGATGACGGCATGGCTCGTATAGACGCGGGTGATGCAGCCAACGCCGGTGAGTGGGAAGGTGCAGGCGTCCACAAGTTTCGGCTTGCCGTCCTTCGTTACATGCTCGGTGATGACGAAAACCTGCTTGGCGCCATGCACCAGATCCATCGCCCCGCCAACGGCAGGCACGCCCTTGGAGCCGACACGCCAGTTGGCGAGGTCGCCGTTCTGCGCCACCTGGTAGGCGCCGAGGATCGCAACATCCAGATGGCCGCCGCGCACCATGGCAAAGCTATCGGCATGGTGGAAGAAGGCGGCGCCGGGCTTCAGCGTGACGGCCTTCTTGCCGGCGTTGATCAGATCCCAATCCTCCTCGCCCTCCGCCGGCGGCTCGCCGAAATCCAGAATGCCGTTTTCCGTGTGAAAGATTGCCTGGCGCCCCGGGGGCTGGTAGCGGGCAACCATTTCCGGGAAGCCGATGCCGAGATTCACATAGGCGCCGTCTTCGATGTCCTGAGCTGCACGCCAGGCGATCTGGGCGTTGGAGAGCTTGATGTCGTCGCGTGTGTCGATGGTCATGCGTATACCACTCCGGCCCGAATGAGGCTTTCTTCCTGTTGCGGATCGGCGACTTCGACGACGCCGTTGACGAAGATGCCGGGGGTAACGATGTGCTCCGGATCGAGTTCGCCGAGGGCGACGATTTTCGAGACCTGCGCGATCGTCCTGGCGGCGGCCATGCACATCAGCGGATTAAAGTTGCGACCGGCCTTGTTGTAAATAAGGTTGCCGTGGATGTCGCCTAGTTGGGCTTTGACGATGGCGAAATCGGCTTTCAGCCAGCGCTCCTGAACATAGTTGCGGCCGTCGAATTCGGCGATGACCTTGCCGTTGGCAAGCTCAGTGCCATAGGCGGTTGGGGTATAAAAGGCCGGGATGCCGGCACCGCCGGCGCGGATGCGTTCGGCCAGCGTCCCCTGCGGCACCAGTTCCAGCTCGATTTCGCCGGCCAGATAGCGGTCCGTGAAAGCGCGTGGGTCGGAGGAGCGCGGGAAAGAGCAGATCATCTTCTTGACCATGCCCGCATCGATCATCGCCGCAATGCCGATACGCCCGTTGCCGGCATTGTTGTTGATGACAGTCAGGTTCTTCGGACCCTTGTCGATTAGCGCATGAATGAGTTCGATCGGCGCGCCGGAGCCGCCGAAGCCGCCGATCATGATGGTCGCGCCATCGCCGATATCCGAGACGGCAGCCGCCGTGCTCGCGATTGTCTTGCCCATGCAGAAACTCCCGTTTGCCATTGCGGGCGGATAAAAACGGCCCGTCCTCTCCCTTCGAAATAGAACAGCGCAGGCTGGACGGCAATTGATTTGTGCGTTATTTGATATTTGTTCATATATCGCACAAATTGAAGGCAAATTTGGAGAGCATCATGCGGGAAACCGACTTTGTCAGCGGCTTTGCCAGGGGCCTGAAAGTCATCGAGGCTTTCGGCGAGACTCAGCAGCGCCTGTCGATCGCCGAAGCGTCGAAGCTGACCGGCCTCGATCGCGCCACCGTACGCCGCTCGTTGCTGACGCTGGCTGAACTTGGCTATGCCGACTATGACGGCAAATTCTTCACGTTGACGCCGAAGATCCTGCGGCTCGGCCATGCCTATCTCGCCGCCACGCCGCTGCCAACGATCATCCAGCCCTATCTCGATCAACTTGCAGAACAGGCCGGCCACAATGCCTCGGCCTCGGTGCTCGATGGCACAGAGGTCGTCTATATCGCCCGCGCCTCGCAGCGCCGCGTGATGTCGATCAATCTGACGCCAGGCAGCCGCCTGCCCGCCTTCTGCGCCTCCATGGGCCGCGTTCTGCTTGCCGCCTTGCCAGAGGGCGAAGCGCGCGCCGTTCTGGCCCGAACGGACCTCAAGGCGAATACGCCGAATACAAAGACAGACCCGGAGGAGCTGTTAGCCGAGTTTCGCCGGGTGAGAGTGCAGGGCTACGCCGTCATCGACCAGGAACTGGAAATCGGCCTCTGCTCCATCGCCGTCCCGGTGGAAAACGACCGTGGCCAGACGGTAGCAGCCATCAACATCGGCGCCCCGGCCGCCTATGTCGCCGCCGCCGAAATGACAGAACGCTTTCTGCCGCTATTGAGGGAGACGCAAAAGGCGTTGCGATTGGTTTTGCGCTGAGACGCGCTACACCCCAAGCCTATCCCGCTCGGCAATGCGCCAGGCGCGCGGCGTCTCTCCGGTCTGCTTCAGGAAGAAACGTGAGAAATAGGCGGGATCGGCAAAGCCGAGCCGGTATCCGATCTCCTGCACCGAGCCGAAGGTGAAGACCAGTTCGCGCTTGGCTTCGTCGATCAGTTTGCGGGCGATCAATTCGTGGATGGCTTGACCTGTCTTTCCGCGCACGATGCGGTTCAAATGCGTCGGCGAGATGCCGAGGGCTTCGGCGTAAAAGGCAGCCGGCTTGTGGGAGCGGAAATGGCGCTGGATCAGGCCGTATAATACTTCCATCCGCCGCTCGCTTTCGTCGGAAGCGCCCTGTCCTTCGCCCTCCTGCTGAGACAGGCGGGCGGTCAGGAGCAGCGCCGATGTGAGATAGGCTTCGAGCAGATCGTTGCGGCCACCACGCCGGTTTGCGAATTCGCCGCCGAGGCGCCTCAACGTTCCGGCGACATACGCCGCGTCCTCGTTGTCCATATCGAGCCGCGTCAGGTGCGGCTTGGCCAGCCATTCGCCGAGCCGGCTGCGGTCGCCGGGTGAGGTCTTGAGGTGCGAGATCAGCACCGTGATGACGAAGCCGTCTATATCTCGCGAAAAGCGGAAGCCGTGGTTGAGGCGCGGCGGCACGGTGATGACGGCGGGCGGCATGATCGCGTGGCTTTCGCCGTCGAAGACCGCGTCGCCCGAGCCGGCGTCTATGTACAAGATCTGAAAGAAACTCTCGTGGCGGTGTGGCCGGATTTCCCAATGATGCAGGCTGCTACGCGAGGGTATGGTTTCGCAATGCAGCCAGAAATCGGGCTTCCGGCCGGTATTTTCACCATAGAGTTCATAGGTTGGCACAGGTCTCGACATGGCTTTCTCCCTCCGCCATGTTCGATTTGTGCAATTTCTCGGGTGAAATGTCCATTGTTCCCGCCCTCTCCGCCGCGCAGAATTCGACAAAAGACGAAGCGCGGGAGGAGACTATGCGTACCCAGGTTGCCATTATCGGTTCCGGCCCTTCCGGCCTCTTGCTCGGCCAATTGCTGACGGAAGCCGGCATAGACAACGTCATTCTCGACCGCGTCGGCAAGGATTACATTCTCGGCCGCGTGCGGGCCGGCGTATTGGAGGAAGGCACTGTCTGGCTGTTGGACAAGGCACAGTCCGCGGCGCGCCTGCATGCCGAAGGCTTACCGCATGACGGCTTTTCGCTGGCTTTCGACGGCCGTGATCACCGTATCGATCTTCATGGCCTGACCGGCGGCAAGCGCGTCATGGTCTATGGCCAGACAGAGCTGACCCGTGATCTGATGGCACGCCGCGAACAAAGCGGGGGACTGACGATCTATGATGCGGCCAATGTTCAGCCATATGCTTTTGACGGTGCCGCCCCCTTTATCACCTATGAAAAAGACGGCGTCACCCACCGCATCGACTGCGATTTCATTGCCGGCTGCGACGGCTTTCATGGCGTCAGCCGCAAATCGGTTCCGGAAAAATCAATCCGAAGCTTCGAGAAGATCTATCCCTTCGGCTGGCTTGGCCTGCTTGCCGACGCCCCGCCCGTCAATCATGAATTGATCTATGCCAACCATCCGCGCGGCTTTGCGCTTTGCTCCATGCGGTCGATGACGCGCAGCCGCTATTACATCCAGTGCCCGCTGGATGAGAAGGTCGAAAACTGGAGCGACGACCGCTTCTGGGACGAGCTACGCCGCCGCCTGCCGGCACACCATGCCGAGGCCCTGATCACCGCGCCCTCGTTCGAAAAGTCCATCGCACCGCTGCGCTCCTTCGTCACGGAGCCCATGCGCTTCGGCCGCCTGTTCCTTGTCGGTGATGCCGCCCATATCGTGCCGGCGACGGGCGCCAAGGGCCTGAACCTTGCGGCGAGCGATGTCCATTATCTCTTCTCGGGCCTTGCAGAACATTATCAGGATCACTCCAACGCCGGCCTGGACGCCTATTCCGCCCAGGCGCTTGCCCGCGTCTGGAAGGCGGTGCGCTTTTCCTGGTGGATGACGACGATGATGCATCGCTTCCCCGAAACCGGCGATTTCGACCAAAAGATCCAGGAGGCGGAGCTGGACTATCTTACGCACTCGCGTGCCGCCTCGACAGCTCTTGCCGAGAATTATGTTGGCCTACCCTATTGAGATTGAGGTGGCTTAGCGCTTCTTCGCCACCTCATCGGCCGCCTCGCGGATCGTTTGCATCAGGATCGACAGTGGCATGCTGGGAATGGCGTCGGTGCGCATGGTGAGCCCAACTGGTCCCCTTGTCTCGCTGGTGTCGATCGGCAGCAGGCTCAGCAGACCATCCTCGACGTCGCCGGCGACGACGCCGGTCGAAATGATCCAGACCGCATCGCTGGAGCGCACGAAGGCGCGACCGAAGGAATCCGATACCGTCTCGATCTGGTTCGGCAGGCTTGCGACACCGTTGGCGATCAGGAAACTTTCGACAGAGGGCCGGATGATCGAGCCGCGAGAAGGCATCAGGATCGTGTATTTGCCGAGATTGGAAAACAGCGATTGTCTTGCCCTTAGCAGCGGATGCCCTGCCCGCACCACGAAGACGACCTGTTCGGAATAAAGATGCTCGAAGGAAAAACCTGCCATCTTGTCTGGGCTGCTCAGGCGCCCGACCACGAGATCGAGATCGCCGACGCGGAGCTGCTCCAGAAGCACGGCATTCTCGCCGGTGACGATCTTGATGCGGCTCCAGGTTTCTTCCTTCAGGAACAGTTCCATGGCCCGCGGCATGATCCGCGTCGAGACCGTCGGCAGAGCGCCGATCCGGATCGGCGGCGCCTCGCCGGATCGCTCCTGCGAAACGGAATCGAGGCCCTGCCTCAGCGCCGTCAGCGCAGCGCCCGCATGGCGCAGGAAGACTTCGCCGTAGCGGGTGATCTTGATGCCACGCCCGTCGCGCTCGAACACCGCGACGCCCAGCGCCTCCTCCAGTTCGCGGATGGTCTTGGTCACCGCCGGCTGGCTGACATGCAGGAGACCGGCCGCCTTGACCACGCTTTTCTGCCGCGCGACCTCGACAAAAGTCTGGAGATGGCGGAATTTGACGCGCGTGTCGATCATGGATTTAATAACCTTTTGGTTATCGGAAAGCCATAAAATATCATTTTACTTAACCAGATTAAACCTACAATCTCGCTGTCGAGGAGATTTTCAGTGCAGTTCGCCCGTATCAACGACGTCACGATCCATTATCAGATCATCGGTGCTGCCGGTGACAAGCCGGTGCTTGTCTTTGCCAATTCGCTTGGCACGGATTTCCGCATCTGGCGCGACGTGATCGTCAGGCTCGCCGGCGATTTCGCCATCGTGCTCTATGACAAGCGCGGCCACGGTCTCTCCGATATCGGCCAGGTACCCTATGCCATCGAAGATCATGCCACCGATCTCGCCGGGCTGCTTGATCTCCTCAATGTCAAGAACGCCATCATTTGCGGCCTATCGGTCGGCGGGCTGATCGCGCAGTCGCTCTACCAGAGACGGCCGGATCTGGTCCGGGCGCTGATCCTTTGTGACACCGCCCACAAGATCGGCACTACCGATAGCTGGAATGCCCGTATTGCGCAGGTGGAAGCTCAGGGCATTGAATCGATCGTCGACGCAGTGATGGAGCGCTGGTTCACCCCGGCTTTCCGCCGTCCGGAAAACACCGCCTTTGCCGGCTATTCCAACATGCTCACCCGTCAGCCGGCGGCTGGCTATACGGCAACCTGCGCCGCTTTGCGCGATGCCGATTTTACCGAGGCGGCGAAGAAGATCGCGGTGCCGACCATCTGTATCGTCGGCGATCAGGACGGCTCGACATCGCCGGACCTGGTGTTGTCGACCGCCAAGCTCATTCCAAACGCGCGCTATGAAGTGATCAAGGATGCGGGGCACATTCCCTGCGTCGAACAGCCCGAGGCGCTGACCGCCGTCATTCGCGCTTTCATCGATTTCGCCTTGCATGGAGAAAAGGCCCATGAATGAACCCAACGCTCCGTCCGAGCGCTATCGCCAGGGCATGGCGACGCGACGCGCCGTTCTCGGCGACAGCCATGTCGACCGGGCCCAGTCAGCATCGACGGAGTTCGACCAGCCTTTCCAGGAGTTGATCACCGAAGCCGCTTGGGGTCATGTCTGGTCGCGTCCGACGCTCAGCAAGCGTGAGCGCTCGATCGTCACGATCGCGCTTCTGGCGGCACTCGGCCAGGATGACGAAGTGGCGATGCATGTCCGCGCGACGATCAATACCGGCGCGACACGCGACGATGTCCGCGAAGCACTGCTGCATGTGGCAATCTATGCCGGCGTGCCGGCGGCCAATCACGCGATCAAGATCGCCAAGCAGGTTTTCGAACAGATGGACGCCGAGAAGGCGGCCTGAAGCGAGGCAAAGATGTCTGACAAAAGCAATAGCAGGCCCGAAACCGGCGCCTTTTTCGCCCGCGATCGCGCCTGGCACGCGCCGGCCTTAACGCCTGGCTACAAGACGTCGGTGCTGCGCTCTCCGCAGCGCGCGCTGCTGTCGCTGGACGGCACGATCTCCGAAATCACCGGCCCTGTCTTCGGGCATTCCATTCTGGGCGAGCACGACAACGACCTGATCCATAACTTCGCCAAACCCGGCGAAAGTGCGATCGGCGAGCGCATCATCGTGCATGGCCGCGTGCTCGACGAGCGCAATCGGCCGGTTCCGGGCGCTCTCCTCGAATTCTGGCAGGCCAATGCCGGCGGGCGGTATCGCCACAAGAAAGAAACCTATCTCGCCGCCCTCGATCCGAATTTCGGCGGTTGCGGCCGTGCCATCACCGACGAGGACGGCCACTATGCCTTCCGCACGGTGCGGCCCGGCGCCTATCCCTGGCCGAATGGCGTCAACGACTGGCGCCCAGCGCATATTCATTTCTCCGTCTTCGGCCACGGCTTTGCGCAGCGACTGATCACACAAATGTATTTCGAGGGTGATCCGATGATCTGGAAATGTCCGATCGTCGGCACGATCCCCGACAAAAAGGCGATCGAGCAGCTGATCGCGCCGCTCGACTGGGGCAACACGATCCCAATGGACGCGCGTGCCTATAAATTCGATATCGTATTGCGCGGACGCCGCTCGACCCTGTTCGAAAACCGGCTGGAGGGCAACTGATGGTGCAGGAACTCGGCTACCTCAAGGAAACTCCGTCGCAGACGGCTGGCCCCTATGTCCATATCGGCCTGACGCCAAACTTTTGCGACATTGGCGGCGTCTACGACGTCGATCACGGCGTGTCCATGGTCAACGACAAGACGCTGGGGCAACGCATCACGGTCAAGGGCCGGATTTTCGACGGCGCCGATACACTGGTGAAGGATGCCGTCGTCGAGATCTGGCAGGCCGACAGCGCCGGCCTCTACAACAGCCCTTCGGAGATGCGCGGGACGGCCGATCCGAACTTCACCGGCTGGGGCCGCTGCCCGACCAGCGCTGAAGACGGCGTCTTCTCCTTCGAGACGGTGAAGCCCGGCTGCGCTCCCTATAAGGACGGGCGCAAGATGGCGCCACATATCACCCTCTGGATCGTGGCGCGCGGCATCAATATCGGCCTGCATACCCGGATGTATTTTCCCGACGAGGCCGAGGCCAATGCCGAGGACCCTCTGCTGGCCCGCATCGAGCATCGCCAACGTGTCGCCACCCTGATCGCCAGCCAGGAGGGGACGGTCTATACGTTCGACGTGCATTTGCAGGGCGACAAGGAAACGGTTTTCCTCGATATATAGACCATGAGCATTTCCGCCTTCGACCATCCGTTTCTCTCCGGCCTCCTCGGCGACGAGGAGATTTCCGCTTATTTTTCAGCGGAAGCCGATATCCGCGCCATGCTCGCTTTCGAGGCCGCACTCGCCAAGGCCGAGGCGCGGCATGGTGTCATTCCACAAGACGCGGCTGAGCGGATCGCGGCAGTCTGCGGCACCTTCCAGCCGGACATTGCCAGCCTGAAATTGGCGACGGCCACGGACGGGGTCGTCATTCCCGACCTCGTCAAGCAGTTGCGCAAGGCTGTTGGCGGCGAGGCCGCGAAGCATGTGCATTTCGGCGCCACCAGCCAGGATGTCATCGATACCAGCCTGATGATGCGCCTGAAGGCGGTCTCTTTCCTGTTCACCGGCCGTCTTTTCGCTGTCACCGCTGGGATCGAAAAACTCGACAAGCAATTCGGCAAGAACCAGTTTATGGGCCGCACCCGCATGCAGGCCGCCATTCCGATGACGGTCTCCGACCGGCTGCGCGCCTGGCGCATCCCGCTCGACAAATATCGAGACCGGCTGACGCAGGAGAGCTTTCCGCTCCAGTTCGGCGGCGCGGTCGGTACGCTGGAAAAATTGGGATCGAACGCTGCCGCTGTTCGTGCATCGCTGGCGCAGGAACTCGACCTCACCGACGAACCGCAATGGCAGAGCCAGCGGGGAGGCATTGCCGAGTTCGCAGGCCTGCTCTCGCTGATGACTGGCAGTCTCGGTAAGGTCGGCCTGGACATCGCCCTTCTGGCGCAGACAGGCGAGGAAATCGAGCTTGCCGGCGGCGGCGGCTCCTCGGCCATGCCGCACAAGCAGAACCCGGTCGCCGCCGAGACGCTGGTCGCGCTTGCCCGCTTCAACGCCGTTCAGCTCTCCGGCATTCATCAATCCATGGTGCATGAGCAGGAACGTTCGGGCGCCGCCTGGACGCTCGAATGGCTGCTGTTGCCACAGATGGTGATGGCAACAGCCGCGTCGTTGCGATCGGCGCCGGAGTTGATCGGGAACGTGAGGCGGTTGGGAACAAACTTTTGAGATGAAATTCAAGAAATAAACATAACCCTGGCATTATCGATGCAAGCATTTATTTCATTTTACATCACTGTTTCGTATGCCAGATTGACCTTAACAGATCTGCGTAAAAGCAAGCTGGCCCGGGGAGCAGGCCGGTAGGGGAGGAAGAAATATGAAACGGGTTATTCTGGCCGCAATCGCGGCTATCGCCATCAGCAGTGCCGCCTATGCCGACACGATCAAGATTGGCGTCATCGGGCCGTTTTCGGGGCCATTCGCCCTGCAGGGCAAGAATTTCAAGGCCGGCATCGATGCCTATATGGCCATGCATGGCAGCAAGGTTGGCGACAGCGAGGTCGAGGTGATCTACCGCGACGTGCCACAGGCCGATCCGGCGCAGTCGAAGTCTTCAGCGCAGGAACTGGTGGTCAAGGAGCATGTGCAATATCTGGCCGGCTTCTATTTCACCCCGGACGCCATGGCGGTGACGCCGATCCTCAAGCAGGCCAATGTGCCGATGGTGATCTTCAACGCCGCGACATCGGCGATCGTGACGAAGAGCCCGCTGGTGGTGCGAACCTCGTTCACAACCTGGCAGACATCGACACCGATCGCCAAGGTCGCGCATGACGGCGGCGTCAACAAGGTTATCTCCGTCGTCAGCGACTACGGTCCCGGCGTCGATGCGGAAAATGCCTTCAAGGCCGGTTTCGAGAAGGTCGGCGGCCAGGTGGTCGAGACGGTACGCATGCCGTTGTCGACCAACGATTTCAGCCCGATCATGCAACGCATCAAGGATTCCGGCGCGCAAGGCGTCTTCGCCTTCCTGCCCTCCGGCCCGACCACGCTCGGCTTCGTCAAGGCTTACAATGAAAACGGCCTGAAGGGCGCCGGCATCAAGCTGTTTTCGCCCGGCGACCTAACGCAGGAATCCGATCTGCCGGCGCTTGGCGACGCGGCACTCGGCATGCAGACGACCTTCCACTATGCGATTTCGCATGACTCCCCGGAAAACAAGGCCTTCGTCGCCGCTGCCGACAAGGCAATCGGCAATCCGGCCGAACTCACCTTCCCGGCGGTCGGCGCATTCGATGGCATGCATGTCATCTACAAGATGATCGAGGCGACCGGCGGCAAGCAGGATGCACAGAAGGCCGTCGACGCGGTGAAGGGCCACTCCTGGGTCAGCCCGCGCGGCCCGGTGACCATCGACCCGGAAAGCCGGCATATCACCCAGAACATCTATCTGCGCGAAGTCGCCAAGGCGGCCGACGGCACCTATTACAACAAGGAAATCCAGACCTTCGAAAAGCAGGGCGACCCCGGTTTGGCGGCGGTGAAATAGAACCGCTCTTCCTGCGTCCTTCGACATGGCCAGGGAACGGGCGGCTTGCGCCCGGTCCAGCGGCAGAGGATTAAGGGAAGAGCAGAAGAAAGCAAACGGACCAGCCCGATCCATGCAAACCGTGTTCAGCATTGCAGTCGATGCCCTCGCCTACGGCATGGTGCTGTTCGTGATTTCCATTGGCCTCTCCGTCACCATGGGGCTGATGCGCGTCGTCAATCTCGCGCATGGCGCCTTTGCCATGATCGGCGGCTATATCGCCTCCTATGCGGCGCGGGATCTCGGGCTGGGTTATGCCGCCGCGGTTCTGCTGGCCGTCGTCGGCACGGTAATCATCTCAATCCCGATCGAGCGGCTGCTCTACCGCCGTATCTATGGCGCGCCGGAGCTGACGCAGGTGCTGATGACAATTGGCATTACCTTCTGCATCATCGGCATCGCCAACTATGTCTTCGGCCCGACGCTGAAGACCATCCCCTTGCCAAGCGAGCTGCAAGGCTCTGTCGATCTCGGCTTTCGGACCATTGGCACGCATCGCATCTTCGCAATTGTCTGCGGGCTCGTTGTCGCCCTGGCGCTATGGTTCACCATCGAGAAGACCTCGTTCGGGGTGAAGCTGCGCGCCTCCGTCGACAATGCCTCGATGGCGGCGGCCCTCGGCGTGCGTACCGAGATCGTCTATGCCGTTAGCTTCGCCGTCGCCGTCGGGCTTGCCGCCTTCGGTGGCGTCGTCGGCGCCGAACTGCTGCCGGTCGAGCCCTATTATGCCCTGCGCTATATGGTGACCTTTCTTGTCGTCGTCTCAATCGGCGGCGCCGGTTCGATCGGAGGGGCGCTGCTTGCCTGCCTCATCCTTGGCGGCATCGACACTACCGGCCGCTATCTGATGCCGGAATATGGCGAGTTCTTCTTCTATCTCGCCGTCATCGCCATCGTCTGCATCTTCCCGCGCGGTCTAGCCGGAAGGGCGAAGTGATATGGCATTGACCATGGACCGAGAAAGTATAGCCGCCATGAGCAACCGCCTCGCACTCAAGCGCGATGGTATTGCCATAGCGGTCATCCTCGTTCTGGCAGCCGCCGGCTATCTGCTGTTTCCCGACAATCTCGCGCTCCTGACACGATTGATCGCCATTGCCCTGCTTGTCCTGTCGCTCGATCTGGTCACAGGTTATTGCGGCGTGGCGACGCTCGGCCATGCGGCCCTGTTTGGCGCCGGCGCCTATGCCGCCGGCATCGCCTCGGCGCATTACGGCATCAATGATCCCTTGCTGATGACACTGGTCGGCATCGTCGCCGGCGCGGTCGCGGGATTGATCTGCGGCATTGTCATTCTGAGAGCGCATGGCCTGCCGCAGCTCGTGCTGTCGATTGCGCTGATTTACCTCTTCCATGAATTCGCCAACAAGGCATCCAGCTGGACGGGTGGCAGCGACGGGCTCTCCGGCATCTCCACCGACCCGCTGTTCGGCCTGTTCGAATTCGATCTCTATGGGCATACGGCCTATCTCTATGGCGTGGCGTTGTTGCTGGTCACGCTGGTCCTGCTGCGTTTTCTGGTACGCTCGCCCTTCGGGATGCTCTGTCGCGGCATAAGGCAGGATCCCCTGCGCATCCGGGCCATGGGCGTCTCGCCGAAGGTCACGCTCATCAAAATGTATGTGATCTCAGGCGCCGTCGCCGGCGTTGGCGGCGCGCTGAATGCGATCTCGACCCAGGTGGTCGGGCTCGATAGCCTCTCCTTCACGCAATCGGCCGAGGCCCTGGTCATGCTCGTGCTTGGCGGCACGGGTTCGCTGTTCGGGGCGCTCGCCGGCACGCTGGTCTTCATGCTGTTCGAGGATTATGTCTCCGCCGCCAATCCATTCCACTGGCTGACCATCGTAGGCCTGCTGCTGATCCTCGTGGTGCTGTTCGCGCCGAAGGGCATTTACGGCACGGCCGCGGCCTATCTCGCGCGGCGCCGGGAGGCTCGTTCATGAACGCAGTCTTCGAAGTCAGTCATCTGAAGAAAGCCTTTGGCGGATTGACGGTGACCAATGATGTCAGCCTGTCGATGGCGCCGGGCGATCGCGTGGCACTGATCGGCCCCAATGGCGCTGGCAAGACCAGCTTCGTCAATCTGGTCACCGGCAATCTGCGGGCGGATGCTGGCGAGGTCAGTCTTGGCGGCGAGAGAGTGAGCAAAATCGACGCCATCGGCCGCGTTCGGCGTGGACTGGTACGCTCCTTCCAGGTGACCCGGCTTTTTCAGGACATGACGCCGGCCGAGCATGTGGCGCTTGCCATCCTGCAGCGCTCCGGCCGCTCCGGCCGCATGTTCGGCAATTTCCTCGCCATGCGCGACGTCATGGCCGAGACTGGTGATCTGCTGGGCAAGCTCGGCCTTGCCGATCTCATGCATCGCAAGGTCAGCGAAATCGCCTACGGCCAGCAGAGATTGCTGGAGATCGCCGTCGCCATGGCGCTGAAGCCGAAAGTGCTGTTGCTCGACGAGCCTGCCGCCGGCGTGCCGCAGAGTGATACCGGCCGCATCGAGCAGGCGCTGGCCGATCTGCCCAAAGACCTTGCCGTACTGATGATCGAGCACGACATGGATTTGGTCTTCCGCTTCGCCAAGCGCGTCGTCGTGCTTGCCGCCGGCACCATCATCTTCGACGGCTCACCCGCCGACGTCACCAAGGATGCGCGGGTGCGCGAGGCCTATCTGGGGAGCTACGCCAATGCCGGCCACACCGCTTGAAGTGGAAAACCTTTCAGCCGGTTACGGGCCGACGCGGGTGCTGGAAGGCGTATCCCTTTCCGTTCCGGCCGGCGCGCGGCTTGCCGTGCTCGGTCGCAATGGCATGGGCAAGACGACGCTGCTTGCCACACTTGCCGGCCAGACGCGCCGCTATGAGGGCAGCATCCGCCTGGGGTCTACCGATGTCACCGGCCTGCCGAGCGCCAGGCGCGCGCATCAGGGTCTCGGCTACGTGCCGCAGACGCGCGATGTCTTTCCGACGCTGACGGTGGAGGAAAATCTCTCCGTCGGTTTGAAGGGTCGCCCTAAGGCCGCGCTGCAGGAAGCCTACGACATGTTTCCGCGCCTCAAGGAGCGCCGCAAGAACCTGGGCAACCAGCTTTCCGGCGGCGAGCAGCAGATGCTGTCGACCGCCCGCACCATTCTCGGCCGCCCCTCGGTACTGCTTCTCGATGAACCGCTGGAGGGTCTCGCCCCCGTCATTTGCGAGGAACTGATGGCAGCCTTTACCAATCTCGCCAAGACCGGCGACATGACCATCCTACTGGTGGAACAGCGCATCCAGAGCGCACTAGACTTCGCCGATCAGGTAATCATCCTCGAACGCGGTCGGCTCGCTTGGCAGGGAACGCCCGGTGCGCTCGCTCAGGATCATGCAACGGTCGAGCGCCTGCTCGGCGTCGGCGGTTTGCACTAGGCGATTTCACAGGCAGCGCCAACGGACTTCGACAGCCTACCTCCTTTCAAGTGGTTTTGAGCGGCTAAGGGCGCCGAGATCGGGTTTTGTTATTGACGACAAAACGTTGACGATTTATCGATATTTTATCAGTGAATTTTCGAACGATTTTGATGGAGGCAGTCTTGGCAGGCAGCGTAGCGGGTCATTGGGATTTCTGGATTGATCGTGGCGGCACTTTCACCGATGTCGTGGGGCGTGATCCCTTAGGAGAACTGCACGCCCGCAAGGTCCTGTCGGAAAATCCCGAGGCCTATCGCGATGCCGCCGTCTATGGCATTCGCCTGCATCTTGGTCTGGCAAACGGCGAGCCGATCCCGGCCGGCCTCATCGGCGAGGTGCGCATGGGCACGACGGTCGCCACCAACGCGCTTCTGGAACGCAAGGGCGAGCGGCTGGCGCTGGTGACGACCAAGGGCTTCCGCGACGCACTGCGCATCGGCTATCAGGAGCGCAAGAAGATCTTCGCGACCGAGATCATCAAGCCGGAAGCACTCTATGACGATGTCGTGGAGCTTGACGAGCGCGTGCTGGCCGACGGCACGGTGGAGCAGGCTATCGACGAGCAGGCGGCGGAAGCCGCGTTGCGGGACCTGCGCGCCAAGGGCTATCGCGCCGTCGCCATCGTCTTCATGCATGCCTATAAGTTTCCCGCCCATGAGGCGGCAGTTGCCAGGATCGCTCGGAATATCGGTTTCGAACAGGTCTCCGTCAGCCACGAGGTCTCGCCGCTGATCAAGCTGGTCGGCCGTGGCGACACAACAGTGGTGGACGCCTATCTCTCGCCAGTGCTCGGCCGCTATATCAACCAGGTATCCGACGAGCTCGATATCGCCCGTACGGGCGCGCGCGTCATGTTCATGATGTCGTCGGGCGGGCTGACGGCCGCCGATATGTTCCAGGGCAAGGATGCCATTCTCTCCGGCCCGGCCGGTGGCGTGGTCGGTCTCGCCAAAACCGGCGAACAGGCCGGTTTCGGCAATGTCATCGGCTTCGACATGGGCGGGACATCAACAGACGTCGCGCATTTCGACGGCGAATATGAGCGCGCTTTCGAGACGGAAGTTGCCGGCGTCCGCGTCCGTGCCCCGATGATGCTGATCCATACGGTGGCGGCCGGTGGCGGCTCGATCCTGCATTTCGATGGCGACCGTTTCCGCGTCGGCCCGGATTCCGCCGGTGCCTTTCCCGGTCCCGCCTGTTACCGCAACGGCGGCCCCTTGGCAGTCACCGACGCCAATGTCATGACCGGCAAGCTGCTGCCGGAATTCTTCCCTGCAATCTTCGGGCCGAACCAGGACCAGCCGCTGGACGTCGAGACCGTGCGCGGCAAGTTCGGGGAGCTCGCAGCCAAGATCGGTGACGGTCGCGGCCCGGAAGAGGTGGCGGACGGTTTCATACGCATCGCCGTCGCCAACATGGTCGAGGCAATCAAGAAGATTTCGGTGCAGCGCGGCTATGACGTGACGCGCTATGCCCTCAACTGCTTCGGCGGTGCCGGCGGGCAGCATGCCTGCCTGGTCGCCGATGCCCTGGGCATGAAAAGCATTCTGCTGCATCCGATGTCCGGCCTGCTCTCGGCCTATGGCATGGGCCTCGCCGATATCCGCGCCACGCGTCAGAAAGCACTCGGCGTGCCGCTCAACGATGCCGCGCCGGCCGCCATCGCCGCGCTGGGCAAGGCGTTGCAGGGCGAATGCCTGCCGGAGCTGGAAGCGCAGGGCGTAGAAGCCGACGATATCCGCACCGTCCAGCGCGCCCATATCCGCTATGCCGGCACGGACACGATGCTGGCGGTGGAAGTGACCTTTCCCGAGCTCGACGATCCCGCGCGGCTGCGCGGCGAATTCGAAGTTCTGCACAAGCGCCGCTTCGGCTTCGTCGCCGAGGATAAGCCGCTGGTGGTCGAGGCCATCGAGGTC
Organism: Rhizobium sp. RCC_161_2; assembly: GCF_041355235.1. Taxonomy (NCBI): domain Bacteria; kingdom Pseudomonadati; phylum Pseudomonadota; class Alphaproteobacteria; order Hyphomicrobiales; family Rhizobiaceae; genus Rhizobium; species Rhizobium sp. RCC_161_2. The sequence continues at coordinate 292,849 of NZ_JBFUPL010000001.1, read as the reverse complement.
GAGACCATCGGGGGAGCAGCCGCCGAGATCGATCTCGAGCGGAAAGAGGTGGGCAAGGGCGAAGCCGATGCGGCTCGCCGCACCTCCTTTCATTCCCAGGGTGAGAGCCATGACGCAGCCGTCGTGCTACGCGAGGCGATCCTGCCCGGCCAGACCGTGACTGGGCCGGCCATCATCATCGAGCCGAACCAGACCATCGTCATCGAGAACGGTTGGCAGGGGAAGCTGACGGCGAAGGATCACATCGTTCTCACCCGCATCAAGGCGCTGCCGCAGCGTACCGCCATCGGCACCAAGGCCGATCCGGTGATGCTGGAGATCTTCAACAATCTCTTCATGTCGATCGCCGAGCAGATGGGCGTCACGCTGCAAAACACCGCCTATTCCGTCAACATCAAGGAGCGACTGGATTTCTCCTGCGCCGTCTTCGACGCCGAGGGCAATCTCGTCGCCAATGCGCCGCATATGCCGGTTCATCTCGGTTCCATGGACGCCTCGGTCGCGACCGCCATCCGCGAGAACCCGGTCATCCATCCCGGCGACGTCTTCCTGATCAATGCGCCTTACAACGGCGGCACACACCTGCCCGACCTCACCGTCTGCACGCCGGTCTTCGACGATGCCGGCAAGGAGATTCGCTTCTGGGTCGCCAGCCGCGGCCATCACGCCGATATCGGCGGCATTTCGCCGGGCTCGATGTCTCCGCTCGCCACCCATATCGAGGAGGAAGGCGTCTATATCGACAATTTCAAGCTGCTCGACCGTGGCCGCTTCCGCGAGGCAGAATTGTCGTCGCTCTTGCTTGGCGCGCGTTATCCCGTGCGACAACTGGCGCAGAACGTCAACGACCTGAAGGCACAGGTCGCGGCCAATGAGAAGGGCGTCACTGAGCTGAAGAAGATGATCGTCCACTTCGGCGAAGACGTGGTCGACGCCTATATGGGCCATGTCCAGGACAATGCCGCCGAAAGCGTGCGCCGCGTCCTCGACCGCCTGCCGGATGGCGAGTTCAGCTATGAGATGGATCAGGGCTGCAAGATCGTCGTCAAGATTTCGATCGACAGGGACAAGCGCGAGGCGACGGTGGATTTTACCGGGACGTCCGAGCAGCGTGCCGACAATTTCAACGCGCCTCAGCCAGTGACGCGCGCCGCCGTGCTCTATGTCTTCCGCGTTCTGGTCGAGGCCGATATCCCGATGAATGCCGGTTGCCTGCGGCCGGTTCGGATCATCATTCCCGAAGGCACGATGCTGACGCCTAGGTATCCGGCCGCCGTCGTTGCCGGCAATGTCGAGGTGAGCCAGGCCGTCACCAACTGCCTGTTCGGCGCGGTCGGCACACTTGCCGCCGCGCAAGGGACGATGAACAATCTGACCTTCGGCAACGACGCCTATCAGTATTACGAGACGATCTGCTCCGGCGCTCCAGCCGGCCCCGGCTTCAACGGCGCCGATGCGGTTCATACCCACATGACCAATTCGCGCCTGACCGACCCGGAAATCCTTGAAACCCGCTTTCCCGTGGTGCTCGAAGACTTCCATATCCGCCCGAATTCTGGCGGACGCGGACAGTGGAATGCCGGCAACGGCACGCAACGCACCATCCGCACCCGGGAAAAGCTGGAATTCGCGGTGCTCTCCGGCCATCGCCGCGTCGCACCCTTCGGCGTCAAGGGCGGCGAGCCGGGCCAGACCGGCCGCAACTATGTCCGACGCAATGACGGCACGGTCGAGGAATTGATCGGTTCCGCCCATACGGTGCTGGAGACAGGCGAGGCCTTTACCGTGGTCACGCCGACCGGCGGCGGCTACGGCAAAAAAGACCGATAGGAGCGCTCTTTGGACAAGTCGAAAGAAGCAAAATCTCCGCGTGACCTGATCGTGTCGTCCGCCCATCTGGCGGTCGGCACCTCTCCGGCCCTCTCTGAGCTCGAATACGGATCGATCCTGTTTTCGCACGCGTTCAATCGCTGGATGGTACGCTGCATGGCAGCTGCCGGCGTGCCCGGCCTCTCGCCGATCGAGATCCTGATCATTCATTCCGTTCGGCACAGGGACCGACCGAAGACACTCTCCGATCTCTGCCTCGTGCTCGACATCGAGGACACGCATGTCGCCAACTACGCCGTGAAAAAGCTGGAGGCCGCCGGCCTCGTCAAGACCGGCAAGAGCGGCAAGGAAAAACAGATCCAGGTAACCGACAAGGGCCTGGAGGCGCTGACGCGCTATTCCGAGATCCGCGAGCGATTGTTGGTCGAGGCGACCAAGGTTTCCGGCCTGTCGCAGGACGATCTTTCCGGGATCGCATCGCATCTGAGGACGCTGTCAGGCTATTACGAACAGGCAGCCCGGTCGGCCGCGACCCTGTGAGGACAGTGCACCAACCGTGAACCAAAGCGCTTATTTTTGCTTCAGTTTTCTCGCAATCGGTAGACATTGCTCATGGATTAGGCAACGTCCTGAGGGACCGGTTTCACGATGATCTCAATCCAGCGGGGCAACGATGACCACTATTCTCGATCTTGATGTCCCGCGTACGCTCGACGAGCTGCTTTCCCAGCTGCTCGCCCGCCCGCCGGCCCATCCGGTCGAGGCATGGTTGTTCGATGACGGCCCGTCGCGCCGGGCAGCGGAGGAAACGCTCGCCGCCGCCGGCGTCAGGGCCCGCATCCGCAGCGCCTACAAGCCGTTGGTCCATTTCTTCCTGGAAGAGGTCGACATCTCCTCCCTCGCGCGGGTCGAAATCGGTTACCCCGTGCATGCCACCGCCGATCCGCACCGTTTCCTGATCGAAGCCTATCCGCTGGCAGCACTTCTCGGTGACGCCGAGATATCGTTCCATGCCAACGAACTCGATCTCGTCTACGACGTCGCGCTGACGGCAAAGAACGGCGGGACGAGCACCCATGCGGTCTTTGCCCCGAATGTCATCGAGGACGACCATGTCGGCCGGCCAGTGCTGCGCTGCTGCGGCTGGCGGCGGGCAGTCGGCATCGCGGACAGTGGTCAGCGGCTGAAGACCGATTTCGAGATCCTGTTTCTCGCCGCGGTCGATGCCGTCAAGCAGCATCCTTGGGAGCGGCGACACCCCTATTTCGACCGGCTGCGGATCACCGTCGATCTGCCGGCAGACGATCTCGCACTCGATTTCTTCAGCGAAAGCATCAGCTTGCGCGAGGCGATGCATGAAGACCTGTTCTTTGCCGTGCGCGAATGCCTAAACGCGGACATGGGCGCCATGGCCGACCGTGAGGCGCGGCCCGGTCAGGTCGTGCCGGATATTCGTGCAGCAAAGGGCAGCCCACGGATCGTGATCACCGTCGAGGATTTCGGCGAACATGATGAAACCACCGGCCCCGACATCGCCATTAAAACCGCCGACCGCCCGCTGAAGATCGGTCAGATCAGAAGAGAACTATCGAAGATCGGAGGCGAGCCGATCAGCGCGGTCTCGCTCGAAGGCCGCGACGTGCTCGGCCGCTATCGCAAAGGCACCGGCCCGGCCATCTTCATCTCGTCGGGCCAGCACGCCAATGAGACCAGTGGCCCGGTTGGCGCGCTAAGGGCTGCGCAGGTTCTGGCGGCCGACCCCGACGCCCACTTTGCCATCGTGCCCGTGGAGAATGTCGACGGCTACGAGCTGCATCAACGCCTGATCGTCGAAAACCCGCTTCATATGCATCATGCCGCACGCTATTCGGCGTTTGGTGACGATATTTCCTTCAGCGTCTCCACACTCGCCTACGAGCGCGATGCACGGACGGCTGCCCTGGGGATGTCTTCGGCCAAGCTGCACCTTAATCTGCACGGTTATCCGTCGCATGAGTGGACACGGCCGATGTCCGGCTATCTGCCGCGGGGCTACGAGCTTTGGACGATCCCGAAGGGTTTCTTCCTGATCCTCGGCGTGCATCCAGGCTGGGAAGCGATTGGCGACGCGCTACTCGATGAGGTGGCACGGAGGCTGGCCGAGGACGAAGATCTCGTCGCCGCCAATGCCCGGCAACTCGCCTGCGTCAAGGTCCACATGCCGAACGCACCCTTCGAGATACGCTACGGCATCCCCTGCATCAGCGTCGTGGGCATGCGCTACCAGGCGCCGTTGACGATCGTTACCGAGGCGGCTGACGAGACGGTCTATGGCCAGACCTTCGTCGATTGCCACGAGGCGCAGACGCGGACAGTGCTCTATGCGATCGAAGCCTACAGGCGGCTGGCTGAAGACGGCGCCTTTCCCACGGCGTGAGACCACGCTGTTACCAGCCCCATGCGGCCTCCTCAAATTTCGGCGGGGAGTACCTATATTAGGTGCATGCGATCCATCGTTGGACATCGACCCGAAACACTCGCGTCGATGAAACGACAGAATTTAGTTTCTCCCGGAGCATGACTTTTGTGAAAATTGCTGGCTTCGCACGGTAGGAAAAGTGTGCTTACGTTGACGGAAAGGGGAATGGTGTCAAAACTTCTATGAAAAACGATAGTTTCGAGCTTAAATTCTGGGGTGTACGGGGAAGTATCCCCGTATCAGGACCGGAATTCGAGCGTTACGGCGGAAATACTTCCTGTATCGAATTGCGACATAACGGCAGGCACATTCTTTTTGACGCCGGTACCGGAGCGCGAGAAGCAGCCTTGTCGCTCGCGAAGGCAGGCGTCAACGATGTCGATGTCTTCTTCACCCACTCGCATTACGACCATATGATCGGCCTGCCTTTCTTCAATCCGATCTATGATCCCAAGGTCAGTGTCGATCTTTGGTCGGGCCATCTCGCCGGCAAGACGACGACACGGCAGCTGATCGGCCAATTCATGCGGCCGCCATGGTTTCCGGTAGAACCGGATATCTGTCGCGCCACCATGGGTTTTCGTGATTTCGCAGCTGGCGATACGCTGAAGCCGCATCCCGGCATCGTCATCCACACCGCCAAGCTCAACCATCCGGGCGGTTGCGTTGGCTATCGCGTCGAATGGGGCGGGCGGATCATCGCGCTGGTCTACGATACCGAGCATGTGAACGGTCACCTGGACGAAGCGGCCCTCTCGCTGATGGCCGGCGCCGATCTCGCCATCTATGACGCCACCTATGTCGAAGCGGAGATGCAGAAGCATCTGGGGTTCGGGCACTCCACCTGGCAGGAAGGCGTCAAGCTGGCCAAAAAAGCAGGCGTCAAGCGTCTCGCGCTCTTTCATCATGCGCAGTGGCGCACGGACAAGCAGTTGGACGACATGCAACGGGAGGCTCGGGAAAGCTTCCCCGAGACCTTTGCCGCTTTCGACGGCCAACTCCTCGAACTTTAATTGACGAAATCGCCGACCGGGCGCCAGTCGACGGCGGCATTGCCGGACGTCTCCTGAAATAGCGCCTCGATGAAATCCCAGGCAAGCGCATCATGGACGAGATGATGCGTTAGGATGCCGATCGGCTCGTCATTGCCCCCGAAGCGGTTCTTGAGCTCGCCGATCAAAACCTCTACCAGCTCCCCATGCGGACGCCCGCCACGCGTGCCGTGCCAGTCCATGATGTCGACATGGGTATTGACCAAGGCGATCGGCCTTGGTTTGGCCAGCCCGTAGACGGAGACGGCCCGATAGCCGAAGGGGGCGAGCTCCGGCAGCAGCGCCTTGTCGATGCGGTTCCACGGGGGCACCAGCATCGGTACGAATTGCTGAGGATAGAGTTCTCTCAATTTCTCGAACCCCTGGCGGAGTTCATCGAGCACGACCGCCTGCGGGCGGTGCAGGCCGAGTTCCTGCTTCTTCGTCTCATCCGGCGCATAGTTGTGATGCGTCCAGCCATGCACGGTCACAGTCACGGCTTTCTGGCGTGCCAGACGCTCCGCGAGTGGCTGGCCGGTCGGGCCGGGAATGACCGCCAGAGCCATGGGCACACCGTATCTGTCCGAGAGCGCCAGCAATTGGTCGAGGGCCGCCGTCGGCTCGATGGCATCGTCGTCGCGGAACCATAGCTTCGCCTTTCGCCCCGCCTCGGCCCAGCGCTGCAATTCATCGCGCAGAGGCTGCCATTCAGCTCTATCGCTCATAGTAGGGATCTCCCAGATGTTTCCGCAGAATGGTCTCAAGCCGTTTCGAGGCCGCGATCAAGGACCTCTCCACGTGAACGAAGCGATGGGCCGCCTTGGCCATCGCTTGCCGCGACCGGTCATCGCCCAGCAACCGCGCGATCGCGTCGGCATAGGCACTCAGATCACCTTCGGGTGTCAATATTCCCGTTACCCCGTTCATCACCACTTCCGGCACACCGGCGGTTGCCTGCGCCACGACCGGCAGGCCGGCCGCCTGCGCCTCGAGATAGGCAAGACCATAGGCCTCGCCACAGCCGGGCCAGACATAGATGCCCCCTGCCCGCAGCTCCTCCACGATCTCCGGCGCTGTGCGTTCTCCAAGCCAGGTGATGCGGTCGCTGTCGAAACCGGAAAACAGCGCTCGCACCTCCGCCCGCATCGGTCCGTCACCGATGATGGTCAGCGTCCACTCCCGCTCCCGGATCAATTCCAGCGCCCGAGCGAGCATCCCATAACTGTCGAATTTGTCGCCACGGCGCAACATCGCAACGGTGATCAACCGATGCGGTTCGCGCTCGCTGGCCAGAGGTCCGAAATGCGCGGTATCGATGAACGGCAGGAAACGCTCATATCGCCCCTCGGGGATGGCGTCGGCAAGACCGATCCGGTCGCGCTCGGTAAAACACAGATTGACGGCGGCCTGCCGCACGGCGTCGGCGACGAGGCGCTGGTTGTCGCTCCAGCCATTATCATCATGCCGCCTGCCATAGGAAGCCTCGGCGGTGACATAGGCGATCCCGAGGCTAGCCGCGATCTTGGGACCGATCATGTCGGGCGTCTTGTAATAGGGATGGTAGGTGAACCAGAGGTCCGGCGCAGTTTCGCCGCGCCATTTTTCCAGCAGGCGGGCGATTTCTTCTTCCGCTTTCCTGGCGATTTCGGCACGCGGCCCCGCTTCCGGCGTCTGCGTGAAACTGCGCAGTTCAGAGGCAAGCTCGACCTGATGTCCCGCCATCTCGAAGGCCGCGATGATCAGCCGCGCCATCAGCCGATCGCCAGACGGCACCGGATGGTTGGGCGATTTCAGAGGGGCGTAGAAAGCGATCTTCATGGCACGGGCCAATAGTTGACGATTAAGTGATAGTTTGGCCCGGAAATGTGACGGGAGACGCCCGAATTCCGGCGGGTTGCTTGACAATTAAGGCCCTGGCTTTAACGACCGTATTCTCGACAGCATGCGGCATTGCAGCTAGATGATTAGGCGATAACTGTTTTCCGTTCCCTTGTGAACGGGCAATGTAAATTGGATTTGATGACCACAGAGGCAAGAAAACCCATCATATCCGATCGTCTGGTGCGAAAATTCCGGCTTGGCTCCGGTCTGGTCATCTTCGTTTTCGTGATGATGCATCTGGCCAATCACTCCCTCGGATTGATCTCGCTCAGCGTTGCCACCGAGGCGCAGCATTGGTTCATGGTGGTCTGGCGCAATCCTGTTGGCACCGTTCTCTTCTACGGCGCTTTGATTGTCCATATCCTCCTCGTCCTGCGCATGCTCTACAAGCGCCGCACGCTGGTCATGCCGGCGGGTGAGGCTTTCCAGATCGTTACCGGCTTGCTGGTGCCCCTGCTGTTGATCGACCACATCATCGCCACCCGCATCGTTCACGAGATCTACGGCTATCACGACAATTACCGCGCCATCGTTCGCGGCCTCTGGGTCACTTCACCGCTCAACGGCGTGCGCCAGTCGATCGTGCTGCTGATCGTCTGGCTCCATGGCTGCATCGGCATTCATTTCTGGCTGCGCTATCGGCCATGGTACATAGCCATCGCGCCCGTCATGCTGTCTTTCGCCATCACGCTACCGGTTCTTGCCCTGCTCGGTTTTGCGGCCATGGGAAAAACGGTATCGCACGAGGCGGCGCAGGAGGACGAGCGCGGCCTTCGTGGCGGCTATTACAGCGACATGCGCAGCCTTGGTGAAGCCGGCTCCATGCCGGGCAGCCAGGTAAGCATAACCCTATGGCCCTATCGCGCCGGCTTTTATGGCGCGTTCAGCATGTCGATCCTCGGCCTTTTCGCCTTCCGCACCCATCGAAGACTGCGCGAACGGCAGCATCAAGTGGCGATCCGCTATGCAGGCGGCGAAGTCGTGCATGCGCCGCGCGGCTTCACCGTGCTCGAAGCGAGCCGTCTCGGCGGCATCCCGCATTATTCCGTCTGCGGCGGCAAGGGCCAATGTTCCACCTGCCGCGTCCAGATCATCGACGGCGCGGACAATCTGCCGCCGCCAGAGGGGCTGGAGCAAAAGACCCTGAACCGGATCGGCGCCACGCCGGATGTCCGGCTTGCCTGCCAATTGCGCCCGACGGGAGATATCAGCGTCGTGCCGCTTCTGACACCGATGGCGGAAGCCGCCATTCCCGTCTACAGCCAGACGGCAAGCCCCGGGCGCGAGCGCGAGATCGTCGTTTTTTTCTGCGACCTGCGCCACTTCACCGCGCTCACCGAGGCACGCCTGCCCTTCGACATCGTCTTCCTGCTTAACCGCTATTTCGCCATCGTCGGCCGCATCGTCGAGGAGAATGGCGGCCGGATGGACAAGTTCATCGGTGACGGCGCCATGGCGCTGTTCGGCCTGCGCACCACGCCCAAGGAAGCCAACCGGCAGGCGCTGAAGGCGGCGGCCGAAATTGTCCGGGAAATCGACAAGCTGAGTGCGGAACTGGCCGATGACCTGGGCGCTCCGCTCGAAATCGCCATCGGCCTGCATACTGGCTCGGCGGTGGTCGGTTCGATGGGCTATGGCAATGTCAAGAACGTGACGGCGATCGGCGATACGGTCAACGTCGCCAGCCGCCTTGAAAGCGTCGCCAAGGAATTCAACCGCACGCTTGTCTTCTCGGAACCGGTGGCGAGCCTTTCCGACGTCGATATCGCCGGCATCGAAAGCCGCGAGATCGCCGTTCGCGGCCGCAGCGAGCCTCTGCGCGTCTATATCGTCCGGAAGGAAGACAGTGCCCGCTTTGCATAGATCGTTCAGGCGTGTAGGGATGACGCCCGATGTTCGACCGTAAGATTCTGACCACTAAATTCTGGAAGCGTACCCTCCGCAAGACCAGGGATCGCATCACCACGCGCCTGTTCGACACCCGCCTCGGCCGCGATATCCTGATCAGTGCCATCGGCCCGCGCGTGAAGGCCATGACGGTGGATTGCGGCGATCATCTCATGAGCTTTTCGCCGGCCGACTACATCGGCCGCAAGGTGTTCCGCAAAGGGCATTTCGAGCGTGACCATGTCGACCGGCTGCTGACGGTGCTGCGCGAGCGCGGCCTGCTGCGCAAGGGGACGGTGCTGCTCGAACTCGGCGGCAATATCGGCACCCAGACCTGCTACTTCGCGCTCAGCGGCGCCTATCGGCGCATCGTCTCCGTCGAGCCCGACCCGCGCAATTTCCGGCTTCTGTCGGTCAATATCGCCGATAACGGGTTTCAGGATGTGGTGACCGCCGTCAACTGCGCCGCTGGCGACCGCGAGGGGCAGCTCGATTTCTACCTGAACCACAAGAACCATGGCAAAAGCAGCGCCCTGCGGCAAAGCCCGAGCGACGAAAAGATTTCCGTGCCGGTCCGGCCCGTCGCCGATATTCTCGGCGAGGCCGGCGTCGAGCCCGCCGATGTCGGGCTGATCTGGATGGATATCGAGGGATATGAGCCCGTCGCCGTCAGATCGATGCAGGCGCTGATGGCCCTCAAGGTGCCGCTCTACATGGAGTTCACACCGGCCTTCTACGGCAAGGAGCAAACATCCGCCTTCATCGCCGATCTCACTGCCTACTATACGGAATGCCTGGCTTTTTTCGAGGACCGCACCGTACCGATGAAGATTGCCGAACTGCCGACCGGAGGCGAGCAGTTCGACGTCCTCCTCCTGCGCTAGCGCCTATCGGCGCCGGTAGATGAAATAGCGGCCCGCTTTCACGCCTGCCGGCAAGGGCAATGGCGCGAGATCAGGGTGATTCAGGGACAGGCCGCTGACGGCGATACCGCGCGGCGCCAGTACGCCGACCATAATCTGAGGCAGCCAGGTCAAGGTCACCGCGTCCTTCTCCTCATAGCCGGTGCCGATATCGGCATGGGCAAGCGAGGCACCGCTGCCGATGAAATCCCGGGCCGTGTCCTTGATCTCGCCGAGGACGAGATTCCCGGCTTCCGGCATCGACGGGCCGTAGGCATTGGCGGCGCGATCGAAGGCAACGATGCGGCGATCGGGGAAAAGCTCGCGCAGGTGGTCGAATGTGCGGCCATTGCCAAGTCCGAGCTCCAGCACGGGACCTTCGAGTGCTTTAACCTCATCGGCAATACCGTTGAGGATGTCGCGTTGCGCGGTCAGGCGGCGGATGAAACTATCCAGGCGGCTCATCGTATCTGTCTTGTCCTTGGCATCGTGGTGTCTCTCCCGCAGCCGGAGTAGCATGATGCATGTCGCCGCGTCGACCGCCCCGCTGGTTTTTCGATGCGGTTGCTGTAGGGATAGAGTGTTGCGGCGCGCATGTAAGGGGGATGTGTCATGGCCGATCCGAACGACGATTTCTTCCGTGCATTGCCGGTTTTCACCGATTTCGAAGGCGTGACGGACAGTGACAATTACCGACCGCTTCCGGATGATTGGTTGCTGGCGGTAGCCGATATCGTCAGCTCGACCAATGCGATCGCCTCCGGTCATTACAAATCCGTCAACATGGCCGGCGCCAGCGTGATTTCCGCCGTGCTCAACGCGCTGGACAAGGGCGATTATCCCTTCGTCTTCGGCGGCGACGGCTCTCTGGTGGCTATTCCTCCCTCCGGTGAGGGTCGTGTAAGGGAGGCTCTGGCGGCTGTGCGGACCTGGGTGACGGAGGAGCTGCAGCTCAGCCTGCGCACCGCTCTGGTGCCCATGGCGGATGTCCGCGCCGAAGGACTGGACGTACGGGTCGCCCGCTTCAGTCCCAGCGATTTCGTGTCCTACGCCATGTTCGCCGGCGGCGGCGCAAGCTGGGCGGAAAGCCAGATGAAGGCCGGACGATTTGCCGTCGAGGCGGCGGCACCGGAAACGCGGCCGGACCTGACCGGCCTTTCCTGCCGATGGAACCCGATCAAAGCCCATAATGGCGAGATCGTCTCGATTATCGCCGTTCCCGATCAAGCAGGCAGCGGTTCGGAATTTCGACGCCTTGTGACCGACATCATCGCCATTTCCACGGAGCAGAACCGCGACGGCCACCCCGTACCCGTCGAAGGCCCGAAGCCTGTGCTTAACTTTCTGGGGGCAGAAATGGAGGCGCGGGCGACAGGGCCGATGGCTAATCGCTGGCGGCGCAAACTTGCGATCGGCGCACAGATCGTTCTCGTCTGCATCCTCGACAAGCTGGGTATCCGCACGGCGACCTTCGATGCCAAAATTTATCGGCGTGACCTCGCCGCGAATTCCGATTTCCGCAAATTCGACGATGGGCTGAAGATGACCATCGATGTCGACGCTGAACGTTTCTCTCGTATCGAAGCGCGGCTGCGCGCGGCCGAGGCCGAGGGCGTGTGCCGTTATGGCCTCCATCGGCAGGACAGCGCTCTCATGACCTGTTTCGTACCGACACCGCTGATGCGCGATCACATGCACTTCATCGACGGCGCCAGCGGCGGCTATGCGATGGCGGCAATGGCGTTGCGCGAGAAGCTGCACGATGGCGAGGCCGCGACCTTGTCGTCATCCGACATGCCATAAAGATTTTCAAAGATTTTCGCCTCATGTGGATTTTTCTGGAGGCCTGGTATTTTCAACCATTGTTTCAGCGACATCAGAACCTTATTTGAAGGAGAACAAAACGAGAGTCGGCAGCCCTGCCGGCCCTCTTTTCCAATGCGCCATATGTCCGCCGGGATGCGTAAATGGCGCAGGGAAATCTTTTCACGACGTCGGCGCAATTCGGAATTTCGGGGGAAATGTGCCGTCGTTTGTCGCATGATTCGTTCATCCGACCGCTGCCACCAGGCTTGGACACGACGTTGCGGCCGCGCCCGCATTGTTTGGTCGGCAGCGCGTTTCGAGTGAACAGCCCTTATTGATTGCAAGGATAGGCCGTGGGGACGATGACAGTTCATTCGAGTGTTTCCGATATTTTTCTCGACAAGGTCGCTGAATGGCTGACCCAGGCGGCGCTGACCGGCGAAGACCTGGAGACCATCGTTCGCGGTTTCTGCGAACGCATGGCCGCCTCCGGCCTGCCGATCGCCCGCGTGCACCTGACCTTTTCGATGCTGCATCCGCTCTATGACGCGCTTGGCTTCACCTGGCGTCGGGCCGGTGGGTTGACGATCGAGGGCTACCGGCACATGGACGACAAGCCGGAACGCTTCGTGCAGAGCCCCTATTATTATCTGCTCTCCAACAATCTCCTGCATCTGCGCCGGCGGATCGATGTCGACGGGCCATTGGAATTCCCGGTCTTCAAGGATTTGCGCGAAGAGAAGATCACCGATTATATCGCCTTCGTGCAGACCTTCGGTGCCGGTTCCGCCCAGGGGATGATGGGCTCATGGTCGACCGACAGCATCAGCGGCTTCAGCGAGGAAATGATCGGCGCTCTGATGCGCATGCAGAACCACTTGGCGATGGCGGCCAAGATGGCGGTTCTCGGCAAGCTCGCCAACAACATGCTGACCACCTATCTCGGCGGTGACGCCGGCAAGCGCGTGCTGAACGGCCAGGTCCGCCGCGGCGACGGCGAAACGATCCGTGCTGCCCTCGTCATGGGCGATATGCGGCAATCGACCGTTTATGCCGAGAAGGAAGGCCGCCAAGCCTATATCGATACGCTGAACGAGTTCTTCGACGCCATCGCCGCGCCATTCAACCGCAACGGCGGCGAGATCCTGAGTTTCCTCGGCGATGGCTTTCTCGCCGTCTACCCCTGCGGCCGGCACAAGGATCCCTCAAAGGTCGCCTGCGAAGCGGCGCTATCGGCGGTTTTCCAGGCGCAGAGCCGGGTCACGGCGTTGAACAAGGATCGCCTGACGCGCGGCCTGAGCGAAGTTCGCTACGGCATCGGGCTGCATGTCGGCAACGTCATGTTCGGCAATGTCGGGCTGAAGGATCGCCTGACCTTCTCGGCCTTCGGCGCTGCCGTCAACGAGGTGCAACGGCTGCAGTCGCTGACCAAGAAATATTCGACGGAAGTGGTCGCGAGCCAGGCCTTCTCCGGCTATACCGGCAGCGAATGGGTGACACTCGGCGAGGAGCGGCTGCGCGGCGTGCGGCAGCGTTTCACGGTCGTGCATCCAAAGGCCAACGCCGCGCTCAACGGCGCGACGGAAGTCTTTCACGATGCGGATATCGACGCCCTGTCGGAAGCCGAACAGGTCATTCTGCTGCATCGGGACGCCAAGAAGTTCGAGAACCGCCCGCAAGTCGAAAAATTCATTCAATGATAATAAGGCATGCTTAGTTAAGCATCTCCCGATAGATCATTGGAAAAATGACAGTTTTTTTACTGTTCAGGTCCTGCTTTGACCAACTGGACACCCGTTATGGCCTACGTTAGTGTGCCGAATGGGACCGTATAAGGTCGTGCAATCGGGACTACACAGGCATGACGTCAGGGACTGATTTATTGCGTATCGAGAACCTCGACGTCTCGTTCTCGATTTACGGGGACAAGTTGCGAGTTGTGAAAAACGCCAACTTGCGGGTACTCCCCGGCAAGGTCACAGCATTGGTCGGCGAGTCCGGTTCGGGCAAGTCGATCATCAGCCAGTCGATCATGGGTATCCTGCCGACACCCGCGCAAGCGAGCGGCCGCATTCTGTTTACCGATCCGCTCGACGGTCAGACCACCGACATTCTGCAACTGCCCCGCGACGGCATCGCAATCCGCCAGATGCGCGGCGCGCGCATGGCCAACATTTTTCAGGAGCCGATGACCTCGCTGTCGCCGCTGCATACGGTCGGCAACCAGGTCAGCGAGGCGCTGCGCATCCACAACCCTGCTCTCAGCAAGGCCGAGCAACGCGAAAAGACCGAGGAGATGCTGAGCCTCGTCGGCTTTCAGAATCCGCACCGCACCTTCGACATGTATCCGTTCGAGCTGTCGGGTGGCATGCGTCAGCGTGCGATGATCGCCATGGCGCTGATCTGCAATCCGGCGCTGTTGATCGCCGACGAGCCGACGACGGCGCTCGACGTCACCATCCAGGCGCAGATCCTCGGCCTGCTGCGCGGCCTGCAGCAGAAGTTCAACATGGCCATGCTGCTGATCACGCATGACCTCGGCGTCGTCGCCAACATGGCCGACGAAGTCGTGGTGATCTATCACGGCGAGATCATGGAGGCCGGGCCGGTCGAGACCATCTTCCGCCGGCCGCAGCATCGCTATCTGAAGGCGCTGATGTCGGCCGTGCCCCATTTCGACATGAAGCCGGGCGAACGGCTGAAATCGCTGCGCGACGTGCCGGTCAATCTCAGCACCTTCTCGGGCAAGAAGAAAATCGCCAAGGCCAATACCAACGCCACGGCGGCGCCGGACGTACTGCTTTCGGTCCGCAATCTCGTAAAGACCTATACGTCCAAGGGAAGCGGGCTATTCGGCCGCCGGGAGGGGACGAGGTTCCGCGCCGTCGACGATGTCAGTTTCGATATCCGCCGTGGCGAATGCCTGGGGCTCGTTGGCGAAAGCGGCTGCGGCAAGACGACGGTCAGCAAGATCCTGATGCGTGCTGTCAGCGCCGACAGCGGCTCAGTCAGCTTCGACGACGGCGACGGCAAGATCGACGTGCTGGCCGTCAAGGGCGACGCGCTCATGGATCTGCGCACAAAGATCCAGATGGTATTCCAGGACCCGGTTTCCTCCCTGTCGCCGCGCATGACGATCCGCAATATCCTGAGCGAGCCGCTGGAAATTCATCGGCATGGCGATAGCGCCGAGCGCAAGGAGAAGGTCAAGGGGTTGATGCAGGCGATCGGGCTCGACCAGCACTATCTGAGCCGCTATCCCCACAGCTTTTCCGGCGGCCAGCGCCAGCGCATCGGCATTGCGCGCGCCCTGGCGCTCGGGCCGAAGCTCCTGATCCTCGACGAGCCGGTCTCAGCGCTCGACGTTTCGGTGCAGGCGCAGATCCTCAATCTTCTCAAGGATTTGCAGAGGGAGCTTGGCCTTACCTATCTCTTCATTTCGCACAATCTCGCGGTTGTCGACTATATGGCGGACCGTATCGCCGTCATGGCCCGCGGCCGCATCGTCGAGATCGCGCCGCGCGAGATCATCCTTCGCGATCCGGTCCACCCCTATACGCGCTCGCTGCTGGCCGCGGTCCCCTTCCCCGACCTCGACCGACCGCTTGATTTCTCGGCGGTCAACAGCGAAGGTCCGGCCGCCAAGCAGAGCTGGGGGCCGCATTTTGCGGAAGAAGACGGCGGCGACCTCGCCTATGCCGACCTTGGCGGCGGTCATTTCGTGCGCGCTCGCCGCGGCGCCGATGTTCAGGAATTGCGCGCGTGGTAACCCGTCGAACCTTCCTTGGCCTGATGGCCTCCAGCGTTCTGCCGCTGCCTGTCGTGGCTGCGGAAATCGACAACGAGCCGGATTATCTGGCCGATTGGCTTCGCTCCGGCCAGATGCCGCCGCTCGTCAAGCGCCTGCCGAAATTTCCGCGGGTCGTCAACGTCAGGGCGCTGGGTCGCGCGCCCGGCCATTATGGCGGCACGGTGCGTACCATCATCGGCAGCCAGAACGATATTCGCTTCATGACGATCTACGGTTATGCCCGCCTTGTCGGCTATGATCGAACCTTGACGCTGCAGCCTGATATTCTCGAATCCTACTCCGCTCTCAATGATTGCGTCTTCACTTTCAAGCTGCGCAAGGGGCACAAGTGGTCGGACGGCCAACCCTTCACCTCGGATGATTTCCGCTATTGGTGGGAAGACGTCATCCTCAACAAGGAGCTGACGCCGGGCGGCGGCGCGCTGGAACTGCGCCCGCATGGCAGCCTGCCGCGTTTCGAGGTCCTCGACGAGCTGACGGTGCGCTATTCCTGGGACGAGCCAAATCCGGACTTTCTGCCGAGCCTGGCCGCACCCCAGCCGCTGGTCATCTCCGGCCCCGGCCATTACCTGAAGCAATTCCACAAGAAATATCAGGACAGTATCCGGCTTGCCTCGCTGATGCAGGAATCGCGTGTGCGCAAATGGCAGGACATGCACATCAAGAAGGGCCGCGCCTACAGGCCGGAGAATCCCAAACTGCCCGTGCTCGATCCCTGGCGCAACACGACGGCGCCGCCGGCGGAGCAATTCGTTTTCGAGCGCAATCCCTATTTCCACCGCGTTGACGAAAATGGCCGGCAACTGCCCTATGTCGACCGCTTCGTTCTGAGCATCAGCTCGGCGGCGATCATCGCGGCCAAGGCCAATGCCGGCGAAAGCGATCTGCAGGCGACCGGCATAGACTTCAACGACTACACGCTCCTCAAGGAGGCAGAGAAGCACTATCCGGTGAAGGTCAATCTCTGGAAGTTGACACGCGGGTCACGAGTCGCTTTGCTGCCGAACCTCAACAGCGCCGATCCCGTCTGGCGCGAGGTCTTGCGCGACGTGCGCGTGCGCCGGGCGCTCTCGCTGGCGATCGACCGACACGAGATCAACATGGCCGTATTCTACGGTCTGGGCACCGAAAGCGCCGACACCGTGCTGCCGGAAAGCCCGCTCTACAAGCCGGAATATGCCACCGCATGGATTGCTCATGACACGGATCAGGCCAATGCGCTGCTCGATGCTGCCGGCCTCGACAAGCGCGATGAGGACGGCATCCGTCTGCTGTCGGATGGCCGGCGGGCTGAGATCACGGTCGAGACACCAGGCGAAAGCACGCTCGACACCGACGTGCTGGAATTGATCACCGATCATTGGCGCAAGGTCGGCATCGCACTCTTCACCCGGGTCTCGCAACGCGACATCTTTCGCAGCCGCGCCATGGGCGGCCGCATCATGATGTCGATCTGGTACGGCCTCGACAATGGGGTAGCGACCGCAGACATGAATCCCGGCCAACTTGCACCGACGATGGACGATCAGATGCAATGGCCGCTCTGGGGCATGTATTATCTTTCCCGCCAGACACAGGGTGTTGCGCCTGATGTGCCGGAGGCGGCGGAGCTGGTCAGGCTTCTTGGCGAATGGGGAAAGGCGGCCTCCTCCTTCGAACGTGCCGAGATATGGCATAAGATGCTGTCGATCTATTCCGAGCAGGTCTTCTCCATCGGCCTGATCAACGGCACGATGCAGCCGATCCTGCACTCGTCGCGCCTGCAGAACGTGCCTGAGAAGGCGCTCTACGGCTTTGATCCGACCTGCTATCTCGGCGTCTATATGCCCGATACCTTCTGGCTGAAGGAGGATCCGGCGCATGCTTAAGTATATCCTCTGGCGCATCGCAGTGATGGTTCCGACGCTGATCGTCATCTCGATGCTGGTCTTCACCATCATCCAGCTTCCGCCCGGCGATTTCTTCGAAAGCCAGATTGCCGAACTTCGCGCTCAGGGCGAGACCGCCAACCTGCAGGAAATCACCGATCTTCGCCACGAATACGGGCTCGATAAGCCCATGGCCCTGCAATATGTCTATTGGGCCGCCGGCATGCTGCATGGCGATTTCGGCTATTCCTTCGAATATCAGTTGCCGGTCTCGGAAGTCGTCGGCGACAGGCTGTGGCTGACGATCCTCGTCTCGATGACGACGATCCTGCTGACCTGGCTGATCGCCTTCCCCATCGGCATTTATTCCGCCACCCATCAGTATAGCTGGGGCGATTATGGCCTGACCTTTCTCGGCCTGCTCGGCATCGCCATTCCGAACTTCATGCTGGCGCTGATCCTGATGTATTTCGCCAATGTCTGGTTCGGCGTCTCGATCGGCCACCTGATGGATCAGAAATACCTGTCGCAGCCGATGAGCTGGGAAAAGGCGCGCTCGATCCTGGCGCATCTGTGGATTCCGGTCATCATCGTCGGCACGGCGGGCACGGCCGGCATGATCCGTCGCCTTCGCGCCAATCTGCTCGACGAGATGCAGAAGCAATATGTCATCACTGCCCGCGCCAAAGGGCTGCATCCCCTGAAGGCACTGGTGAAGTATCCGCTGCGCATGGCGCTCAACTTCTTCGTTGCCGACATCGGCTCGATCCTGCCGTCGATCATCTCTGGAGCTGAAATCACCGCCATCGTGCTGTCGCTGGAAACGACCGGACCGATGCTGATCAAGGCATTGCAGAGCCAGGACATGTATCTCGCCGGCTCGTTCCTGATGTTCCTCGCCTTCCTGAACGTCATCGGCGTGCTGATCTCTGACATCGCCCTCGGCTTCCTCGATCCACGTATCCGCTTGCAAGGCAGGAGCACAAAGTGACCGCACCCCTGCCGCGCCCCGGCGCCCCATTGGAGCATTACGTCTCGACCGCCGCCTTCGATCCCGATCAGTTCGAAGCCATGTCCGCCGGTCAGGCGCGTTACTACCAGGCCTCGCAGAAGCGGCTGATGTGGTGGAAGTTCAAGCGGCACAAGCTTGCACTTGCGTCCGGCATCTTCCTGATCCTGCTCTACGGCACGATCCTGATTTCGGAGTTTCTGGCGCCTTACGGACTGCATACCCGCAACGTCGAATATATCCATTCGCCGCCACAGGCCATCCATCTCTTCGACCAGGGCAAATTCGTCGGCCCCTTCGTCTATGGCCGCAAGATGACACTCGAGCTCGACACGCTGCGGCGGGTCTATACCGAAAACTCAGCCGATGTTCAGCCGATCCGCTTCCTCTGTCATGGTGACCCCTATCGCTTCTGGGGCCTGGTGGATTCGGATATCCATCTGGTCTGCCCCGCTGTCGGTGGCCAGATGTACCTGCTCGGCACCGACCGCCTGGGCCGCGACGTATTGTCCCGGATCATCTACGGCGCGCGCATCTCCCTGACGATCGGATTGATCGGCATCAGCATCAGCTTCCTGCTCGGGATCGTCATCGGCGGCCTCGCCGGATATCATGGCGGGATCTTCGATCTACTGGTCCAGCGGGTCATCGAAGTGCTGCAATCGCTGCCGAGCCTGCCGCTATGGATGGCGCTTGCGGCGATCATGCCGGTGAGCTGGAGCCCTATCCTGATCTACTTCGGCATTACCATCATTCTCGGCATTCTCGACTGGACCGGGCTCGCACGAGCCGTACGCTCCAAGCTCTTGTCTTTGCGAGAAGAAGACTATGTTCTTGCTGCGCAGCTGATGGGCGCGAGCTCGCCCCGTGTCATCGGCCGGCATCTCGTGCCCGGTTTCATGTCGCACCTGATCGCGACGGCGACGATTTCGATCCCCAGCATGATTCTCGGCGAAACCGCGCTGAGCTTCCTGGGCCTCGGTCTTCGGCCGCCGATCACAAGCTGGGGCATCCTGCTGACCGAAGCTCGCGGCGCCAGCGTTATTGCATTTTATCCCTGGCTCCTTTTCCCGATGGTACCGGTGATTTTGGTCATTCTGGCGTTCAACTTTTTAGGAGACGGCTTGCGCGACGCGGCCGATCCCTACAAATAGCGGAAAGCGTGGCCAAGAAATGGATTGCAATTCGAAGAGCGGCCGCGGACGTCGTTTGCAGAGAACCCGCGAAAATGACTTTCAGTCCTGAGGTTTTGCCCATGAAGCGGCGCTTAGAAGATGCTCGAATCCTCATGTATAGTCACGACACCTTCGGTCTGGGTCATCTCAGACGGTGCCGGACCATCGCGCATGCGCTTGTCGAGAACTACCGTGGACTGAAGGTCCTGATCATTTCCGGTGCGACGATCGCCGGCGCTTTCGATTATCGAGCGCGAGTCGATTTCGTGAAGGTCCCGAGCGTGATCAAGCTGCGCGACGGCGAATATACGTCGATGGCAAGCCATGTCGATCTTCAGGAAACCCTGAAGATGCGCCAGTCGATTATCCGTCACACGGCGGAGACCTTCCAGCCGGACATCTTCATCGTCGACAAGGAACCGATGGGCCTGAAGGGCGAGGTCGAGGAGACCCTGCAATATCTAAAGGCGCGCGGCACGACGCTGGTGCTCGGCATGCGCGATGTGATGGATGCCCCGCATCTGCTCGAAGCCGAATGGAAGAAGAACAGCGTGCTGCAGAAGATCGACCAGTTCTACGACCGCGTCTGGGTCTACGGACCGCCGGACTTCCACGATCCGCTGATGGGTCTCGACGTGCCGCCCGGCGTGCGCCGGAAAATGGAATTCGTCGGCTTCCTGCAGC
The DNA here is from genome assembly GCF_041355235.1 of Rhizobium sp. RCC_161_2. Classification (NCBI taxonomy): domain Bacteria; kingdom Pseudomonadati; phylum Pseudomonadota; class Alphaproteobacteria; order Hyphomicrobiales; family Rhizobiaceae; genus Rhizobium; species Rhizobium sp. RCC_161_2. The sequence goes on along the minus strand of NZ_JBFUPL010000001.1, from coordinate 272,507 downwards.
GCAGCGTCTCCACGCAAGGCGCGAAATCGGAACATGTGCCCGATGAAGACTATCTTCTCGTCACCACCGGCGGCGGCGGCGACGGCGCCGATCTCGTCAACGATGTCGTCAGCGCCTTTGAGCAGGACAACACGCTGCAGCACAAGACGCTGATCGTGCTTGGCCCCTATATGCCGGCCAAGGAACGCATTCAGCTTCTGAAGCGCGCAAGCAAGATTGCCTGTCTTCAGGTGATCGAGTTCGACAACAAGATGGAGGAACTGATCGCCGGCGCCAAAGGTGTGGTCGCCATGGGCGGCTACAATACCTATTGCGAAATCCTGTCCTTCGACAAGCCAGCGCTGATCATCCCGCGCACCAGGCCACGGGAGGAGCAACTGATCCGCGCCCAGCGGGCAAGCGAGCTCGGTCTCGTCGACATGCTGCTGCCGGAGGAGTCCGCCGATCCGAAGCAGCTTGCCGCCGCGCTGAAGCGCCTGCCGACCCGCGCGCCGCCATCGGCGAGCAGCGAGAACATGCGGCTGGAAGGGCTGGTGCATATTTCCCGCATCGTCGGCGAATGGTTCGACGACCGCGAGCAATATCCTCCGCTCTCGGTCGTCGCCGAATAGAGCATCGGAACCCATCGATGCGCAAAAAGATCCTGGTGGTCCTCAAGGGCTACCCCCGCCTGTCCGAGACCTTCATCGCGCAGGAGCTGCTTGGCCTGGAGCGGGCCGGCTTCGACCTGACATTGATTTCGATGCGCAGGCCGACGGACAAGAAGCGCCATCCCGTCCATGACGAGATCAAGGCGCGGGTCGTCTACCTGCCGGAATATCTCCACGACGAGCCGCTGCGCGTATTGCGCGCTTTCTTCGCCGGCATCGGCAAGCCCGGCTTCAAGCCGTTGCTGAAGCAGTTCTGGGCCGATCTCAAGCGGGACATCACGCCGAATCGCTTTCGCCGCTTCGGCCAGGCGCTGGTGCTGGCGCATGAATGGCCCGACAATGGCGAATGGCTGCACGCGCATTTCATCCATACGCCCGCCTCGGTGACGGCCTATGCCAGCATCATGACCGGCATTCCCTGGACCTGTTCCGCACATGCCAAGGATATCTGGACCTCGCCGGACTGGGAGCTGTCGGAAAAGCTCGGGCGTGCCCGTTGGACGGTCACTTGCACCCGCAGTGGCTATGAGCACATGCGCGATCTGACGTCGATGCCCGACCACGTGCATCTGAGCTATCATGGCCTCGATCTCGCCCGCTTCGGCCCCTTCGCAGGTGAGCATTCCGGCCGCGACGGCTCGCAGGCCTCCGATCCCGCCCTCCTTCTCAGCGTCGGCCGCGCGGTCGAGAAGAAAGGCTATGACGTGCTTTTGAGGGCGCTGGCGCTGCTGCCCGCCGATCTTCATTGGCGCTTTACCCATATTGGCGGCGGTGATGGGCTGGCGAAGCTGAAGGTGCTTGCCGACACGCTCGGCATTGCCGATCGCATCACCTGGAAGGGTGCGTTGGCGCAGGAGGAGGTGCTGGCGCATTACCGTCAGGCGGATCTCTTCGCGCTTGCCTGCCGGGTCGCAGCCGATGGCGACCGCGATGGCCTGCCGAATGTGCTGGTCGAGGCTTCCAGCCAGCGCCTCCCCTGCCTCTCCACCAATATTTCCGGCGTGCCGGAACTGCTGACCGATGGCGAGAACGGCTTCGTCGTGCCGCCGGAAGACCCAAAGGCGCTGGCGGCGGCACTGGAACAGGCGATCCGCGATCCGGCGCTGCGCCGCCGGCTTGGCGATGCTGCCGAAAAGCGCGTGCGTGAGCATTTCGACCATCATTCCAGTATTCGGCAATTGACACGGCTGTTCGAGGAGCAGTGGCAAAAAGAAGAGCAATGGCGGAAATCGGCATGACAGCCTCCCATAAGTCGTCCCCCCGTGTGTTCTTTTATGTCCAGCACCTGCTTGGCATCGGCCATCTTGCTCGCGCCAGCCGCATTGCCAGCGCGATGGCGAAGGACGGCTGTCTCGTGACGGTCGTCACAGGCGGCGTGCCGGTGAACGGCTTTCCCGGCCCAGACGTCAACTCGGTCACCCTGCCGCCGGTCGTCGCCAGCAGCGCCGGTTTTTCCGGCCTTGCCGATCAGTCGGGGAAGGCTGTCGGCGAGGAGTTTTTGTCCGCTCGCCGAAACTTGTTGCTGGATGCGTTCCACACGGCCGCGCCTGATGTCGTCATCATAGAGGCCTTTCCCTTCGGCCGCCGCCAAATGCGCTTCGAGCTGTTGCCGCTACTTGATGCCATTGCATCGGCCAAACCGAAGCCGAGGCTCTACAGTTCAGTGCGCGATATCCTGCAGCAGCAGAAAAAGCCGGGGCGCGACGAGGAGACCGTGGGCCTGCTGCGCGATCATTTCGACGGTGTTCTGGTCCATGGCGATCCGAACTTCGTCCGGCTGGAGGAGACATTTCCGCTGACTGCCGCCATTTCCGACAAGATCACCTATACCGGCATCGTCGCCCCGCCCTTGCCGCCCGAGCCGACCGAGATCTTCGACATCGTCGTTTCCGCCGGCGGCGGCGCGGTTGGGCGCGACCTGATCCGCGCGTCGCTTGAGGCGGCAAGCCGGATCGCGATCAACCGCCGCTGGCTGCTGGTGACCGGGCCGAACCTGCCGGAACAGGACTTCGCCACTTTGACCGCGGATGCGCCCGGTAACGTTGAGGTCGTCCGTTTCCGCAAGGATTTCCCATCTCTGCTCAGAGGTGCGGAGCTGTCGATCTCGCAGGCAGGCTACAACACGGTCGGCGATCTCCTTGTCACCGGTTGCCGCTCCATCCTGGTGCCGTTCACCGCCGGCGGCGAAACCGAGCAGTCCGTGCGCGCCGAGCGACTGGAGAATCTAGGGCTGGCGCTGGCGTTGCCGGAAGCGGGACTGACGACGGATCAGCTCGTCGGGACCATCGACAAGGCACTCTCGCAACCGAAGCCGTCGACCCTTGATATCGACCTCACCGGCACCGAAAAGACCTCCGCAATCATCCGTCAATTATAGTGAAATTCGCGGTGACGGTCTGTCACTTCTCCTCGTCGTTTTGCCCCCCTCGTTTTCCGCAATCTTGTGATATAAAATGGGAAATCAATGAATCGGGAGGAACCTGGGCGAGAGACCGGGGGCGTCCCGTTTTCGATATGGGGCCGCGCATCCAAAATGAACTCCTCCCGCACCTCTGCAACATCGGCGCCGGCATTGACGGCGAAGACTGTTGAATTTGGAAGCATGCAATAAGCGATGGAAAAAAGCCTAGCGCGTTACATCTGGTCGAACACCCGGCTGGAGCAGATTTGGATACTGACGATCGTCGCCGCTTCGATGATCCCGTACTTTCTGTCTTTCGACTTGCCGAAGCAGATCGTCAACGGGCCTATCCAGGGCAAAGGTTTCGAGCATCCCGGCGACACCCAGACCTTCATGCATATCGCCTTCGACCTGCCCCTGATCGGGCATATCGAGGTATTCGAGGGCCTGCATCTCACGCGCTTCTGGATGCTGATCGCACTCAGCCTGGTATTCCTGGCGCTGGTCGTCCTCAACGGCCTCTTCAAGCTCTACATCAACACCTATAAAGGCCGTCTCGGCGAGCGCATGCTGCGCCGCATTCGCTTCGAGCTGATCGACCGCGTGCTGCGTTTCCCGCCGGCGCATTTCAAGCGGGTGAAGCCCGCTGAGATCGCCACCATGATCAAGGACGAAGTCGAGCCGATGGGCGGCTTCACCGGCGACGCTTTTGTGCAGCCGGCCCTGCTCGGCGGCCAGGCGATCACTGCGCTGATCTTCATCATCATGCAAAATTTCTGGCTGGGCATGATCGCCGCAGCCATCGTCGTGGTGCAGGCAATCGTCATTCCGCGCATGCGTAAGCGGCTGCTCGAACTCGGGCGCCAGCGGCAATTGACCGCGCGCGAACTGTCTGGCCGCGTCGGCGAAATCGTCGAAGGTATCGGCACGATCCATGCCAACGACACCTCCAATCTGGAGCGCGCCGACATTGCCGCTCGCCTCGGGCTGATCTTCTCGATCCGCTACGATCTCTACCAGTGGAAGTTCATGGTGAAATTCATCAACAACTTCCTCGCCCAGGTGACACCCTTCCTGTTTTATTCGATCGGCGGTTTTCTAGCGCTGCAGGGCCGGCTCGATATCGGTCAGCTCGTCGCCGTCATCAACGCCTATAAGGACCTGCCGGGGCCGTTGAAGGAACTCATCGACTGGGATCAGTCGCGCCAGGACGTTCAGGTCAAATACAATCAGGTGGTCGAACAGTTCAGCGTCGATGGCCTGATCGATCCGAAGATCCAGCTTGTCTCACCCGCTCCCGCAGGTCGTATTACCCATCCGCTGGTCGCCACCAATATCACCGTCGTCGATGACAGCGGTGCCCGCGTGCTGGACCACGTTTCCGTCGAGATCAATCCCGGCGAGACGGTGGCGATCGTCGGCGAAAGCGGCGCCGGTGGCGAATATCTTGCCGAGGCGCTAGGCCGGCTTGTCCGGCCGGATACCGGTCGGACCACTATTGACGGCCACGATCTGCTGGAATTGCCGGAATCGCTGACGGGGCGGCGCATTGCCTATGCCTCATCGGATACCTTCTTTTTCCACGGGACGTTGCGCAGCAATCTTCTCTATGGCCTGAAGCACGCGCCATTGACCGCGGCGACTTATGACGAGAAAGCAGCCAACAAGCTCAAGTGGCAGATGATCGAAGCGCGGCGCGCCGGCAATCCGGAGCTGGACCTTAACAGCGACTGGGTCGATTATGCCGCCGCCGGCGCCACCGGTCCGAACGATATCTATGCCGCCATTCGTCCCGTTCTCGATGTCGTGGCCATGTCCCAGGATATCCTCGACATGGCGCTACGCTCGACTGTCGACACGGTGGCGCATGAGGATCTCACCTCGCGCATCGTCGAGCTGCGCCAGGCGCTGCGCGTGAGGCTGAAGGAGGAAAATCTCGAAGGGCTTGTCGTGCCCTTCGAATTCGATGCCTATAATCCGCAGGCGACAGTCGGCGAAAACCTACTGTTCGGCACGCTGAAGCGACCGCAGATGACCAATCGCAAGCTTGCTGCGCACCCCTATTTCCAGCAATTGTTCACCGAGACCGGCCTCAATACCGACCTCTACGACATGGGCCTGGAAATCGCGGAAAACGCCGTCGAGCTCTTCACCGACCTGCCTCCGGACCACCCTTTCTTCCAGCAGCTCACCTTCATGACACCGGAAGATATTCCGACCTACGAGGCGCTATTGCAGAAGCTGAACGGCAAGGGCTTCTCCGCCGCTTCGCCTGACGAACGGGCAGCCATCATCCGCCTCAGCTTCTCCTATATCGAACCTCGCCACCGCTTCGGTCTTTTGACCCAGACGCTGATGGAGAAGATCGTCACGACGCGGATCAAGTTCTACGAGCATATCCCGGCCGATCTTGCCGAGGTGATCGAGCGCTACGATCCGGAGCGTTTCACCGCCTCGGCGACATTGATGGACAACGTGCTGTTCGGCAGGATCGCCCATCAACAGGCGAACGCGCCCGAGCGTATTCACTCCATCATGTACGACGTGTTCGAACGGCTCGGCATGCAGGACAGCGTGCTGTCAATCGGGCTGGACTTCGATGTCGGGTCCGGCGGCAAGCGATTGACCAACGTGCAGCGGCAGAAACTCAATCTTGGCCGTGCCCTGCTGAAGCGGGCCGACTACATCATCTGCAACCGCCCGTTGCCAGCGCTCGACCATCGTATCCAGGATCAGATCCTCCGCTCCATCCTGACAGAACTCGACAGGAGCGCGGATAAGCCAGCACTCATCTGGGTACTGTCCAACCCGAATTTTGCCGAGCTGTTCGATCGCGTTCTGGTCTTCAACCATGGCAGCCTGGTTGAAAGCGGCACAACGACCGATCTTTTAGAAAAAAACGGGATGTTCAAAGAACTGTTATCGTAATATCCTATTGCGCGGGGATATCTGGGGCCTGAAACCGGGGATTTGAAGCTCATGCTTCTGAAGGACGAAGTTGAAATGCTGAAACGGGTGCCGATTTTTGCGCGCATCGCACCCGCAAAATTGAAATTGTTGGCATTTACCTCGGATCGCGTCAGCTATAATGCCGGTCAGGCGTTGTTTCATCAGGGCGACCAGGGCGACGCGGCCTACGTTGTTCTTTCAGGAACTGCTGATATTCTTGTCGATAGTCCCGCCGGCGAGATCAAGGTCGCCGAAGTCGATATCAACTCCATCGTCGGTGAGATCGCCATTCTCTGTGATGTCTCCCGTACCGCCACCGTCAAGGCGACATCGCGGCTGGAAGCACTGAAGATCAGCAAGGAACACTTCCTGAAGCTGCTGAGCGATTTCCCCGAAATGGCCGTAGAAATCATGCGCGTCCTCGCCGACCGCCTCAATCACACCACCTCCGAACTCACCGCTGCCCGCAGCCGCCAGCAGCAACCGCACTCGATGTCGACGCATTGAGAGCAACGTTTTTGACAGGCGCCCGTAGCCCGTAGGTCCTGCCTGACCATTTGTGCGTAGGTCAGCGCATGCGCAAACATACGATCTGATAGAGTCTATTCGGGATTCTTATGTTTCCCCTGCCTTTAGCTGTGACGACTTGCCGCCCGATTGTCCTTATCGGCCCGTCTCAAACTGCATCCCGACGCAGACGCCAGAGCCCCTAATCACCTTTTGACGATACCAGCGCGATGATGGCACCCCACTCCGGAACGTATTTTGCAAGGTTACCAAAGTATGTGTGCTTTGGAGGTATTGCGTTTTGAAACGGGACACTTTGCGGCCCTTCCCTGCCGTGACATTGGTGATGGAAGGCGCTGGGGAATATCGGCGTGTCAATTCGGTACAGGCCGCCACTGAGACGCTGCTGGAACATTGGCCGATCGACGACGGTGAAGAGTATCTGGCTGCGATAAAAGTGTGCCTCGACGCGATGATGGGTACGGTCCAGCCATCCGCCGCGCGAGAGGCACTTATCAAGGCAGCAGAGGAAGCTGGTGTGTCTGTGATGCAGTGAGACGCCATGGCCATCCATACAGCCTATAGCGCATTCGATTGAAAGAGGACGGGCCGACGCCAGCCGAACCCCACCCTAGAGCGTTTCAGCGCTTCACGGAATCGCTTCGCCGCTCTATCCTATTGTTTTGACGCAATTCCGGACGGAAAACCGCTGCGCACTTTTCCTGGAATTGCTCTAATTCCCCATCAAATCAGCCCGCGCCCAGCCAGGTTGCGCATCAGATGCGACACGCCGAAGGTCCAGGGCGCGCATTCCGTCGACAGCAGCACGCGATTTCGGAGCGCCCCAAGCCTGTCGTTGGAAATGGTGACGATGTCGCCGATCTTGTGGGTGAAGCCCTGCCCCGGCGTATCGCGATCCTCCACCGGCGCAAAAAGGGTGCCCATGAACAGCACGAAACCATCGGGATATTGATGATGGCGGCCTATGGTCTGGGAGACGAGGTCGAGCGGATCGCGACTGATCTCCTTCATCGACGAGCGGCCGTGCAGGACATAGCCGTCCTCGCCTTCGACCTTGAGGTCGAGATCGGCATTGCGCACATCATCGAGCGTATAAGTCTCGTCGAACAGGCGGATGAAGGGGCCGATCGAGCAAGAGGCATTGTTGTCCTTCGCCTTGCCGAGCAGCAGCGCCGAGCGTCCTTCGACATCCCGCAGGTTGACGTCGTTGCCGAGCGTCGCCCCCCTGACGCGGCCTTGGCTATCAACGGCGAGCACGATTTCCGGCTCGGGATTATTCCACTTCGAGATCGGATGCAGGCCGACATCGGCGCCTGGGCCCATTGACGACATGACCTGCGACTTCGAGAAGACCTCGGCGTCCGGGCCGATGCCAACCTCAAGATATTGCGACCACACTCCCTCCTCGATCAGCGCCGCCTTGACCTTCGCGGCCTCCGGTGAGCCGGCCTTCAGATTGCGCAGGCTGTCACCGATCAGGGCCGTGACCTTGCCGCGGATCGATTCCGCAAGATCCGGGTTGCCGGCGGCACGCTCCTCGATGACACGTTCGAGCATCGACCGGGCGAAGGTGACGCCGCAGGCCTTGATCGCCTGCAGGTCGATGGGAGCGAGAAGATGGACCACCGAGTTGTCGGCCTTGGCAGCGAGCAAGTCATCGAGCCTGGCGACGGCTTCGCCCTTTTGCGCGTGGACAAAGGATACCGGATCATCCTTTTCCAACAGGTCGCGCATGGTCGGCGCGTCCTTTGAGGTGATGTCGTAAAGAGCACCGTCACGGACGACGACAAGGGCCGGCCCCTTCACATCCGGACGCCATACACGTCCGACGAAGGTTCCGCTGCTGAAAATATCCGAACTGGCCATGTCTTTGCTCTCTCCCAAGATTTGCTGTCGTTTCTAGCGCAGTCGGATCGGCTTTTCCATCCGATATCGGTTTGGAAAATAGAGGGTTTTGGATTTTCACCTTCTTAGCCAAGGCTAAAAAGGCGAGGCCCCGCAGCGATGCTGCGGGGCCCTTCCGGCCGCAAAAACCGGGAGAGGGTGGTTTCAGGCGGCCTGAACCTTGCGGGCGCCGCGCGCCCATTCCGGCAACCAGTCACCGTGCGCGGCCAGCAGATCATCGGTGAGCGACCAGATCTGGTCGAGATCGAGCTCGGCGGCCGTATGCGGGTCCATCATTGCCGCGTGGTAAATGTGCTCACGGTTCTCAGTCATCAAGGCCTGAACGGTCAATTCCTGCACATTTATGTTGGTGCGGATGAGCGCGGTCAGTTGCGGCGGCAGATCGCCGATGAAGGTCGGCTGGATGCCTGAGGCATCGACCAGGCAGGGAACCTCGGCGGCGCAATTATAGGGCAACGAGGTGATGCAGCCATTGTTGCGGACGTTGCCATAGATCACCGAGGGCTCGCCGGTCCAGACCGAGTTGATGATCGAAGAGGCGTATTCCTTCGATTGCGTGACCTCGATCTTGTCAGCATTGCGATATTCATCAGCCTGGCTCTTCCAGCGGGCGATCTGCTCGATGCAGCGCTTCGGATATTCGTCGAGCGGAATGCCGAACTTCTCGATCAGGTCCTCGCGACCTTCCTTGATGAAATAGGGCGTGTATTCGGCGAAATGTTCCGAGCTCTCGGTGACGAAATAGCCAAGCCGTGTCAGCATCTCATAGCGCACCTTGTTCGGGCAGCGCGGGTTCCAGCCGGGCTTCGGCGCACGTCCCTCGCGGTAGGCGCGCACGAGATCGGGATAGAGATCGCGATAGGATCCATCCGGCTGGCGATGCTCGAACTTCAGGTAGAAGGCCATATGGTTGATACCGGCCGAGCGATAGCGAATTTCCTCATAGGGAATGTCGAGATCGTGGGCCAGTTCCATCGCCGTACCCTGCACGGAATGGCAGAGGCCGACCTGCTTGATCGTCGGGTACTTCTCGGCAATCGCCCAGGTATTGATCGCCATCGGGTTGACATATTGCAGCATCACCGCCTCGGGGCAGACGGCGAGCATGTCCTCGCAAATCTTCCAGAGATGCGGCACGGTGCGCAGCCCGCGCATGATACCGCCAACGCCGAGCGTATCGGCGATCGTCTGGCGCAGGCCGTATTTCTTCGGCACTTCGAAGTCGGTCACCGTGCAGGGCTCATAGCCGCCGATCTGGAAAGCGACGACGACGAAATGAGCGCCGTCCAGCGCCTTGCGCTGATCGGCAAAGGTTTCGACGGTGGCCGGTGCGCCAAGCGTCGAGGCAAGCTTGCGCACGACGATGGCGCTTTCTTCCAGCCGCTGCGGGTTCAAATCCATCAGCGCAAATCTAGCGCCCGAAAGCGCCGGACGCTGCAGCACGTCGCCGATGATGTTTTTCATGAAGACGGTGGAACCGGCGCCGATAAAGGTGATCTTGGGATTGCCTGTCATTTGAAATCTCCTGAATGCTAGGAAGCTACCTCGAACGCCGCTTTGACGAGGCGTTCGGTGTAGGCGGTCTTGGGATGGGAAAGAACGTCGTCGACCGGTCCTTCTTCCACGATCTTGCCGTGCTGCATGACGATGACGCGATGGCAAAGGGCGCGGACAACCTTGAGGTCGTGCGAGATGAAAAGGTAACTCAGGCCCCGCTCATCCTGCAGCTTGCGCAGGAGGTCGATGATCTGTGCCTGGACGGAGAGATCGAGCGCCGAGGTCGGCTCGTCGAGCAGAATGAATTCCGGCTCGAGCGCGATGGCACGGGCGATGGCGATGCGCTGGCGCTGGCCGCCGGAAAATTCGTGCGGGAAGCGCGACAGGATATTCGACGGCATGCCGGCGCTCACCAGCGCTTCCTTCACCCGCTCCAGCCGCTCGGCCTTGTTGGCGCCGATGTTGTTGACCACCAGCCCCTCGGAAATGATCTGGCCGATGGTCATGCGCGGGTTGAGCGAAGAGAATGGATCCTGGAAAACGACTTGCATACGCGAGCGCAGCGGCCGCATCTCGGCGCGCGAGCGGCCTTGGATCGCCTGGCCGGCGAAATAGATCTCGCCGCTGTCGGCATCGATCAGCCGCAGCAGCGCCTGCCCGAACGTGGTCTTGCCGGAGCCGGATTCACCGACAAGGCCAAGCGTTTCGTGGCGGCGAAGCTCCAGGCTCAGACCACCGACGGCGACAAGCTCGCGCAGGTCCGGCTTGAACAGGCCGCCATGGCGCAGCATGAAGGCGACCTTCACGGACTTGCCCTCAAGGATCGTGCCGCAATCCGGCGGCAGCGGCTTTGCCTGCCCCCGCGGCTCTGAGGCAAGCAGATGCCGCGTATAGGGATGCTGCGGATGGGCGAAGAGCTCTTCGGTCGTATTGTGCTCGCGCATCTCGCCATGCTGCATGACATAGACATAGTCGGAGAACTGCCGGACGACCGTTAGATCGTGGGTGATCAGGATCACCGCCATGCCGAGCTGCTTTTGCAGGTTGCGGATGAGATTCAGGATTTGCGCCTGCACGGTCACGTCGAGCGCGGTCGTCGGCTCGTCGGCGATCAGCACGTCCGGATCATTGGCGAGCGCCATGGCGATCATCACGCGCTGGCGCTGCCCGCCGGAAAGTTGGTGCGGATATTGTCTGAGCCGGGCCTCGGGATCGGGGATCTGCACCTGCTTGAGCAGGTCTAGCGCCCGTTTTTCCGCCTCGCGCCGGCTAACCTTGCGGTGGACGCGGATTGCCTCGACGATCTGGCCGCCGATCGTATAGATCGGGTTGAGCGAGCTCATCGGCTCCTGGAAGATCATCGAGATGCGGTCGCCACGCAACTGCCGCCGGGCGCGCTCGGAGAATTTCAGGACATTCTTGCCGTCGTAGTTGACGCTCGATTTTTCCGAGACCACGGCGCGCTTGGTAAGCAGCCCCATGATCGTACGGGCGGTCACCGATTTTCCCGAGCCGGATTCTCCGACGATGGCGATGGTTTCGCCGCGATAGAGCTGGAAGGAGATGTCCTTGACGGCATCGATGATACCGTCCTCGACCTTGAATTTGACCGCGACATTGCGGGCGTCGATGACGGGCGACACTGTTTTGCCGGCGGCATCGAGCCTGATGTCGGGAGCGAAGGGGTTGACGAGTGTGAGGGTCATGATCTGTCTCCTCTCAATAGGGGTCGATCGCGTCGCGTAAGCCGTCGCCAAGCGCGTTGAACGCAAAGACGGTGACGAGCACGAAGGCGACGGGCGAGAGGATCCAGGGATAGGAGCCAATAACCGAATAGGTAGACGTGTCCTGCAACATCAGCCCCCAGGAGATCAGCGGCGGCTTGACCGCAAAGCCGAGAAAACCGAGGAAGGATTCGAGCAGCACCACGCTCGGGATTGCCAGCGTCACGGCGACGATGACGTGGCTCATCACGTTCGGAAAGATATGCTGCAGGATGATGCGCCGATCGGTCGCCCCGACCGCCATTGCGGCGCGCACATACTCTATCCTGGCCAGGGCCATGGTCTTGCCACGCACCTCACGCGACATCTGTGCCCAGCCGAGCGCCGACATGACGACGATGACGAAGGCGAGGAAGACATTGGTCGGCGCCGTCACCGGGATGAGCGAGGTCAGCGCCAGATAGAGCGGCAATTGCGGAAAGGCGAGCACCAGTTCGACGAAACGTTGGATCCAGGTATCAAGGGTGCCGCCGAAATATCCGGACACCATGCCCACTGTCGTTCCGACGACGGTGACGATGAAGACGACGGTCAACGCGATCATCAAGGAGATGCGCGAACCATAGATGGCACGGGATAGGACATCGCGGCCGAACTTGTCGGTGCCGAGAAAATGCACTGGCTGCCCATCGGTCGACCCGAAGAGATGGCGGTCGCCCGGGATCAGGCCGAAGAGTTTATAGGGCGCACCCTTGACGAAGAAGCCGAGCAGACGGGGATTGTTGTAGTCCGGCCCGACCACTGGCTGGAAGGTGACGGGATCGAGTTCGTCGGTCTCGGCCAGCGCATAGACGCGCGGCTGGAAGACGAAATTGCCATCCTTGTCGTGAAAGCTGATCACCTGCGGCGGCGCAAAGCCGGTATCGGTCGCCTTGGGATCGTCGGGTGAAATGAACTCGGCAAAGAGCGCCATCAGGAGCAGCAGAACGACGAGGATCAGGCCGCCCATGCCGGTCCAGGAGCGCTTCAGACGTCGCCAGACAAGCGCGATATAGCTCTCATTGCCGCCTTTCAGCGTTATTTTTTCTTCAAGCGGTGGTGGGGATGTGTTGAAGGCGAGCATCAGCTGATCCCTCCCTGTTGGCGCACGCGGGGATCGAGCAGGGCGAGCAGAACATCGGCAATGATGTTGCCGACGATCAGTGTCGCCGACAGCACCAGCATGAAGGTGGCGGTGACATACACGTCGCCGACCGCCATGGAGCCAACGATCGCCGGACCGACGGTCGGCAGCGCGAAGATGATGGCGGTCTCGATCTCGCCGGTCAGCATGTAGGGCAGTACGACGCCCTGATACATGACGAGCGGATGGAGCGCGTTCGGAACGGCATGGCGCATGACGACGGCGCCGCCGGACAGACCCTTGGCGCGGGCGGTCTCGACATATTGCGCATTCAGCGTGTCGAGCAGATTGCCCCGCATGACGCGCATATTATAGGCGAGCCCGCCGAAGGTGGCGATCGCCACGACCGGCCAGACATGTTTGACGAGATCGACGAACTTACCCCAGGACCACGGCGCGCCACCATATTGCGGCGAATAGAAACTGCCGATTTCCGAGACGTTGAGCTGGAAGACGAGGATATAGACGATGATCAGCGCCATCAGAAAGCGCGGCACCGTCATGCCGAGGAAGGAGATGCCGGAGAGCAGGCTATCGATCCAGCTATATTGTCGCGTCGCCGCCCAAATGCCGAAGCCGATGCCGAGGATAGACGCCAGGATGTGGCAAACGAGGGCGAGCAGCAAAGTGCGCGGCAGACGCTCGCCGACAACGTCGCCAACCGGCTTGTTGTAGAACATGCTGTAGCCGAAATCGCCCCTGGTGACGATGCCGCCGATCCAGTTGAAATATTGCACGACCATCGGCTTATCGAGACCATGCTCCTGGCGGTAAGCCTGTGCCTGGGCGTCAGCCTGGGCGAAGGATGCGCCGCCCTGGTTCATCAATTGCGAGCGGATATAGTCAGCATAGTCTCCCGGCGGTGCCTGGATAATGGCGAAAGTCACCACGCTCAGGATCAGGAGCACGGGTATGGCTGAGGCTATGCGCATGAGCAGGAATCGCAACATGGAACGGTTCGCTTCTCTTGTTGCCGCCGGTGGTCTGCATCCCCTAGGGATCGCACGGACCGGCTGTGTTCACATTTGCCCGGCTGCAGCGCGGTGCAGCCGGACTTTTAGACGTCTGTCAGGCAGCGGCCTGTTGGCCGAATTCCGTGATCACTTTACGGGACCGGCGCTGCCAGGCGCGCCCGGCAGTTGTTCGGGGAACAGTTCGTATTTCCCCTGCTTGTCGGCAGCGACCCACATGCGTTCACGAATGATCGAGTCTTCAGCCCAGTTGAACATGAAGATCGGCGTGCCCGGGGGAACGTTCGAGAAGCGCTTGTTGATGATCAGAGCACCGGGATACTCCGTCAGGCCGATATTGTAGAGATGCCCGGTCGAGAGCTTCTGGTACTGTTTCATCAGGGCCACGCGCTCGTCGCTATCCTTCGAGGCGGTGAACTTGTTGACGACGTCAACCATCTCCTTTTCGAACGGCATCAGGTCCACTTGGCCGCTTTCCGGCGCACGGTGGTTCCAGCTCGTGCGCGGGCCGATGGGCGCGAGCTGTTCGGTGTTCTGCACGACCGAGGCCAGTTCGGTGCTGTTACGGCGGACCATCCAATCGAAACGGCCGCTATAGTTGGCATCATCGCGCTTCGGGCCATCAAGCGCATTGATGATCACCCGGAGGCCAAGCTTCTCCATCTGGCCGACCACACCCTCGGCAAGGCTCTTGTCCGTGGTGTAGTCGTTGTTGACCAGCAAGGTAATCTCGACGTCCTTACCGCCAGCCGTGCCGGCCGGGAAGTTGACGATACCGTCGCCGTCGGTGTCCTTGAGACCGGCCTTTGCCAGCTCCGCCTTCGCACCGGCGAGGTCGAAAGGATAATAGACGGTCGAGTTGCGATCGTAGAAGCTGGTGCCCGAAGACAGACCCCCTGGATAGATCGCCGTGAACGGCCCCTTGACCAGGGATTCACCGATCGCCTTGCGGTCGAGCGCCATGGTCACGGCCTTGCGGAAATCCTCGTTACGGTTCAGTTCGCGAACGGCTTGTCCGCGCGCATCCGGCGCGCCCCAGCCATTGGCGGAGAAGTTCATCTGCAGGTTATAGCCGATGAGGCGCGGTCCGAAGGCAAGACGTGCCGGAGCGTCCGGCTGGGCGGCGCGTTTCAGCGAAGCGACGAAGTTTTCCGGCTGCTCCAGATTGGAGAGGTCGCCGGAACCGGCAACCGCCTGCACGTCGCGGTCAGCCCAGGTCGAGAGCTTGTAGTCCAGCTCGTTGAGATAAGGCAGCTGATTGCCCTTTTCGTCGACCTTCCAGTAGTAGGGGTTGCGGCGTAGAACGATGATGTCATCGGAACGGTATTCGACAGGTACCCAGGCACCCATGACGGGTATGTTCATGAATTCCGGCGGGAAAGCGTTCTTGAACTGGTCGTAGGTGTTCTTCGAATATTTTGGATGCTGCGGCTTGAGAATATGCGACGGGCCGGGGCAGAAATTCGGATAGGCCATCGTGTAGAGATACTGCTTCGGGAAGGCGTCCTTGAAGGTCCACTCGATCGTATAATCGTCGACCTTCCTGAGCGTCGTCCCCTCGCCGAAGGCCTCGGGCGATGCGCCGCCGCCGAGCGGCGAAACATTCGGGTCGATGACCTCATCTTCCCAGTAGAACATGATGTCATCAGCATTGAATGGCGCCCCGTCGGACCATTTCGCGCCTTCGATCAGATGCATGGTGAGCTTGTGGCCATCCGCCGACCACTCCCATCCCTTGGCAAGGTTCGGCAGCGGTTCGGTGTCCTTCGCCTCGACCTGAAACAGCGGCGCGGTGCGCGTCAGGCACTCGGACAGGGCGATATCGATGCCACCCCAGCCTTGTGTCTGCCCGGCGCCATAGTTCCAGCCTTCCGGCCTGCCACCGATGACATGGCGCAACGTGTCGCCATAAACGCCGATACCATCGGGCATGTTGCCGGTTTTGTAGACCAGCGGCTCCTTCGGCAGGCGATCCTTGACCGGCGGCAGCTTGCCGGTCTTGACAAATTTCTCGGTGACCCAATCCGGCTCGTGATATTCCGGCAGCGCCTTGAACTCCAGGATGGAGTCACGCGCCACATATTTGATCTTGCCTTCCGCCGGGAAAACCGGGGGTACGGGCGGCACGGTCGGTTCGGATGCGTAGGCGCTGATAGCGATTGCGGATGTGGCAATCGTCATCGCCGCTAGAATGCTGATCGGTCGAAAATATCTCATCGTTTTCTCTCTCCCCTTATCGCGAGCGTCCCCGTGGGAGCGCCGCATTCCTCCATCGAACTGGAAACCATTGGCCGGATGCGACGGGGTCTGTCCTCCTGAAAGTCCCGCCGCAGCCAATATGTCCCGAACCTCAATCCGTTAGCCAGCCTGCTTCAGGGCTGCCTTCTCCGCTCTCAATTCCTCGATCGAGCGGACGTTGCGGCTGGCCGCCCCCTTCCAGTCGCGGGTTTTCACCTTGCTACGCGAGAGGCGATCCTTGGCGCCCTCGACGGCATGCGCATATTGCGGCAGCCAGCGAGCCTCGGCGACGATCATTTCGTCAACCATCTGCCAAACCTCTTCCGGGGTCGAGATGGCACCGACCAGCGGATCATGCAGAACCGCGAGTTTCAGCAGGTCGAGATCGCCGCTGACGGCGGCATGGACCGACATGCGCTGAACATTGATCGAGGAAATGCAGGTGGCCGCACAGGCCTCCGGCAGCGTGATGCCCGCCACCATGTTGATGCCGAAGCGATCGACGAAGCCGGGCGATTCGATGATGGCGTCGGCCGGAAGATTGGTGATGACGCCGTTGTTCTTGACGTTGAAGTGGCCGCGATAGACGCGATTGGTCTCCAATGCCTCGAGAATATGGCTCGCATGCTCATTCGAGCGCCTGGCCGGGTCGATAGGCTGCGACGCGCTGTCGAGGATCTGCTGGAATTCCGTCTCGAACCAGTTGCGGGTCTCGGTGGAATGGCGGAGGTATCCGCCCGTCTCGCCATGGATCCAGTCGGACATGTCGATCCACTTGTTGATCTCGTCCGGCCGCTTGCGATACCAGGGCAGGTATTCCGAGAGATGGCCGTTGCTTTCGGTGGAGTAGACGCCGAAGCGCTTCAGCACGTCAATGCGCAGTTTCTCCTGCTGCGAGAAGACCGGATGTGCCTCGAATGCGGCGACCAGCTCGTCCTTGCCGATCTTGCGGCCGTTGAGACGGAGATCGACGAACCAGGTCTGATGGTTGATGCCCGAGCAGATATAGTCGAGCTCCGCCTTGTTCTTCGCGCCGAGAACCTCGGCGATCTGTTCGGCGCCGTGCTGGACGCCATGGCAGAGGCCGATCGTGTCGACCTTGCCGTATTCGATCGCCGCCCAGGTATTCATCGCCATCGGGTTGGCATAGTTCAGGAACTTCGCGCCGGGTTCGGCGACTTCGCGGATATCCTTGCAGAAGTCGAGAATGACCGGAATGTTGCGCTGGCCATAGAGAATGCCGCCGGCACAGATCGTATCGCCGACGCATTGGTCGATGCCGTATTTGAGGGGAATGCGAATATCCTCGGCGTAGGCTTCCAGCCCGCCGACGCGCACGCAGCTGATGACGTAGCGTGCACCGGAGATCGCCTCGCGGCGCTCGGTGGTGGCTGTCACCCGCGTCGGCAGCTTGTTCGCCTCAACGATGCGATCGAGGATCGCCTTGATCATCGTGAGATTGTGCTCACTGACATCGGTCAGCGCGAATTCGACGTCCTGGAACTCCGGCACGCAAAGAATGTCGGTGAACAGCTTTTTCGTGAAGCCGACGCTACCTGCGCCGATAATAGCGATTTTGAAACTCATGATCCTCACCTTGAAGTCGGTCAAACAATCAGCAACGGAGAAGAGAATGGTATTTTCGTCCCACGATCGCACGGTATCGGGCGAGATGGCGAAACGGGCATTTTCCCCTCCTTCTGCCGGTCCTCATCGGCAGGTACATGCTGTTTTCTGGCGGGATTATGCCTATAATCGCCGGATCGACCAGAGAACAATTATGCTTTCAAGGGTAATTTTGTGCTGCAAGATTTGATCACCAATGGCCAAACCATGCGGACTGTTTCGCTGCCGCGCGGCCGCCACCGGCTGCATGCCATGCCGACCAGCGCCGGCTACGAAATAAGGGATAACGAGGTTTACGATTGGGACGGACGCCGGCGCGGCCTGACGCCGTTCACAGTGCTGCAACACACGATCAGCGGCAGCGGCCGGTTGCGTTACGAGAACCGCAATTACCGGGTCGGTCCCGGCGATACGCTGCTGGTGCTGGTGCCGCACAATCACCGCTACTGGTTGGAAAAAGGCGAGCGTTGGGAGTATTTCTGGATATCGATGAATGGCGAGGAAGCCCTGCGCATCCACCGCCTGATTCTCGCCGCCGCCGGGCCGGTGCTGAAATTGCAGCCGGCAACGATCGATCATCTTGCCGATTGCAGCCTGCGGCTGGTGCGGGGTGCCGCAACACCGGCCTCCGCTTCGGCGGTGGCTTATGAGGCCGCGATGGCGCTTTATGACGATGTCTTCGGCTCGCACGCCGTCGCCGCCGACCGTTCCGCCATGCAGGCAGTCATCGATCACATCAACGACAATCTCGACAAGCCTCTGCCGGTCAGCGAACTCGCCAAGGTCGGCGGCCTCAGTCGCGCCCATTTCTCCCGTGTCTTCGCCGAGAGCGAAGGCCTGCCGCCGGCCGAATTCGTGCTGCAGCAACGCATGCAGCGGGCGGCAAAACTACTGACCAAGGCGGCCTTCATCCCGGTCAAGGAAGTAGCGATCATGTCGGGCTTCGACGACGCCAATTATTTCTCAAAAGCCTTCCGCCGCATCTATGGGATCAATCCCACCGAATTCCGCACCACCGGCATGTATGCAGCCGTGCGAAGCCCTGGGGAGGAGATCAGGAATGGGCGGAGGAAATATGCCGGATCGTCCGGCCCGATCACGCGGAATGCGGATTGAGGCCGCCATCGTCGCGTGGCGTTTCCAGCCGTGCCAGCTTGCCCTCTTCCGCCTTGTAGAAATACTGGCTCGCGACCAGCCAGCCCTTGAGGGGCCGCAGCGGCGGGATACAGGTCAGCAGCATGAACGGCAGCGTCGTGAAGGCATGCACCCAATAGGGAGCGTTGAAGGCGACTTCGAGCCAGACAGCGAAAGCGACGCTCGGAATGCAGGCAAAGCAGATGACGAAGAAGGCCGGGCCATCGGCTGGATCGGCAAAGGCATAGTCTAGGCCGCAAACCTCACAGGAAGGGCGCAGCGTCAAAAAACCATTGAAAAGATGACCCTCGCCACAGCGCGGGCAGCGACCGCGCAAGCCGGTCTGAAGCGGAGAAAGCGGTGGCCATGCATCTTCGGATGACATTGTTCTGTCCTTTGCAAAATCGGACACTCCACGCCTAGGCGCGATGCCCGGGAGCCTCGCAGGCGAAGCGCCCCATGCGGGTCGCCTCGAAGCCGGACGGGCTACCGGCTGCCGTCACGCAGCCAACCGTCCTGTTGCAGGATATATGGTACCAAATACATACATTGTCAATTATTGTATGTATATTGTTTCGAACAATATATGCAGGCGCGGCAATTTGTCCGATCAGATGACAATCGTCGAGGCCGCGGGCGTCTCGGCGAGGAGATCAGCGACGATGCCGAGGCTCTGGCGCAGATGGTCGTGATTTTCGGCCGCTCCGAGCCCGAGGCGCACCGCCTCTGGCGCGGGACCAAGGGCGAAGGCATCGCTGGCGACGACGCCGATACCGGCAGAGCGCAATCGCGCTGTGAATTCACCGCGCGACCAGGCGGGTGGTAGTCGCAGCCAGATATGGAAGCCTTCGGGATCGGCAAGCACATGGGCCGCCGGCAGCAATTCTGCCGCGATGGCCTGCCGTCCCTTGCTCTCCTGGCGGATAGCGGCAAGGACAGCCTCAGCCGTGCCGTCTTCGATCCAGCGTCTAGCGATGGCGGCTGAGAGCGGCGATGCCATGGCCGAGGTGGCGCGGATAATGCCGGCGAGCCTGGTTGCCGCGCGCAAATCCGGCACAGCGAGATAGGCGATGCGCAGCGCCGGCGACAGGCATTTGGCAAGGCCGGCGATGTGATAGACCCGCTCCGGCGCAAGCGCCGCCAGTGGCGCGACCGGCTCCGCCGGCAGCGCGCCATAGGCGTCGTCCTCGATGATCGCGACATCATACCGGACAGCGATATCCAGGATCGCCTTGCGTCGCGAAAGCGGTAGGGTGATCGTCGTCGGATTGTTGATGGTGGGATTGCAATAAAGCGCCTTCGGTCGCTTGCTGACACAGATCTGCTCGAAAGCCTCTGGAATCAAGCCTTTATCATCGACCTCCACACCAACGACAGTCAACCGCAGATGCGCTGCGACCGAGAGAAAGCCCGGATAGGTCAGCGCCTCGGCGCAAACGATATCTCCGGGCGCCGTCAGCATGCTGGCGACTGCAAGCAATGCGCCCTGCGCGCCGGGGCACACGAGAATGCGCTCGGGCCCGATGCCAGGCAATCGTCCGGCAAGCCATTCGGCGCCAGCCTCACGGTCACGGATAGCGCCGCCAGGATGCTGGTAGCGCAGCAACAGATCCAAGCCGTCGCTGGCTTCCAATTCGCTGATCCCCCGCCACATCCGCGTCGTCAGGTCCCCGTCGTTAAAGCGTGGCGGCAGGTTCATGCTCATATCGACCAGCCCGCTTATCACCGACCTTTGCCGCCGCGGTATTCGGCCCTCGCTCACATAGGTCCCCTGCCCGACCCGGCCCTCCACCAGACCTCTCTTGCGTGCCTCGGCATAGGCGCGGGTAACGGTGGTGAAATCGATGCCGAGCGCTTCGGCCAATGCGCGTTGCGGTGGCAAGCGCGTGCCGGGCTTCAGGTGGCCAGAGCGGATATCGACCTGCAGGGCATCTGCGATGGCCAGATAGACCGGTCCTGCCGCCTTGTTGATGACTGGAGTCCAGAAGGAAGCCGCCTGATCGTCGCCCATGTCGCCATCTCCCAAATCAATGTATGTATATTGTATGTCTTTAAATGCTGAGCAAGGGGGCGACAATGAGGAAATCATAACTCCGGCATCCGATTTCGTTGCGCCGTCGCAACGGGCCTGTATAGATATCGGCCGGCGGCGATAACGTTTACGCTGCAACTGCGTTTCTCTTTTCAGCCATACTCGTTCGTCCAAGGCACGACGGGCTCTATCGATAGGATTGAATATGCGTTCTGTTGTCGCTTTCAACGAATCCTGGACTTTTCGCGAGGGATTCTCGGCTGCTGAAGCCGATCGTCTGCAGGAGGGACAACCGATTGCACTGCCGCACACCGCGGTCGAACTGCCGTTCAACTATTTCGATGAAAAATCCTATCAGCGCGCCTTCACCTATCAGAAAATCCTGCCTTGGAGCGCCGATTTTACCCGGCGTGAGGTATCGCTCGTGTTCGATGCTGCCATGGCCGATGCCGTGGTCTATCTCAACGGCGAGGAAATCGTTGCGCATCAGGACGGCTATACGCCCTTCGAAGCGCGGCTGACGGGACGCCTGAAGCAAGGCGACAACCTTCTCACCGTCAAAATCGACGGCAGCGAAAACCCGGAAATCCCGCCCTTCGGCGGCCGCATCGACTATCTCACCTATGCCGGCATCTACCGCGACGTCTGGCTCAAGATTGCTGCGCCCGTCTCGATCGCCAACATCAAGGTCGAGACCGACAAGGTGCTTGCCGATGTGAAGTCTGCCACGGTCCGCTGCGATATCGCCAATCCGCAGGCCCTTATCTTCAGCGGCACGGTGACCGCAAATCTCCGCGCGCCCGACGGCAAGGTGCTGGCGTCTGCGACCACCGAGACCTCGGGCGGCAGCGTGAGCTTCTCTTTCGACAATCTCTCCGGCATCTCGCTGTGGGACCTCGACAATCCCGTGCTCTACACGCTTGAGGCCGAACTGAAGACCGATCATGGCGCCGACCAATATTCGACGACATTCGGCTTCCGCACCGCCGCATTCACCGATGAAGGCTTTCTGTTGAATGGCAAGAAGCTGAAGTTGCGCGGTCTCAACCGTCACCAGGCTTTCCCGTATGTCGGCTACGCCATGGGCCGCTCGGCGCAGGAGCGTGATGCCGAGATCATGAAGCAGACGTTGAAGTGCAATGTCGTACGCACCTCGCATTATCCACAATCGAAGTGGTTTCTCGATCATTGCGATCGCATCGGCCTGCTGGTCTTCGAAGAAATCCCCGGATGGCAGCACATCGGCAGCGACGAATGGCAGCAGGAATCGATCCGCAACGTCCACCGTATGATCGAGCGCGACTGGAACCATCCGTCCATCATCATCTGGGGCGTACGCATCAACGAGTCGCAGGATTCCCATGATTTCTATGCCGAGACCAATCGGCTGGCGCGTGAACTCGATCCCACCCGCCAGACCGGCGGCGTGCGCTACATCACCGAGAGCGAAATGCTCGAGGACGTCTACACGATGAACGACTTCATCCTCGGCAACGAGGAACTGCCGGGCGCCAATCGCCCACGCACACCGCTGCGGCCGCAGCAGGAAAATACCGGTCTATCGAAGAACGTACCCTATCTGATCACCGAATTCGGCGGCCATATGTACCCGACGAAGATCTACGATCAGGAGCAGCGCCAGGCCGAGCATGTGCGCCGGCATCTGGAGGTGCTGAATGCGGCCTATGGCGATCCCTCGATTTCCGGTGCCATCGGCTGGTGTATGTTCGACTACAATACCCATAGCGACTTCGGCTCCGGCGACCGCATCTGCTATCACGGCGTCATGGACATGTTCCGCGAGCCGAAATTCGCCGCCTATGCCTATGCCAGCCAGTGCGAGCCTTCCGAGGAGGTCATCATGAAGCCGGTGACGATCTGGGCGCGCGGTGAGCGCAATATCGGCGGCGCGCTGCCGCTGATATTGCTGACCAATTGCGACGAGGTCGAGCTCCGCTACGGTTCGCTCACCAAGCGCCTCGGCCCCGATCGCGAGAGCTTCCCGCATTTGCCGCACCCGCCCGTCATTTTCGATCATCGCAATTTCACCCAGGACGAACTCGGCGTCTGGGGCATGGAATGGGAAGACGCGCGCTTCACCGGCTACGTCAATGGCAAGCCGGTCGTGGAGCTGCATATGGTCGCCAATCCGCTCCCGACGACGCTGGAGGTAGAGGCCGACAACCTGACGCTGCGTGCCGCCGAGCGCGACACGACCCGCGTCATTATTCGTGCGCTCGACCAGGCCGGCACACGCCTGCCCTTCCTCAACGACGTCGCAACGATCAAGGTCACCGGCCCCGCCAAGCTGATCGGGCCGGAGGCCGTGGCCTTCCAGGGCGGCACGACGGGTTTCTGGCTGCAGGCAACCGGCGAGGCCGGCACAATCACGGCCGAGGTTTCTTCGGCGCGGTTTGCAAGCCAAAGAGTGGAACTGAAGGCAGAATGATCGGCTGATAGAGCAACGGGCGGTCAAGAGACGGCCCGTTGCGCAGTGCACCAGTCTCGTTCAGGCGCGACGTTGGCGAAATCTCGCTAGCCGTGCACAGTGGAAGTATCCGCCTCCCCAATCTCCCCCGCACTCTGCGGAATGGATTGCAGCAGCGTTTGCCGCGCCGAGGCCAGATGCGTGCGGCAGGCGGTGTCGATCCGCGCTGGATCGCGTGACTGCAGCGCTTCGATATAGTCGAGATGTTCGGCGATGGCGCGTGAATTACGCACGCGGGCGAAAGCCTTGTTCCACTGGTAGTGATAGTGGAAAACGATGGCGATCGCGTCGTAGAAATCGGCGATGAAGCGGTTCTTCGAGGCGCGATGGATGAGAAGGTGGAATCTTTCGTCGAGCTGCGAAAAATCGCGGTAGCGCTCATCGAAGTCCTCCAGCAGATCATAGTGCTCTTGTTGGATGGCGGCCAGACTTGTCCAGGCCGGATGATCGACCGGCATGCGTCCGAATTGGGCGGCCGAATGCAATTCGAACATCTCGCGCACATCGGCAAGTTCGAGCGCGAATTCACTGGTGAAGCCTTTCAGGATCCAATGGCTGTTCGGCCGCTTTTCGATCAGGCCGAAACGGCTGAAACGAATGAGGAATTCACGCACCACCGACGTTCCCGTGCCAATTTCACGCGCCAGTTCCAGCTCGTTGATCTGCATGCCCGGCTGCGCTTCGTCGGAGAGAATACGCAGCATGAAACTGCGCTCGATGATGTCGTGCAGCGAATTGGTTTCTTCCTGCGGAAAGAAATCGGCCTCGGTCGGCTGACGCAGGACGGTCTTCTGCCGCTTGTTCCAGCTGATGATACCGGCGTCACTCAGACGCATCAGGATGGCGCGCGCCGTGCTGCGGCTGACGCCGAGTTCGGCGGCGATCTCAGGCTCCGTCGGCAGGGCGGCATCCGGCTTCAGGCCGGCGACGTAGCGGTTATACGCATCCTTGAAGAGCGTGTTCTGTCTCGCCATTTCCTCCCTCGCTTATCATTCGCTGCTCTCTATCGGCGGCGATCTCTGTAGCCTGCTCGGATAACAATCAAGCGCGGGAGCACCGCTTGTGTGCGTCGCTCCCTCCTGCCCGGAACCGCCGAATGATTTCCTCGTTGACTTCAAAATGTTTATTGTAGATAAAAAACAAAAGCAATCGGCAATGGCCCGGGAGAGGCTCGCCGAACTGCAAGATTGCCTGGGAGAGAACTTTGAACAGCCAGCCTTGGATCCTTCTATCGGAAGGCGACAATGTCGCGGTGGCAACGGCAGCCATTGAAGCGGGTATCGCGGTCGCCAACGGTGTCTCGACGCGAGGCAAGATCGACCCCGGCCACAAATTCGCCATCCGGGACATCCCCCTCGGCACGCCTGTGGTGAAATACGGCCAGGCCATCGGGCGCACGACCGCCGAGATCAAAGCCGGCGATCACGTCCATAGCCACAATCTGCATTTCGAAAACGATCGGCTGGCGGCAACGGCCAATGCGGCACCGGAGGAAGCGACCGAGGCCGACAAGGCCCGTACCTTCATGGGCTATCGCCGCGCCGACGGCCGGGCCGCGACACGCAACTATATCGGCATCATCGCCAGCGTGAACTGTTCCACCACGGTTTGCCGCGCCATCGCGGAAGAGGCAAACCGGACGCTCCTTCCGCACTATGACGGCATCGACGGTTTCGTGCCGATCGTGCATGACCAGGGCTGCGGCATGAGCTCGACCGGCGACGGCATGCTGACGCTACATCGTACGCTGGCCGGCTATACGCGGCATGTGAATTTCGGCGGCGTGCTGATGATCGGCCTCGGCTGCGAGGTCAACCAGCTGACGCTCTACGGCCAGAGCGGCGCCGGCGCCAGCAAGCGGCACTTCAATATCCAGGATGCCGGCGGCTCGCGCCGCGCCGTGGCGCTTGCCATGGGCGTCCTGAAGGAGATTTCGGACGAAGTCGGCCAAGCTCGACGCGAACCGATCTCGATCAGCGAAATCATCGTCGGCCTGCAGTGTGGCGGTTCGGACGGTTTCTCCGGCATCACCGCCAATCCGGCGCTGGGGGCGGCGGCCGACCTGCTGGCCGCTGCCGGCGGCACGACGATCCTGTCGGAAACCTCGGAGATTTACGGCGCCGAACACCTACTGCGCAGCCGCGCCGTCAATAACGAGGTCGCCGCCAAGCTCGACGCGAAAATCGATTGGTGGGAAAAGTATGTCGCCCTGCACGGCGCTTCGCTGGACAACAACCCATCGCCCGGCAATAAGCGCGGCGGGCTGACCACCATTCTGGAGAAGTCGCTCGGGGCTGTTGCCAAGGGCGGCCGGTCGCCGCTGACCGCGGTCTACGGCTATGCCGAACGGGTAACGGAGCATGGGCTCGTCTTCATGGACACGCCCGGCTATGATCCGGTTTCCGCAACCGGTCAGGTAGCCGGTGGCGCGAACATGATCGCATTTACGACCGGTCGCGGCAGCTGTTTCGGCTCTCGTCCGGCACCGTCGTTCAAGCTGTCGAGCAATTCGGCACTGTATCAATCGATGGCAGAGGACATGGACATCGATTGCGGCACCATTGCCACCGGCGAGGCAACGATATCGGGCAAGGGCCGCGAGATTTTCGAACTGATCATCGAGATCGCGTCAGGCAAGAAGACCAAAAGCGAAACCTTCGGCTACGGCGATAACGAATTCGTGCCCTGGCATCTCGGGGCGACGTTGTAGATAGTCAGTGCATTCCACGACGTTGTGCCGGCCCTCTGACAAGCCAGGCGCGGCGGAAACCAAGCGATTAATCATCACAAGGGAGAGGTGATGAAAAAGAGAAGAATCGGCAGGACGGAGCTGGAGGTTACCGAAATCAGTTTCGGTGCTGCAGCGCTCGGCGGTCTTTACCGCGCCTGCCCTCGCGACCAGGCTATGGAAACCCTGCTGGCGGCATGGGATAGCGGCATCCGCTATTTCGACGTCGCGCCCTGGTATGGCTTCGGTCTCGCAGAGCGCCGCGTCGGCGATTTCCTGCGTGACCAGCCGGAAGACAGCTATGTGCTCTCCACCAAGGTCGGACGATTGATGCGACCTGTGCCGACCGACAAGGTACCGGATTACGGCTATATCGATCCCTTGCCCTTCGATGCGGATTACGATTATTCCTATGACGGCATCATGCAGTCGGTGGAGTTCAGCTATGCCCGCCTCGGCCTCAACCGCATCGACATTCTCTATGTCCACGATATCGGCGGCTACACCCACGGCAAGGCGCTGAACGAGCGCTATCTCGACCAATTGCTCGGCTCCGGCATCAAGGCGCTGGAGGAGCTGAAGTCGTCAGGCACGATCAAGGCCTATGGTCTTGGCGTCAATGAAGTGCCCGTCTGCCTGGATGTCATGCATGCAGCCGATATCGACTGCATTTTGCTTGCCGGCCGCTATACGCTGCTCGACCGTTCGGCGGTCGCGGAACTGCTGCCGCTTTGCGAAAAGAAGGGCACGTCCATTGTTGTCGGCGGTGTTTTCAACTCCGGCATCCTTGCGACCGGCCCCGTGTCCGGCGCAAACTTCGACTACCTTCCGGCGACACCGGATATTCTGGCCAAGGTGGGAGCGATGGAGGACATCGCTCGCCGTCACGGCCTGCCGCTTGCCGCACCAGCGCTGCAGTTTCCGTTGCGCAACCCGTCGGTCGCGTCAGTCCTGATCGGCACGGCAAAGGCATCAAGTCTCACCCGCAATATGCAGCTTGTGGAACCTGAGCTTCCGGCGAGCCTTTATGCGGAATTCGAAGGATTGACCCTGGTTGCGCCGCCGTTGGGAGACGAGGCGGTGCGGGTCTGATGAAGAAATAAGGAGCTATCGGGCCGTCGGGAGAGACGGCTCGAAGAGGAGGAAAGCCTGTTTTGGCGAGAGTGGCTTCGTGCTGCTCCGCAATGCGTGAACCATCTGTCGTTCACGGTACCGAGCCGCAAGCGTTCAACGGCCGGTGTACAGGAGAAGAGCGCGTTGAGAGGAGAAATCAATGACTATCGCTAAATCCCTTCTGTCCCGCCGCACCTTTGCCGGTCTTGCCGGCGCGGCCATGATCGCCGTCGCCATGCCGGCGCAATCCTTCGCGGCTGAAGTGACGATCCCGATCATCGTCAAGGACACGACATCCTTCTACTGGCAGATCGTTCTCGCCGGCGCACGCAAAGCCGGCAAGGATCTTGGCGTCAAGGTGCCGGAGTTGGGTGCGCAGGCTGAAACCGACGTCAACGGTCAGATCAGCATTCTTGAAAACGCTGTTGCCGGCAAGCCGGCCGCAATCGTCATCTCGCCGACCGAGTTCAAGGCACTCGGCAAGCCGGTGGACGAAGCAGCGAAGTCTGTTCCGATTATCGGTATCGACTCCGGCGCCGACTCCAAGGCTTTCAAGTCGTTTCTGACGACCGACAACACGCAGGGCGGCCGTATTGCTGCCGATGGCCTTGCCGCTGCGATCAAGCAAATGACCGGCAAGGTTGAAGGCGATGTCGTCATCATCACCAACACGCCCGGTGCCGGTTCTCTCGAACAGCGCCGCACCGGCTTCCTGGATCAGGTCAAGACCAAGTATCCGGGCCTGAAGGTCGTCGCCGACAAGTATGCTGACGGTCAGGCAACGACCGGCCTCAACATCATGACTGACCTGATCACGGCAAACCCGAAGATCGTTGGCGTCTTTGCCTCCAACCTGATCATGGCGCAGGGTGTCGGCCAGGCCATTGCTGAAAACAAGCTCAGCGACAAGGTCAAGGTCATCGGCTTCGACAGCGATGACAAGACCCTCGGCTTCCTCAAGAGCGGCGCCATTGCCGGTCTCGTCGTTCAGGACCCGTACCGCATGGGTTACGACGGCATCAAGACCGCTCTCGCCGTCTCCAAGGGTGAAAAGGTTGAAGCCAATGTCGACACCGGCGCCAACCTCGTCACCAAGGCCAACATGAGCGAGCCGAAGATCGAGGCCTTGATCAATCCGAAGGTCAAGTAAAGCCCTGAAGCTGCGGCCGATTCGTCGGCCGCAGCCTTTCTGTCTGTTCGCCTTTCGGGCGACCGCGCGGTGATGCCAGAGGGAGGAGACCCATGACGAGCCTTGAAGAAATCAGCCATCGGCACGATGACACGATCAAGACGGAAGCAAGTCGCGTTGCGGCAGGCTCGCCTATCCTCGAACTCAAGGGATTGCAGAAGCGCTATGGCTATGTGGAGGCGCTGAAGCCAGCGACGATCACATTTCTGGCGGGTGAGATTCATGCGATTGTCGGTGAAAACGGGGCCGGCAAGTCGACGCTCATCAAGCTTTTGACCGGCGTCATCACTAGGACGGACGGCGAGATATTCTGGTGCGGCCATCCGGTCGCCCTTGCCAATCCCAATGAAGCGATCGCGCGCGGCATCAACGCCGTGCATCAGGAGGTCGTCCTTTGCCCGCATCTGACGGTCGCCGCCAATCTCTTTCTCGGCGACGAAGTCAATCGCTTCGGCCTGATGCGCAAGAAGCAGATGGTCGCTATGGCCCAGACGGTGCTTGACGACCTCGGCTTCGGACTGCCGGCCGCCGATTTGCTGAGCTCTCTCACCATTGGTCAGCAGCAGTTGGTCGCAACGGCAAGAGCCGCCATGCGCGGCACGCAATTCCTGATCTTCGACGAACCGACCGCCTATTTGACGCGCAAGGAATCGGCGCAGTTGTTCAAGCTGATCCGCCGGCTGCAAAGCGAAGGCGTGACGATCGTCTATATCAGCCACCGCATGGAGGAGGTCTTCGAGCTGGCCGATCGCGTGTCCGTGCTGCGCGACGGCACGCATGTCGGCACCCGCCTGATTGCCGAGACCAATGATGACGAACTGATCAAGCTGATGATCAATCGCTCGATCGAACAGATCTACCACAAGGAAGAGATACCGATCGGTGAGCCCATCCTTGAGACGCGCGGCCTTTCCGGTCCCGGTTTCGAGGATGTCTCCCTAACCGTGCGGGCCGGCGAGATCGTTGGCCTTTACGGGCTTATCGGCGCCGGCCGCAGTGAATTCGCGCTCGGCCTCTATGGCCGTCAGCCGGTCTCGGCGGGGGAAATATACTGGCAGGGGCGTAAGGTCCAAATCCGCAACGAACGCGACGCGATGGAGCTTGGCATCGCGCTGGCGCCGGAAAGCCGGCGCGATCAGGGGCTCTGCCTCAACCTGCCGATCGGCCTCAACATTAATTTGCCTGTGTTCGGGCGGCTGAGCCGCGGTCCGATCATCGATAGCAAGAGCGAGGCTGCTAACGCCGACAAGCAGATTCGCGATCTCAGCATAAAGACGCCCAGCCGGCGGGTTTTGGTTTCCGCCATGTCCGGCGGCAATCAGCAGAAAGTGGTCATCGGCAAATGGCTGAGCCACGGCGCCAAGCTTTTCATCTTCGACGAACCGACGGTAGGTGTCGATGTCGGCACCAAGGCGGAAATCTATCGGCTGTTCGCCAAGCTGCTGCGCGACGGCGCGGGCATCATCGTCATATCCTCCTACCTGCCCGAGGTTTACGAGCTCGCCGATCGTCTACATGTATTCCGCCGCGGCCAGCTTGTTGCCAGCCATGATTTTCACGCCGCCACGCATGAGGAAGTCCTCAGCGAGGCCATCGGCGTCTGAACGATAAAAAATCGAAAGAGGAGAACAAGAATGGCTGCGAACACGACAGAAGGCCCCGCCGTTGCACCACGGCGTAAAATGAGCATCCTCTTCAGCCTGACGCTGATCCTGCTCTTGATTGCACTATGGGTCGTGCTCGGCTTCTCGACAGACGTGTTCTGGACGCAGCTCAACATCACCAACCTGGCGCGCCAGGGGTCGATGACGGCCATCCTTGCGCTTGGACAAACCTTCGTCATCATCACCGGTGGCATCGATCTTTCCGTTGGCGCAATCGTCGGCTTCTGCACCGTAGTCGTCGCCTGGCTGCTCCAGGCCGGAGTTCCGATCTGGGCCGCTATCCTCATAACCTTGCTTTTCGGGGTTCTTATCGGGGCATTCCATGGCTTCGGCATCGTGCGCATGGGCCTGCCGCCCTTCATCATCACGCTGGCGACGCTGACCTCTCTGCGCGGCATCGGCCTGCTCATCACCAACGGTTCGAGCATCAACATCGTCAACGACGCTTTCACAAATTTCTCGGTCGCGGATTTTCTCGGTATTCCGAGCCTGTTCTGGATGGTGATCGTGGTGGCGATTCCAGCCGTCGTCTTCCTGCATTTGAGCCGTTGGGGCCGCTATCTTTTCGCCGTCGGCTCGAACCGCGAGGCGGCGCGCCTGTCCGGCGTCAATGTCAACGGGATGATCTATTTCGCCTACATACTGTCTGGAACCTGCGCCGCCTTGGTCGGTGTTCTGCTTGCCTCGCGCATCGCCATCGGCAACGCGACCCAGGGCGATGGCTGGGAACTGCAGGCGATCGCATCGTCGGTTATCGGGGGCACCAGTCTGTTTGGCGCGATCGGTTCTGTCTATGGCCCTCTGATCGGCGCCTTCATTCTGGCGACGATCAACAACGGCGCCAATCTCCTGAACCTGAATTCCTTCTGGCAGCGCATCATCACCGGCGTGCTGATCATCGTGATCGTCTATTTCGATCAGTTGCGGCGCCGGCGTCTCTGAAGATATTCGAGACCGGCTATTGCTGAACTGGGCGGCAATCCGGGCGAGATCCTCTCGCCTCGATTGCCGCCCACTCTATTTTGTTAGTTGCTGGTCACTTCGCGGGTCAGTCTGGAATCCCAGGGGCACCAATGATTTCCAGGGAGAAAGGCACCGCCGGCTTCATCGAGATGATCCTCGACATAGACCATGTTCGCATCGCAGACTTCGATGGCCATGTCGAAGAAGTTGATCGTTGCCGGGTCCAGGTAGAAGCTGAACCTCGGATTGTATGGCTGGCTTCTCTTGATGATCCTGCCATGGACATGAACCTGGCTCTGTTCCTCGCCAGAAAGAATCTTCAGGGCATGGTCGATCGTCTTTTCATTCGTCAGCTCGATGACGAATTCCACACCTGGTGACGAGGCTTGGGTAAAGGCAAAATAACGGGACATATGTTTCCTCCATATCGAGTTGAAAGGATGTTGGATCAAGCTGCTTCCGGTCATGGAAGCTCCCGTTAATTAGTTATACCTAAATAAACTTCAACCCACAGATTCTATTGGGTTTTGTCTGATTTCAACATCAATCTCCGTAAGGAATCGGCCATATCGAACGGCCCATGGCCACGCCACCTGCAACAGATGCGCTCCACCACGCCGGTAGTCCAAATCAAATCGTCAGGGGATCATTCTTGGCGCGAGATCTATCGCTCCAAACCCAAGCCAAAGGCACCGTCAGACGGCAAACTAAGAGGCACGACCCTGCTCGCCCGGCCAATGAAAGCCTGCTTCGGTTCAGCAGAATTGGCCTGCCCATCACACCGGCGATGGGCGTGATCTTTGCCAACTCAGGCCCTTCAATAGACCACGCACTGGTTTCTCGACCAGCTCATAGGCGCAGACGCCCAGCAGCAGGCCTGCGAGGAGACAGATGAAGGTTGCGACATCGGAGGGTAGCTCCGTGCGCGCCATCAATTTCAACACCACCGAGACCGCCAGCGTGTGCCAGAGATAGATCGAATACGAGGCATTGCCGAGATAGGTGAGCAGTGGAATATCAGGCAGCTTTCCACCGCGCTCCAACGATACCGTGCCGAGGACCAAAGCCACGGCAAGCGGTCCGCAGGTCAGTTCGTTGAAGTCGAGATGCAGGAGCTGGATAGCGGCAAAACCCGAAAGAGCGGCGATGATCAGGATAAATCCAAGGCCGGCCTTCGGTATTGTCCCGGCCAGCCATAGCTCGGCGAGGAGAATGCCAGCGACGAACTCCAGAATGATCGGCCGCGTATAGGTAAGGAGCAACGGCGATTGTGGGCTGAATATGACGCCAGCCACGACGAAAGCAGCGAAGATGCTGGCTATGCAGAAGAGTCGTATTCGACGCGACAGGAACAATGCTGCAGCGAATATGGCGTAGAAGAACATCTCGTAGTTCAGCGTCCACCCCTGCACCAGAACCGGCCAGATCATGCCATTGCTCGGCGAGCGAACGGGAATGAAAATCATCGAGCCGAGAATATGGCCAGCCGTCAGCTTCATGTTCGGAAACAGTCCGGCGACTGCGCCCGCTATCATGATAGCCGTGACGATCCAGTAGGACGGCGCGATACGCTGCAGACGATCGGCCAGGAACCGCAGCGGCGCCACCGGTCGACGTTCGCTGATTGTCCACATGATGAAGCCGCTGATGACGAAAAAGACGTCGACCCCAGCCGCCCCGATCTGAAAATGACTGTTGCTGCGTTCCGCCGCATGGAACAGGACGACCGCCAAGGCAGCAAGAGCGCGAAGATATTGAATGCCATAAAGAGTTTTCATCTGCCGATCTGAGGCTCCCAATTCACCGGCGCCCCAAGGTCCGCTCTATCGTCCGAAACGAGCGGAGCTCTCCGTGGCGCTTGCGCCTTCATCGTCAGCTTTCCGGCTATGAAGTACAGCAGGAACGAGCCGACCTGATAGGGATTGAGAATGTCGATCTCGACGAAGGCGCGGATCAAAAGCAGCGTCGCCAGACCGAACAGAACATAGGATTCATCATTTCTGAGGTCGTTGAGAAACCGCTTGAGGTGGCCGATGACCGCCGTCAACAATATCGACACCAATAGGAAGACGCCGATCAAGCCGGTTTCGACCGTCGTTTCGATGAAGGTATTGTGGAAATGGAAGCCGGCGCGGGAGGTGATGTAGAATTCTTCCCACAGGCGCTCCGGCTCGGAAAAACCCTGTACCCAATAGGCCTGATAGCCGATCCCGAAGAACGGATGCATTGTTGCGGCCGCGATGCCCTGTTGCCAGAGATAGGTGCGGCCGGTCAGCGTTGAGTCTTTGCCGAAGGCACCGAGCACGAGATCGACGGCGCCGAGATAGACGCCGGCGACGGCGAGAATGATCCCGGATATGGCGGCGGTAGCAAACAGCTTTTTACGCTGTCGCGGCGACAGGAACAGGATGACGCGCATACCGATACACAGCATCACGATCAACCCGGTGACCAGCACCGACGTCGCCGATTGCGAAGCAAGGAGACAATAGGCGGCCAATAGGCCGACCACACCGGCCCCAACCAGCCAGATACGGCGCTCGCCAAGGATGAAGACCCCGGCGAAAGCGAAATAGATGCCGAGCGAGGCATAAAAGCCGAGCTGGTTTTTCGAGTCGAAAGCGCCGACGAAGCTATAGGTGCCATCGATTGCGTCGAGGGCATAAAAGCCGAACAGCACGGAATAGAGCAGCACGATGCTGGCGCCCGCGATCGCGCCACGCGTCAGCGTGCGGATATCGAGCGTGCGCACGGCGATCAGCGCACAGATGATATGCGTCATGTACTGGATTGCAGCACGAGCGGTGACCGGAGGCACCACCGACCAGAAGATGGAGAGACAGGTAAAAATGCCGAAGGCGAAAATCCAGAGCTGCTTTGAGTAGCTGCCGAGCACGCTGCGATAGTCGATCAGCACGAGCGGAAACCACAGTGCGTAATAAACAAGAATGGAAGCTTGGCCGAAGCGGGAGGAATAGGCAAAAGCGAAGAAAGAGAGCGCAATCGCCACCATGCCATAGGTGGCGTTGCTGCCCGGACGAATAAAGGTCGATTTGCGGATCCGCATCGACTCTCCTTATCGCATGGCTAGACCGGCACTCACCTTGATGAGATCACCGGGCAGGACCAGGGTGGTTTCCTGGGCCGGAATTTCCTTTGCCTGACCATTCTCATCCCGCACAATGGTATAGACGACGTTCACGCCCTGCCCGCTGGCATCGAGATTGCTGGCATCAGCCGATTGCGCGACCGCCTCCTGCATCAATGCCTGGCTGGTGGAGAGCTTGAGCTGCAAGGTTTCCAATTGGGTATCGGTATCCTGCATATCCTGCGCAAGCGAGTTTTCCCAATCGTTGCGCAGCGTGATCTCGTCCTGATTGGCCTTGCTGATGCTCTGCTTGGCGTTCAGCGATGCCGTGTCGGTATCCAACAGATTGGTCTCCACGTCGGAAGCGCGCTGTTCGGCCGCGATCTTGCGCGAAGCAAGTTCCAATCCTCTTTCCGCCAGGCTCTCGACCTTGTCGCGGTCCGCCTTGGCGAGATCGAGTTGGCGGCTTAGTGTATCGGTCTTCTTCGCCAGCGCCTCGACCTCGCTTTGCAGCAGCACTTTCAGGTCTTCCAGCGCCTTCGACTGTGTCTTCAAACGCGTGCTACGCGTCTTCATCAGCGCTTCTTCGCTGGCGAGCAGCTGGGCCGATTGCGGCAATTCCTTCAGATCCGGCGTCAGATCGATATCTTCCTGACCGGCGCGCTCGGCCAACAGACGCGCCTTGCGCATCAGCAACCGCCCGCGTTCGGCCATCAAAACAACGGCGTCACCCTTGGCGTTGATGAAATCGCGTGCGAAGCGCTGGCCGGCCTCAGCGCGATGCAGACCGCCGCCCAGGCTGAGCGCCTTGAGAACCGTAAGATTTGGCACGTAAGGATATGAACCAGGATTCTGGACCTCACCGGAGAGATAGATCGGTCGGAATTGCGAGAGCTCCACCGAAGCCGAGGGCCGGTCACGCAGGCCGAACTGCTTCTGCAGCCCGAGGCCGATCGCTTCGGCAATCTCATCTGTCGTCTTGCCGGCGGCCGGCATGTCTCCAATGAAGGGAATCGAAACCGAGCCGGAAGGACCGACCGTGTAATCGCCCGAAACCACCGACCAGTCGCGGATCGTGCCCTCTGCCGTCTGCCATTCGGCAACCCGAATGCTCAGTTTGTCCATGACGCCCAAGTGATAGCCGGGAAGGTTATCGGCACGGGCATTGCCCGACACCGCACACAGGCTGAGAAGGACGAGAGCGGCGCAACGGAAACGTGTAGTTGCGCCAACGAGCCTACCAGAAGGCTGAATTTCAATCATGCAGGATCTTCCCTGTTATTAGATTGCAGCCCCACAGATGCGGGGAAACCGCAGGAACCTTCCCTGCGGTATCTGCTTCGTCGTCAGTAGCTTCCGCGCGAGAGGCAGACCGCGGGAATGGTTTTCGCGATAATCATCATGTCGCTGCTAAGTGACCAGTTTTTGACATAATGCGTATCGAACGCGACGCGGCTCTCGTAGGAGACGTCGTTCCGGCCACTGACCTGCCACAGGCCGGTCAGGCCAGGGCGCGACTGGAGATAGTAGATCGCCGATGTTTCGTAGCGCTCGAGTTCGTCCTCGACGACCGGACGAGGGCCGACGACACTCATTTCGCCGCGAATGATATTGAGGAGCTGCGGCAGTTCGTCGAGGCTCAGCTTGCGGAGCACGGCACCGATCAGGGTGACACGTGGGTCATTTTGCAGTTTGCGCGTTGCGCGCCATTCGTCCATCGCGCGGGGATTGGCCTGCAGATAGGCCTGCAGCACCCTGTCACCGTCGACGACCATGGTGCGGAACTTCATGCAACGGAAGGTCTTGCCGTTGTGACCGATGCGGCGATGGCCGTAAAAGATCGGGCCCCGGTCCGAGAGCTTCACCAGGAGCATGAGCATTAGGAAGAGGGGGCTGATGAGGATCAGCCCCATCAGGGCAGCTGTAAAGTCGAATCCCCTCTTTAGGATTCCACCCGTTGGCGGAAAGACGTCGCTTTCCGGAGCGCTGAAAAAAGCCGATGTGGCCGATCTCGTCGCAGACTTCATAGAGATGACTCCATTCATGTTGGCGAATTGGTCGGAAATGTCTCGGACGCGTAATTAGTGCGATGCAGTAAGGAGTGTAGGATGGGATTGGGATTTTTTAAGCCAAATTTTTATGGCAATGCGGATTCACGGTACGGCTTTACCGCTAACACGGCCCAGGCTCCAAGTTCAGTCGTTTCCAACCTGGCTGATTTGCAGTTTATATTCTGTATAAATTCGCAATAAATTCGCTTCTTACGTTTCATTTTATAGTGTAATAGAATGTTAAAGGCTGGAATGGTGGATTTATTCCTCTGATCTTATCGAAATAGGCTTTCATCGCCCTTGATGACTCTTGTTAAATCCTACTTTAGGCGAAAAAATATTGCACTGCAACAACATATTGCGACGCACATATTTATAGAGGCGACGGCCGGACTTTGTAACAAAAGTTGATTGAATTGTTTAAAATCAGAATGGATTGCACTAATCGATTAGCACTACCAAAATCGAATGTGAATTTTCTGCGAACAACTTTTGGGAGAGTGTCCGCAGGAGAAAAAAGATAATGAATGCAATTGTATTGATTGTGGAGGAGTAGTTTTAACGAGCGCGACGTAGGATCCGTATCAATTCGTAACGCCTTGTCATCGCTCGGTTGAATCTAAATGAATCATAAAATATATTTGAGTTCTGGGTCTACTGAGGGAGGCAAGACCTTGATTACTGTTCTACAGATATTCGTGCGGGGGAGGTAACATCCATGTATGCGCCTCGCGTCTTCATCAGCATGGCGGGCACTCTGGCCGTATTCGCCATCGCGACGTATTTTCTGACGCATTCGCTTTCGATCACCCTGATCGAAACTGTGATTTGCGCCGTCCTATTACAGATCGGTTACTTCGCGGGCGTTCTTTTCCTGGTGTGGAAGGAACGCAATGCGAGGCATGCGTTGTTGAATGAAGGCACGGTTGCAACGCCGTTGCGTGACGGTGACAAGGTTAGCGGCCTGCCCGCAGCCAACCTCAATCGTTCCGAACCCTTCAATCCCTGACGTCACCGTTTGGCGCATCTTTTGGCGATCATGTGGTTGCCGGATGGCTGTTGTCGTCCTAAGTCTCCGATAGAACCATGGAGGCTGACTTGATCGACAGTGCCGAAAACAATGTCTGCGTAATCATTGCCGCGAAGAATGCCAGCGATACCATAGGTCTTGCCGTGGCTTCGGCGCTGCGCGAGCCTGAAGTGGCTGAGGTCGTCGTCATCGACGATGGTTCAAATGACGGCACGGCGACCGCAGCGCGTCAGGCCGATGATGGCAGCCGCCGCCTGATCATCCAGGAGTTCGAGAAAAATCGCGGGCCTGCGGCGGCACGTAATCACGCAATCGAGATTTCGCGCGCACCACTGATCAGCATCCTCGACGCCGATGATTTCTTTTTCCCGGGGCGCTTCAAGCCGCTGCTTGCCAACAATGATTGGGATTTCGTCGCCGACAACATCGCCTTCGTAGATGCCGATACCGTTCCGACCGCCTATACGATGCTCGATCATTTCGATCCGAAGCCGCGCTTCCTGGATCTGGTCGCGTTTGTCGAAGGCAATATTTCCAAGCGTGGCGTCCGGCGCGGCGAGATCGGCTTCCTGAAGCCGCTCATACGCCGATCGTTTCTGGACAAGCATCGGCTGCGCTATGACGAGGCGCTGCGTCTCGGCGAGGACTACGACCTCTATGTGCGCGCGCTTGCCAAGGCCGCGCGCTACAAGATCATCCATAGCTGTGGCTACGGCGCAGTAGTGCGCAGCAATTCCCTAAGCGGCCGGCATCGCACCGACGACTTGCGGCGGCTTTATGAGGCGGACCGGGCGATTCTCGCGGCCGGTGGGCTTTCTCCCACCGACGCGGCAGCCATCCGCCGCCACGAGCAGCATATTCGCGGCCGCTATGAGCTAAGGCATTTTCTCGATATCAAATCGCAATCGGGCATGGGGGCAGCTGCCTCCTACGCCCTGGGCAAGCCTGCCGCCATTCCGGCCATAGCCGGTGGTATTTTCGCCGATAAGACCGAGCGTTTCCGCAAGGGTGGCAGCGCGCCGATTGCCCATTCGGGCGCTAACGGCCTGCGGTATCTTCTGCAGGCCGTTCCCGAATAATTTACAGGCGCGTCAGAAGTAGTCGCGCCGTACGCCTTCAATCGCGGTCATGAAGCGCTCCTTGCGACCGGCAAGCGCCGCATCGGTGCTGAGCTGCGGCTTTGCCTTGCTGGCCTGCCAAAGCGCCAGCGCCGAGGGTACGGCAAGCGCCTGCTTCGCCATGACGCGCAGCGTGGTTTGCTGCGGATCGGCAAGCACGGTTTCACCATGCCGCTGCTTCTCCAGTTCACTGGCCGCCTGTTCGTCGCGTTCGAAACCGACGCCCCAGAAGCGTGCGCCCTTGGCGATCGCTTCGGCACGGGTCGAAACGGGAATATGCTTCGGCGCGTAGGTAACCCCGAGAGAGTGAGCCCAGTCGTTCCATTTGAAGCTGTTGATCGCCCGAGACGTGCTGACAGCGATCCACGGCACGCGGAAGGCATCGGCAAGAATCGCGCCATGCATGGATTCGGCGACGATCAGCTCGGATGTGGCGATCTCATGGATCACGGCTTTCGCTTCCCCGCGCGGGTCGAGATAGGAAAGGCCGACTGTCTTGCAGATGTCTTGCCAGAGCCCCGCTCCAGCCGACTCCCAATGTGGCACGAATGTATGGCGCTTGGTCTTCGGCAGGTTTTTGAATTCCGGCATCTCGGTGACCATGACGGCCGGATCGATAATGCCCATATCCGTGGGAACGCCAACTTTTTCAGCCGTCAGCGGGCCACGGACGCAGCGGATATCCCATTTGCTCCTGTCGCTCATGTCGGGAAGCGTGCCATAGCCGAAGCCACTGCCGATCACGAGCTTGTGGCCGTCAGGCGGCAATAGCGATGTGTTCAGGACAGTGCCGACACCGACCAGCAATGTTTCTTCATGAACGTCGCGTAGGCCGGGGAGTAGAAAATCCCAGAGCCAGAGATTGAGATCGTCACCGAAATTGCCATGGGTGGATTCCCAGTGGAACGGCTTCATACAGGACTCCTTGCTGATCTAGACCGTAGCTGCACATGCGCTGGCTCTAGAATGTCACATGCACAGCTTTGCTGCAGTGCGAAAACTAGGGCGTAAACTTGCCCGCGGCAAGCTGCATCGCACTCTGCAATATGACGGGGTCGCGCCATGCCCATTTCGCAAGTAGCCCAAGTTGTGGCAGGCGACGGCGACGCAACTGCCGCGCCTGACTCCACAATGCCTGCTGACGGGCGCGGTTTTTGCAGGAGCGAATGGTCGCGATATCCTGCGGTCGGCGCGAAAAGCGCTGTTCCAGCGTGTTGAGCGCCGTCCAGGTGTTGAACTGTTGGCGCAGGAACTGGGGCGAGTCATTGTCGATGCTGTGAAAGATGTTGACGCCCTCACCGCGCAGCGCGCCGGCATCCTCGCAGAGCAAGACCCGCCTGGCGGCCAGGATGCAGTCGCAAAAGAACAGCACATCCTCTGCTGCCAGCCGCAGCGCGGCCTCGAAGCGGATGTTTTCAAACAGCGGCCGGGCGATCACCATGCAAGACAGATGCAGGAAGCTCCAGTCTTTCAGCATAACGCTGGCGATATCAGGGATTTCGATGATTAAGGGCGCTTCGGAAAGGCGCACGGCATCGGGCGATTT
The DNA here is from genome assembly GCF_041355235.1 of Rhizobium sp. RCC_161_2. Lineage (NCBI taxonomy): Bacteria > Pseudomonadati > Pseudomonadota > Alphaproteobacteria > Hyphomicrobiales > Rhizobiaceae > Rhizobium > Rhizobium sp. RCC_161_2. The sequence goes on along the minus strand of NZ_JBFUPL010000001.1, from coordinate 232,691 downwards.
CACCAGTTCACCTATGCCGAAATGATAGGAAAAACCCTCGCCGCCGTCGATCGAGTCCCAATAACAATCGCCATCGTGGCGCGTCAGCGCCTCGAAAGCGTTGCTCAAATGCTCCGGCGCCCATTCATCGTCGGAATCGAGGAAGGCGACAAAGCGGCTTGCGGCGGGCACGTTATCGAGGCCAGTATTGCGCGCACCGCCTGGGCCGGCATTGGCTTGGCGGATGACCGTAATGCGCGCGCGCTCGGCGTCTCCGAGCGATTGAAGTTCACTTTCCGCCGAGAGCGGCGATTCATCATCGACGATAAGGATATCGAAATCCTGAAACACCTGCTTAGATATCGACCTCAATGCGCGCTGCAGAATGCCTGTCTGTTTCTGGTAGAAGGGAATAACAATCGTAATTGACGCCATTTTTTCGCCTTGCGTTTTTCAACAAAGAGTTTGCGCCGTCCTCCCAGGGTCGCGGCCAGCATTTTTCGACAATATCCGTCGCTGATTTTAGCCGCTCCCAAGAGATAGGATGTCGCAATGACCTCAACAGTTAGTGTCCGTTCGATTACGAACAATGTCGGATGGAGCGTTTTATCGAAGACAAGTACATTTGGATTGAAATTCGTGACCGTGCCCATCCTGGCACGCATCCTGACTCCCGAGGAATTCGGTGTGGTGGCCGTAGCCCTGACAGTCGTGCAATTCCTCTCCATGATCGGCGGCGCCGGCCTCACCTCTTCTCTCGTCATCCAGGAGAAGGAGGATATGCTGACCATTCACTCCGTTTTCTGGGTGAATCTGGCCGTATCGACGCTGATGGCCGTGGTTCTCTTTGTCTTTGCCGATTTCTTCGCAGCATTGTTGGGCGCCAAGGAGGCAGCCCACCTGTTGCGCATCATGGCCTTCATGATCCCGATCCAGCTTGCCGCTGACGTGGCCTATTCGATCCTGGCGCGGCGGATGAACTTCAGTAAGGACGCGGTCTGGAGCATGATTTCAGAGTCCTCCGGCGCATTGGTCGCCGTCGGTCTGGCCTGGTTCGGATTTGGCGTCTGGTCGCTTGTCGCTCAGCTTTTCGTCTCCGGTACCGTTCGCCTTGTCGGTCTCTACACCGTCTCCGGCTATTTCCCCCGGTTCGCCTTCTCCTTCAGCCGCATCAAGGGGCTGACGAAGTTCTCTTTCGGCATGATGGGCTCGGAGATGGCCAATTTCGTCACCTTCCAGTCGCCGATGGTGATCATCGCCCGCTACCTCGGCCTCGCCGACGTCGGCGCCTATTCCGCCGGCAACCGCTTTGCCAGCATCCCGAACCAGGTCGTGCTCTCGGCGGTCATGGGCGTGCTGTTCCCGGCCTTCAGCCATATGACGCATGACCGCAAGCGGCGGTCGGATGCCCTGATGCTGAGCACGCAGGTCACGACGGTGCTTCTGGCGCCGATGATGTTTGGGCTATGGGCCATCGCCGAGCCGGCCATGCTGGTGCTGTTCGGACAGAAATGGGCCTACGCCTGGCCGGTGCTCGGTCTGCTGGCGCTCTCCAAGGCCATCCTGACGCCCTGCAGTACGTTCATTCCCTATCTCAAGGGTGTCGGCCGCGGCAATGTCCTGTTCTGGTCGGCTGTCGTCCGTGCCATCGTCACCACAGCCGCCGTCGCCTATGGGGCAATGACCGGCGATCTGATCAACGCCATGGTCTGGCTCTGCATCGTCAGCGTCATCACGCTGATCTTTTATTCCTGGGCGGTCTTTCGTGCCGACGGCACGCCGTTTCTCCAGGGACTTTATATCAGCAACCGGCCGATGATCACCGCACTCATCATGGCGCTTATCGTTCGCTTCATGCTGGACCATCTGAAGGTGGCGATGCCGAGTGCCGTGCTGCAGATCATCGTGGGCTCGGTGGTGGGCGGCGCGATCTACCTCGCTTTCGTCCTGCTGACGGAGAAGGCACTAGTGCGCAAAATCCTGGAACTCGTTCGTTCTCGCCGAATGCCCAAGGCGGCCACACAACCTGCAGCTGAATGATTCTGCCGGACTTTCTTAGAGAACTTGCATCGCTGCCGCATTCTGATCACGTTTACTCACGGATTCTGTGGCGGTGCAAAAAAATGTTCACCTATTGCGAAAAAAATGATGTTGGTGCCTCATAGGGGCACGGATCGTTTCACGAATTATTTCAGCGTACTTAAATCCTTTTAATACCAGAGACTTCTACAAATATCGACCTGCCGAATCGCGTGTTTCGCCATCATTTTTGCCCCCAAATTGGGGCCGTTGAAGCCTATTAACACTTGTTTTTTGCTGCACTGCCATATTTCTTTTCGTGAGATCGCCCTAGGTTAGGCGTGTGGGCTCTGGTCTGCTCTGGTTGAAACGGTCGCAAGGGGGGGCGACCTGGAAAAGGGGTGACGGACATCGTGAATGTGACTGCCAACGTGTCTTCGCGGATAAATCTCATGCGCATCGTGCTCATCACGGGCATCATATTTGTGCATATCCCATTCGATACGGATTCCAGCCCGTTTAACGGTTCCTATGGGCTCTTCGATTGGTTCCGGGTCTTCCTGCGCGATAGTCTCTTTCGCGTCGGCGTTCCCTGCCTCAGCGCCATTTCCGGCTATCTTCTTTTCCGTCACGGCACGGTAAAGCTCGACTATGGCAAGACCATTCGGCGCAAAGCGAAGACCGTTCTGCTGCCGTTTTTGTTGTGGAATAGCGCCTTCTTTCTGTTCGTACTGATCCTGCAGAACTTCGGCATCGGCGACGGCTTTCTGCCGGATATTTCAAATGCCAGCCCGCGCACGCTTTTGACGCTCCTCTTCGCCATCGAAGGCACTCCGGTGAACCTGCCACTCTATTTCCTGCGCGATCTCTTCGTCTGCATCCTGCTGTCGCCATTGCTGGCGATGCTGATCAGCCGCTTTCCGCTGCCAACGCTGGTGGGCTTGCTGCTGCTGGCGGCATTGCCGATCCCGCTCGGCATCGTGCTTCGAAATTCCATTCTCTTCAGCTTCGGCTTCGGCATCTATCTCAGCCTCTACCATATCGACCTGACGATCATTGACCGGTATGCCGCGGTGATCGGACCCGCCTTCGTTGCCCTGGCGGCACTCTTGGCCACAGCTGCCTACCTCACGGGTCCCGATCTTCCATTGTGGTTCGAAATTGGCCGCAACCTCATGGTACTCGTCGGCATTCCCGGTTTCTGGGCGCTGTCGGCGATCCTCATCAAGAGCCGGGTCGGCCAGACTTTGGCGGGAACCGGCGGCCTGAGTTTCTGGGTATTCTGCGCCCATTTCCCGCTGCTGTTCTGCCTTTGGGTTCTCTGGAGCCGCGGCGGCAGTGAGATCTATCCGATTTTCTATCTATTGGCATCCGCCATCGCCTTGATGGTGCTGCCCCTGACCAACGGCGTGGCACGCTCCGCCCTGCCCTCCCTCTACAACCTGCTGACCGGCAGCCGAACGCGGCAACGTGCCGAAACTCCGGCAATCGCCGGTCGTCGGCGGGCGACTTCCGAGCAAAGGTGACACATGACGAAACAAACCGCCCACCCGCGCAAACTTAGCCTTGTTTCACTGGGCCTTGCCTCACTGGCCATCTTGAGTGCCGGTCTTGTTCCTGGCGTGGTTTCCGCGCAGGAAGACCAGCCGAACGGCACCTCCTTCGTCGATAATTTCGACAGGATCGACAGCAGCCGCTGGTACATTTCGGATGGCTGGAACAATGGTCCGCACCAGAATTGCACCTGGTCGAAGAAGCAGGTCAGCCTGGAAGGCGGCGCGCTGCAGCTTCAATTCACTCAGGGCAAGACCGGTCAACGCGACTATGCCTGCGGCGAGATTCAGACGACCAAGCGTTTTGGTTACGGCACCTACGAGGCCCGCTACCGCACAGCAACTGGCCCCGGTCTCAATTCGGCGTTCTTCACCTATATCGGCCCGACTGACAAGCGGCCGCATGACGAGATCGACTTCGAGGTTCTCGGCAAGAATGCAGGGCAAGTCCAGGTCAATCAGTACATAGCCGCCAAGGGCGGTAACGAGAAACTGGTTCCGGTCCACGGCGGCGCCGATCAGGGCTTCAACGACTACGCCTTCGTCTGGGAGAAGGATCGGCTTCGCTATTATGTGAACGGCCAGTTGGTCCAGGATGTCACCGATCCTTCGAAAATACCGTCGCATGCCCAGAAAATCTTTTTCAGCCTCTGGGGCACGGACACGCTGAGCGGCTGGATGGGCAAGTTCGCCTATGGCGGCAGCCCGGCGACCATGCAGATCAAGCGCGTCGCCTTCACCGCGGAAGGCGACAAGTGCCAGTTCCCAGAATCGATCGCCTGCAAGCTGAACTGAAACAGTCCGGCTGCGAAGTAACTTTCGCGGTCGGGCAAAACGCTGTGATGCGACACCAACGAAACGCTGGGCTCCGGCCGGGCACGAAAACGGAAGTCTGAATGCTGCATATTCTCTACTTCGTCCACGATCTTGCCGACCCTGCCGTCCGCCGGCGGGTGTTGATGCTGCAGGCGGGCGGAGCACGAGTGACATTGGCGGGCTTCCGGCGTGACGCTAACGCGCTGGCGGCCGTGCACGGTATCGAACCGATCGAACTTGGACGGACGCGCGACGCGCAGTTCACGCATCGTATCGCGGCCGTTGCAAAATCCGCGCTGAAACTGCGCGGCTTGTTGCGTTCGATCCCAAAGCCGGATGTGATTATCGGCCGCAATCTTGAAATGCTGGCCTTGGCCAAGCGCGCGCGATCGATCTTCGGCGGCGAAATGCCTGTCGTCTACGAGTGTCTGGACATTCACAGGCTGCTGCTGCGCAAGGATGCTCTGGGCGGCGCCCTCCGTGGTGTAGAGCGGTATTTCGGTGTGGATGCCGCGCTGTTGCTCACCAGTTCGCCTGCTTTCGTCGAACGCTATTTCCGGCCTCGTTCCGGCCTCGATCTGCCGATCGTGCTTCTGGAAAACAAGGTCCTGGCGCTCGATGGCCTCGATGATACCGCTGCTCCCTCTCCCCGATTGCCGGCCAAGGGCGAACCCTGGAAGATCGGCTGGTTCGGCGCGCTTCGCTGCCGCAAATCGCTGGCGCTGCTCGACGAGTTTTCACGCCGGATGGACGGGCGTTTCGAGATTGTCCTGCGCGGGCGGCCGGCCTATTCGGAGTTCGACGACTTCGATGGCATCGTACGCGACGCACCTTTCATGCATTTCGCGGGACCCTATAAGAACCCGGAGGACCTCTCGACGATCTATGGCGAGGTACAGTTCTCCTGGGCGATCGACTTCTTCGAAGAAGGACTGAATTCGAGCTGGCTGCTGCCGAACCGTCTCTACGAGGGCGGCCTATACGGCGCCGTGCCGATCGCCATGGACGGTACGGAGACCTCGCGGTTCCTCGCGAGCCGGAAGGTCGGCCTGCTGCTCGACAAGGCGAATCCCGCCCATCTCGTCACGCTCATGAGCGACATGAACGAGGAACGCTATCTCGCCGCTTTCGACGCTGTGGCCGCGCAGGACCGCAGGCAATGGATGACCGATCGCGCCGACTGTCAGAGCCTGGTGCAGCGCCTGGCATCCCTGACCCGCACCAATGAGCAAACCGCCGAATTACAGGCACTCCCACAACTGCATCGCAATAGAGGTGGATTGCAATGAAAACTGGAGACCCCAAGCATATGCGTTGCCTGATCGTCATCCCCTGCCTCAACGAAGAGAAGCATATCGAGCCGCTGATCGCCAAGCTCGGCGGCGCTCTGGACGAGCTTGACGCCAGGATCGTGGTTGCCGATGGCGGCAGCACCGACGGGACGCGCGAGATCGTCAACGAGATCGCCAAGGCCGACCAGCGCGTTCTCCTGCTCGACAATCCGAAGCGGCTGCAGAGCGCTGCGATCAATCTCGCCGTCGAGACCTTCGGCAACGATTACGACTATCTCATTCGCATCGACGCCCATGGCGACTACCCCGCCGATTATTGCCAGAGACTGGTCGAGGAGGCCGACGCGACCGAAGCGGATTCGGTCGTCGTCGCTATGCGTACCCAGGGTTTCAGCGCCTTCCAGAAGGCGACGGCGGTGGCGCAGAACTCCAAACTCGGCAATGGCGGCTCGAAGCATCGCGAGGGCGCCAAGGGCCATTGGGCCGATCATGGTCATCATGCGCTGATGCGCGTCGTCGCCTTCCGCGCCGTCGGCGGCTATGACGAGACCTTCAGCCATAACGAGGACGCCGAGCTCGACTACCGGCTGCGCAAGGCCGGCTATCGCATCTGGCTCACCGACAAGACGACAATGACCTATTATCCGCGCGCCAGCATCCCAACGCTGTACCGGCAGTATCTCGGCTACGGTCGCGGACGGGCGCGCAACATCCTGAAGCATCGCAGCATGCCCAGCGTTCGTCAGATGCTGCCGCTGGCCGTGGTGCCGATCTTCATCGGCGCCTTCCTGGCTATCCTCAACTGGATCGCGGTAATCCCGGTCAGCCTCTGGGCCTTTGCCTGCATCGCCTATGGTTTCTGGATCGCGCTTGGCCAAAAAAATCCCTACGGACCGCTTGCCGCCATATCGGCCATGGTCATGCATTTCGCCTGGTCGATGGGCTTCTGGTTGGAAGTCCTGAAGTTCCGCGGACGCAAGGTGGTGTCATGACGCAAAGCGTTGATAACCCACAGGTAAAGATCGATATCGCGGTGTGCACATATCGGCGCGCCGAGCTTGACCAGACCTTGCTGTCGCTGGCGGTCCTGACCGTGCCGACCGGCGCCCTCGTCCGCATTATCGTTGCCGACAACGACGTGACACCGAGCGCGCGTGATCGGGTCGAGGCCATGCGCTCTGCCGTACCCTTCGAGATCGCCTATGTGCATTGCCCGGCCTCGAACATTTCCATTGCCCGCAATGCCTGCCTGGAGCATGCGAACGGCGATTTCGTCGCTTTCATCGACGATGACGAGACGGCATCGAAGGATTGGCTGACGGAACTTCTGGTGGCGGCGGATACGACCGGAGCCGACGCGGTCTTGGGACCTGTGCGCGCCGTCTATGCGAACGTGGCGCCGGGCTGGATGAGCCGTGGCGATTTCCATTCAACCCTACCAGTCTGGGTCGCGGGCGATATCCGCACCGGCTACACCTGCAATGTGCTTTTGCGACGCAAGGCGCCCTCGCTTGCCGGCCGCCGCTTCAACCTCGCGCTCGGACGCAGCGGCGGGGAAGACACGGAATTTTTCGCCCACATGCATCAGGCGGGTGGGCGCATCGCCTTTGCCGAGGATGCCTTGGTCTATGAACCCGTGCCGGGCGCGCGCGCCACGGTCTCTTGGCTGTCGAAGCGCCGTTTCCGCATGGGACAGACGCATGGACGGATGCTGTTGGAGGGAGCGGCGGGCCTTGGCCGTTGGAAGGCAATTGCCGTTGCAGGTACCAAATCCGCCTATTGCTTTGCCGCCGCCACGCTTCTTTCCCCCTTGCCGATACAGCGCCATCGCTACGGCCTGCGCGGCATCATGCATGCCGGCGTCGTCAGCGGCCTATTCGGCGTTCGTGAAATCGAGCAATACGGAAATCTGGAGAAGGCGCCGCAATGACGGATTTCATCCCTGATGTCAGTTTCGTCATCGCAGCCTACAATGCCGAGGAGACGCTCGAGCGCGCCATCGACAGCGCGCTGGCGCAGGGTGCAGTCAGCATGGAGGTTATCGTGGTCGACGATTGCTCCAGTGACAGCACCCCGGATATCGTCCGCAATCACCCGGACCCGCGTGTGCGCCTTGTTGCCATGCCCCATAACGGAGGCCCAGGTGCGGCGCGCAATGCCGGACTGGATGCGGCGCGCGGCCGCTGGGTGGCCGTGCTCGATTCCGACGATGCGCTCCGCCCCGACCGCACGGCGCGGTTGATTGCTCGGGCCGAAAAGGCCGAGGCGCAGGTCGTGATCGACAATCTCGATGTCATCCGGGGCGAGAACGAGGCCGTCGGCACCATGTTCCCCGAAGCCATGCTTGCGCGCATACCCTTGCTGACGCTCGCGAAATTCATCACGTCGAACATGATTTTCCAGTCCGAGCATAATCTCGGCTACACAAAGCCGGTCTTCGAGCGGGCTTTCCTGGAAAAACATCATCTGCGCTTCGAAGAAACCCTCCGGATCGGCGAGGACTACATCTTTCTTGCCTCAGCCCTGGCCAGGGGCGGCGTCTGCGCGGTCGAGCCGACCGCAGGCTACCTCTATTACATCCGCGACGGTTCGATCTCGCGGGTGCTGAAGCAGCAGCATGTCGAGGCGATGATCGCCGCCGATGCCAAGTTTTTTGCCGAACATCCTTTTGGTGCCGCCGCCCTCGCCGCACAGCGGCGACGGACGCGGAACCTGAAGGACGTACTGTCCTTCCTGATGCTGATCGACAGCCTCAAGGATGGCGCCCTACCGGCCGCGCTGAAGATTGCATGCCGCAATCCACGCGCGACTCTCCACCTGCGCATGCCGATTGCAGCTCGCTTTCGACGTCTCGCCACCTCTCTTCGGGGTCGTGGCGAAACGGCCGTCCTGACGGGCGGTGAAGTGGCGGCGGCCCCGCAAATCTCCTCCTCCCTCCCCAGTTTGGGCGCAGGCCCTCACTCTAACAAAGGATAGAGCCATGGACCGTAAGCTTCCTGTGAGAAAAGCAGTCATTCCGGTTGCCGGCAACGGAACCCGTTTTCTGCCCGCCACCAAGGCAATGCCGAAGGAAATGCTGACGATCGTCGATCGTCCGGTGGTGCAGTATGCCGTCGATGAAGCCATCGAAGCCGGCATCGAGCACATCGTCTTCGTCACCAGCCGCAACAAGACGTCGATCGAAGATCATTTCGACGACACGCCGGAGCTGATTTCCTCGCTGAACAGGGCAGGCAAGACAAAGCAGGTTTCCGAACTGGAGCGCCTTCTTCCGCGCGCCGGCTCCGTCAGCTTCACCCGCCAGCAGGCGCCGCTGGGCCTCGGTCACGCCGTCTGGTGCGCTCGCGACCTGATCGGCAACGAACCCTTCGCGCTGCTATTGCCCGACATGGTCTGCCATGGCCTGCGAGGCTGCACCGCCGGGCTGATGGATCTCTATAACGAAGTCGGCGGCAATGTCGTCGGTGTCGAGGAATGCTCACCGGAAGAAACGTCGAGCTACGGCATTATCGGCAGGGGAGCGCCGGTTCGCCATGGCTTCGGTGTGACCAAAATGGTTGAAAAGCCGCATCCTTCGGAAGCGCCTTCTAACTTTTACCTTAATGGTCGTTATATTCTACAGCCCGAAATCTTCGATATCCTGGCCCGGCAAGAGCGCGGCGCCGGTAATGAAATCCAACTCACCGACGGCATGCTGCGCCTGTCTGAAACACAGGGGTTCCATGCTCAGGCCTATAATGGACGGACTTACGATTGCGGATCGAAGCAAGGCTTCATCGAGGCGAACGTCGCCTTCGCGCTCGCGCGCGCCGATATTGGTGGTCTCGTCTATGACTCGATCCGAAACCTGGTTCTCTCGCACGAAGCGCAGATGAACGCAGCTTAAACCAACACCCTTCCGCCTGCGGCCCTGGCGGCCGCAGGCCCCGAGCCGTCATTCAATTAGGCTTCTCCGACAAGGTGGTCGCCATGCATCAGAAGAATTTCACTTTCCACAGCGCTACCCCCAAAACGGAGGAGCAGGATGGCTTCATTGACCTCGATCGCCTGATGGCGGTGGTGATCCGCCGCATCCGCACCATCATGCTCGGCGTGGCCGTCTTCGTTGCGCTGGCGGTCGCCTATCTGCTGTTCGCCACACCGAACTATACGTCAGCGACGCAGATATTGCTCGATGAAACCATGACCAAATACGCGGAGGACCAGCCGCCGCCGACCAGCGGCCAGCAGGCTGACATGGATATTGCCAGCGCCGTCGAAATCCTGAAATCCAACGAGATGGCATTGCGCGTTGTCGATACGGCCGGTCTCATCGACAATGACGCGTTCGCCAATCCGCCGCAGTCGCCAGTCGCTTTAATCAAGTCCGGCGTGACGCTGATTGCCAGCGTCTTCAAACCCGCCAAGCCCCCCTTGACGCCTGCGGAAGCACGCGAGGCGAAACGTCAACAGATTGCAGCCATGCTGCAGAATGCTCTCAAGGTCGAGCGCGTCACCCGCAGTTCCGTCGTTCTGGTGTCCTTCAGCTCGACCGATCCGCTGCTGGCGGCAAAGATCACCAGCGCCTATGCCGACTCCTATCTGACCGATCAGCTCAACGCCAATTTCGATGCGACCGAGCGCGCGTCCGTCTGGCTACAGGAACGGCTCAACGACCTGCGCCAGCGCGCGCAGATGGCATCGCTCGAAGTCGAGAAGTACAAGGCCGACAATGGCCTGACCTCGACAGGCGGCGAGCTGATGTCGGAGCAGCAGATTTCCGATCTGAACAAGCAGCTGATCATTGCCCAGGCCGACACCGCCAGCGCCTCCGCCCGCTATAACCAGTACAAGTCGATCATCGACCAAGGACCGGACAATGCGGTGAAGAACGCGACGATCTCGTCCAGCCAGTCCGGCAACAGTGGCTTACAGGACCTGAAGACCCGCTATCTCGCCGTGCAGAAGCGCGAACAGGATGTGACGCAGAATTTCGGTGCCGATCATCCCCAGGCCGTGGCTCTGAAGGCGGAGCGTCAGGATATCACCCGTCAGATCTATGAGGAACTCCAGCAGCTGACGGCGAGCTACAAGAACGAGTATGACGTAGCGCAATCGCGCGCGTCATCGCTGCGTGACAGCATCGAGGGCATGGTTGGCAAGAACTCGGAGGCCAACAAGTCCCTGGTGCAGCTCAACGAACTGAACCAGAAGGCGACGGCGCTGAAGACGCTGTATGAATCCTATCTGGGCCGCTTCGAGGCCGCGGCGCAACAGCGCTCCTTCCCGATCGCCAAGGCGCGCGTCATATCCGCGGCTGGCGTTCCGACCGCGCCGTCGAGCCCGAAGAAGACGCTCGTCATGGCGCTTTCGATCATTCTCGGCTTGATGGCCGGTGGCGCTTTCGCCGCATTCCAGGAATTCCGGGATCGCTTTTTCCGCGTCGAGGCCGATGTGCGTGCAGCGCTCGGGCTCAAATTCCTGGGCTACCTGCCATTGCTTGGCCAACAGGGCTTCCCGAAGAAGAAGAATGGTCGCAAGAGCAAGACAGGTCCGGTGCCGGCAATGGCGACGGCCGCGGCCGAAGAGGGCGAAAACGGTGTGGCCTTCGAACGCATCATGCGTGTCTCCGTCGAGGCGCCGCGTTCGATGTTCGCCGAGACGCTGCGAAACGCCAAGCTTGCCAGCGATGTCATGCTGCAGGGACGCGCCGACCGAGTGATCGGTGTCGTCTCGGCGCTGCCCGGCGAAGGCAAGTCGACGACGGCCGCTAATTTTGCCGCCCTGCTCGCCAGCAGCGGCAAGCGCACGCTGCTGATCGACGCCGACTTGCGTAATCCGGGCTTGAGCCGCACGCTGAGGACGCCGCCGCAAGTTGGACTTATCGAGGCAGCACTCGGCGAAGTCCCCTGGGCAAGCGCCGTCAAGGTCGATCCGCGCACCAAGCTTGCCATCCTGCCGGTGGTACTGCGCGATCATCTGCTCCACACCAGCGAGCTTCTATCCTCGCAGGGCATGATGAACCTGATGGAGAATGCACGGAAGATGTTCGACTATATCGTCGTCGACCTTGCGCCGCTCGGACCGGTCATCGACGCCAAGGCTTTCGCACCGCAGGTTGACGCCTTCCTGCTCGTTGCCGAATGGGGCGCGACGCCGACCAGTCTTGTCAGGGATTTGCTGGAACAGGAGCCGCAGATCAACTCGCGCGTCCTCGGCGTTATCCTCAACAAGACCGACATGTCGGAACTGGCACGCTATAGCGAGTTCGGCGCCACCGAACGCTACCGGCAGAAGTATGTCAGCTACTACACCGAAGACCATCCGAAGACTCAGGTAGACGCGTAAAAGCCTCTACCGACCAGCACCCTTCGACCGTGACTTGGCCAGGGCATTTTCACGCCAGATCGTGAAGATGCCCGCGCCGACGACGATGACGGCCCCGATGATCATATTGATCCCGAGCGTCTCGCCGAAGATCGCAACACCAATGATTGCGGAGAAGACGAGCTGCAGATAGGTGAGCGGCTGGATGACCACCGCGTCGAGAAGATCATAGGCGCGGATGAGGAAATAGTGGCTCGTCATGCCGGTAAGGCAGAGCAGGCCCATGAAGACCCAGTCATGCGGTAACATCGGCGCCCAGAAAAACGGACCGATCGTGCTCATCGCGACCGCGCCGACGACGCCTGTATAGAAAAAGCTCGTCATCGACGAATCCGTGCGGCTGACATAGCGGGTGCTCACGACATAGAGCGAAAACACCAGGGCGCCCGCGAGCGGCACCAGGAAGCGGATATCGAAGACGCCGCTTTCTGGCTTCAAAATCAGTAGCACGCCGATGAAACCGATCGAGATCGCCAGCCAGCGCCGCCAGCCGACCTTCTCGCCGAGGATCGGCACGGACAACAGCGCCACCATCAGCGGTCCCGACGAGAATATCGCCTGCGAATGCGCAAGACCGACCATGACGAAGGACGAAATGGCGATGACGATCTGCAAGGCGAGCAGAAGCCCTCGAATGATCTGCAGGCCGGGCTTCTTTGTATGGATAGCCGCACGCAATCCGCCCGGCGATCGAGCCGCCAAAGCAATCGCAAACAGCATGAAGCCCCAATAGCGTATCATCGCCACGAAGAGCGGCGGATAGGCGCTGACCAGATGTTTGGAGATGCCGTCCTGAATGGCGAATATGCTGATCGCCAACAGCGTGAAGACATAACCGGCAGTGTTGGATTTCATTTCGGCTCAAAGGAAGATTGTATGCGGCCCCGGGAGCGCCTGGCTGACTCGACGCTGCCAACGACAATAGGCCATCCGATCTTTCAATCATAGGCTTTGGAAATGGTCTCCACACACGAAATGCGCGGATCAGGTGTTTTTCGTGCCCTCGACAAAGGCAGAAAATCCCTCGATGAAAGCGGCGAGGTTATGCTTCACTTTCTCGTCGATAATTTTACCCTCCGCATCGAAAACGCTGCCGGCGCGTGAGACCATCAGCCGCCCACCGAACCAGGGATTGGTGCCAAGCGTTCGCAGCACCGGCAGCCAGGCATTCTGGCTGAGGATCGTCCCGAAATTGCCGGGCGAGGCACCGAGGATGGCGACAGGCTTTGCCTTGAAAATGCGGGCAATATCGTCCGACGGCCGGCTCATCCAATCGATGGCGTTCTTGAAGACGCCGGGAAGCGAGTTGTTGTATTCGGGCGTGAACAGAATCAAGCCGTCAGCGGCGGCCGCCAGTTCCTTCAGCTCGGTCACCTTCTCCGGAATGCCTTCGGCCGTCTCGAGATCAGCATCGTAAAGTGGCACGCCATGGATGGTCGCCGCGATGAACTCAACACCCGCCGGCGCCAGTTCGACAGCGGCATGCAGCAGCGCCGTGTTGAAGGAGCCCTTGCGGAGGCTACCCGATATGCCGAGAATCTTCATCGTATCCCCCTGATGATTGCATGGAGAGAGTTTGCCGTTCCGAGCCGTTCGTCAAGGGTAGTCCGGGTGCTTGGGTTCGGGTCAGGCGGCCAGAAGCGATTTCAGTTTGATATGGCTCGCCGTCAGCGCCTCGGGATCTGGGTGCGCGCGGGCGGCGATCAGCATTTCGGCAAGGCGGATATCGCGGGCAACCGCGTTGCCATGGCCGATGCCGCTCGCCGCAAGAAGCCGCCCGGTATCATCGAGATGAAAGAGGATGAAAGCCCCGTCGGAGAGATCGCGCCTGAGCATTCTCGTCGCCCCGTCGGCGAGGCCGGCGATCTGCAAGGTCAGATCATATTGATCGGACCAGAACCAGGGCACGGCGGAAATGCTGTTCCCTTCGCCGAGCATGTTGCCCGCGGCCAGCGTTCCCTGTTCCTGCGCATTGCGCCAGGACTCCAGCCGCACCCGCCGCCCGCCATAAAGCGCCAGCGGGAAAGAGCAGCAATCTCCGGCCGCAAAAATATCGGCCTCGGACGTCTCCAGCCACTCGTTGACGGCAATGCCGTTGTTGATCAAAAGGCCCGCTTTTTCTGCCAGCGCGACATTCGGCAAGGCGCCGATGCCGACCAGGACGAAATCGGCGGAAATGGTCTTGCCGCCTGCCAGGTGGATAACCGCGCTATCCGCTCCCTCCTCGACGGCAACAATAGTCTCGCCGCAGCTTATATCGACGCCTTCCTGCCGATGGCGCTCTGCTATCACCTCGGCAATCTCCTCCGGCACGCCTCGTTCGAGGACGCGCGGCAGGCCCTCGATGACAGTAGCCGCCGCGCCAAGCTTGCGCGCCGTGGCCGCCAGTTCGAGACCGATGAAACCGCCGCCGATGATGGCGATGTGTTGGCCGGGATGGAGCGCCGATCGCAAGACGCAAGCGTCAGTGTGTGTGCGAAGCACACGAATACGTTCGCCAGCTCCCGCAATACCGGGAAAGGCGCGTGCGGATGCCCCTGTTGCCAGCAGCGATTTGTCATAGCTAAGCTCTTCGCCGTCAGCGAGCGTGACCGCCTTGCCAACCGGATCGATATCGATCACATCTGTTGCCAGCCGCAAGTCGATGCGCTGTTCGGCGTAACGCTCCCATGCGGCCACGAATTTCGGTTCGGCTGCGTGGGCAAGACCATCCTTCGAGAGCGGCGGGCGCTCGTAGGGTGCGACGGGTTCAGTGCCGATCAGGGTGATGTCGCCTTCAAAGCCCTTTTCTCTCAGCGCAAAGGCGGCGCGCGCGCCGCATTCCCCTGCCCCGACGATAACAAAATGCGGCATGGCTTTCTCCTTACACCGCAATGAAGACGGTGCCGCCTTCAACCTTGACCGGATAGGTCTTGAGGTTGACGCAGACGGGCGCACCCTTGGCTTCCCCGGTCCGGTAGTCGAAACGACCATTGTGCTTTGGACATTCGATGATGTTATCCATGACCAGCCCGTCGGCCAGATGGATCTGCTCATGTGTGCAGAGACCATCGGTGGCGAAGTAATCGTCTTCCGGACTGCGATAAATGGCGAAAGTCCGTCCGCCATGATCGAAGCGCATTACATCCTCTTCGTCTATCGCATCGGCCGCGCAGACCTCGATCCAGTTGTCGCTCATTCTTGCCTCCCTGTTTGTAGTTCTCTGCCGGTTATTGTGCCGCTTCGGGCAATGCACCGTGGAATTCTTCCCGATAGGGCCGCGCCGTCGGCGGCAGCTCGCGCTTCAGGAAATAATCCTCATTGCGAAGCTGGCGAAGAAAAGCCGGGATCATTTCGCGATAACCCGACCAGATGGACGGATTAGGCTGTGGAAGGTCGTGCTTGATCATCGCATGCAGCTTCGGCAGCGCATGATAGGGTACCATCGGAAACATGTGATGCTCGACATGATAGTTCATGTTCCAATAGATGAAGCGGCTGATCGGATTCATCAGCACCGTGCGGCTGTTCAGCCGGTGGTCGATGACATTGTCCGCAAGCCCGCCATGCTGTAGCAGGCCGGTCAGCACATGATGCCAGGCGCCATAGAGCCGCGGCAGGCCGATCAGCACCAGCGGCAGGATCGAGCCTGTATAAATAGCCGCTGCAATGGTCAGGGCGTAGATAGCGGCCCAGATGCGGGCGATACGGATCGCCTTCGGCTGCTCCTGTTCGGGAATGAAGGTCTTTTCCTCGGCACTGACGATACCGGCGGCATTGCGGATCATATCCAGCATGCCATAGGCCGCATCTAGAATACCGAAGAAATTTAGAACCAGGCGCAGGAGATCCGGCGGCCGCATGACGGCAATTTCCGGATCACGGCCGACGATGACGGTATCGGTGTGGTGTCGCGTATGGCTCCAGCGCCAGGTCACCGGATTGCGCATGATCATGAAGCAGGCGATCTGATAGACCGCGTCATTCATCCAGCGGGTCTTGAAAGCCGTGCCATGGCCACATTCGTGCCAGCGGCTGTCGGAGGCGGAACCGTAGAGCACGCCGTACGCCAGGAAGAAGGGAACCGAGAGCCACGAGCCCCAGAAATAGATGCCGAGCCCGGCGAGGACCGCCATGCTGCCCAGCCAGATGGTCGTGTCGCGAATGGCGACCTTGTCGGAGCGCTGCATCAGCGCCTTCATCTCCTTGCGGGGGATCTCCGTGTGATACCATTCCGCCGCCGCCAGCCCGGTTTCGACGGCCCGCTTGCCGCTCGGGCCAAGCAAGCTGTAATCGCGTTTGATTCTCTCAGTCATCTCTTCCTCCCGCGATACGCAAAAACAGCGCGCCGCACCTCATGCCGAGAAGGATAGGCCTAGTTTTTTCTTGCCTCAATGCAGGAATGATGGAATCTATCAAAAGCAATCATTCTAGCATTTCATTATTGATAGAACACCTCAGGAGCCGATATGCGCCGCCCCACCATCTCCGACCTCGCAAAAGCATCCGGCGTCAGCGTCGCGACGATCGATCGCGTACTCAACGGGCGACATCGCGTCCGGGAGGAAACGGCCCGGCGCGTCTATGAGGCTGCGCAATCGATCGGCTATCATGCGGTGGGCCTGCTGCGGCAACGCGTTTTCGAGGACCTGCCGCAATACCGGCTGGGCTTCGTGTTGCAGAAGCCGTCGCAGCCCTTCTACCAGGCCTTCGCCAAGGAGATTGCTGCGACGGGACAGACGGTCACCACCGCTCGCGTCCACGCGCAGGTTGATTTTGTCGCTGCATCGACGCCGACGGCGATCGTCGAGAAGCTGAAAGCCATGGCTGCCCGGACACAGGCCGTTGCGCTTGTCGCACCCGATTATCCGGCGGTTACCACCGCAATTGAGGAACTGAAGGAAAAAGGGATCCCCGTCTTTTCGCTCCTATCCGACTTCGCGACGGGCGTGCGCGAAACCTACATCGGCGTCGATAATCGCAAGGTCGGGCGCACGGCCGCCTGGACCATCGCCAAGTCGGCGGATCGCCCGGGCAAGGTCGCCTGCTTCGTCGGCAGCCATCGTTTTCACGGCCATGAACTGCGCGAGATCGGCTTTCGCTCTTATTTTCGCGAGAATGCGCCCGATTTCGAGGTGCTGGATACGCTGATCAATCTCGACACCGCGGAAATCACCCATGAGGCAACATTGAACCTCTTGCAGAAACATCCCGATCTCATCGGTTTCTATGTTTGCGGAGGCGGCATGGAGGGCGCGATTTCCGCCATCCGTGAGGAAGGGCTTGCCGGTAAGCTGGTCGTCGTCGTCAACGAACTGACGCCGGAGTCGAAGGCGGCGCTTGCGGATGATGTCGTCACCATGGTGATCGGTACGCCACTCCCCTCGCTCTGCAAAGAGCTGTTTAGCCTGATGATCGGCGCCGTCGAGCGCGGCGAAGCGGCCATGCCGGGGCAATCCTTCCTGCCCTTCGATATTTTCATCTCGGAAAACATCTAGCCGAAAATGATGGAATCTCCTCATTGCACGGATATTTCTATCATCAATGATGGCCGATGCTCGCGCTCGGCGATAGATCGGCCGCGCGATTCTGGGTAGTCATCTGTGGCATGTACGGCCGAGCAAATGTCCCGCCGGCCGACGAGGAGGAATACCCGCATGAGTTCCATTCGCTTCGCGCTCAATCACATGTGCGCGCCATCCCTGTCCCTTGAAGCCTTCTTCTCCGCGGCGAAAAGCCTCGGTATCGACAGCGTCGAAATCCGCAATGACCTCGCCGGCAACGCGATCATCGACGGCACGCCGGCGGCGGCCGTCAAGGCGCTTGCGGCACAGTATGGCTTGACGATCATTTCGATCAACGCGCTGCAGCGCTTCAACGCGTGGAATGAGGTCCGCGCCCAGGAAGCGGCCGAACTTATCGACTACGCACGCGATTGCGGCGCCAAGGCGCTGGTGCTCGTTCCCGCCAATGATGGCAGCGGGCGTGAGCCGGAAGTGCGCCGGCAGAACCTCCAGACGGCGCTAACGGCGCTGAAGCCGATGCTGGATGAGGCCGGGATCATCGGCCTGGTCGAGCCGCTCGGTTTCGAGATCTGCTCGCTGAGCTCGAAGACCGAAGCAGCCGCCGCAATCAAATCCCTCAGCGCCCAATCCACCTTCCGTCTCGTCCACGACACGTTCCATCATCACCTCGCCGGCGAGACGGCTACATTTCCGGAACTTACCGGCCTAGTCCATATTTCCGGCGTCAGCGATCCCACAGTTTCAGTCTCCGATATGCGCGACCCGCATCGCGTCTTGGTGGATGCAAGCGACCGCCTCGACAATGCCGGCCAGATACGGGCGCTGCTGTCCGCTGGCTATGCCGGCCCCTTTTCCTTCGAGCCCTTTGCAGCAGACGTGCATGCGCTGAAGGAGCCTGTAGACGCGCTGAGGCAAAGCATGGCCTATTTGTCCGCGCAGGTCTGATGGCAGCGACGCGAGAGTCCAATCGGATCTCGCCAATCAATCGTGTGAATGTGGCCCATGATCATGTGGGCCATGTTCCGACGGGATGAGATGCAAATTCCCGAAACGCACGCCGCGCTGGGTCACTACGCTATCGGCGAAGGACTTGATTTCGCCGACCGTACCCTTCAGCACAGAGACCTCGAGGCAATCGTGGCCGTCGACATGGACATGCAGCGTCGAGACCGAAAGGTCATGGTGATGATGCTGCGTTGTCGTCAGGCGACGTGAAAGATCGCGGGTCTCGTGTTCGTAGACGTAGGTCAGCGTGGCGTAACATTTCGTTTCGCTGTTGACGGCTGCTTGTTCGCGGGTGACGGCGTCGCGCACGAGATCGCGCAGCGTTTCCGAGCGGCTGGCATAGCCGCGCTGTTCGCTGATCTTGTCGATCGTCTCCAGAAGATCGTCATCGATGGTAATGGTGATGCGTTGCATCTCTTTCCCCTTTTGCGAATACGCCAACTAGAGAAAATTTGAGCAGGAATTGCAACGGCATCCGCCGCCCATCATTCCCTGCCTCGGAAGCGACGCTGATAGGCGGGATCGTAGAGCGAGCTTTCTCGGAAATCGTCGACGGTGAGCGACGGGCCGACGAAGATCAGTGCAGTGCGCTCGATCGGCTCGGCAGCGATCTTGGCCTCGATCGTGGCGAGCGTGCCGCGCAGGATGCGCTCGTCCGGCCAGGAGGCCTTGACGACGATCGCGACCGGGCAATCCGCGCCATAAATCGGCGTCAACTCCTCGACCACCTGCCCTAGCGCATGGATCGCCAGATGAATGGCGAGCGTCGAACCCGTTGCGCCGAATTTCGCCAATGTCTCATCGTTCGGCATCGGCGATGCGCGGCCGGAAACACGGGTAAGAACAAGGCTTTGCGCAATGGCCGGAATGGTCAGCTCGCGCCCGAGCGCAGATGCTGCTGCCGCGAAGGCGGGAACGCCGGGGGTCAGCGTGTAGGGAATATCGTGCTTTTCCAGGCGGCGGATCTGTTCGGCAACCGCACTCCAGACCGAGAGATCGCCCGAATGTAGGCGCGCGACATCCTCGCCAGATGCGGCGGCTTTCAGATATTCGGCCTCGATCTCGTCCAAGGACATTGGCGCGGTGTCGACGATGCGAGCTCCGGGCGGGCAATATTGCAGGAGCTCCGGCGAGACGATCGAGCCGGCATAAAGGCAGACCGGGCATTTGCCGATCAAGTCCCTGCCGCGCACAGTGATCAGGTCAGCCGCGCCCGGTCCTGCTCCGATGAAATGCACCGTCATTCCGTTCCCTCATTTCTCATTCTTTGACCCAGGACCACTGCGTCACCGGCATAGCCGGCCGCCAACCGGTCATACTGCCGATGGGTGCGGCGCGGGCGATGTCGATGCGGATCAGCGAGCCGCCGCGCCGGGCATGTTCGGCAAGCAGGATCGCCTCCATCTCGGTCGTCACCGCATTGGCGACGAGCCGCCCACCCTTCCTCAAGCCGCCGATGGCCGCTTCCATGAGGCCGGCATCGCTGCCACCACCGCCGATGAAAATCGCATCGGGCGTGGGCAGCTCGGCAAGGGCATGCGGCGCCTGTCCTTCGACAATGGCAAGCCCCGGAACACCGAAGCTTGCCGCATTGCGGCGAATGCGGGCAGCGCGGTCACTGTTGGATTCGATGGCAATGGCACGCATGGAGGGATCGGCGAGCATCCATTCGATGGCGATCGAGCCCGAGCCGGCACCAATATCCCAGAGCAATTCACCCCGGCGTGGCGCAAGCGCCGAGAGGGTCATCGCCCGGATTTCCCGCTTGGTGATCTGGCCATCATGCTCGAACAGATGGTCGTCAAGCCCGGCTGCGAGCGGCAGGATACGCGCACCCTCTCCAACCACAACGTCGATGCCGCAAACGTTCAAATCATTGATGCCGGAAAGCGCAAAATCGGCGGCTTGCTGCGTGGAGACACGCTCATTCGGCCCGCCCAGGGCTTCTAGAACTGTCAGCATCGATTGGCCGAACCCGCTTTCCTGCAACAAGCGGGCAAGATCGGCCGGCCCCTGCCCGTCCGAGGTCAAGGCCAGGATCTTGCGGCCCGGATGCAGATGCGGGCGGAGAAGGTCAAGCGATCGGCCATGCAGCGAGAGGATAGTGACATCCTGCAAGGGCCAGCCGAGACGCGAGGCGGCAAGACTGAAGGAAGATGGCGCAGGAACGATGATCATTTCCGAGAGGGGGATATGTCGTGAAAGCGTCGCGCCGACGCCATAGAAAAAGGGATCGCCGGAAGCAAGCACGACTATCGGTGTCCCGCGCCGCGCCAGTACAGCTTCGATCGACTTTTCAAAGGGGCTCAGCCAGGCATGCGCTTCGCCCTTGATCAGGGGCTGCATGAGGTCGATATGGCGCGCTCCGCCGAAGACGGCGGGGGCGGATGCTATCAACCGCTTGGCCTCGTCGCCGAGCCCCGCTGGACCGTCCTCGCCGATGCCGATAAGAGTGAGCCAGCGTTGAGCGGAAGGTATCTCAGACATGGGCGGAACCCGCATTCTGATCTTGGGCGGCACGACGGAAGCCCGCCGGTTGGCGGCAGCGCTGGCGGCCCGCGCCGATCTCGATGTCATCCTGTCGCTTGCGGGCCGCACCATCGATCCGGCTCCGCAGCCGGTTCCCGTTCGCACGGGTGGCTTCGGCGGCGCTGAGGGGCTTGCCCGCTATCTGAAGGACAAGCAGATCAATCTGCTGATCGATGCGACCCATCCTTTCGCCGCTCGCATTTCCGCCAACGCCGTTGACGCCGCCGGCCGCAGCGGCATAGCCGCTTTCGCCCTCCGTCGGACCGCCTGGTTGCCGATCGAAGGTGATCGCTGGCGCGCAGTGCACAGCGTTGCCGAGGCGATTGCGGCGCTCGACCCTTCCCCTCGCCGCGTCTTCCTGGCGATCGGCCGGCAGGAGGCTCATCGAGCCAATGATGCGCCCGTCCATCACTATTGGGTGCGTAGCGTCGACCCCGTCGAACCGGTGCTGACGGTGCCTGATGTTACCTATATCCACGCCAAGGGTCCGTTCCGCCTGGAAGACGAACTGGCGATGCTGCGGGAATACCGTATCGATGCGGTTGTCGCCAAGAACAGCGGTGGCGATGCCACCTATGCGAAGATCGAGGCGGCGCGGCAATTGGGTATCGAGGTGATCATGGTCGAGCGAGCGCAGGTCGCCGGCTTGCCGGCTGTCGAAACTATCGAGGCTGCGCTGCACCGTATCGATCATCTCGCCTCTTCCTTGATGAAGCGCGGCGTGTAAACCAGATCAGGCTTTCCGTCCCGGACAATGACGCGCGTTTCGGCGGAGCCGATGATCACGCAGGTCGCCATGTCCGCATCCGCAGCTTCGGCTTCCGCCAACTGCGCAATCGCAATGCGTTCATCCGGCCGCCCGGCAGCGCGGCCGAAAATGACCGGCGTTGCGGCAGGCAATACCTCTCGCAATATCTCGAAAGCCTTGCCGAGCTGCCAGGGGCGGGCCTTGCTGATCGGGTTGTAAAGGGCAATCACCAACCCCGCCCGAGCAACAGACCGAAGCCTGTTTTCGATGATAGTCCAAGGCTTCAGGTTGTCAGACAGCGAAATGGCACAGAAATCGTGCCCGAGCGGCGCGCCGATGCGCGCGGCAACGGCAAGCATCGCGGTAATGCCCGGGACCACGACGAGATCAACACTGCGCCATGCGTCCGGCCCATTGTCGATCGCCTCGCACACCGCCGCCGCCATGGCAAAGACACCGGGATCGCCGCCGGAGACGACGCAGACATTGGCACCCGCCACGGCGCGCTCCAGCGCTGCCTTGGCGCGGTCCAGTTCCTCGCGATTGTCGGAGGCGTGGCGGATCTGATCCGCGCGCAGCGACAGGCGGTCGAGATAGGGACCATAACCGAAGAATTCGGCGGCATTTGCCGCGGCGGCCCGCGCCTCCGGCGTCATCTGCTCCGGATTGCCCGGACCTGTGCCGATGATCGACAGACGCCCGCTCATGGCTTTCCTTCCCAACCGGGAACGAGGATCAGCGAGAAATAGGGCGCCTCGATATCCCCTCGGCTGGCAAGCGGCGTCATTGCGCCGTTCATCATCGTGCCACGCTCGACATAGATGGCCTCATCGAGACGTCCAGCGGTTTCGAGCGCACGACGAATTTTCGGCAAGTTGCGGCCGACCTTCATGATCACAGCCGCCTGGGTATCGCCAAGACGGCGGGCCAGCTCGCCTTCCGCCATGGTGCCGGGCAGAACGGAGAGAACATCGTCCCCCTGCACCATCGGCAAACCGGCAAGCGACCAGCAGCCGGACATGGCCGTCACGCCCGGAATGACCTCGGTCGGAAAACGGTCGGCAAGACGCACATGCAGATGCATGTAGGAGCCATAGAAAAGCGGGTCGCCTTCGCTCAGCACCGCGACGGTTTTCCCGTCCCTCAGATGCGCCGCGACGATTTCGGCCGAGGCGTCGTAAAAGGTGGTGATCTGGCGATTGTATTCCGGGGCGTCCTTATCGATTTCCGTGGTCACGGGATAATAGAGCGGCAGGAGCGTCACATCGGCTCGCAGCAGATCCTCGACGATGGCGCGGCCATTGCCGCCCCTTCCCTGCTTGGCGAAATAGGCGACAACGTCAGCCGCCTCCAGCGCTTTCACGGCCTTGACGGTCAGCAGATCCGGATCGCCGGGGCCGGTGCCGACACCGATCAGCCGGCCGGTGGAATGTGCGTTCATAGGCCGGGCCTCGCCAATGCATTGAGGGCGGCCGCCGTAATGGCGCTGCCACCAAGCCGGCCACGAACGATGGCATAGGGAACGCCATAGGAGTTCTCCGCCAGCGCGTCCTTCGATTCCGCAGCCCCGACGAAACCGACCGGCATACCGATGATGGCGGCCGGCTTCGGCGCTCCATCGCGCAGCATTTCAAGCAGATGGAACAGCGCCGTCGGCGCATTGCCGATGGCGACGACGGAGCCGGCCAGACGATCGCCCCAAAGATGCATCGCGGCAGCCGAGCGGGTGTTACCGGTCGTCTTCGCCAGCTCCGGCGTGCGCGGATCATGCAGCGTGCAGATCACCTCGTTGGCCGCCGGCAGGCGGGCGCGGGTGACGCCATGCGCCACCATCTCGGCATCGCAGAAGATCGGCGCGCCACGCGAGAGGGCTCCGCGTGCGGTGGCGACGAAATCGGGAGAGAAGACGAAATGTTCGGATGCCTCAACCAGGCCGCAGGCATGGATCATGCGAACGGCGACATCGGCCTCCGCTTCTGAAAAGCGCGACAGATCAGCCTCGCTGCGGATGATCGCGAAGGAGCGCTCGTAGATCGCATTCCCCTCGCGGATATAATCATAATCTGGCATTCCTACCCCTGTCGTAGCGCTGTAACGACCGCATCGGCGCCAAGCCGTGTAAGACAGTCCTCCGCCGATTCGCCAGCACCTTTATTGTTCCGTACCAGCCGGTTCATCCGCGCGAGTACCGATTTCAGCTCTTGTTTTCCGATGTAGGCCATGGGCTCGCTCAATGCGGACCCATTTACGACAATCCCGTAGCCCGTTGGCGCACCGACAATGGTGATGGCTGCCTTGCCCGGATGGGCGCAGCCTTTGCGGCAGCCGGAGAGATGCACAGCCAGCGACCCGTCGAGCAAATCCGGTGCCTTGTCGAGCACATCCGCAGCCGCCAATTTCGTGGGATAGAAGGCGGAAGCACAGGCTCCCGCCCCGGAACAGACGTCTATGTGGTTCGACGGATCATCCGCTCGCGTTCGAAAGCCATGCTTGGCCGCCATCAGCTGAATATCCTGAGCCGCTCGGCCATCAAGGCCTAGCACCAGCAGGGAATGCTCCGGCGCGGTCCGTATTTCATTCGCTCCGGCAGCTTCAGCAATGTCGAGGAAGTCCAGAATATCTCTGGCATGGATCTGTCCGAAGGATGGGCGCAGGCCAAGAACGAGGTTTTTGTCGCCAAGACGATGAATGCCGATAGGCGAAAGATGCTGACTGACAGCCCCGAATGTGCGGTCCTGCCTCGAAGGAAATCCTGCCCGCAGGCTGGCCGCATCGAGATCGCGGCCGCGTGCGTTCGGCCCAATGTGTGCCAGCGTTTTCAGCAGCTCGATAACTGTCGTTACTGATTGCTCGGTGGACAGAGATGCAAGAATTTTCGCTGTCTGCGCCGTTCCGCCTATGGACAGGCTCCATACGATCGAACCGCTGTCGGCTCTCGTAGCCTTCAACCTTATATCCGCTGACATCGCATCCAGCACCAGCCGCCCGCCGCCATCGATGATGATGGTCAGCTTTGGAGCCAGTACTGGCTGAGAATCAAGCGCGGCGATCTCCCGGCGAAGCCGTATGGCCAGATCCCGGGCATCGGCGACCTCCAGCGGGTCCAGCCCGCTGAGCGGCGGAACCTCGATGGCAACACCGCTCTCCGGCACGATGCCGGCACGATCGATGTCCGCCGCGAGACCGGCCATGCTGTCGGCAGTCATACCGCGTAGTTGAAGATTGCCGCGCGCTGTGATCTCGATCAGCCCGTTGCCATGGTTCGCAGTCGTCTCGGCGAGCGCCCGAAATTGCGCGACTGTCAGGCCCGGCGTTGTCGGGCGCAGGCGCACAAGCAATCCGTCGCCGGTCACCATCGGCACGCTGAGTGACGGACAGGCGCCACGGGCCATGGACGGTGCATCCGCAACACAGGCAAGGCTATCGGCCGCCTGCCGCGAGACGACGTCGTGCCTTTCCATCCTGTACCTGTCGGCTAGCGCCATGAGACAATCCTTATGAAGGACATGTCCTGACATAATCCGCATCGGCGGGCAAATAATTTGGCACCTTGTGCCACCTCATGCCGGGTCGTCGAAATCCTGGCCCTTGCGGAGCAGATAGATATCCATGATCCAGCCATGCCTTGTCCGCGCTTCCGCCCGGGTCGCCACGATACGATCCGACACATCGGCAAGCCGGCCGGCAATGGTGATCTCATCCTCGGTGCCGAGATAGGCGCCCCAATAGATATAGGCATCTGGATCGTCGATCTTGCCGAAGGCCTGCTCGCCGTCGAGCATGACGACGGCGGTTTCGACCATGCCCGGAAAACTCTCGGCCAGCCGGCGGCCCGTGGTGATCTGGACAGGCTTTCCAACAAGGTTGAGCGGAATGCGATGGCTCGCCGTCAGCGCCTGGATGCTGGTGATGCCGGGAACGACGCTATAGTCGAGGACAACCTGTTTGCGCGCACTGACCCGCTCGATGATGCGGATCGTGCTGTCGTAGAGACTCGGATCGCCCCAGACCAGGAAGGCGGCACTGCCGTTCTCCTGGATATGCTCCTGAAACAGTCGTTCGTAGGTTGCCGAAAGCTCCGAGTGCCAGTCATCAACACTCTGGACGTAGCTGCGATCCGCCGTCTGGCGCACCGGCACGGCATAGTCGATGACGCGGATGGCCTCGTTCGTCACATAGCGCTGGCAAATCCCCCTGCGCACCTCGGCAAGCTCTGCTTTGGACGCGCCCTTGCTGGGGATGAAGATGACATCGACTTTGTTCAGGGTATTGATCGCCTGCACGGTCAGATGCTCGGGATTTCCCGTTCCGATACCGACAATATAGATGTGCCGCATGTCCACGCCCTCGTTCCATGGGCTGTTTGCCGGAAGCGGGGGATTATTTCAAGTGTGGCGATCGTGCAGTTGGCCACGGTCTCCCGGAGGCTGTGATGCCCCGATAATTTCGCCTTTCAGACATTTGAACGATCCCGCGATGGTATCGAACAAAACTCAACCTACCCGCCGGGCCGCAGAGCGTCCCGCGGCACGTCCGGAAAACAGGCAGCCGCCCAGGAAAGTGCCTTCCAGTGCCCGGTAGCCATGCATGCCCCCGCCGCCAAAGCCAGCGGCCTCCCCGACCGCATAAAGGCCGGGAATGATGTCGCCGCGGCCGTCGAAAACGCGGGCTTCAAGATCGGTTTCCAGGCCACCTAGGGTCTTGCGGGTGAGAATATTGAGGCGCACCGCAATCAGCGGACCGTGGGCAGGGTCAAGGATCGGATGCGGCTTGGCGGTCCGTCCGATCTTGTCGCCCAGATAGCTGCGGGAATTGTGAATGCCCATGATCTGGGCATCCTTGGAAAAGCGGTTCTCGATCTGACCGTCGCGGGCGCGGATCTCGCGGTCTATCTTTTCCACCTGCAGCAGTTCCGATTTGGCAAGGCGGTTCATGCCGGCCACGAGATCCGGCAGGCTGTTGGCAATCACGAAGTCCTCGCCATGCTGCTTGAACGCCTCCACCGGTGCGGGTGCCGTCTTGCCGAGGGCGCGGCGTATCACCAGCTTCCAGCTCTTGCCGGTGAAATCCGGGTTTTGCTCGGATCCGGAAAGCGCGAACTCCTTGCGAATGATGCTCTGGTTCAGGATGAACCAGCTATAGTCATAGCCGGTGGACATGATGTGTTGCAGGCTGGTCAGGGTATCGTAGCCGGGGTAGTTGGGCTGGGGCAGCCGGTTGCCTCGGGCGTCGAACCACATCGACGATGGGCCGGGCAGAATTCGGATCCCGTGGTTCGGCCAGATCGGCGCCCAGTTCTTGAGGCCCTCGGTATAGTGCCACATCCGGTCACGGTTGATGAGGCGGCCGCCGGCTTCCTCAGCGATTCCGATCATCCTGCCGTCGACATGCTTCGGAACGCCCGAGACCATCATCTGCGGCGGCTTGCCCAGTCTTTCCGGCCAGTTCTGGCGCACAAGATCGAGATTGCCGCCGATGCCGCCGGACGCCACGATCACGGCACCACCGGTCAGTTCGAAATCGCCCACTTCCACCCGCGAGGTTTCCATGCCGCGACTTGCATCGCTGTCCTCCAGAATGGCGCCCGAAACGCCCGTGACACTACCATTGGTGATAGTGAGCCTATCGACGCGATGCCGCCATAAAAAGCGGATCAGGCCCTTCTCCGCCGCCGCTCGGGCACGCCGTTCGAACGGTTCGACGACCCCTGGTCCCGTTCCCCATGTGATATGAAAACGCGGGACGGAATTGCCGTGGGACGTTGCGCTGGCCCCTCCGCGCTCCGCCCATCCGACGATTGGGAAGATGCGATGGCCCATGGCGCGTAGCCAGCTGCGCTTCTCACCGACCGCGAAGTCGACATAGGCTTCCGCCCAGCGTCTCGGCCAATAGTCCTCATTGCGATCGAAGCCTGCCGTGCCCTGCCAATCCCGCCATGCGAGATCGCGCGAATCCTTGATGCCCAGCCGCCGCTGCTCCGGTGAATCGACGAGAAACAATCCCCCCAGCGACCAGAAAGCCTGCCCGCCGAAATTCTGCTCGGGCTCCTGCTCCACGACGATCACTTTGCGGCCCGCATCCGCAAGTTCCGTCGCGGCAACGAGACCCGACAGGCCGGCTCCCACGACAATGGCATCGGCAGACAATTTTTCCATCGCATCCTCCCAAAACGCGAATTTCTCTTACTATAGTTGTATCGTGGCGAGAACTCCGCGAAAGCAAGATCGATGGCAACCAAGCCGGTATGTTCGATTAGGGTAGGGTGTTCCCACAGATAATCGCCGCGCCTTAGGACCAGCTTTCCTTGACCGCCTGCATGACGACATTGGTCGAGGTGCTTGCCACGAATGGCAGGCTAGAGATCTTTTCGCCGAGCACGATCCGGTATCGGCGGATATCCGAGGTTCTGACCTTGAGAAGATAATCGAAGCGGCCAGCGATCATGTGGCACTCTTCTATTTCCTTGATCTTTTTGACGGCATTGTTGAAGCTGAGCAGAGCCTGCTCACGCGTATCCGTCAGTTTCACCTCGGCGAAGGCGACATGATCGAGGCCGAACTTGGCGGGATTCAGAATTGCCTTGAAGCCATCGATGTAACCGGTGTCGATCAATTTTTTCAATCGCGCCTGGCAAGGAGTCTTGGAAAGGCCAACCCGCTCGGAAAGGTCCGTGATCGACATGCGGCCGTCTTCCACGAGCGCATCGAGGATCTTCTGGTCGAACTGGTCTATTTCACTGGTTTTTGTCATTTCTATAGGCAATCCCATTTGAAATCGAATGTATTGAAGTTCAATATGACTGAAATCTCGCAAATTCAAGGCAGAACGACCTTTGCGGCTAAGATATAATCTCTCGAAGCAGTTGGAGCGTCCCTCCAGCCAAACGACAGACGCCTGACAGGCGATCGGCATTTCAGACCATTGCACCTCGAGGTAACCATGACAGCCACCGCCAAACTCGCCGATCAGCCGACCTCCCCTACCACCCCGCCATTCGCGCAGTTCGCCCCCCCGATCCGCGAGCAAGGGCCTCTTCGCCGGGCGATCACCGATGCTTACCGGCGCCCGGAGACGGAATGCCTGCCACCGCTGCTCGAGGCGGCGACCTTGCCGGCGGCCGTCCGGAATGCCGTCAAGGAGACCGCCCGGATATTGATCGAGGCTCTTCGCGCCAAGCACAAGGGAACGGGCGTCGAGGGTCTGGTGCACGAATATTCGCTGTCGAGCCAGGAAGGCGTGGCGCTCATGTGTCTCGCCGAAGCCCTGCTTCGCATTCCGGATACCGCCACGCGCGACGCCCTGATCCGGGATAAGATCGCCGACGGCGACTGGAAGTCGCATCTGGGCGGCGGTCGCTCGCTGTTCGTCAACGCCGCAACCTGGGGACTGGTCGTCACCGGGAAGCTCACCTCGACCGTGAACGACAGAGGGCTGTCGGCCGCGCTGACACGATTGATCGCGCGCTGTGGAGAGCCGGTCGTTCGTCGTGGTGTCGATATGGCCATGCGGATGATGGGCGAGCAGTTCGTCACCGGCGAGACGATCGACGAGGCCCTGCGGCGCGCCCGTACGCTCGAAGCCAAGGGCTTCCGCTATTCCTACGACATGCTGGGCGAAGCC
Source organism: Rhizobium sp. RCC_161_2 (assembly GCF_041355235.1). Lineage (NCBI taxonomy): Bacteria > Pseudomonadati > Pseudomonadota > Alphaproteobacteria > Hyphomicrobiales > Rhizobiaceae > Rhizobium > Rhizobium sp. RCC_161_2. Next base: position 203,260 of record NZ_JBFUPL010000001.1, on the reverse strand, counting down.
GCGACGACGCAGGCTGACGCCGAGCGTTATTATCGCGACTATGAAGCCGCTATCCACGCGATCGGCAAGGCCTCGGCGGGCCGTGGCATTTACGAAGGCCCCGGCATTTCCATCAAGCTTTCCGCCCTGCATCCGCGCTATGCGCGTTCGCAGACCGAAAGGGTCATGGGCGAACTCCTGCCGAAGGTGAAGGCGCTCGCAGTCCTTTCCAAGAGATACAATATCGGCCTCAACATTGATGCCGAGGAAGCCGACCGGCTTGAGCTGTCGCTCGATCTTCTGGAGGCGCTTTGCCTCGATCCCGATCTTGCCGGCTGGAACGGCATGGGCTTCGTGGTCCAGGCCTATGGCAAGCGGTGCCCCTATGTCCTCGACTTCATCATCGATCTCGCCCGCCGCTCGGAGCACCGGCTGATGGTGCGTCTAGTGAAAGGCGCCTATTGGGATGCCGAGATCAAGCGTGCCCAGCTTGACGGCCTCGCCGGCTTCCCCGTCTACACCCGCAAAGTCTATACCGACGTTTCCTACATCGCCTGCGCCAAGAAGCTGCTGGCGGCGACCGATCTGATCTTTCCGCAATTTGCCACGCATAATGCGCAGACGTTGGCGACGATCTACCAGATGGCCGGCAGCGGCTTTTCCGTCGGCAAGTATGAATTCCAATGCCTGCATGGCATGGGCGAGCCACTGTACGAGGAAGTCGTGGGCAGCGACAATCTCGATCGCCCATGCCGAATCTACGCGCCCGTCGGTACGCATGAAACGCTGCTTGCCTATCTCGTCAGGCGCCTGCTTGAAAACGGCGCCAATTCGTCCTTCGTCAACAAGATCGCCGACCCCGCCGTTCCGGTCTCCGACCTGATTGCCGATCCCGTCGAAGTGGTGCGCGCGATGAAAGTCGTGGGCGCCCAGCACGACAAGATCGCCCTTCCAGCCGACCTCTTCCATGACGTCCGCAGGAATTCGTCCGGCATCGATCTGTCGAACGAAACATCGCTCGCAGGCCTTGCTGAGCGCCTGCTCGCATCGGCGGCAATGGAATGGGTCGCCAAGCCCCTGCTCGCGGATAGGTCCGAACGCGGTGAAACCCGGCCGGTCCCCAATCCCGCCGATCATTCCGATCTTGTCGGTCATGTCACCGAATTGGGCACCGACGATGCGGCCATCGTGATGCGTCTCGCCGCTGAAGCGGCTCCGGAATGGGCTGCCGTCAGCCCGACAGAAAGAGCAAGCTGCCTGGAACGGGCTGCGGACCTGATGCAGACGGAGATGGAAACGCTGATCGGCCTGGTGATGCGGGAGGCCGGAAAATCGGCCGCTAACGCCATCGGCGAAGTCAGGGAAGCCATCGATTTCCTGCGCTATTATGCCGAGCAGGCGCGCAAGGTGCTGAAGCCCGACAGCGTTCCGCTCGGTCCGATCGTCTGCATCAGCCCGTGGAATTTTCCGCTGGCGATTTTCACGGGCCAGATCGCAGCCGCGCTCGTCGCCGGCAATCCGGTCGTCGCCAAACCGGCCGGCGTCACGCCGCTGATTGCCGCGCAAGGTGTTCGCATCCTTCATGAGGCGGGAATTCCGCGCGGTGCGCTCCAATTCGTGCCCGGCAGCGGCCGAACGGGCGCCGCCCTTGTGGGCGCGCCGGAGACATCAGGCGTGATGTTCACCGGGTCGACCGAAGTGGCCCGGCTCATCCAGGCGCAGCTTGCGGAGAGATTGTCGAAATTCAACAGGCCGATCCCGCTGATCGCCGAGACCGGTGGGCAGAACGGCATGATCGTCGACTCCTCGGCGCTCGCCGAACAGGTCGTCGGCGATGTCATCGCCTCGGCTTTCGACAGCGCCGGACAGCGCTGCTCTGCGCTTCGCGTTCTCTGCTTGCAGGAGGAGATCGCGGATCGGACGTTGACCATGCTGCGCGGCGCGCTCGGTGAATTGTCGGTCGGCCGCACGGATCGGCTGGCGGTCGATATCGGCCCGGTCATCGATGACAACGCCAAGCGGGGCATCGACGATCATATCGAAAACATGCGCAAGCTGGGCAGCAAGATACAGCAGATCGACCTTCCGCCCGCCGCTGCAAAGGGAACATTCGTCGCCCCGACGATCATCGAGCTGAAGAACCTGGCAGATCTCAAGAAGGAAGTGTTCGGGCCGGTGCTGCACATCATCCGCTACCAGCGCAAGAAGCTCGACAAGCTGATAGATGCGGTGAATGCCTCGGGTTACGGACTGACCTTCGGGCTGCACACGCGGCTTGACGGCACCATCGCGCATGTCACCGGGCGCGTGAAGGCCGGCAATCTCTACGTCAATCGAAACATCATCGGCGCGGTGGTGGGTGTACAGCCATTTGGCGGGCGCGGCCTTTCCGGCACCGGGCCGAAGGCCGGCGGCCCCCTCTATCTTCGCCGGTTGGTCGCCTCCCCGACCGAGCCGCTCCGGGATGCGAGCGTCAAGACGGATCAGGCCGTAAGCGATTTCCTCACCTGGCTCGACAGCAAGGGAGTGCCGCAGGCGGCCGGGCGGGCGCGCGCTATCGCCAGTGGGTCATCGCTGGGTCTCGCCATAGAGCTGCCCGGCCCTGTCGGCGAGCTGAACCTTTATCAACTGCATCCTCGCGGGAAGATATTGCTCGTGCCGCAGACGGCGCTCGGTCTCTACGTTCAGCTTGCCGCAGCCCTTGCCACCGGCAATTCAATTGTGGTGGACGCCTCGTCGGCGCTTCAGGACGAGCTTCGCGGCCTGCCGGAAAGGGTCGCAAGCCGCATCGCTTGGTCGAACGACTGGGCAGCGGATGGCCCCTTTGCGGGCGCGCTGATCGAAAGAGATGCGGACCGGATCAAGGCAGTGGTGCAGGCCATAGCAGCTCTTCCGGGACCATTGGTTCTCGTACAGGGCGCATCGAGCGACGAGATTGCGAAGGGACCCGATGCCTATTGCCTCAACTGGCTGCTGGAAGAGGTGACGACCTCCATCAACACAGCGGCGGCGGGCGGCAATGCGAGCCTGATGTCGATCGGATAGTGCGCGTTTATGCGCCGATCAAGCAAGGCGATCACGGACCATCTCGATGTCCGTGATCGTGTTCGCTAGCGGAGCCTCAGCCCTCGACCGTCTCGAAGCGGATTGACTGTGCGCCTTCCCACAGGGTCAGGCGGCCAAGTTCGGGCAGCTTGTCGAGGTTGGACGTTACGGTGATGAAGTGATTGCCGGCGAGCTGGCCCATTTTCGACGAGAAATCGACGCCGCCATAGGCAAGCAGGATTTCGGTTTCGCTGATACCGCCCGGATAAAGGATGATATGCCCCGGTGCCGGGTGGCTGGTGTGGTTTTCATATCCAACACCGAAATCGAGGTCACCGAGCGGAATCCAGACGCCCTCGCCGGACCAGCGAACATGCACGATCTTTCCTTCGAACGGCATCTGCTTCAGGAAAGCCTCCGAGGTCTTGGGAGCTTTTGTGGTTTCAAGCACGGCATCGAATTCGAAGGGGCCGGCGGTGATCTTCAATTTCATCGGATGTCTTTCCTTGCGTTGGTAATGTCGTTTGTCGGTCCCACCTTTGCGGAACAATATTTGCCATGCCCCTTGGGGCCGGTAAGGACGCCGTCATCGACCATGATCTTGCCGGCGACGATGGTGGTGACCGGCCAGCCATTTATCTCCATCCCCTCATAGGGCGAGTAATCGGCACCGTCATGCAGATCCGCGTGCCGGATCGTGCGGGTGATGGCGGGATCCCATATGGCGATATCAGCGTCCGCACCGACGGCGATCGTGCCCTTCTGCGGATAAAGGCCGTAGGTCTTGGCATGGTTCGTGGAGGTCAGTCCCACGAAGCGCGGAAGATCGATGCGGCCCGTCATCACGCCCTGCGAGAACAGGATGGGAAGGCGCGTCTCGACACCGGGGATACCATTCGGAATATGCCGGAAATTGGTGCTGCCTTTCGGGTTCAGCTTGCCGCGCTCATCCTCGTAGCGAAACGGGCAATGATCCGAGGAAAAGAGCTCGAACACACCGGTCTCGATCCCGCGCCAGCAATCGGCCTGCGCCGCCTCGTCGCGCGGCGGTGGCGAGCAGACGAATTTGGCGCCTTCCCAGTCCATTCCGTCGAGATCCTTGGCGGTCAGCGTCAGATATTGTGGGCAGGTTTCGCCGATCACCTTGATGCCGCGCGCCCGCGCCCGCATGATCTCTTCCATCGCTTCGCCATTCGAAACATGGACGATGACGATCGGGACGTCGACGATCTCGGCAAGCGACAGTGCGCGATGCGTGGCCTCACGTTCGACGGCGATCGGCCGCGTCGAGGCATGGGCGCGCGGGGCGACATCGCCCGCCAGCTCGTGCTTTTCGATCAGGAAGCGTATCGCATCTTCATTCTCGCAATGGACCATGACGGTGGCGCCGGTGCGCCGCGCCACGTCGAGCGTTCTCAGGATCTCCCCGTCGCTCAACCGCAGGCCTTCATAGGTCATGAAGACCTTCAGCGATGTGTAGCCATCCGCCACCAGCGCCGGGATCTCCTGGCCGAGAACCGCCTCCGTCGGATCCGAGACGATCAGGTGAAAGCTGATATCGGTATAGCATTCGCCTTCGGCGAGCTTGTGATAGGCCGTCAGCGCCTCACGCAGCGACATGTCCTTCTGCTGCAGGCAGAACGGCATGAGGGTCGTGTTGCCGCCGAAGACCGCCGACAGCGTGCCGCTGGCAAAGTCATCGGCCATGACGATGCCGTCGCCGGACGGCTGCGAGATATGCACATGGCTGTCGATACCACCCGGCAGCACATATTTTCCCGACGCGTCGATGATGCGCTCAGCGCCTGAAAGGTTTTCACCGATCTGAACGATCTTGCCGTTCCGGATGCCGATATCGGCCTTGAACACGTCGGACGCGGTTGCAACCGTGCCGTTCTGAATGATGAGATCGAAGTCGGACATGGATCGCTTCCTCAGTGTTGCAGGATCTTCCCGAGGAACGCTTCGGTCCTCGGATTGTGCTTGCCGGCGAAGAACTCTTCGCTCGGGCGGTCCTCGACAATCTCGCCCTGGTCGATGAAGATCACGCGGGTGGCGACGCGGCGGGCAAAGCCCATCTCATGGGTAACGACCATCATCGTCATGCCGTCCTTCGCAAGGCCGGTCATGACGTCGAGCACTTCGGAAATCATCTCCGGGTCGAGCGCCGACGTTGGCTCATCGAAGAGCATCGCCAAGGGGTCCATGGCGAGCGCCCGCGCAATGGCCACGCGCTGCTGCTGGCCGCCGGAAAGCTGGCTCGGATATTTGTTGGCATGGTCGGCCAGCTCGACGCGGTCGAGAAGCTGCATCGCCTTCGTCTTTGCGATCGTCTCGCTGCGCCCGAGCACGATCTTCTGGGCCAGCATCAAATTGTCGATGATGGTCAGATGCGCGAAAAGCTCGAAATTTTGGAAGACCATGCCGATGCGGGTACGCAGGTTCGGCAGATCCGTCTTCGGGTCCCCCACCTCGATCCCGTGGACGCGGATGGAGCCCTTCTGGAAAGGCTCCAGACCGTTCACGCATTTGATCAGAGTCGATTTGCCGGAGCCGGACGGGCCGCAAACCACGACGACCTCGCCGCGATCGACATTGACGGAGCAGTTCTTCAGGACTTCGTAGTTGCCGTAGAATTTGGAGACGCCACTGATTTCGATCATAAGCGGCCTTTCGCGAAACGATTGATGGAAAAGGATTGCAGCGCCCTGCCGGTTTCGCGGCCAAGGACGAGCTGCGCGGTCAACTGGCCGACGATCGGGCCGAGCGTATAGCCGTTGGACGTTACGGCGCTGAAACAGCCGGGTTGAAGCGGATGCTCACCGAGGATCGGCGCGCCATCGATATTGATGTTCATCGCCGCCCAACTGCGAATGACATGCAGTTTGCGCAGCGCCGGGACCACATGCTGGGCAACCCAGAGATTGCCCTCGAGGCTCGATAACAGCGGCCTTGGATGCTGATGTACCGGATCAAGACCTGCCGTCCAGCCGCCGCCGATGATGAAATTGCCGTTGGCCGCCTGCTTCAGTGTCAGATGACGATCGGCGTGGGCGACGAGGCAGGAGATCAGCGGAGCAGCTGCCTCCGTCACCACCATCTGCAAAGGCGCACCGAAGACGGGAATGTCGAGACCAAGCATCGATCCGATACGCGATGAAAACGCGCCGGCTGCATTGACGATGCGTTTTGCCCGGATCGTGCCGCGCGATGTCGTGACCTCAAAGCCAGCCGGACCGGCCACGATGCCGAGGACCTCGCATGTTTCGAAGATACGGGCGCCCTTCGCTCGTGCTGCTTCTAGAATATGCTGCGTGGCGATCAGCGGATTGATCTTGCCTTCCTGCGGGCAATAGGCGGCACCGACAAAATCCGGCGACAGGGCCGGTTCCAGGGCTCGCAATTCCTCTTGGCCAATCAGCCTGCAATCGATGCCGGATCGCTGCTCGACGCCGACTTTCTCAGCGAGGAAGCGCATATGCGCCTCGGTCTCGGCAACCATCAGGCCGCCCGTCACCTTCATTTCGAAATCGCAGCTAAGCTCATTCTGGAGAGCGGCCCAAAGGGCGATGGAATCGCGCTGCAAAGGCAACGTCTGTGCCGCCGCGCTACCACCGCCTTCGGCGCGGGCGCCGTGATCGAAGGACAGAAGCTGCGCATGCAGACTACCCGCATTGCCGCCCGAGGCCAGCGAGTTCGGAAAGGCGCGCTCCAACACGGTGACCTCTTCGCCTTCGCGGGCAAGAAAGAGGGCCGTCGACAGCCCGGCAATCCCTGCCCCGATGACCAGCGTCGAGGTCTGCGACAGCGGCAGCGGTTCACGGCTTTCCAGCGGCGGCTTTTCGGGCAATAGCGCCCGCTTGTGGCCACCCCATTCCGGCTTTTCGACCGCAAGTGCTGCCAGCGGCACCGGCCGCAGCGGCATTTGCGGAGCAAGAAAGCCGCGTGTCTCTCCGGATGTGCGTTTCTCTCCCGCAACGGCCGCGATGGCGTGGCCGCAATAGCGGCTCTGACAGCGCCCCATCCCGGCACGCGACAGTCGCTTCAGTGTCGCAATGTCCCTGGCGCTGTGTTCGCCAAGCGCCCTCAGCGCGCCATAGGTCACGCCTTCGCAGCGACAGATGACAGTATCATCCGGAGGCAGTTTATCGCCCATCGGGCGAGCCGATTTGAAGACGGTCCAAAGCATCGTCTGAAAGGAGCGATGCCGCGCCAGCCTGCGTTCAGCGAGCGGATCGGGCGTGACGTTGAAGCCCAATTTGCGCGCCACGGCAATCCCGGCGAGCCGGCCCTGCGCCATGGCAATATGCGCCCCGCCAAAGCGCGCGGCTTCTCCGACCACATGGATATGGGCAAGCGTGGTCTCGCCATCATCCTTGGTAGTGGCGACGAGATCGCCATCGATGACCTTATGGCCGCAACCGAGCAATCTGGAAAGTTCGTTCGAGGACGCAAAGCTGCCGCCGATCAGAACGGTATCGGCCTCAAGCCTGCTTTCGCCGTCCGGTCCAGTGACCGTGATGGTTTCGACATCGGCATGCCCGTCTATCGACGCAACTCGGCTTTCCCAGAGGATCGGAATGCCGGCTGAGCGCAAGGCCGCCACCTGCCGCAATCCGCCTATTGCAAGCGCCTTGTCAGCGGCCAGAAGCTTGAGCGCCGCCAGCGGTTGCTTCCACGGCGCGAGCGCGGTTTCCACCAGCGCGACGACGGAACCGCCGGCTTTGCGGACCTCATTGGCGACCTGGATATTGAGGGGGCCGTTGCCAGCGATGACGATCCGTCCGCCGGACACCGTGCCGTAGCTTCTCAGCAGCGTCTGTGCCGCGCCTGCCGTCATGACACCAGGGCGTGTCCAGCCCGGTACGGCCGGCGGCCGCTCATAGGCTCCCGTCGCGATCACAATCATTCGCGGCTTGCAGTAAAAGGCACCTTGCGGACCGTAACAGGCAATCGTCGCGCCGCTCTCGCCATTCTCCGCACCCCAGACAAGCGTTCCGCCGATCATCGACACGCCCGCAGTCTGGGCGCGCCGGATCAAGTCGGCACCCGATCGAGCCTGCTCGTCATCGCTGAGACGCAATGCCGCCTTCGACGTCGAGGGCTGCTTGAAATATTGCCCGCCAGCAATAGCGCGCTCGTCGACCAAGGTCACGCTCGCCCCCGCAGTCGCCGTGACCTCGGCAGCCGCCAGGCCGGCAGGCCCCGCGCCGATTACCAGCACGTCCATCTCGAGACAGGGGATCTCCGCCGGCACCTCCCAAAGGTCGGCGTGGTCCGCCGTGGGCGCCGGCTTCGAAGCCGGCCGGCGAACCTGCATTCCTTCCTTGACCGATGTCATGCAGGCGCGCTGGCTCACCTTGCCGTCAACCGTGACAAGGCAGTCCTGACATGTGCCCATGCCGCAGAAGAGCCCACGCGCTTCTCCCTTGACGCCCCGTGAAAAATCATGCCGTCCGCCCGCCTCGATCGCCGCGGCAATCGTCATCCCGCGTTCGGCATGGAAAGCCACGCCGTCGACGAAGAACTCGACGGCTGGTTCCGATCCGGAATTCGGGTTGGCATGCGAGGCGGACATTTCTCGATCCTCAGGCGCTGAACGTCAGACCAAAATCCGAAACCAGCTTTTTCATGGCTGCGTCCTGTGAGGGCGGCAGCGGCAGGCGCGGCGGCCGTGGCGTGCCGGCAGCAAAACCCATATGCGTCAGCAGCGACTTCGAACCGGCAACGTAAGCCTGCCCGCCCACCGCCTGGATGATCGGCAGCCACTTCAGGTAAAGCGCGCGTGCTTCATCGGTCTTCTTTTCATCGGCAGCGAGCTCGAAAATGCGGACCATCGGCCCCGGCGCCACGTTCGAAGCGACGGCGACCCAGCCTTCCGCTCCCATCACGAAGGATTCGAAGCCGAGAATACCGCCGAAGACGGTCATATTGTCGCCCGCCAGGCGGATGATGTCACGCACCCGTGTCACTTCGAGGGTGGATTCCTTGATGTAATCGCAGCCCTTGATCTCGGCGATACGCTTCACCAACTCCGGCTTCAGATCGACATTGGCCGTTGCCGGGTTGTTATAGACCATGATCGGGATGGAGATCGCTTCGGCCACCGTGCGGTAGTGATGGACCAGTTCGTCATCCGTTGGCGTGGAATAGAAGGGCGGAATGATCATGACCCCATCAGCACCCATGGCTTCCGCCTTTTGGCTCAGACGAACGCATTCGCGCGTATCTTCCGCGCCGGTGCCGATCAGTACCGGAACGCGGCCGGCGACGGTTTCGATCACTGTCCGTGCCACGCCATCGCGTTCCTCTTCGCTCAGCGACAGGAATTCGCCGGTCGAGCCGAGCGGGATGAGGCCATGAATGCCCTCCCGCACCTGCCAGTCGGTAAAGGCGGCCAGCGCCTTCAGATCCACGGCGCCGTTTGCATCCAACGGCGTGATCATCACGGTATAGACACCGCGAAACTTCCTAGTCATGTCAGATATCCTGGTTCTAGCGCTTTTCGGTGACGGAAAGCCGGGAGTTGGTGGCTTGACCGAAGCGCTTCTCGATATGGTTCTGGACGAAATCCCAGAGCGTGGTCAGAAGAAGGTAGTAGATGGCCGCCACCGCGAAGAGCTCCAGCACCATGAAGTGCTCCTGGATGAGCACCTGGGTGCGCCTCAGAAGTTCCTCCATCGAGATGACCGAGGTCACGGAGGTCGTCTTCAACAGGCCGTTGACGGAGTTTCCGAGCGGCGGAATGATCACCTTGAAGGCTTGCGGCATGACGATGTGGCGCATGATCTGCCGTTCCGTCATCCCAAGTGCCCGGGCGGCGCGGGCCTGCCCTTCCGGGACAGCCTCGATGCCGGCGCGGATGATTTCCGCAAGATAGGCGGCTTCGTTGAGCGCGAGCCCGATCAAGGCCGCCTCGATCACGGTGAAGCGTATGCCGAACTGCGGCAGCGCCGTGTAGAGAGCAATAAGCTGGACGAGCAGCGGCGTGCCGCGAAACAGCCAGATGTAGATCTTAGCCAGGGTCTTGGCCAAGCGGAACGGCGATCGCCGCATCAAGGCAAGGACAAATCCAAGGATAAGACCCGCCGTCAGCGACACGACGGTCAGCCAGATGGTCGTGAAGACCCCACCGAGGATGAAGGGATTAAACAGGTATCCGAAGAAACCCGACCAGCTCCAAAGCGTCATGAACGTAACTTTCTGCTCAAGGCGAGCGCGGAAGATCCGCGCATCGCCATTCCGATGGACCGATCAAACCGATCAGCGGCCAGGGCCCTTCACGGAATAATCGCCGGACACCATAGGCAATCCGTACTTGTCGAACAGCGCCTTCAGCGATCCGTCAGCCTTCATCTCCTTGAGCGTCGCCGATACGGCATCGGCAAGCGCCGGGCTCTTGAAGGCGACGGCCACCGGTGCGGGATAGAGGCCGCTCAGAGCGCGTTTGAAATCGCCGCGCGCGTCATAGTCCTTGGCAACGGCATCGATCGACACCACGCCATCGACTTGGCCCGCACGCAGGGCCTGATAGGCGAGCGCGAAATTGTCGAAGGTCTGGATCGTCAGGCCCTTCTTGCCGGCATCGCGCAATTCCTTGTCGAGGAGGCGCGTCTTGGTTTCTTCGAAACCGCCGATCTCGACACCGATCGTCATGCCGGCGAGATCGTCCTTGCTGGCGACCTTCTTGTCGGATTTCGGCGCGATCGATACGCTGATCGCCTGATCCTCATAGGGGATCATCTGCATGATCTTGGCGCGTTCCTCGGTGAAGAAGATACCGGTGTTGATCATGTCCCAGCGGCCGGCCTGCAGGCCAGGCACCATCGCGGAGAACTCGATCCGGACATATTCCGGCTCGAGGCAGAGACGCTTGGCGATCTCTGTGCCGAGCTCGACGCGCATGCCCTTCAGATCGCCGCTGGAGTCGATGAACTGCAAGGGCGGCAGCGTCGGATTGGTCGACATCACCAGCTTGCCCGGCGTGATCAGCTCGCCGGCCGCGACCTTCGGCGTGCAGGATTGAGCAAGGGCGAACGATGTTGAGAGCGCTAGGAACGATGCGGCGAGAACGCCGCGGGACAATTGAATTCTGAGCATGATGACCTCTGGAGCTGGTTTTCTTATTGGCGTCCCAAAGTTTGCATTCATCTGGGATCCCACTTTTATACAAAATTTCTTCGGCGATGCAAGAGCTGCTGCGACGACCCCTCAGTAATTTGTCAGAACGCCCTGTCGAACCGCCTCGAGATGGCGCGCCATCGCCCGCCGCGCCGCATCGGAATCATGTGCCGAAAGTGCGGCCAGGATCGCCCGATGCTCAGCGACACCGGGTTTTGCCCGAACCACCGCCATCTGCCTTTCAAAGATCGTCGTATAGCGCCGCATTTCGCCGATCGTGGCTGCCATGAAGGGATTGCCACTAGCGGCGGCGATGGAGCCATGCAGTGCATCGTCGAACTGCCAGACGAGCTCCGGGTCCGGATCCGGCTCGGCCTCGATCGCATCCAGAATCACCGAGAGTGATTTCAACTCCTCCTCGGTCATATGCGAAGCTGCCAAGGCAATGGCGCTGGGCTCGAGCAACATCCGCATCGCCAGGCTGTCGAGATAGTCCTTCAGCGTTATGACCCGGACGCAAAGCACCCCCTTGTCATTGCGGACCAGCAGCCCCTCTCCTTCAAGGCGGCCGAGTGCGTGGCGCATCGGAGAGCGCGACACGGCATGCTTGCTTGCAAGCCGCCTTTGCTGCACCACCGATCCGCCCACCAGCCGGGCCGAGAGAATGTCAGCTAAAAGCAGACGATAGGTTTCGTCGGCAAGGCTTGCCTCTCCCTCGTCGTTCAGGCGATCGTCCATGAGTTCCCTTTTTGCTTCTTTGCGAGATCGGCTATCATATGTAACAGCTGCCTGTACGAAGAAAGTGCGTTGTCGTGCGAAATGCGGGCAGCATGGGAAATGAGGTAAGGGTGACAGATATTACAATCATGCCGGCGACGCCGTCGTCCACGGGCGGACAGCACAATCTTGCCTCGCTGACCTACAAAGCCGTTTCCGACATGATTCGCCATCGCAGGCTGAAGGGCGGACAGGTCATCGTCGAGGCAAGGCTCGCCGAAACCCTCGGCATTTCCCGCACCCCGTTGCGGGAGGCGCTACAGCGGCTGGAAGGCGAAGGCTTGGTGCGCAAGGGCGACGGCCGCAACTACGTCGTGCGCCAGGTGGATATCGGCGAATATCTGCAAAGCCTGCGGCTACGATTGCTGATCGAGCCCGAGGCGGCCGTCCTGGCGATCCCCAATATTCCGCGCCGGCAACTGATTGCCGTGCGGCGCGAGATCCATGAACTTCTCGACGCGACCGCCTATCATACCGACGCGCACTGGGTCTCCGACGACAACCTGCATAACCTGATCATCGATCACTGCGGAAATACCGTCATGGCGAAGGTGCTACGGGAGCTGCGTGCCACCACGCGCCTGTTCGAGATCGATCGCCTGAAGGACCGCCTGAAGCCTGATTCCACCGAGCACCTCGTCATCATCGAGGCCGTGGAACGCGGCGATGCGGGCCAGACCCGCGACGCCGTCGCCCTCCACATAGAAAGCCTGATCGCCTTCACCCGCCAGCATCTGGGCGTCGCCTGACGATAATCGCGTGCACCGCCTGGCTCACCCGGCCATCTGATCGGTCGGCGACGCGATCTCGGATGCGAGGGTGACGATGTCCTCCAGCGTGTGCCGATCGGGCGTCCCCAGCCACGCCGCGACGAATTGCAGATCCGGAAGGCTTGCCGGCGTATTGAGTTCGACAAGGCGCCCCGCCGCAACTTCGGCGGTTACGATGGCCGTCGGAATGACGGCGACGCCAATACTATCGAGCGCCATACGTACAAGGGTCGCCAGTGAAGAACTTGCGTAGATGCGTGGCGATGGCAGCCGCGGATCGGAAAAGAGTTCGACCACCTGGACGTAGGGTTGAGTATTGCGCGCAAAAGTCAGGATCGGCCAACGCGAAATCTCCTCAAGCGAGATTTCAGTCGCATCGGATTTCAGGGCGGAGCTCGTAAAGAACCTGACCGGAAAGCGGCAAAGCGGTCGCTGGAGAACGGACGGTGCGCTGAGAGGCCCGACAAGAAAGGCGAGGTCGATCTCCTGATGCAAAAGACGCTCGCGGAGATTGGTCGAGATATCCACCTCGATCTCCAGCGCCAGATTGGGATAGATGCTGCTCATCCGCTCCAGGAATGCCGGTAGCCAGGTATGGACGATGGTTTCCGCAACCCCAAGCCGGAAAGTCCCCTGCATCCTCGATCGATCGGCGATGGTGTGAAGCATCTCGGCCCGGAGGCGCAGCAGGCGATCGGCATAGTCGAGCACCTGCCGGCCGGTGGGCGTTACCGAAACGGTACGGCCCGATCTGTCGAAGAGCTGGCTTCCCAGCTCCTGTTCCAATTGCGCGACCCGCACGGAGATGGCCGGCTGCGTGGTATTCAGCTTCTCCGCAGCGGCTCTGAAGCTTTCCAGGCGCGCGATCCACACGACCGTTTCCAGTGCTTTGAAGTCTACCATCCGCCGCCTCCGCGATAAATTATTTCTATCAATCTTCATAAAAAACGACAATTTGCAATTATTGAAATTCTTGGCGAACCTTCAAGCATAGGAAATGTGAGAGGTTGATCATGCATGCCGTTGCCGGTCGTGAGCTCAGGTCGTTTCAATCGCCACAGGCGGTTCGTCTTCAATGCCGATCCGGCGCGCTTGCCAAGGATACCAGCGGCGCGGCGCCCGGCTTCGTGCAGGCCAATCTCGTTATCCTGCCAAGCGATCTAGCCAGCGACTTCCTGCGCTTCTGCGTCCGCAACCCGAAGTCCTGCCCTCTTGTCGGCGTTTCGGAAAAAGGTTCGCCACTGATCCCCGATCTCGGAGCTGATCTTGACATCAGAACCGACCTGCCGCGCTACCGCGTCTGGGAGGATGGCGAACTTGCAGCCGAGCCGACCGACATCACACGATACTGGAACGATGATCTCGTGGCCTTTGCGATCGGCTGCTCCTTCTCCTTCGAGGAGGCATTGATCGCCGATGGCATCCCGCTTCGCCATATCAACGAAGGGCGAAACGTGGCGATGTATAGGACCAATATCGCCTGCGCACCCGTCGGGTCGTTCTCCGGTCCCATGGTCGTCTCCATGCGGCCGATGAAACCGGCCGATGCGATCCGCGCGGTCCAGATCACATCGCGCCTGCCGGCGGTGCACGGCGCGCCCGTTCATATCGGCCTTCCGGCACTGATCGGCATCGATGACATCATGCATCCCGACTACGGCGATGCCGTCGCCATCGCCGCCGACGAGCTGCCGGTCTTCTGGGCCTGTGGGGTCACGCCGCAAGCAGTCATCCGTGCCGCCAAACCGAAATTCGCAATCACCCACGCGCCTGGCGCGATGCTGGTTACGGACAAGAGAAATACAGCACTTGCCGCCTTCTGACCCTCCCATCCGAAAGGCAGAGTCGCCGCGATAGAACTGGGTATCGCGGCGACAAACATTCCAAAGAAAACAAAGGGGAATGCAACAATGACAGATAGTTTGGCCGAAACGGCGCAAGCCGATAAACGAAGCTGGTACGGCGAATTGTCGCCGCCCGGAAAACGCACTTTCTGGACATGCTTTCTGGGCTATGGCCTGGATGCCTTCGACGTTCAGGTCTACAGCCTCGCCATCCCGGCAATTATCGCGACGCTGTCGCTGACCAAGACCGATGTCGGCATGATTGCAACCGCGACGCTGTTGGCGTCAGCTCTCGGCGGCTGGCTCGCCGGTATTCTCGCCGATCGCTTCGGCCGAGTGAAGACCCTGCAGATTACCGTCATCTTCTTCGCTTTCTTCACCTTCCTCAGCGGTTTCGCGCAGGATTTCGAGCAGCTTCTTGTTTGCCGCACATTGATGGGTCTTGGTTTCGGCGGGGAATGGTCGGCCGGTGCCGTGCTGATGGCCGAGGTGATTGGGGCGAAGCATCGCGGCAAGGCGGTCGGCATGGTGCAGAGTGCCTGGTCCGTCGGCTGGGGGGCCGCGGTGCTTCTCTCGACCATCCTCTTCAGCCTGTTGCCACAGAACGATGCCTGGCGCATACTCTTCTGGGTCGGCTTGGCGCCGGCCGTGCTCGCCATATTTGCTCGCCGGTTCATCAAGGAACCGGAGATCTATACGGCGACCCGCGAACAGCTCACAAAAAGCGGCGAGAAAGTTGGGATTACCGAGATTTTCGCGCCGTCGCTCCTGCGCCGCACGCTCCTCTGCTCACTGCTTTCAACCGGCGCGCAAGGCGGCTATTATGCGATCGCGACCTGGCTGCCGAGCTTCCTAAAGACGGAGAGACAACTCACCATCATCGGCAGCGGCGGCTATCTTGCCGTCATCATTATCGGCTCGTTCGCCGGCTACGTGACCGGCGCCTACCTCGCCGATATCATCGGACGCCGCAACAAATTCATTCTCTTCGCATTGGGCGCCGCGGTAACCGTCGTCGTCTACACCTATCTGCCGATCAGCAATACGCTGATGCTCTTCCTCGGTTTCCCCCTCGGCTTCTTCTCGTCCGGAATTTTTGCCGGCATGGGCGCTTTCCTGACGGAGAACTATCCGACGCGCACACGGGCAGCCGGCCAGGGCTTCACCTATAATTTCGGCCGGGGCATCGCTGCCCTTAATCCGACCCTCGTCGCCGTAGCGACGGCGTCCATGCCACTCGGCCAAGCCATCGCCATCTTCGCAGTCGTTGCCTATGCGCTGGTGATCCTCGCCGCACTCGTACTGCCCGAGACGAAAGGCAAGGAGCTGTCCGCCGGCTGATCGATTGGGCGGACCGAGAAAGTCATGCGGCTTTCCCGGTCCGCAATTTCCTAGCCGCCGATCATCAGCTTGACGACTTCCTCATGCGTGGTTTCGCTGATCTGGCGCTCGCCCGCGACGATACCGCGCCGGAGGACGACGATGCGGTCGGAGACGGCAAAGATGTCCTGCAAATTATGCGAGATGAAGATCACGCCGCGTCCCTGCGCCTTCAGCGACTTGATGAGCGCCACGACCTTGCGCTGTTCCGGCACGCCAAGGGCTGCCGTCGGCTCGTCCATGATCAGGATACGGGCGTTCCAGTAGACTGCGCGCCCGATTGCCACCGCCTGACGCTGGCCGCCGGAAAAGTTGCTCACCGGCGCGTCAAGCCTTTTCACATGGAAATCGAGCTGCGCCATCGTCGCGCGCGCGGCCTCCGCCATCGCCTTCCGGTCGATGACCGGCAAGAAGCCGAAGAGCTTCTTCATCGGCTCGCGACCGAGAAAAATATTGGCGCCGATCGTCAGATTGTCGGCAAGCGCCAGATCCTGATAGATCGTCTCGATCCCCTTTTCCCGCGCATCCTGCGGCGAGGAGAAGGTGACGGGCTTTCCTTCGATCAGGATTTCGCCCGAGGTCGGCGGATAGACGCCCGAGATCGCCTTGATCATCGTCGTCTTGCCGGCGCCATTGTCTCCCGCCAGCGCGACGACCTCGCCGGGGCGGACGACCAGGGAGCAATTATCCAGGGCATGAACGGCGCCAAAATAACGCGACAGGTTGCGGACTTCGAGAAGGGGCGTTGCGCTATTCATCCTGTTTTGCTCCGCTGAACCGGCGCTGCGCCTGATCGATAAGCACCGAAATGATGATGACGATGCCGACGGCAATAAACTGCCAGAAAGGCTCGACATTCATGAAAACCAGACCGTATTGAATGACGGCAATGACCAAGGCCCCGGCAACAGTGCCGATGATCGTCCCCGAGCCGCCGAACAGGCTGGCGCCGCCGATGACGACCGCGGCGACGCTGTCGAGCAGCAGCGGCTCACCGGCCTGGGCCGCCCCAGCCGTGAAGCGGGCGGCGTAGAGCGCGCCGCCAAGGCCGGCGCAGACCGCCGAGAGCATGTAGAGCCGCAGCAGATGCGACTTGATATCGATGCCGGCGCGCCGTGCCGCCTGCGCATTGGCACCGATCGCGTAATTGTGCTGACCGAAGCGCGTCTGGCTCAGCAGGTAGTGCATGATCAGCACGAAGATAAAGGCGACAATGACGAGATAGGGCACGCCATAGAAGCGACCGTTGCCGAGTTCGGCGAAATAGGAATTCTTGACCGGAACGGTGGTGCCGCCGGCCAGCAGAAAGGCCGTGCCGCGGGCGACACCGAACATGCCGAGCGTGCCGATGAAAGGCGGCACCTTGAGGCGGGAAATCAAGAGGCCGTTGATGAAGCCGGGCACGGTGGCGGCGAGCATCGCGACGAGAATGCCAAGCACCATCGCCATCGGCAGCGGCATGTAGAGACCGGCGATATTGGTGACATGCGCGGCAACGACCGCCGCAAGACCCATAATGAAGCCGGTCGACAGGTCGATGCCGCCGGATATGATGACGAAGGTTTGACCGATCGCCAGCAGCAGTGGCGCCACGGCAAAGACCGCGACCGACTGCCAGTTGAAGGACGAGCCGATAAAGGTGCCGCCGAAATCGACGCGCGCCCAGATCTCGAACGTCACGATCAGCGCCGCAAGGAACAGCCATGCGCGCAATTGCGCGATATAGTTGATGATGGTTTTCGCCTGATCGCCGTGGTCCGCCTGTGGCGCCACATGCTGGTCCGCCTTGCGGGCCTCGGTATCTTCGGTAGTCATGGATGAATCCAAACTCGAGCGAGGACGTACAG
This sequence comes from Rhizobium sp. RCC_161_2, assembly GCF_041355235.1. Classification (NCBI taxonomy): domain Bacteria; kingdom Pseudomonadati; phylum Pseudomonadota; class Alphaproteobacteria; order Hyphomicrobiales; family Rhizobiaceae; genus Rhizobium; species Rhizobium sp. RCC_161_2. The sequence continues at coordinate 185,497 of NZ_JBFUPL010000001.1, read as the reverse complement.
AAGTCGTCACGCCATTTCCTCCATTTTGATCAGAGACGTGCCCCGCCCCTTGGACGAGGCACAGACTTCATCCGATTAGTCGGAGTAGATGAACTTCGCGACGTTCTTGTCGGCGACGTTCGATTTGTCGATGACCGTAAAGCCGGTGCCGATGGCGGTCGGGATCGAGTTGCCGGTCAGGTGGGCATAGGCCGCCATGACGCCGAAATAGCCGATTTCGGCCGGGTGTTGGGCAATCGCCAGATCAACGAGGCCGGAATTGATGTTGTCGACGATGGTGGTCGGCGCATCGAAAGCGACAACGCGGATCTTGCCCGTTTGGCCCGCCTGCTGGACGCCGTTAGCCGCACCGAGGGCGGAAAACAGGTTGGCGCCGAAAACGCCATCGAGGTCCGAGTTGCGGGCAAAGACGGCCTGCAGCTGCGACGCCGCCTTGTTGGCATCGTCGTCATTATACTGCGTGTCGAGAACAGTGATGTTCGGAAATTTCTTCATCTCTTCCTTGAAACCCTGCTCGCGCTGGTCGGTGGTCGAGATGCCGGGCTTGACGTTCGAAACGTAGACCTTGCCCTTTTCGCCGACGGCCTTGGCCAATGCGCGCGCTGCGATCGCGCCGCCCAGCAGGTTGTCCGAGGCGATATAAGAAAGCGGAAAATCGGCATCGCCGCTTCCCGTCTGGTAGACGCCGCTTCCGATGAAGGTATCGACCGTGATGACCGGGATACCCGCATCCGCTGCCTTCTTCAGCGGCTGGACTAACTGATCCTTGTCGGTCGGCGCGATCAGGATCGCGTCAGGCTTCTTGGCGATGATCGCATCAAGAACCGGAACCTGCGTAACCGGGTTGAAGTCCGGCGCACCCTGGAACACCAGCGTCGCACCCACTGCCTTGGCGGCAGCTTCGGCGCCCTTGCGCATCGTGATGTAGAAGGCATCCGTCGTCAGACCCGGAATGAGGGCGATGGTAAACTTCTTGTCCTGCGCCTTGGCGCCTCCGGCAACAGTCGCCACGCCAGTGGCAAGCGTCGCAACGGCACTCGCCTTGAGAAATGAACGTCGTTCCATAATTTCCTCCCTTGAAAGCCGAACATCTCCCTTGTCCGGCGAAATGGATAATCAGTGGCTTATAGCGGGCCGTCAAGTAATATTTTTCTGCAACGAATTTCCGCCATCTATTTGAAATAGCTTGCCAATCAGGAGGATCGGCAAAGCGATGCGCTTCGTCGGCAACGGAGCGTTGCGCGACGTTTTGAAGTCATATCAAGCTTTCATCTGCCGCCGGGACGGCGGCTACTTTCATGCCTGGCCAAACACCTCTGAAATCCAGGCGGTTATACTGTCCATATCCAGCTCTTTCGTCTGGTCGACCGTCCTCAGAGCGCCGCATGCCATGGGCTCGGCACGATCGGCAAGCATCGCGAGTTCGGCGACATATTCGGCGCCCGGATGGCCCGGCAGCCTATCTTTCAAGCGGCTGGCATAGCGTTCCGCCGCAACCGCGCCTGGCACCTTGCACCAAAGCTCCGCGACACGATCGACACCGGCATCCTTGATATAAGTTACAAGCAGCGCCTTCGGCTGGAAACCAAACCATGCATCGACGATGAAGGTGGACCCAGCCGGCGCCTCACGGATGAACGACCAGATCGCCTGGTAGCTCGCCTTTCCCAAAGTCCGATTGAAATCCCGGTCGACGGGGCCGATGTGTTCCAGGAAAGGATTCTTGATCCCATCAAGGGAAAGGATCGGCCAACCTGTGCGTTGCGACAGCGTTTTTGCCAGCCGGCTCTTTCCCGAAGCCGGAACGCCGTTGACGAGCACGACGCGCTTTTCAGCGGAACTGCCAGCATTCGCGAATGTCGACAAGGCCGCGCCGATTACGCCGGCGTCGTCCCCGAGTTTCGCGGGCAGGATCGTCGGCCGGAACCATGGCGCCACCGCCGGAAGGTCGGCAAGGGCACGCGCCGCGTCGCAGCCGAGCCCCCCTCCCAACAAAATGACGTCCGGATCCATTGTTGCCGCAATATTATCGAGGGCGGTGCGCAGCGGGGATGCCCATGCACGCAAGACCGCCCTTGCCGTACCATTTCCCTCGGCGGCCATTTCAAAAATCTCGCCGATGGAGGCGGCCGAAAGGCCGGCCTCATTCATGTACCGGCGCAACGCCGTTCCCGAGCTGAATGTCTCCACGCAACCGCGCCGTCCGCACGCGCAAAGCGGACCATCCTGCAGCACGGAGATATGGCCCAGCTGCCCGGCCGTCATATGGCCGTGATAGATGCTGCCATTATGGGCGACGGCACCGCCGATGCCCGTTCCGATCGTCAGCATCGCGACGCTCTGGTATCCCTTGGCGCCGCCGACACGCATTTCGGCGATGAGCGCCATGTTGCAATCATTTTCGATGACGACCCGCTTGCCGAGGCGTGTCTCCAGCCGATCGGCAAAGTCGATGCCAGCCAGATTGAGGATACCGCCAGAGAGGATCGTGCGGCTGGCCGCATCGACACGACCGGGAATGCCGACACCTATGCCGGCTGCTCCCGTCGCATCGAGTTCACTGACCATCGTCACGACGCGCTCGACCACATGCAAGGGATCGGTGGGTGTCCGCTCCGATAGCTTCTTCAGAATCTCGCCTCGATCGGAGACGAGAGCGGCACGAATATTCGTGCCGCCAATGTCCACGCCGATGGCTGTCTCAGGCATGTTCTTTCTGTCCCCGGCCGACGGTTTCAGACCTGCTACCCTTGAAATGGGTGGCGATCACAGCCTGAATTTCGCGAAGACGCGGAACCGCGACAGTTTCCAGTCTATCCCTTGTGACGGCGCGGTCGAGCGAAATGCAATCCTTCCACAGAGAGCGGCCGGCGATGACGCCGGAAGCACCGTTGCGCATCGCGTCTTCGACCTGCTTCAGGAAGGTCGAATGGTCAACGCCTGCGGACAGGACTGCCCAGGGAACGTCTCCCGCAAGCTTAGTGACTTCTGCACAGGCCTGCGGGCTTCCCGGATACGGAATCTTCAGAACCTTCGCGCCGTAATCCAGGCAAATCCGGCTTCCGCCGACGATCAGGGACGGGATCTTCGCCTTATATTCGGCTTCATCCTCATCATCGAACCTGTAAGTCAGGAACTCGACGACAAGCAACAGGTCTTCGCGGGCGAAATCCTCGATGCATTGGTGCAGGATCTTGATGTTATGAACATTGGCTTGATCCCGGTCCGAGCGCAGATAGACCATGATCTTGCCGCCGGTCGCCCCGAGCTGGCGCACGCGACGAGCCGTGATGCCGGGAACCAGCTTGGACAGGCGATATCCCTCCGGAGACGTATCCCAGCCGGAGGCGTCGAGGCCGATCAGCAGTGCCGTGTCGCGCTGGATGATGCGGTCGTCGACCAGAGCCGGAACGGCGCAGATCGGATCGACCAAGACGCAGGAGGCCTTGCTGGCAAGAAACCGGGCGATATCAGCCTTGGTGTCGCCGAGGGTCTTATCGGAGATCGCGGCCTGCGCCTCCGGTTCCTTGGCAAGCAGGCTGCGCATGCCGCCGCGCTGATCGCAAGCGATCACCATCATGGCGCCATCGCTCCCGCAAATCTGCTGGTAGCCGCGCATTTCGGCGGTGGTTAATCTGGACATATATGCTCCTCCCTATAGCGTGCCCGAAACGGGTTGCTGAACGTGCATCCCGCTCCAAGGTTCGGAAGGGATGACCAATGAATGTTGAGAGCTCTCCTCCGCCGCATAACCGTTGCGAAACCGGCTATTTTGAGCGATAACTCCCTCAGCGCCCAAATGTGTAACACATTGCAGAAAGGAATTTCAACCTGAATTCGTCTCAGCCGCAGGAGCCTGCAACAAACCGTGCATTGCTGCATATGGTTGCAAAGTTGCACTATCAATCCGACATGTCGCAGGTCGACATTGCTAAAAAGCTAGGATTATCAACGGCTACGGTTTCACGCCTGCTCCAGAAAGCTCGGCTGGCCGGTATCGTGCGAATTGAGGTGATTGACCTTTCTCCATCGGAAGACCTGAGTGCGGCACTGATCGACGGCCTGAAACTGCGCAACGCCGCCGTGATCGATACGCCGTCCTCCAACGTTCTGAGCGCACTTGCCCCTCCGGTCGGCTCCATGCTGCAACAGGCGGGGCTTCACTCCGGCTCGACGCTCGGCATCGGTTGGGGACGCGCCGTTCGAGAGGTTACCCTTGCCGGCCTGCCGCAACTCCCCGGCATCGTTACCATCGCCCTCAATGGCGGCATGCAGCAGGCAGCAGCCCATTTCCAGACCAACGAATTCGTGCGCCAGGCGGCCGAGCAGATGGGCGGATTGCCGCATTTCCTGCACGCCCCATACATTTCGTCCTCCGAGCTGCGCGATGCTTTCCTCGCCGACCCCACGGTGCAGCAGGTCACCGCGCTCTGGAACAAGCTCGATGCGGCGATCGTCGGCGTCGGCCTGACGCATGCGGCCAATCCGTCCGAAGCGACGGCGGCGCTTCCGGGAGAAAAAGCTCTCAGCCAAGCGTCGGGCGACGTGTTGCGGCACTACGTCACCGAAGCCGGCGAGATCCTGCATTGGGACGGCGAGGAGCGCATGATCGCCGCCACTCCCGAGCAGTTGCAACGGGTTCCCTTGTGCATCGCGGTTGCCGCGACACCGGCCAAGGCGCCCGGCATCATCGGCGCGGCGCGGTCGGGCATGATCAATGCCCTTGTGACGGACGCCAATACGGCGCAGGCGATCCTCGATCGCCTGTCCGTCGCTCCCCAGAAAAGCTAAGAAAGAATTCTCAAAAATGGCCCTGCCCCTGCACCCCGATCGCTCCTTCGGCGCCTTCCTGTTCGATATGGATGGAACCGTGCTGAACTCCATCGCGGTCGGTGAGCGGGTCTGGACGGCCTGGGCCTTACAGCACAATGTCGATGTCGAGAGCCTGCTGGCGATTGTGCACGGGCGCAAAGCGGCCGAAACGATCACACGGCTTGGCCTGTCCGGAATCGATCCAGTCGAAGAGGCCCGACTTCTGACACTCGCCGAAATCGCCGATGTCGCTGGTGTCGTACCGATCGCGGGCGCGATCGATTTCCTGAGCGCCCTGCCCAGGGATCGCTGGGCAATCGTCACATCCGCACCACGGGATCTGGCGGCAGTCCGCCTCAAGGCCGCGGGTATTCCCTGGCCGCCGCTGCTGATTGCCGGGGAGGATGTCCAAAACGGCAAACCCGCGCCGGACTGCTTTCTGCTGGCCGCAAAAACCCTAGGCCAGCCCACAGAGGAATGCCTTGTCTTCGAGGACGCTCCAGCCGGGATAGAAGCGGCTGAAGCAGCCGGTGCAGCCGTGGCCGTGATTAGCGCGACCCATAAGACCCTGCTGCCGACGCCGCATCCGAGCGTCGCGAGCTATGAGGAAATCGTGGCGGCTCTCACGCCTGCCGGATCCCTTCGGATTTCCGCCAAGCAAGGCTGAAGGCCGGGCACCGACCTCGCAAGCCAAAACCGTTACGAAGCCGACGCGATGGCGTCCGCATAGATGTCGAGCACGCGCGTGACGCTGGCAAGCAGCAACGCACGCGCCTGTGGCGCCACCGATCCGTCGGCCACCAGCGGCTCCAGATGACCGAGATACTGGCTGATCAGCGGGCGCGGGATTGTAACGCCCTGAAGAGTGGCCATCAGCTCGTCCACGGCCTTCTGCGCGTCCGGTACGGTCCAATAGTAGCGGATGCGGTCACTGAACGAATAATGCCGCTGCACATATTGCTCGTGGGCATCGCCGGGATAGTATTTCAGCCAATGCTGCGGCGACGACAGCATGACCCGCTCCATGGCGGCAGGAACGGCCTCGCTGACCGCGTCCGGCACCAGGATTTCGGCAATGGCACTCAGGCCATACAGGGCTTCGCGCAGGGCAAAGGTCAGCCAGGGACCGACTTTCAGGATTGCAAATCCATCGCTGACAAGATCGCGCAGCGCCTCGCCACTCTGATAATCCGTCGAATGAGCCTCAAACACGAATTGCGGCATCTCGTCCAATGTGGCGACGAGATCTCTTGCCGCCTCTCGCGCATAGGCAACAACATCGGCATTGCCGAATTCCACGCCCGGCTGGACGACGATGCCGATCGAGCGCTCAAAAGCCTCGTTCAGTCCGAGCCTGGAGAAGGCCGTGCGGTGAAGCTCCACCGTCGCACGCGCATCCCCAGGCGTCGTGACGTGCAGATGATCGAGCGCCTCGAACGCGCCGCCTGGAACGGGAACCTCGGTGCCGATAATGTAGCTCGGCGCCTGTGTTTTCGACTGGCGTATTCTTGCTTCCGAGATGGCGGCCAGCTCGGCTGCCCGGGATGCGATCGTCTCGTCAGGAAGAGCGGTCGGATCGTCGGCGCAGGCCATGCTCGTATCCAGATGCAGCTTGGTGAAACCGGCAGCCGCAAAGGCGTCGATCATTGCGCTTGCCTTGCGCATCGCCTCCCCGGACGGCAAATGCTTCCAGGGATTTGGACCGAGGTGATCCCCGCCGAGGATCAGACGATCCAGGGGGAAGCCGACCGTCACCGCGATCTTTTCGACGAAGGCGCGAAAATCGGCGGGCGTCATGCCGGTATAGCCACCATCCTGATTGACCTGGTTGCAGGTCGCCTCGATCAGCACATCAGCGTTTCGGCCCTTTGCATGTGATAGCGCCGCCTCGATGACCAGGGGATGGGCCGAGCAGACGGAGGTGATGCCGGATGGCAGACCGCTGCCACGACTTCTCGGCATATTTGCCAGTCGCTGCGTCGCGGAACTCATGACAGTGCCCTCGCGGTCGCGCCGGACAGAAAAGACTGTACCTCGGCAAAGGTGGCAATGCCCTCCATGGGACCTTTGCGCGTCACGGCCAGGGCCCCGCAGGCACAGGCCAATCTCAAAGCCTCCTCCGGCGCCGCACCCCGGAGCCAAAGGGAGACGAAGCCCGCGCCGAAGCAATCGCCCGCGCCGGTCGGATCGACTTCGTCGACGACGAAGCCGGATGCCACAACTTTGCGATGCCGATCGTAATAGACCGCACCCTCCGCGCCCTTCTTGACGATTACCGCCGAAATCCCGCGCTCGAGCATTTCCGCTGCCGCTTCTGCCTCGTCGGTCGCCTTGGTGAAGATGAACAGCTCCTCGCCGCTCGGCAGGAAAATATCCGTCAGCGCCAGAACCTGGTTCAGCGCTTCGCGCATGCCCGGCAGCTCGATCATCTCTTTGCGTATATTCGGATCGAAGGAAACCGTGCCGCCATTGTGCTTGATCGTCTCGATGCCCGCCAGAACGACAGAGATCGCCCTCTCGGAAAACAGAGAGGAGCCCATGACATGAAAATGATCGGCGCCGGCCAGCAGGGCTGTCGCGCCATCGCCGGTTTCGATCAATCCCGCCGCGCTGTTCTTGATGTTGAAGACGAAATGACGGGAGCCATCGGCGCGGTACGATACAAAAGCCGTGCCGGTCGCCTGCCCCTGATGAACCGTGATGGCGGAGACGTCCGCCCCCCAGTCACGCAATCTGTCGATGTTCATCCACCCGAAATCATCTTCGCCGACGGCGCTGATCAGACCGGCCGGCTGGCCGAGCCTTGCTGCCTGGGCAATGAAGATCGCCGGCGCTCCGGACGGGAACGGTCCGTGCAGCAATCCGGGCTGGGCCAGGCTTTGATCGAGCCGATCGGCCATAATTTCAACGACGATTTCCCCCGCGCTGACGAGCTTTTTCATGGCGATTTGAACTCACTCCCGAAGAAATGTTTCATCTTGACCGATGAGATCGGTCAATCGATCACGGTCTTTCTATGGTTTCAATTTTTATGCGTCAATTAAGAAATTGACGCATGTAATATTTTTGAGCAACTTAAGGCTCGAAAGAATTTATCCGGAACTTACCTCCATGGTTGCGCTTCCTGTCTTGTGAACGCATAACAATCCCAGATGGGAGGATCGACTCGAAAATGGTCGGCTTTTGATGGAAAAAATGACGCATAAGACGATGGAGGATTTCGCGAAATCCTGCGGCGTCTCCCGGCCCACCCTCTCCAAATATTTCGATGATCCGACGAGCGTCAAACCCGTGACGCGCGCGCTGATCGAGGCGGCACTCCGCTCGTCCGACTATCAGCCCAATATCTATGCACGCAATCTCAATCGGAAGAGAACCCGCAATATCGGCATCCTGGTGCCGGCCCTTACCGACCCCTTTTACGCCGAAATGGTCAACCGCCTGGAGTTGCGTCTGCGCAATGAGGGCTATTGGCCGATCGTGTTTTCCTCGCACGGACTGCCGGAGCTGGAGGCCGAAGCCGTCAGCACCATGCTGTCACTCAAGGTAGCGGGCACGCTTGCCGCGCCGCTGGGACAAAAATCCGACCCGCGCGCGTTCGAGAAGCTCGCGCAGAATGTGCCCCTCGTTTATTTCGACACTTATATCGAGGGAAACACGCCGTTCATCGGCAACAACAATTATCAGAGCGTCGCGACAATCGTCGAATATCTCTGCCGATCTGGAGAGTCGCCGGTCTATCTCGACATTCCCCATGTCAATCACAACTCGCCGGAGCGACTGGCGAGCTATATCGCCACGATGGAGGCATCGGGCTACGAGCCGGTGGTGATCAAGACCAATGCCACCTATACGTGGGACTTCGAACACATCGGATATCAGCAGATGGACGAGATGCTGAACGCAAAGGCGCTTCCCGGCAAGACTATCCTCTGCGCCAACGACCGTCTCGCCTTCGGCGTGATGGCGGCCGCCTTTGCGCATGGGCTGAAGGTCGGGCGCAAGAAGGGTGACGATCTCCGCGTGGCCGCCCATGACGACCATCCGCTCAGCCGCTACACCTGCCCGCCGCTGACGACAATGGCGCAGGATTTCGCCGCGATGACGGCAAATAGCGTCGACACGCTTTTGACGCTGCTCGGTGACACGGACACGCCGGTTCAGACGATTGCCCACAAAGTCAGACTCGATGGGACGCTGGTCATGCGGCAATCGGCATAGGAGCACGATGCTTTCCGTTTACTCGGGAGCACCTTCGAAACTGCGCCATGCCTCCACGGCCTCCTCCACAGCCTGGCGCGCGGCCGGTATATATCGTCCCATCGACACGAAGCCGTGGATCTGGCCGGGCCAGTGGCGGAGCACCACGCGCACGCCCTCCCGCTTCAGCCGCTCGACATAGGCCAAGCCCTCGTCCACCAGAATATCATGCCCAGCGGTAATCACGAAGGCCGGCGCAACCCCGGCAACACTCTCAGCTCGTAGCGGCGAAACCCGCCAGTCGGCGATATCGGCCTCGGTGGGGATATAGTGATCGCGAAACCACTTCATCGCCGATGCGGTCAGGCCGTAGCCTTCGCCATAACGACGATAGCTGTCGGCCGTCTGCGCGGCGTCCGTATTCGGATAGATGAGCAGTTGCCCCGTAAGCTTTGGGGCGTCACCGGAGCGCGCCATCAGCGCCAGCACGGCGGCGAGATTGCCACCGGCGCTATCGCCGGCGACCGCGATCCGCTCGGGATCAATGCCAAGATCGGCGGCGGATTCCGCCATGAAGGCCAGTGTAGCGGCGCAATCCATCAGCCCGGCCGGGAACTTGTGTTCCGGCGCCAGGCGATAATCCGGGCAGACTACCGTGCATTGCGCGAGATTGGCGAACCAGCGGCAGATCTCATCGTGCGAATCGAGATTGCCGATCACCCAGCCGCCGCCGTGAAGATAAAGGAGGCTGGGACCATTCTTCAATCGTGCGCCGATGCCGCGATAGATACGCAGGATGATCGGGCCGTTCGGACCGTCGATCTCTCGATCCTCCACCGAGGCGACCGTCTCGCGCGCGCCCTGAACGGTTGGGCAGCCCGCGTCATAGTCAATACGGGCCGCCTGAGGCGTACCGGTTTCAAACGGCCGGGCATTCGACCGATTGCTCATGTCGAGAAGGCGCCGGGTGCTCTCATCGAGCTGTTCTGTCATGTCGTCTCTCCCTTCGGCAATCAGGCGAGGAGGCTGCGGGCTTCGTCTTCGCCAAGAAGCGGCGGACGGACCAAATCTCCACCGATGCGGACCGACTGGCCGCTTTCGCCGGAGGCGAGAATGGCCTCCATGATTTCAAGCACATGCAGGGCGAGCTCGCCGGATGCGCGCGGCGCCCTCTTCTCCTCCAACGACCGCGCAAGATCGGCGACACCGAGCATACGATAATTCGCACGATCGGGGGCAGCGAATGGCCAGTTCCTCTTGCCGTAAAGCTCGCTGTCGCTGTCGAAATCACGCCAGTCGGCGCCACGTTCCGACAGCGAGACCGTGCCGCCGAATGTATCGGGATCCGGCAGGCGAAGGGAGCCTTCGGTGCCGTGCAGTTCGATCGGATGGTTGGAATGGCGGAAGACGTCCCAGGATGCGCCGAAATTGACAGCCGCGCCGGACTGGAATTCGAGCAAAGACAAGACATTGGTCGGCGTACCGACCTTGAAGGTCGTGTTCTTGAACGGACCGTCCGCGGTGATCAGGCGCTCCTCCTGACCCTTCGTCGCCATCGCCATGACACGCACCACCGGGCCAAGCAGGTTCACCATCATGGTCAGGTAATAAGGCCCCATATCGAAAACCGGGCCGCCGCCCGGCTGGTAGTAGAATTGCGGATTGGGATGCCAATGCTCCATGCCGCGTCCCATCATGAAGGCGGTGCCGCTGACCGGACGGCCGATTGCGCCTTCCTCCATCAAACGCCGCGCACGCCTGCCGGCGGCACCGAGGAACGTGTCGGGTGCCGAGCCCAGAAGCAGGCCGCGTGTCTTCGCCTCGGCCACAAGGGTCCGCCCTTCGGCGGCCGAGGTCGCCAGCGGCTTTTCCGTGAAGACGTGCTTGCCCGCGGAAAGGGCCGACATGGTAACGTCGAAGTGCACGGCCGGAATGGTGAGGTTGAGAACGAGATCGACTTCGGGATCCGCGAGCAGTTGATCAACACTCAGCGGTCGAATGCCATATTCGCGGGCACGAAGAGCCGCCGCATCGGCGGAAATATCGGCGCAAGCGCGCAGTTCGATACCGGCAAACAGCGCTGCGTTGCGCAGATAAGTCATTGAAATATTGCCGCAACCGATGATACCGATGCCCAGCTTTGCCTTTGTTTTCTCAGTCATATGTCTCAATCCTCCCTCAATCTGACAGCTTGCGCGTCGCCGACAGCCTTATCCTCCCGACGCGTCCCGAAGCGAGTTAAAGCATCTTATTTCTTGACGCGCGACAATTTTTTATGAAACATACGACAATACTGGCGCGGAGATTTTGGAGGTCGCCAGTTTTCCTGGGAGGGAAATCATGTCTGATATCAAGAAGACGCCGGCCGGCTCAAACGCGGCCGTATTTTCCACACTGCTCGATCGCCGCCAGATGTTGATGGGTGCTGCGAGCGCCGCAGTCGGCGCGGCGACCCTTGCCGCCACAACGGGACTGGGCATGCGCCCTGCGCGCGCCGCCGATCGCACCGAGATCAGCTTTGCCAGCGCCAGTTTCTTCGGCAAGGAAGGCCTCGGCGATCTCGTCAAGGCCTATAATGAATCGCAGGACCGGATCACGGTCAAGTTCATCGAACTGCCGCCGCCGAGCTCGTCGACTGAGGTCTATCAGGGCCTTGTCCAGCAATTGGCCCGCCGCAACGGAACCCCCGACGTTTTCACTCAGGATGTGGTCTGGATCGCCGGCTTCGCGTCGGCCGGCTGGGCGTTGCCGCTCGACGAATATTTCCCGAAGGAAAAGCGTGCCGATTATTTCCCCGGAACGGTCGCTGCCTGTACCTACAATGAAAAGCTGACCGCGCTTCCGTGGTTCGTCGATTCCGGCATGTTCTACTACCGCAATGATCTGGTGGAAAAGCATGGCGGCAAGGTTCCCGAGACCTGGGATGACATGGCGACCATGGCGGCAGCCGCGCAGAAGGCGGGTGACGCCAAGTTCGGCTATCTCTGGCAGGGCAAGCAGGCCGAAGTCCTGATCTGCGATGCCGTGGAAATCATCACCTCGAACGGCGGCTCTATCCTCGCGCCAGACGGCAAATCCTCTGTCATCGGTGACAAGGCGGCGGTCGAGGCGATTCAGTTCCTCTACGATACGATCAACAAGACCAAAATCAGCCCGCAGAACGTTCTCTCGTGGGACGAAGAGCCGTCACGCCAGCCCTTCACCTCCGGCGAAGCGATGTTCATGCGCAACTGGTCCTATGTCTATCCGATCGCGCAAGACCCGAAAGCCTCGCATGTGGTCGATAAGGTCGCCGTTGCGCCGCTGCCGCATTTTGCCGGCGGCAAGAGTGCTGCCTGTCTCGGTGGCTATCAGCTCGGCGTCAACGCCAATTCCAAGAAGCGCGAAGCGGCAATCGAGTTCCTGACCTGGATGTCGTCACCGGAAACGCAGACCCGCCTTGCACTGAACTTCGGTCTTGCACCGTCGCGTCCGGCGATCTTCCAGGATGCGAAACTGAAGGCCGAGCAGCCGTTCATGGCGAGCCTGCAAAGCGTCTTCACCGGCGCCACGCCCCGGCCGATCACGCCGCAATATGCCAAGGTGACGCTGGCGCTGCAGTCGAGCATTTCCAAGGCGCTGGTCAGCGGCAATGTTCAGGCCGAGCTGAAGGCCGCCGCCGACCAGATCGACAAGATCGTTGCCTGATATGGCTGCCGCAGTCACGGTCCCCCTGTCCGACCGAACCCCGAAAACGACGAGGGCGCTCCCAAGCGCCCTCTGGCCTTGGCTCCTGCTGTTGCCGGCCTTCCTGTCGCTTGCATCGGTGTCCTTCTACCCGATCGTCAATGGCGTCTATCTCTCCTTCACCAATCGGTCCCTGATCACACAGGACAATGATTTCATCGGCATTGCCAATTATGTGCAGTTGCTCGCCGATCCGCCGTTCTGGAATGCCTGGTGGCATACGATCTGGTTCACCGTCGCCTCGACCACGCTCGAAACCCTGATCGGCCTCGCCATGGCACTGATCCTTTGCGAGGCCTTCGCCGGCCGTGGCGTCATCCGTGCTGCGATGCTAGTTCCCTGGGCGATGCCGACGGTGGTCACCTCGAAAATGTTCGGCTGGCTGTTTGACGGCCAGCACGGCATCATCAATTTCATCCTGCTCCATCTCGGGCTGATTGATCAGAACGTAAACTGGTACGGCTCGCCCGATACGGCGCTGACGACGATCATTCTCGCCGATGTCTGGAAGACGACGCCCTTCATGGCGCTGCTGCTGCTGACCGGCCTTCAGACTGTGCCGAAATCATTGATCGAGGCCGCGCGTATGGACGGCGCCAGGGCCTGGACGATCTTCTGGAACATTCGCCTGCCGCTACTGCTGCCGACATTGCTAATCGCCGGCCTCTTCCGGGCGCTGGACGCCTTCCGCGTTTTCGATCTGGTCTATGTGCTGACCGGCGGCGGGCCGGCCGATTCCACGGAAACGCTGTCGACGCTGTCCTACAAGGTTCTCTTCTCAACATTGCAGTTCGGCTACGGTTCGGCCGTTTCGACCGCAATGTTCATCACCGAAGGGCTGATCGCCGTGGTGTTCTGCCTCTTCCTCATCCGTCAGATCAGGAAGACGACATGAACGACACCCGCTCCCCTTTTCAAAGCGTGATGATCTATCTCGGCGCGCTACTTATTCTCATCTGGTCGGCCGGCCCGTTCCTCTGGCAGTTCTCGACATCGTTCCAGCTCGACAGAGCACTGACGGAGGGAACGCCGTCTTTGGTCCCGAGCCCGTTCACGCTGGAGCATTACTACAATGCCTTCGTGGAAAAGGGCCTGCATCATTATCTATGGAATTCGCTGGTCGTCTCGCTGGCGACCACGGCCCTTTGCCTGATCGTCGGTTCGCTCGCCGCCTTTGCGCTGTCGCGCCTTGATGTGAAGGGACGCTTCGGGATCCTGACGGTGATCCTCTCGGTCTCGATGTTCCCGCAGATCGCGCTCGTCGGCCCACTCTATCTGCTCGCGTCCGACCTCGGCCTTCTGGACACCTATACGGCACTCATCATCACCTATCTGGCGCTCGGGCTGCCGCTGGTGACCTGGGTTCTGTTCGGCTATTTCGAGACGCTGCCGCGCGAGATCGATGAAGCCGCGCGCATGGATGGCGTCGGCGTTATCGGCCTGCTCTGGCACATCATCTTGCCAATGTCGCTGCCGAGCCTGGTCACGACGGGTCTCCTCGCCTTCATCACCGCCTGGAACGAGTTTCTGTTCGCGCTCGCATTCACATCGGATAGCGGCACCCAGACCATACCGGTCGGCATCGCCAATTTTACCAACCAATATTACGTGCCCTGGGGAGACATCGCCGCAGCCTCGGCTGTCGTCACCGTGCCGCTGATCGTGTTGGTCCTCTTCTTCCAACGACACATTATCGAAGGCCTGACACAGGGCGGAATCAAGGAATAGTGACATGACTAGCGATCTGAAGGTCGGCTGCCAGACGTTTACATGGGAAATGCTCGGCAAGGCCTGGACCGGAACACCCGACGACCTGCTTTCGGCAATTTCCGCCGGCGGTTATTCGGGCATCGAAATCACCGACACGATGATCAGCCACTACGCGGCAAAGCCAGGTGACTTCGCCAAGGCCCTCAAGGATAACGGCTTGCAGCTGGTCTCCTTCGCCTTCGGCTCGAAGAGCGGCTTTACGGTTGCCGAGGCGATCACCGATGACCTAGCGACGACGCAGCGCTGGATCGACTATGCCGCACAGTTTCCCCGCGCGCTCGTCTCTATCGGATCGGCAACGGTTGTCTCGGAAGGGCCACGCGCCGATAAGTTCGCCATTGCGGCCGAGTTCTACAATCGCGCCGGCGCGCTCGGCAAGGCGTCCGGCGTCGATGTCGCCGTTCATCCAAGCTCGCACCACAACACCCTGCTCTTCGACCGCGCCGACTACGACCGGATCTTCGCGCTTCTCGATCCCGCGCTCGTCGGTTGGGTGCCCGATACCGGCCATATCCTGCGCGGGCACGAGGACATCCTCGACACCATGCATACCTATCAGGATCGCATTCGCTACCTCCACGTCAAGGACGTCGATGCGAACGACCGCTGGGCAATGCTCGGCAAGGGCGTCCTCGATACGCCGGCGGTGATCAATCTCGTCGCGAAGGCACCGCGTTTCAATGGCTGGCTGGTGCTGGAAGAGGAATCCGAGACGGCCGGGGAAAATCCCGCTGCCGCGGTGAAGACCAATCGCGACACCATGCGCAGCTACGGAGCCTGAGGAAGAAGACCATGATCCAGAAGGAAAATCGCCGTCTTCGCGTTGGTGTGCTCGGTTGCGGGCCGATAGCCCAGTTCGCGCATCTGGAATCCTGCGTGAAAGCACGGAATGCCGATCTCTACGCAATCTGCGACGCAGCACCCGATCTGCTGGCGCGCATGGGTGCCACCTACGAGCCGCAGAAGATGTTCAGCGACTATGACGCCATGCTGGCCGACCCCGAGCTGGAAGCCGTGATCGTCGCCACTTCCGACGCCTATCATGTGCCGATGTCGATCAAGGCGCTTGAAGCCGGCAAGCATGTGCTCTGCGAAAAGCCGATCGGCGTATCCGTCGAGGAAGGACAGCAGCTTGCCGATGCCGTCAAGCGCTCCGGCAAGATCCTGCAAGTCGGGCATATGAAGCGCTTCGACCCGACGCTGGAAGCCGCACGCGATTTCGTGCGCGACGATATCGGTGAGATTTTCGCGCTGAAGGCATGGTATTGCGACTCCACACACCGCTACACCAACACCGACGCAGTACAGCCGCTGCCAATCACCAGCAAGCTTGCGCGCAAGCCGGGCGGCAATCCGAAGGCCGATCTCAGGCAATATTTCATGCTGGCGCATGGTTCGCATCTGGTCGACACCGCCCGCTTCTTCTGCGGCGATATTGTTGCGGTACGCGCGCGCCTGCTGGAGCGTGCCGGTGCCTATTGCTGGTTCGTGGAAACCGAATTTACCAATGGCGCCCTCGGCCATCTCGATCTCACCGTTGCCGTCCGAATGGATTGGCACGAGGGCTTCCAGCTCTATGGCGAAAACGGCTCCGTACTCGCGAAAACCTTCAATCCCTGGTACTTCCGCTCCAGCGAAGTCGAGATCTTCCATGAGAAAGATGCGACGAGCCGGAAGCCGCTCGGCGCCGACGGGCACTTCTTCCGCCGGCAGCTTGAGGGTCTCGCCGATACAGCGCTGAACGGCGCACCGATGCGCGGCGCGAATGTCGAGGACGGCATCGCTTCCATCCGCGCCATGGTCGCAATCGCACGATCGGTGGAGACTGGCGAGCGGGTCGAGCTTGCATCCGTGACGGGGGCCGTTTGATGCAGCTCGGGATCTTCGCCAAGACCTTTCCGGGGACAGATCCCCTGAGCGTGCTGTCAGCGGTGCGCGACAGCGGCTATGCGGCCACCCAGTTCAACCTCGCCTGCTGCGGGTTGCCGTCCATGCCCGACGTGGTGCCTGGCTCTGTCGTAACGGCGATCCAGACAGCAGCGGAAACCACCAATGTTTCGTTGGTCGCCCTTTCCGGAACCTACAATATGGCCCATCCGGACATTTCGGTGCGGCAAACGGGTTTGCGCCAGCTTGCCGTCGTGATCGAGACGGCGGTGGCCCTTTCCATTCCGCTCGTCACGCTCTGCACGGGTACGCGCGACCCAAAAGACCAATGGGCGCATCACCCTGACAATACCGACCCCTTAGCCTGGGCCGACATGGCAACGGAGATGTCGAAAGCCCTGGCGCTAGCGGAAAAGCACGGCGTCGATCTCGGCATCGAACCCGAACAAGCCAACATCGTCACCTCAGCCGAGGACGCCAAGCGGCTGATCGTCGAGATGGGATCGAAAAGACTGCGGATTGTCCTCGACCCGGCCAATCTTTTCGAAAGCGCAACGCCGCCGGAAGCCCGAGATATCGTCGAGCGCGCGGTCGAAACGGCGGCTGGGCATATCGCCATGGCACACGCCAAGGATCGCTATGCCGACGGACGTTTTGCAACTGCCGGTCAGGGCATTGTGGATTTTCCCGATTTCATCGCACGACTGAAAGCCGTCAGCTTCGATGGTCCGCTCGTCACCCACGGACTGTCTGCAGCCGAAGCGCCCGCCGTCGCCGCCTTTCTCAGGGACTTGGTCTGATGGGCGGAACGGCAACTCTCATCCGCGACGATGCCAGCCTGTCCGTCTTCGACGGCGGGCAAGGGCTGCCAGTCGCCTTTCAGCACGGCCTTGGTGGGGATGAGGCACAGGTTGCGCAAACCTTTCCACCAGCCGACAGCGTTCGGCGGGTCACGGTGGAATGCCGCGGACATGGCGCGTCGTCGCTTGGCTCAGCGCGGCCCTTTTCACTGCAAATGTTCGCCGAGGATGTGTTGGCTGCGGCGAGCGAGCGCGGATTTGATCGCTTTGTCGTCGGCGGCATCTCCATGGGCGCGGCACTTGCCCTGCATCTCGCTCATCATCATCCGGAGCGCATAACCGCACTCGTTCTCGTCCGCCCCGCCTGGACCTTTGCCGCATCGCCCGACAATCTCGAGCCGATCCGCGCCGTTGCGGCTTTGCTTCGCTCACATCCGATCGATGAGGCACGGGCGCTGTTTGCCGGCTCCAAAATCGGCAAGCGGATCAAGTCGGATGCGCCCGATAATTTCGCGTCCCTGCTCGGCTATTTCGACCGGCCGGATGCAGTCACTTTCGCGTCCGTGCTGGCCGACATCGCGGCCGATGGACCTGACGTGTCGCAGACGGCCGCAGCGGCTATTGCCGTCCCCACCCTCGTCATTGGGAACCAGCAGGACGCGATCCATCCGCTTTCCTGCGCACAGGTGCTCGCCGACATCATACCCGGCGCAAGCTTTGTCGAAGTCACCCCAAAGGCTGCCGACAAGCTGCGCCATTTTGCCGAAGTCCAAGACGCCATCACTCATTTCCTCGCATCCAAGACAATCCGGAGCCTCGTGCCATCATGACGTCCAAAACCCTTTCCGGCCCGGCGGCCATCGCCGCCCTGCCCCGCAACCGGCTGCTGGGCGAATTCTCCCTCTGGTCGGCTGATCTCGCCAATATGGAAACCGACCTCAAGCGCATCGAGCCCTATGTCGACCTGCATCATATCGATGTCGCCGATGCGCGTTTTACGCCGGGCTTCCTGTTCTTTCCGGATTTCGTCGCGCGCATCGCCAAATCGACCGCCAAGCCGATCCATGTCCATCTGATGGTCGAAGCCGAAATCGTCGAGGAGCAGACGCGCCAGTTCATCGAAGCGGGTGCCGACCTGATCAGCGTTCACGCCGAAAATGGCGAAGCCGGTTTGCGTGCGGTTGCGCTTGCAAAGAAGCTCGGCGCTGAAGCCGGCGTGGTGCTGCGGCTGGAAACGCCCGTATCGGCGATCAAGCCGTTCATCGACCATGTTGCCTTCGTGACCCTGCTTGGCACCTCGATCGGCGTCAAAGGACAAAGCCTTTCCGAAAAGGCATGCGGCAGGCTGATCGAGGCGCGGGCGTTGTTGAAGCAGGCGAGCCGGGAGGATCAGGTGATCCTGGCAGCCGATGGCGGTATTCGCGAGCAGACCGTGCCGGACCTGCGTGCGGCTGGGGCACAGACGGTCGTTCTCGGGTCGCTGGCCTTCGGCGACAAGGACCTGGGCAAGCGGATGGAGTGGCTGCATGGACTGGAGAGCCGGCTTCCGTGAAAAAAGTCGCTCTTGCCTTCGATCTCGGCGGAACCGAGCTTCGCGCCGCATTGGTGGACGAGGAGGGAAACCTTCTGTCGTTTTCCGCCGTGCCGACGCGGGCGGCCGGAGGGCCGGATGCGGTGATCCGGCAGATCGAGTTGCTGGCGGCTACGGTTCTGGCAGAAACGCCTGATCTTCTGCCCATCGGCATCGGGATCGGTGCCCCCGGCCCTCTCGATCCGGAAGCCGGCGTCGTCATTGCGGCGCCGAGCCTGACCGGATGGAGCGAGGTTCCGCTGGCTGACATTCTCTCCAGCCGTTTCCAATTGCCGGTGCGGCTCGAAAACGATGCGAACGCGGCGGCGGTTGGCGAATGGCGATATGGCGCCGGCCGCGGCGCAAGGTCGATCGTGTTCGTCACAGTCTCGACCGGCATCGGCGGTGGGGTGATCGCCGATGGCCGAATCCTGCACGGCAGGCGTGGCCTGGCTGCCGAAATCGGCCACATGACGATTACCAACGAGGGCGAACGATGCTTTTGCGGCGCGGTCGGCTGCTTCGAAGCCGTCGCCTCCGGCACGGCTCTCGGCAGGCGAGCAACCGCTCACACCCGGCAATCCGACGGCTCGATGTTGCGCGCACTATCGGCTGACGCTGATGTGACCGGGCGGCACGTCGTCGATGCCGCACGAAACAGCGATGCCTTGGCGCTGGAACTGTTACATGCCGAGGCGCGATGGCTGGGGATCGGCTTCACCAACCTGCTCCACCTCTACTCACCCGATGTTCTAGTAATGGGCGGCGGCATATCGCACGGTTTCGATCTTCTCCACGACACCATCATGGCGACGGTTCACGACCGGGCCATGCCAGCCTATCGCGACGTGCCGATCGTTCCGGCACAGCTTGGACGACATGCGGGCCTGATTGGCGCGGCCAGCCTCATCCTCGGAAGCGAGGCGCAAGCCAGCTCCGAACCATCGAGCTTTCTGGGCTCGAACAACCTTGGCGCGGATACCTCCGCCGGCAAAAAGGAGGCCAGCAATGGCTAATCTCACGCTCCGCGACGCTCGTAAGACCTACGGCGCCCTCGAAGTGATCAAGGGCATCGATCTTGATGTGGACGACCGCGAATTCGTCGTCTTCGTCGGCCCTTCCGGCTGCGGCAAGTCCACGTTGCTGCGCATGATCGCCGGTCTGGAGAAGATCAACGGCGGCGATCTGGTGATTGACGGCACGCGGTCCAACGACATCGATCCATCGCAGCGTGGCCTGGCGATGGTGTTTCAGTCCTACGCGCTTTATCCCCATATGACGGTCGCCGATAATATGGGCTTCGCGCTCCGAATTGCCGGCGTCCCACTGGCCGAGCGCGAGCGGAAGGTCAAGGACGCCGCCCAGATTCTGGAACTGTCGCATCTGCTCGACCGCCGGCCGAAGGATCTGTCTGGCGGCCAGCGCCAGCGTGTCGCCATTGGCCGGGCGATCGTGCGCAATCCGAAAATCTTCCTGTTCGACGAGCCGCTTTCCAATCTCGATGCGGCGCTGCGCGTCAACATGCGGCTGGAGCTGATGCGCCTGCACGAAAGGCTGGCCGCAACGATGATTTACGTCACCCATGATCAGATCGAAGCCATGACCATGGCCGACAAGATTGTTGTCCTCAATAGCGGCCGCATCGAGCAGGTTGGCTCGCCGCTCGAGCTTTACAATCGCCCCGCAAACATCTTCGTCGCCGGTTTCATCGGCTCGCCAAAGATGAATCTTCTACCGGTAACCGTCGAGAAGACCGGCCCGAGCGGCACCTCGGTCGCTCTACCTGGCGGAAGCACGATTACCGTTCCGGTCGCCGCTGGTGCCGCAAAAGCCGGCTCGACGCTGACGCTGGGCATCCGCCCCGAGCATATCCGTATCAGCCAAGGCGGCCAGTTCACCGGGGAGGCGATCCTTGCCGAGCGGCTTGGCGGCCTAACAGTTCTTCACGTCGACATCGCATCCGACCAGTCTCTCGTCGTGCAGACGGAAGGCACCGATGCCACCCCGTTGCACACGCCGATTTCCCTCCAGATCGACCCGGCCGCCTGTCATCTCTTCGACCAAGAGGGAAGAACGCTTGCCAGGCTGAACTGATCGGTGAATTGTACGCGGGCGCGGACCGGCATGCTTCTTGCGTTTTAGTTCGCGTCCGTGATCGGCCGCCCCGACCGATCTGGAGCACAGGCAGACATTCCATGCAAAGGAAGGCTCCCCATGACGCAGATCGATGCCGCTCAACCCTCAAAGATCGAGGCCGTTCTCTCCGTCAAGAACCTGACGATCAGCCTACCCAGAGCCATGGAGCGCGCGCATGCGGTGAATGATGTCTCCTTCGATCTGATGGATGGCGAGATCCTTTGCATCATCGGGGAATCCGGTTCGGGAAAATCGGTGACCGCCAGCGCGGTCATGGGCCTGCTACCGTCGATTATCCAGGTGACGGCGGGCTCGATCTGGTTCCAAGGCGTGGACCTGGTGAGCGCGGACGACGTGACGCTTAGAGGTCTGAGGGGACGGGCCGTTTCGATCATCTTTCAGGACCCGCTGTCGGCGCTCAACCCGCTGATGACGATCGGCGACCAGATCATCGAGGTGCTGGATGCCCATAAAGTCGGCACACCGGAGAGCCGGCGGCAGAAAGTGAAGGAACTGCTTACGGAAGTCGGCCTGCCGGATCCCGATCTCCTGCAGCATCAATATCCCTTCCGGCTGTCCGGCGGGCAGCGGCAACGCGTGATGATCGCCATGGCCTTGGCACTCGATCCGGACGTGCTGATCGCCGACGAGCCGACCACCGCCCTGGACGTGACCACGCAGGCTCAGATCCTCGAGCTGATCCGCAAGATCCAAAGGCGCAAGAAGATGAGCGTCATGTTCATCACCCATGATTTCGGGGTGGTGGCAGAGATCGCCGACCGGGTGATCGTCATGGAAAAAGGCCATCTCGTTGAGCAGGGAACGGCAACACAGGTGCTGAATGCGCCCACCCATCCCTACACGCAGCGCCTGATTGCCGCTGTGCCGCGGATGACGACGAGGGATCGCGATGCCATCGCCGACACGCCCGTCGTGCTGGAAGTAGAGAAGCTCAACAAGACCTACCGCTCCGGCGGCGGCTTCCTGTCCAAGGGGCGGACGGTTCAAGCGGTGAACGATGTCAGCTTTTCGATCCGCAAGGGACGCACGCTCGGCGTCGTCGGCGAATCCGGTTCCGGCAAATCGTCCCTCGGCCGGGTGCTGCTGAAACTTCTGAAATCCGACAGCGGCAGGATCCTGTTCGATGGCCGCGACATCGCAGCCCTGACGGACGAACAGTTCCGGCCGCTGCGTCCCTATATCCAGATGATCTTCCAGGATCCGTTCGCCTCACTCAATCCACGCCACACGATCGGCCGGATCCTGACCGTCGGGCCGATCGCGCATGGCTTGCCGATGCATGAGGCAAAGGCCAAGGCGTTGCGGCTTCTGAAGCGCGTCGGGCTTGACGAAGGCGCCTTCGACCGCTTCCCGCATGAGTTTTCCGGAGGCCAGCGCCAGCGTGTCGGCATCGCCCGGGCCTTGATGTTCGACCCCGTGCTGTTGGTGGCGGACGAAGCAGTGTCCGCTCTCGACGTCTCCATCCAAGCCCAGATCCTCAAGCTTCTCGCGGAAATCCAACAAGACACGAAGGTGGCGATGATCTTCATCACCCACGACCTGCGCGTTGCAAGCCAGATCTGCGACGAGGTCGCGGTCATGTACAAGGGCGAGATCGTCGAATGCGGGCCGCCCTCGCAAATCTTCTGTGCCCCGGAGCACGCCTATACACAACGCCTGCTCGCTGCCATTCCCGGCAGCGATTGGGAGGCGACGGGCTGACCCGCAAAATCCGCCACCGGTTATGCGGATGATGCACAATTACTGTCGCCAATGCCTGCGTCGAGAGAGCTGCTTGTCTTAGAAATAGGCACCTTCTCTTCCTGCCTAAAAACTTATCGCGTCACGAAAGAAAATAGTTGCATTTGTCCACTATCCGTCCTTTCATACGATCATAAGTTCCTGCGACGATCCGCCGCCCACAATGAGGAGCCTGCTGCCCTGAAGGGCCTGCGGGAACGGTATTTTGTTGCCTGTTGAAGGTTCCGAGCCATGCCGCCGACCAAAGTCCCGCCGACTTCCGTGAAGGACATCGATATCGACGTCCTTGAGGATACGCTGAGCTTTTACATCCGCAGCATCAATCTGGCGGTTTCGCGCGATCTGGACGAAAAGCTCGAAGGCTTGGACGTTGCCCGTGGAACGGGCAAAATCACCACCCTTTTACTCGTCGACGGCAACCCCGGCATCCGGCCCTCCATCATCGCGAAGCTCATCATCAAGGACCGCTCCGCGACTGGCCGGCTGATCGACCAGATGGAGGAGCACGAGCTTCTTTTCCGCGAGACGTCGGCGGACGACAGCCGGGCGCAGGAACTCTACATCACCGAAAAAGGACACGAACTGGCCGAGCGCGTGCGTGGCATCGTCACCCGGCAATCGCGCGAGTTTTTTTCCGACATCAGCGACGAGGAACACAAGCTCCTCATCGACATCCTGCGCCGCACCTACCGGCGCATCGCTGCACAATCGTGAACGGCCTGGCCATGGAGAACGGGCATGAATGAAGAACGAGTTGCCATGATATCCGGAGCCAGCCGGGGGATCGGCGCAGCGCTCGCCGAGGAGCTTGCCGCCAGGGGCTGGCGCCTGTCACTCGGCATGCGCCAGCCGGTGATGCCCGCCTGGGCTGATCCCGACCGTGTCCGCGTCTTTGCCTATGATGCGATCGACGCAGATGCTTCGGTATCATGGACCGAAGAGACGCTCAGCGCCTTCGGCCGGATCGACGCGGTCGTCGCCAATGCCGGCATTATCGTCGCGAAAAACGTGATCGAGGCCGACGATACCGACCTGGACGATCTGCTTGAGGTGAACGTCAAGGCGCCGCGACGGCTTGCAAAGTCCGCGTGGAGCGCGCTTGCTTCAAGCGGCCGCGGCCGGGTCATCATTGTCGCCTCTCTCTCGGGAAAACGGGTGAAGTCCGCAAACTCCGGGCTCTATGCCATCTCCAAATTCGCAGCTGTCGCGCTCGCCCATGCAATACGCCACACTGGCTTCGATCTCGGCATTCGCGCTACCGCCATCTGCCCCGGTTTCGTCGCAACCGACATGGCGCGCGCCCTCACGAGCAAGGCCGACAGCGAGATGACCGATCCCCGCGATCTTGCCCGCGTCATTTCCATGCTGATCGAGCTGCCGAACGAGGCGAGCGTCGCGGAATTTTCTATCAATTGCCAGCTAGAGGAGTCTTTCTGACCATGCCCGGCCCCTATGTGGTCCCCGTTCACGGGGACGCTGAACTGCCCAAGGAAGTCGACGTCGTCGTTATCGGCGGCGGCATCATCGGCACGTCGACCGCCCTGGAACTCGCCGAGCAAGGCCTGCGCGTCGCATTATGCGAGAAAGGCGGCATCGGCCAGGAACAATCGAGCCGCAATTGGGGCTGGGTACGCATCTCCAGACGCGATCCGCGCGAAGTGCCGCTAATGGCGGAAGCCCTGCGCATCTGGAGCACGCTCGACACACGCATCGGCCGCGACACCGGCTACAAGCGCGCCGGCATCATCTTCACCTGCGCCAACGACAAGGAATATGCCGACCACGAACGCTGGAACCGCAATCTCGAGGGCTATCAGTTCGAAAGCCGCATGATCAGCGGTGCCGAGTTCAGGAACCTCGTTCCTGGCTCGCAGATGGATATCAAGGGCGCGCTCTATACCGCCGCAGACGGCCGCGCCGAACCGCAGCGCGCAGCGCCGGCGATTGCCGAAGCCGCCCGCGACAAGGGCGCCTCCATCCTCACCGAATGCGCCGTGCGCGGCATCGAGACGGCGGCTGGCCGGATCTCCGGCGTGATCACCGAGCGCGGCTCGATCGCCTGCAAGGCCGTCGTGCTTGCCGGCGGCGCCTGGTCGAGCCTGTTTGCCGGCATGTTCGGGCTCGACCTGCCGCAATTGAAGGTGATGAACTCCGTGCTGCGTACCAAGCCGCTGGAAGGCGGCCCCGAGCAGGCAATCTGGGCCAACGGCTTTGCCCTGCGCAAGCGCCAGGATGGCGGCTACACCATCGCTTCTGGCCACGAGAACATCGTCGACATCGTGCCGAAATCCTTCCGCTATGCCGGCAAATTCTTTCCGGCGCTGCAAAAGGAATGGCGCTCGCTGAATTTCCGCCTCTCCGGTCGCTTCTTCGATGAGATTCGCATTCCCGACCGCTGGGCGATGGATGAGGCCAGCCCCTTCGAATATTGCCGCGTTCTCGACCCGAAGCCGTCGACCAAGCTTTCCAATACGGCGCTCGTCAATCTCAAGAAAGCCTTCCCGGTGTTCGAAAAGGCCGAGATCGCCCAGCGCTGGGCCGGCTATATCGACGTCACGCCGGATGCCGTGCCGGTGATCGACGCGATCGACAGCATTCCAGGCTTCCACATCGCCACCGGCTTTTCCGGGCACGGTTTCGGCATCGGTCCGGCCGCCGGGCGGCTGATGGCCGATATCGTCACCGGCAAGCCGCCGATCGTCGACAGCAAAAACTTCCGTTTCTCCCGCTTCCACGACGGTTCGAAGATCGAACTGATCAGCGGTTTCTGACCTGCCCGCCAAAAGAAGGCAGTAAAAACAACAAGAGAGAAGAACAGCCAACGTCCTACCAACAAAAAGGGGAACCAACATGTCCGATGCAAACGACACTATCCTCCTGAAACCCACCCGCCGTCAGGCACTGACCATGATGGCGCTTGGCGCCTCCGGGCTGATCATGCCCAATATTCTTGGTCGCAGCGAAGCGTTCGCGGCACCGCCCGCCAAACCGACCGGCCAGCTCGTCATCGGTTTTTCGCAGGAGCCGACCGTCTTCAATCCGCACCTGATCCACATCGAAGTCGATGAGGGCATCCATTTCAGCGTCTTCGATCCGCTCTTCGTCGTCACCCCGGAGGGCAAGTTCTCGCCTTCCCTTGCAACCGAAGTCCCGACCGTCGAAAACGGCGGCATCTCGGCTGACGGCCTTCAGTGGAAGATCAAGCTGCGCGACGGCGTGAAATGGCATGACGGTACGCCGTTCACCGCCGAAGACGTCAAGTTCACCCTCGAACTCATGGTCGATCCGGATTTCCGCAGCTGGCGCAAGACGGGCCACGAACTGGTGCGTGACCTCACCGTGGTCTCGCCGACGGAAATCACCTGGCGGATGGAAAAGCCGTTTGCGCCCTACCCCTCGATCCTCGCCATGACCTTCATCGTGCCAAAGCATATCCTCGGCGCCGAGAAGGACAAAAACACCGCCCCCTTCAACAATGCGCCCATCGGCACCGGCCCGTTCAAATGGGTCGAGCGTATCCCCGGCGATCACATCACGCTTGCGGCCAATGCGGACTATTTCGGCGACGGCCCCTATCTCGAAACCCTGGTCTACAAATATGTTCCCGACCTGACGGTGCTTTATACGCAGTTCAAGACCGGAGATATCGACGTCGTCGGCCTGCAATGGATCACGCCGGATCACTACGAGGAGGCCAAGGCGCTGGACGGCAAGGCCGTTGCCGTCGTTCCCGCCGCCACTGTCGAATCCATTGGCTTCAACATGGAGCGACCGCAGTTCAAGGATCCGGCGGTGCGCGAGGCGCTCTACCACGCGATCGACAAGCAGACGATCATCGACGCGCTCTATTACGGCCTGCCGACGCCGACCGAGAGCTACATTCCGCAACAGTCTTTCTATTATAATCCGGACCTGCCGAAGCAGGAATTCAGCACCGACAAGGCCAAGAAGATCCTCGACGATGCTGGCTGGAAGCCCGGTGCCGACGGTATTCGCGCCAAGGATGGCGTCAGGCTTGCCTTCACGAACTCCACCACCGCCGGCAACCATATCCGCGAGCAGGTGCAGCAGTTCATGCAGCAGACCTTCAAGGATATCGGCGTGGAGCTCACCATCTCCAACCTGCCGCCGGCGGTCATGTGGGGCGACTATTGGACAATGTCGAAGTTCGATTCCGTCGTCGTCGGCATCAACTTCCAGACCGGTTCCGATCCCGACACATCGGATTATTTCCGCTCCACCGCGATCACCGCCAAGGGCGGAGCCGGTCAGAACTCCTGGCAATATGCCAATCCAGAAGTCGACAAACTCCTGGCTGAAGGCGGCCAGCTATTCGTGCCGGAGGAGCGCAAGAAGGTCTACCAGAAGATCCAGGAAATCATGCGCCACGACCTGCCCTTCCTGCCGCTGTTCCAATATGCGACCGTACGCGGCCACAAGGTCGGGGTAGAGAACGTCACCCCCAACATCAACGTGCGCATCGACACATGGAACGTCGGCACCTGGTATTGGGCTAAGGCCTGATCACCCCGTTCAGCCCTTCGATCCATGAGGGGTCGAAGGGCTGGCTGCTTCCCATCTCGCAACCATCGGAGACGAAAGCCATGTTGCGCTATCTCCTCAGTCGCCTGTGGCAGAGCCTGATACTGCTGCTGCTCGTATCGATGATCGGCTTTGCCGTTCTCACCCTCGCACCCGGCGGTCCGCTATCGCAATTTACGCTGACGCCGGGCATGACCAAGGAGGCGCTCGACCGGATCGCCGCGCAGATGGGCCTCGACCGGCCGCTACCCATCCAGTATCTCGACTGGCTGCGGCACATGCTGATGGGCGACTGGGGTCACTCCTATCGCGATAACCAGCCGGTGCTGTCGATCATTCTCGGCCACCTCTTCGCGACGCTGCTGCTGATGGGCACCTCGATGGTGATCGCGATCGCGGCCGGCACCTGGATCGGCATCAAGGGCGCGACCAAGCGCTATTCGATCTTCGACTACAGCGCCACCATCGGCGCCATGGTGGCGCTGTCGATCCCGACCTTCTGGTTCGGCCTTATCGCCATCTATATTTTCTCGCTGAAACTGAAGTGGCTACCAGCCGGCAACATGTACACGGTCGGCAACGGCTCGTTCAGCGACTATGCGATCCATCTGATCATGCCGAGCCTGGTGCTCGCTCTCGTCAACATCGCCGTGTGGAGCCGCTATATGCGCACCGCCACGCTCGATGTCATCAATCAGGATTTCGTCCGCACCGCCAAGGCCAAGGGCCTGTCGCCCCGGCGTGTCTTGATGCGGCACGTCGTCGGAAACGCGCTGCTGCCGATGATCACGCTTGCCGGCGTGCAATTGCCGACGATCCTCGGCGGCGCGCTGGTGGCCGAAACGGTCTTCACCTGGCCTGGAATGGGGCGGCTTTTTCTCGATAGCCTCGGCTACAGCGATTATCCCGTTGTCATGGGCCTCCTGATGTTCTCGGCGGTCTTCGCCCTGATTGGCAATCTGCTCGCGGATCTGCTGGTCGCCTTCGTCGATCCGCGCGTCCGGCTCGGTTAGGAGAAACACCATGTCTTCCTCTTCCCCCGCAACTCTCTCCCCGCCGGTCTTCGCGCATAACCGCTGGTGGCAGAACCGCACGCTGCGCCGGTTTGCCCGCCATAAGCTCGCCCTCCTCGGCGTTGCCATGATCACGACCATCATCCTTGCCTGCCTGATCGGGCCGTCGCTGCTTCCCTATGACGAGCTCTTCATCGACCTGCGCGCCCGTTTCGCGCCGCCCTTTACGGCCGGCTACCATATTTTCGGGACAGATCCGCTCGGGCGCGACGTTGCCGTGCGCCTGTTCATGGCGGGCCGCATCTCGCTTCTGGTCGGCTTCTTCGCCATGGTGCTCAGCACCTTGATCGGCACCACGATCGGTGTCGTCGCCGGCTATTATGGCGGCCGCGTCGGCATGCTTTTGATGCGCTTCGTGGATGCCTTTCTGTCCTTCCCCAGCATCTTCCTGCTGCTGGCGCTCGCCGCCTTCATCAAGCCGAGCCCTTTCATGATCACCGTGATCATCGCAGTGACGAGCTGGATGGAAACTGCGCGCATCGTCGAGGCCGAGGTGCGCTCGTTGCGTGAACGCGATTTCGTGCTCGCCGCACGTATGCTCGGGCTTACCAACAGATGGATCATGTTCCGCGAGCTGCTACCGAACGCCATCGGGCCGATCATCGTCGCCGCCACACTGACGGTTGCGCGCGCCATCCTGCTCGAGGCCTATGTCAGCTTTCTCGGCTACGGCATCCAGCCGCCGCTGCCGAGCTGGGGCAACATGCTGAACGGCGCGCAGCAATATCTGGCCAGCGCGCCATGGCTCGCCATCGTTCCCGGCGTCGCCATCACGCTTGCCGTCACCAGCTTCAACTTCATCGGCGACGGCCTGCGCGACGCGCTGGACGCGCGCAGCGACCTCAACTGAGAAAGGCGATGACGGTGCCGGTCTTTTCTCCTTTCGCAACGTCGCTCTGGTATGCGACTGCGACCGCAGCTCCGGTAACGACGGCGCTTGAGGGCCGCGTGGAGGCCGATGTCTGTGTGGTGGGCGGCGGCTATACCGGCCTCACCACCGCTCTCGCTTTGGCCAAAGACGGCGTGCGTGTCGTGCTGCTCGAGGCGCAGGAGATCGGTTTTGGCGGTTCTGGCCGCAATGCCGGCCACTGCACGCCGACCTTCACCCATTACAGCCTGCCGGAGCTTCGCCGCATGCTGGGCGAACCCTGGGCGGAACGGTTGATCGCCCGCCAGACAAGGGCCAACGATCAGGTCTCCGACATGATCCAGCGCTATCAGATCGAATGCGAGTGGCAGCAGAACGGCTATGTCATGGGCGCCCATACGCCCAGGGCTATCAAGACGCTCGAATCGAAAGCCCGTGACTATAATGCCGTCGGCGCCCGCACGCGGGTTGTCGACAAGGCAGAGGTAGAGGCGCTCACCGGCAGTCCGCGCTTTTACGGCGGTTGGCTTCACGAAGAGGGCGGCCACCTCAATCCGCTTGGTTACGCACGCGGACTGGCACGCGCCGTCATCCAGGAAGGCGGCCACGTCTATACGCGCTCGCCGGTCACCGATTGCGAACGCGAAGGTGCGGGCTGGACGGTGAAAACCGAAAAAGGCTCCGTGCTTGCCGACAAGGTTATCTTCGCCACAGGCGCCTACACCGTCGGCGGCTGGCCTAAGCTCGACCGCACCTTCAAGATCCAAAAGGTCTTCGTCGCGGCGACCCAGCCGCTTTCCGACGACGAACGGCTGAGCGTCCTGCCGCGAAACACCACGATCCATGACGGTCGTGGCGATATCTATGTCTACAAATACAATGCCGAAGGCAGGATCGTTGCCTCGATGTTTCCCATGGGCCGGCGCGGGCGCGATCTTGCCTATACCCATCAGGTGATGTCGGATCGGCTGCAATGGCTACACCCGCAGATCAAACGGGATATCCGATGGGAGTATCTCTGGTACGGCGAGTTGGACATGCAATACAGGACCGTGCCGCGACTTTACGGCCTGGCGCCGGGCGTCGTCGCGCTCACCGGCCTTTCCGGTCGCGGCGTGCCGACGGGCAGCATGCTCGGCGGCATTCTTGCCGAATGGGCCAAGGGTGTCCCCGACAAGGATCTCGCGCTGAAGATCGAGCCGCTCTCGGCGGCGCCCTCCTATATGGGTTTCGCGCCGCAGATGACGTTGCGCTATTACCGTGCTGCCGACTGGGTCAAAACGAAGCTCTCCGGCGCGGCATTGCCGCCGCACGCCTGATCCGGCACAACCGCATCATTCAGCGGATGCAGTATCGGCAAAGAGCGCCCGCACCTCTCTCTCGGCGCGCTGCAATCGTTCGAACGCCTCGTAGCGTTTCCCATGCAGAGAAGCCGTGGCACCGCCGGCAGGCTCGAAAACCTGCGAAAATCGCGACATAGCCCGCATGGCGGCATCCAGCGACTGGTAGCGCCCGGACGCAAGAGCGCCGAGCATCGCCGCGCCAAGAAGCACCGGCTCATCCGTATCGGTCACGGCAACCGGGATATGCGTTGTGTCGGCCAGAAGCTGGCGCACCAGATTGCTTTGCGCCGCCCCGCCGCTGGCGACGATGGTGTCGATGCGGATGCCGTTGGCGGCAAGCGTTTCGATGAGTTGCTTGAGGCCATAACCGATGCCGCAAAGGCCAGCGATATAGAGCGAGACGAGGTCAGAAATATCGTTCTCAAGGCCCTGACCGGCGATGACCGCGCGCGCATCCGGGTCGGCATGGGGAGACCGGTTGCCCAGAAACTCCGGGACGACATGGATCGATTTTGCAAGCGTCACCGCCTCTTTCGGATCGGGGCAGGCTTCGCTCGCCCGGCGATCGAGCCAGGCGACCAGCGACAGGCCGGCGGCCTCGGCCTTGGATTGCGCCTCGGCGGAAGCCGGGTGCATGGCGACGAGATGGTCGATGGCGGCACCGGCCGCGGATTGGCCTCCCTCGGTCAGCCACAGCCCCGGCACCATCGCCGAATAATAGGGTCCCCAGACGCCGTCGACGAAGATCGGCGCCTGGTTCGACGCCATCGAGCAGGCCGAGGTTCCGAAGATATAGGCAAGACGGCTTTCGAGATTGATTTTGCCGTCCGCGCCCTGAGCACCGAGCGTACCGATCCCGCCCGCATGGGCATCGATCAGTGATGCAGCGACCGGCGTGCCAGCGACGAGGCCGAGGTCACGGGCCGCATTTTCGATGAGGCCGCTGCCAAGGGCCGAGCCCGGATCGACAATGTCCGTGCCGATCCTTGAGAAGCCTTCGTCGGCAAGCTCGGACAGGCCGATATCCCGAAAATAGGCCGCATCCCAGCGCTTCTCATGCGCGAGATAGGTCCATTTGCAGGTGACGGTGCAGACCGAGCGGCTGAGAGAGCCCGTGGACCGCCATGTCAGATAGTCGGCCAGGTCGAAGAAATAGTCAGTGGCAGCGAAGGATTGTGGCAGGTTCCGCTTCAGCCAGAGAAGCTTCGGCGTCTCCATCTCCGGCGAGATACGACCGCCGACATAGCGCAGCACCTCATGATCGCCGCCATTGATCTCCGCCGCCTCTCTGGCGGCGCGATGGTCCATCCAGACGATGATGTTGCGGACGGAATCACCCGAGGGGCCGACAGCAACCGGCGATCCATCGGCCTTGACGGCGACCAGCGAGCATGTCGCATCAAAGCCGATACCCGCCACGTCGGAGGCTGTGATCCCGGCTTCAGCGACAGCATCGCGAACGCTGCCGCAGATGGCTTGCCATATCTGCTCGCTCGATTGCTCGACGATATGGCCGGCCTCGTGCCAGATGGTGATCGGCCGTTTTGCGGAACCGAGCAGCTTGCCGCTGCCATCGAAGACACCGGCCCTGGCGCTGCCGGTGCCTACGTCGATGCCGATAAAATACGATGTCATTGTCAAAGGTCCGTGCTGAGCGGCAGGATGACGAGGTCGCGGATCGTGATGTTACGCGGCCTCGACAGCATGAAGATCACCGCTTCGGCGACCTCCGTCGCCTCCATCAATCCACCAGCCGCGACGGCTTCGTCAAGCTTTGCCTGCGGCCAATCGCTGATGAGTGCGGTGACAACCGGCCCCGGCGCCACAGCGCCGACGCGAATGCCATGCTTGGCGACCTGGCGGCGCACCGTATGGGTGAATGCCTGCACGGCATGTTTCGAGGCAGTGTAGATCGGCTCCCAGACCACCGGCACCAGCCCGGCAACGGAGCTGGTCATGATGATATCCCCGGTCTGCCGCTCGACCATATGCGGCAGCACGGCCTGCACCGAGCGAAAGGCGGCATTGATATTGAGGTTCAGCATCCGGTCCCAGGCGTCCGGATCGCCTTCCACCACTTCGCCGCCGATATAGGAGCCGGCATTGGCGTGGAAGATATCCAGCTTGCCGAACTTGTCGAGGATCTGCGGCAGCATCGTTGCTACGCTGGCCGGATCAGTGAGGTCGATGACGACGGGAAATGCGCGTTGGCCCAATTCGGCGCAAAGTTCCTTCAGCCTGTCTTCTGCCCTGTCGACAAGGGCGACGCTTGCGCCCTCGTTCAGCAATGCCCTGGCGCATTCGAGCCCGATGCCGGAGGCGGCGCCGGTGATTGCCGCAACTTTACCGGAAAGATCCTGTCTCATGATGGTCCTACTTTATGCTCTTAGTTTAGGGGATATCAGGCTCGCCCGTGCGAGGCGCGGGAGCGGCGAGCAACGGAATCGACGATGACGGCGATGGCGAGAACCGCGCCGGTAATCATGTAGCGAAGGGCGGATGACAGATCCAACATGGTCAGCCCGCTTGCGATCGACTGGATGACGATGATACCGAGCAGCGAGGAATAGGCGCTGCCACGTCCGCCGAAGAGGCTGGTTCCGCCGATCACGGCGGCCGCGATCGCGTTCAGGTTGACGTCGCCGGTGCCCGCCTGCTGGCTTGCCGAGGCAAGACGCGCGGCGGCCATCACGCCCCCGAGTGCAGCAAACATCGCACAGAGGACGAAGGCACTCGTATAGATGCGCCGGACATTGATGCCCGCGCGCCGCGCCGCCTCACGGTTGCCGCCGACCGCGGCCATCGACCGGCCCCATTGGGTGCGGGTCAGCGCGTAGTTCATGATGATCACGAGCACGACGAAGAGCCCGAACATCCAGGGAATGCCGCGCTCCTGGTTGAGATAAAAGGCAACGAACTCCAAAGCCGCCGTCAGCGCGAGCGACCGCACGATCAGGCCACCGAGGGAACGCGCCGAGAGATTGGCCTTACGGCGCCGTTCTGCGTCGCGATAGC
The DNA here is from genome assembly GCF_041355235.1 of Rhizobium sp. RCC_161_2. Classification (NCBI taxonomy): domain Bacteria; kingdom Pseudomonadati; phylum Pseudomonadota; class Alphaproteobacteria; order Hyphomicrobiales; family Rhizobiaceae; genus Rhizobium; species Rhizobium sp. RCC_161_2. The sequence continues at coordinate 151,994 of NZ_JBFUPL010000001.1, read as the reverse complement.
CCGTCCACAGCATTGCGATACCCGGAAGTAGCGCGAAGACATAGGCGAGCGGCTTCGGAATAACCAGCAACTGGCCGAAATTCACGACCGCCGAGCCGTAAGGCAGGTTGATGGAGCCGGTATTGCCGAGCAGATAGAGCTGCATGCCGAGCACCGCAAGCAGGCCCGCGAGCGTCGAGACGAAGCTCGGCATGCCCAGCCGGTTGAAGAGTAAGGCGTAGAGCGATCCGATGACGCCGCCGACAATCAGGGCAGCGAGGATGGCAGCGGCAACCGGCCAGCCCTCGTTGACCCAGAGTATACCGACCATGGCCGAGGCGAAACCGCTGATCGAGCCGACGGAAAGATCGATCTCGCCGAGCATCAGCACGCAGACGATGCCGAGCGAGATCACGCCGACGGTCGAAGCGTCGAAGAGCAGATTGGCGAGGTTGCTGCTGGAGAGGAACATCGGATTGAGCGTGCCGAAAACGGTCCAGATGATGACGAGACCGACGACCACCGGCAGCGATCCGAGATCGCCGGAGCGCACCTTGTCGATCGACGAACGGATCGTTGCCGCCAGGCCGGCATCGTGGTTGACGCGGATATCGCTGCGGTCGAGCAGTGTCGCGGTCTGTTTTGCATTGCCGGTCATATCTGGCCCTCCTGGCTGATGTGCTGCTGTGCCTGGCGGCGGCCGGCGCGGCGCGAAACGGCATTCTCCGTCGCACCGGTAATCGCGCTGACGAGTTCCTGGTTCGACGTGTCGGGGTAGAAGACGCCGTTGTTGCGCCCGAGCCGGAGCACGACGATGCGGTCTGCGACCGCGCGGACATCCTCCATGTTGTGGCTGATCATCACGACGCCGAGACCACGATCGCGCACCCGCTCGATGAGGTTCAGCACCTCGGCCGTCTGGGCGACGCCGAGTGCTGCTGTCGGCTCGTCGAGCAGGATGATCTTCGGCTCCAGCAGCAGAGAGCGCGCGATCGCCACGGTCTGGCGCTGACCGCCCGAAAGCGAGGCGATCGGGATACGGACGCTTGGAATGCGAGCCGAAAGCTCGTTCAGCAGCGTCCAGGCGCGAACCTCCATCGCCGTCTCGTCGAGCTTCAGCGGCACAAGCTCGCGGCCGAGAAAGATATTGGCGACGACATCGAGGTTCTCGCAGAGCGCCAGATCCTGAAACACGGTCGCGATCCCGAGCGACAGCGCGGCGCTCGGATCGTCAAGCGTGACTGTCTTGCCGCCGAAGGTGATCGTGCCCGCGCTCGGCTGGTGCACGCCGGCCAGAACCTTGACGAGCGTCGACTTGCCGGCGCCGTTGTCTCCGACCAGGGCGACGACTTCACCCGCATGGACGTCGAGGTCGATATCAGTGAGCGCGGAGACCGCGCCGAAATGTTTGGAGATGCCCTTGAGGCTGAGAATGAGCTCGCCTGCCGGGGTGATCTGATCGCTAGCGCCAGTCATGTGTCGCGAGCCTTTCCTTGATTGGGCCTGCTTCCGTGAGCGGTTCCCCGGCCGCCGCGCTGGGCGGCCGGGGCTTTGGCTTGGGAGGGTGTTACTTGATGATCCCGAGCGTCTTGCATCCTTCGGCGTAGCGATCGCCGCACAGTTGCTCCGGCGTCTGGATCGGCTTGCCGTTGACCTGCTTGTCGATGATCTCGGCCTTCAGATTTTCCGCCGTCACCAGCGCTGGGGTGAAGAGCTGCGTCGGCGTGTCGAAGAGCTTGGTATCGGCCTTCGGCGTTTCACCCGATAGCAGCTGGATGGCGACGTTGGCCGCAGCAGCAGCCACGATTTCGCTAGGCTTGGAAATCGTGTTGTACTGATCGCCGGCGATGATCAATTGCAGGCCCGCGATCGTCGCGTCATTGCCGGTTACCGGCGGAACCGGGTCGACGCCGGCGGCCTTGAAGGCTGCGACGGCAGCACCGCCCGTGCCGTCATTGGCCGCAACGACGCCGAGGATCTTCTTGCCGAAACGGGTAATCTGGCCGCTTGCCCATTGCTGGGCCTTCGGCGGCGCCCAATCCGGCGTATCGAATTCGGCAAGTACGGGATAGCCACCATCGGCAAGACCGGCGTGAATGCCCTTCTTGATGAGACCAGCAGCGGCATCGGTCGGAGAGCCGTTGATTTCGAGAAGGCCGCCATCACCTGCCTTCACCCCCTTCGATTTCAGATGATCGACGAGCGACTTGGCGATCGCCTTGCCGATTTCCTCGTTGTTGAAGGACACATAGTAATCGGCGGGGACCGAGGGGATCGGCCGGTCATAGGCAATGACCTTGACGCCCTGGCTCTGTGCGAGCTTGACGAGCGATGCGGCAGCCGTGGAATCGACCGGGTCGAGCACGATTGCCTTAGCGCCTTGCGAGATCACCGAGTTGAACTGCTGCTGCTGACGCGAGGCATCGCCATTGGCATTCTGGTAGATCACCTTGCAGCCGGCGCAGAGCTTCTTCATCTCAGCCTGGAAGCCCGGATAATCATGCTCTTCGTAACGGGTCGAGCCCTGGTCGGGCATCAGGAAAGCAACGGTCGCGTCCGTCACCTTCGCCGATTGCGCGAAGGCGGAAGCGCCGCTCAGAAGGCCAGCGGCAAGCACCGCGGCACCTGTTAGTCTCCATGCGAATTTGGTCATTAGATATCTCCGTCCCTAGTGGTAAAGTTTTCGATGAAGCCTCAAGCTCGCTAATCGAGCCCGAGGCCTTGCGTGTGTCTCGACCTAAGGCGGGCTCTGCGGCCGGCGCCCAAGGGCTTATTTTCGGACAAGACGTCTCCTTCGGGCGCCTGGCTGGTCGCCCGTCTCATCCTGCCCGGATTGTTGGTTTCTCCTCCCTGTCCTCCCCCTTTTTAGGCGGCCTCCACCGCTCCTATGTTCTGCGCCAGCAATGCTCTGAACCGCGAGGGCGCCATGCCCTTCTGCTCCAGAAAGCGGCGGTTGAAATTCGAGATATTGTTGAAGCCGGTCGCAAAGCAGATGTCGGTGATCGACATATCCGACTGGCTCATCAGCAAATGGCAGGCAAAATTGACGCGCAGGCGATTGACATACTGCACCAGCGCCATGCCGGTATGCCGGCGGAAGCTGCGGGAAAACGAGCTTGGGCTTTGCCCGGTAAGCTCGGCCAGATCGCTTTCGCTGAACGGTTCCGTCAGATGCGTGTTGATATAGGAAAGCGCCTTGTTGACGCCCGCCGACATGAAGCCGGACGGATCGGGATGATAAAGCGCACTCGCAAGCGTCCGGGTGCCCTGCGCCGAACTCAGCGCATTCAGCACGTTCATGAAGAGCTCGATGCGACGGATACCCTGCGCCTCGACCAGATCACCCAGGATCGGGCCGACGACGGCGGCGGTCTCGGGCGTGAAGAGCGCGCCGCGGCGGCTCATCTCGAGGATGCCGGCGCAGGCGGAAAGCTCCGGAAATATCTTGGTCGCGTCCGCCAGGAAGAATTCGGAAAACTGTAGCACGCGGCAGCGCAGCGGCAGGCAAGTGCCGGGTGGCACGTCGCTAACCCAATTATGCGGCAGGTTCGGTCCCGTCAGGATCAGATTGCCGGGTTCAAATTCGCCAATGAAATCACCAACGAAATATTGCCCCGTGGTGGCGACCACATGATGGATCTCGTATTCGGGATGAAAATGCCAGCGCACCGTGCGGTAGGGATAGCCATGCTCCCAGGCCTTGAAGGATTCACCGCTGCCGATGGCGACCACTTCCAAATCGGGGTTCATCCTGCACACCTCCCTTCGCCTTCGATCATTGTCTCGTCGCACCTCCTCCCAGAGACGCTGCCCGATCTGATAATCAGAGGTTACGCGTGGATGTCATGAACCGCTACTACGCCCTGCACCAAGAACTGATACTTTTTTGACATTTGAAGGTGCTTTTGGGGCCGCAGCCTCCATATCAAAGGGTGATATGAAGGCTGCGGCCGGATCATTGCTTTTCGCCGTAAGGCGCCTCAGCCATACAGCCGGGCAGTTCCGTACCTCGCCTTGACCGCGCGATCCGGAGCTGCCAATCGGCTTTCGGTCGCCCGTAGCGCTGCCACCTGGTTCTGGTGTGCGGTGCCATTTTCCAGCATGAACTGAGCCACGAGGCTACGAAGATTGACCGCCTCCGCAGCCAGGGTTGCACTTGCGGCCGTCGTCTCTTCCACCATCGCCGCGTTCTGCTGCGTGACCTGATCCATCTGATTGACGGCGATGTTGACCTCCGAAAGGCCGATCGACTGTTCCTTGGCGGAAATGGCGATCGCTTCCATATGCCGGTTTATGGTCTCGACATGCACCTCGATGATCCGGAGCGCGTCGCCGGTCTCGCTGACGAGGCGAACGCCGCCTGCAACCTCGACCGAGGACGAGCGGATCAGGGCCTTGATCTCCTTGGCCGCCTGAGCCGAGCGTTGCGCCAGTTCGCGTACTTCCTGGGCGACGACAGCGAAACCCTTGCCGGCATCGCCAGCTCGGGCTGCCTCGACGCCGGCATTGAGCGCCAGGAGATTGGTCTGGAAGGCAATTTCATCGATGACGCCGATGATGTTGGAGATCTGATTTGACGATTGTTCGATACGGCTCATGGCATCGACAGCGTTGGCCACCACCTCTCCCGATCGCTTCGCGCTGACATTGGCCTCGTTAGCGACCGCGCGTGCTTCGTCGGCTCGGTGGGCGGAGTTGCCGACATTGTTCGTGATCTGGTCGAGCGCCGCCGCCGTTTCCTCGAGCGAGGCGGCCTGCTGTTCCGTGCGTCTGGACAGATCGCTCGCTCCCTGGCTGATCTCCAGCGAATTGCCGTCGATCGTTGCCGTTGCCTGCGAAATCGCTGTGAGCGTCTCATTCAATTGCCGAACCGACGCATTGAAATCATGCCTCAAAGCCTCGAAGTCGGGCGCGAACGCATCGGCAAGCTGGAAGGCGAGGTCGCCGGCTGCAAGACGCTTCAATCCTGCGGCAAGGCCAGACGTCGCGACTTTGAGCCGCGCGGCGGCGTCCGCCTCTGCGATCTCCTGCGCGGAAATTCGATCCTGTTCCGCACGTCGACGGTTTGCCTCGGCCTCTTCTTCAAGCCGCTTGTTTTCGATTGCCGCCTGACGAAACACCTCGATGGCGCCGGCCATCTCGCCGATCTCATCCAACCGGTCACGATCCGGCACGACGTCCGCCGTATTGCCGTTGCTAAGCCGGTTCATATAGCCGGTGATCCGGGCAAGAGGCGAAATCACGCGCCGCAATGTCAGGATCATGGCACCGACCGCACCGACAATGGCAATGCAAAGGGCGATGTAGGCAGCACTCAGGCTTGATGCGACAGCAGCATTCGTCGTGTCGAGATTACCGTTATTGTCAGCAACGTTCTGGTCCACGTCCTCCTGGATCGCATCGCCAGCCTTGTCATACGCCTTCTTGCCCTCACCCAGCAGCAGAGCACTGGCCCCCTCGTCATTCCCGTTGTCCTTCAGGGCCTTGGCTTGCTCCCAGATCCGCTGATACTCCGTATCCGCATCCAGGAACTTCTGATAGATGGCACGCTCCTTGTCACCAGCAATCATGGGCAGATAAACCTTGATGTCCTTGGCAATTTCCGCCTTCGTCTCCGCCATCGCCGCGAGAACGGACTGCCGGTCATCAGCGCGCGCGAGCAGATAACCCTCATGGGCGACGCGTAAATCGCCGTAGTCCGTATTCAGCTGGCCAAGCACCAGCACGGAGGGGACCGTATTATCGGCTATCGAACGGGTTGCTTCGCTGATCAGGGACAATCTGTTCACAGAGACCAAACCCTGCACAACGGAAATTGTGGCAAGGACTCCAAACAGACTAAGAAGGGTAGCTTTAATCGTAAGTCGCATCGGAAAATACCTTTATGAAATTGCAGCCAGAACAATAACGCGCTGGAATAGCTGGGTAATCAGATGCGATATGGCTAAGAATTATTTAAGACCGTGTTCCGCCACGCCAAGATCGCGATTTTGCATTCGCGTTCAGGATGCAAATGACGCCATATGGATAAAGCAAACTGCGCGACGAACGCTTGATCTTCTCTTCATAGCTCGCGACGCCGGGCGCGCGGCGGGGTGTTCGCCGGTCTTATGAAACCTGGAAGAATTCGGCTTTGCGAACCATCAACGGTCGTTGAACACGGAAGACGACAGCCTGAAAAACAAATCCCGCCCATCGAAGTTGGGGTGTCGACGGGCGGGTGATGCTGTCGTCGGGAGCAGTCGCTACCGACGACAGCATCCACTGCATAGATTGGGCAATGCGTGTCAGACTTCAATGCAATCATGGGACCACAACTCGCTGCGGTCCTCTTTCCTGCGTGTTCGGTACAAAATCTGCGCTTCTTGAATATTACCTTGGCGTTTCAACCCGGCGATCATGTCTCCACGGCATCGCTGCCCGCTGTGCGTTACTGACTCCCGCTCTTTCCCATCTTAGCCGTGTTCGACGGCATTTCGCCGAAGGATTGGTGATAGAGCGCTGCGAAACGTCCCATATGGGAAAATCCCCAATTGCGGGCGATTTCGGCGACTGGCAGGGCAATGGCCGGGTCCATGAGAGTCTTGCGGGCGCCCTCCAGACGGATCGTCCGCAGATAATTCAGCGGCGTTGTGTCCTTGAACTGCTGGAAGGCAGCCTGCAATGCGCGCACACTCGTGCCGGCTTCCCGCGCGATATCGGCGACACCCATCGGCGACGAAATGTTGGCGTGCATATATTCGATCGCCCTCTTCAAGCGCTTCGGGATTGCCGGGGAGATTGGCTTGATCAGCCGCGCCGAATAATTGTTGGGGACTGTTTCCAGCAATGCGATCATCATCGCCTGCAAAAGACGCTCGACGAACACCGACGAGGGCTGCTCGGCCTCCTCGACGCTCAGACAGTTCCAGACAAGATGACTGAGTGCCGCTACCCGCGCACCTTTTGCCGTTGTCAGGTCGATCGTGTCGGCAAAATCGATGCCGCCGATGACGGGGGCATCCAGCAATTCGCTCAATTGCTGGATCATTGCGGACTTTTCGAAGGCCACGCCCATATGGCTGCGTCCCTCGTGGAGCGTCAGCTTCTCAAAACGTGACATGTCACCGAGAAGAGCGGTGGTCGGCTCGGAAAGGAACCGCTTGCTACCCATGTCCACCTCCATCAACCCGGAGGATGGCAAGTAGAGAGCATAGGCATCCGGCGCCTGCGAAAGCGTCACCCGCATTCCGGATTGGCATTTTCCGTTCCAGATGCTGTAGCGTCCGACTGAAAAATGGCGATCCTCCACCGAGATCAGCGAATGTTGCCGAAAGGGCTCCACCTTCGCGGGCGATAAGGTCCTCGCATAGTGTTCCGACATTTCATCGGCATCGGCTTGCACAATCTTGAAAACGGATTGAGTAACGTACCTCATTAAAGCTCCCGAACAGGCAATCCTCTGGAAAACATCCAGGGGTGCCACCCAAACCACAGAAAAACAGACCACAGATCGCAATTACCGCAGCAAATAATACTAGATCATAGGTAGCGAGAATGCACGGTCGATCTAAACATTATCCAATGCGCAGCAGTATCGGCCACAATGAGGCGCCAACTCCTAAAAACTCATTCAGGAATTTTTCGAAAATTCGACAGGTAAAAGTCACCCGTTTGTCGTTGATTCTGATTTCGGATGGCAAAATCGCGGTAAATCCATTCATAATATGTAAGAATTATCTATTTAATGCGCGGAATTGCTTTAAGCTCAAAGTATATCTATCCTCCTAGATTGAATTATGTTTCGTGAATTTCAATCGTAAGTCAGCCCCATCTCGAGCGGCCTACCGCATGGCAACAATGGCGGTAGCGGAGCTATGCTGCTCCAGGGCTGCGTTGTTGACCGGGCCTCTTGACGGAATGTTATCGATAACATAGCCTCCCCTCATTGAAGCTTTGGGAGGAGCGGGATGGACGACGGAAAGCTGCTCGAGTTTTGCGACATCACCAAGGAATTTGGTGGAACGCGCGCCCTGTCGAACGTCTCGCTGGATCTGAAGCCCGGAGAGATTCTGGCGCTTCTCGGCGAGAACGGCGCGGGCAAATCCACCCTCATCAAGACGCTAGCAGGCATCTACAAGCCCGATGGCGGACAGATCCTGTTTCGCGGCAAGCCGTATCAGCACCGCCCGCCGAAGCCCAATCAGCGCCAGCCGGTCGCCTTCATCCATCAGGATCTCGGGCTGATCGAATGGATGACGGTGGGCGAGAACGTCGGTTTGGCGCAGGGCTATTCGCTACGCGGTAAGCTGATTGACTGGCGGGCGACCGAGCGCCGCACGGCGGAGGCCCTGAAGCTCGTCGGATGCGATTTCGATCCGTCGACACGGGTCCAGGAGCTGACGCGAACCGAAAAATCCCTGGTGGCGATCGCCCGCGCGCTCGCCGTCGAAGCGGACGTTCTCGTTCTCGACGAACCGACGGCAAGCCTGCCCGCCGATGAGGTCGAGAAGCTGTTTGCCGCCATTCGTCCCCTCAAGGAGCGTGGCGTGGCGATGATCTATGTATCGCACCGGCTGGACGAAATCTTCAGGATAGCCGACCGCGTCGCTGTACTGCGCGACGGGCAACTCGTAGGACAGAAGCCGGTCTCCGATACGACGCCGGACGAGCTGATCCGGATGATCGTCGGACGCAAGGCCGACCAGCTCTTCGTCAAGGCGGAACGAACCGCCGGCCCCGCCATCGTCACTGTCAAGGATCTCGCCTGCCGTGGCGCAGGTCCGGTGTCCTTCGACATCCGCCAAGGTGAGCTGCTCGGCCTCGTTGGGCTCAGGGGTGCAGGCCAGGAATTGATCGGACGCGCGCTGTTCGGCTGCGAACCATCGAGCGGAACCGTTCGATTGAACGGCGCGGCGCCCGATCTTTCCAGCCCCGTCGCCGCCATGGCTGCGGGCATCGGCCTGATCGCAAGAGACCGGACGGAGGAGTCGGTCGCCATGTCGCTCAGCCTCAGGGAAAACACCTTCCTCAATCCCGGCGCCTCCGGGCGGGGCATGCTATCCTTCCTGCCGCCACAGCGCGAGGCTGAAATGGCCTATTCGCTCGGCAGCCGGGTCGGCCTTAGGCCCAATGATCAGGCGCTTGCGATCGAAGCCTTGTCCGGCGGCAATCAGCAAAAGGTTGTGGTCGGCCGATGGCTTGCCACGGGCCGCAAGCTGCTGATCGCCGAGGACCCGACAGCCGGCGTCGATGTCGGCGCCAAGGCTGATATCTACAAGCTGATCGCCGAGGCCGTGGAGGAAGGGCTTGCCGTGCTCGTCGTCTCCACCGACTTCGAGGAAATCGCCCATATCTGCCATCGCGCCCTGGTGTTCTCACGCGGTCAAATCGTGCGGGAACTGAGCGGCGCGGAACTGACAACACCGGCGGTCATCGCCGCCGCATCGGCATCCGAAGCGGCCTAAATCGGGGAGGACCCTCATGCAATCGATCGAATCCAACGCGCTCGAACCCACCCGGGCCGAACTGGCGGGAATGACCCTCGGCCAGAAAATCCAAAGGCTCTTGCCGGTCTACGGCCTCGTCATCCTGACCGCCTTCCTGATCCTGCTGTTTTCCATCCTGCTGCCGCAGACCTTTCCGACGCTGCTGAACCTGCGTTCGATCATCTCGGACAAGACCATCATCGCCATCCTGTCGCTGGCCGCGATGATCCCGATGGCGGCCGGACGCATCGACCTGACGATCGGCTATGGCATCGTGCTCTGGCATGTGCTGGCGATCAGTCTGCAGACAATGTTCGGCTTGCCATGGCCGATCGCCGTCCTGATCGTTCTTGCGCTCGGAGCTTTGACCGGCTTCCTGAACGGACTGCTGGTCGAGATCGCCAAGATCGACAGCTTCATCGCAACGCTCGGTACCGGCACCGTCCTTTACGCCATCGCCCTTTGGCACACCGGCGGACGACAGGTGGTCGGCATGCTGCCGCAGGGCTTCTACGCACTCAACGGAACCATGATCTTCGGCCTGCCGATCACCGGGCTCTACGTCCTGGTCCTGGCTTTCGTGATGTGGATCATACTCGAATACACGCCGATCGGCCGCTACGTCTACGCCATCGGTGCCAATCCGAAGGCTGCTGCCTTGAACGGCATCCCGGTTCGCCGCTTCGTCATCGGCGCATTCGTGACATCGGGCACGCTTGCCGCCGTGGCCGGCGTCTTGCTCGCCTCGAAGCTGCGCATCGGTCAGGCCAGCGTCGGGCTGGAATATCTTCTGCCGGCGCTCGTCGGAGCCTTCCTCGGCTCCACCACCATCAAGCCCGGCCGCGTCAATGTCTGGGGAACGATGATCGGCGTCATCATTCTGGCCGTCGGCATTGCCGGCATCCAACAGATCGGCGGCTCCTTCTATGTGGAACCGCTGTTCAACGGCGTGACCCTGCTCGTCGCCATCGGGATTGCTGGCTATGCCCAGCGCCGTCGCAGCCTTGCCGGCCGAATGGCGCCGGCGCAAAAGCCGCAACTGCCCGCCAAGGCAGCCGAATAGTGAAGATCATATTGTTTTGATTACCAAAGGGAGGAGACAGACAATGAAACGCAGATATTTCCTGCAGGCAACCACAGGCCTGTTGATGCTATGCACGACCCAGGCCTTTGCCGATCCGCTGGCCGACGCCAAGGCCGTCGTCGACAAATATGCGTCGCCGGTCACCAAATGGGACGGCCCCACCACCGGTCCGAAGGCGCAATCGGGCAAGACCATCGTCGTGCTGGCCGGCGACCTGAAGAACGGCGGCATTCTCGGCGTCAGTAACGGGGTCGAGGAAGCAGCCAAGGCGATTGGCTGGCAGGTCAAGGTTCTGGATGGCGCGGGCTCGATCGGGGGACGGACTGCGGCCTTCGGCCAGGCCATGGCTTTGAAGCCCGACGGCATCATCATCGACGGCTTCGACGCGGTCGAACAGGCGCCGGCGCTGGAGCAGGCAAAAGCGGCAAAGATCCCGCTGGTTGCCTGGCACGCAGGCCCGGTCATCGGCCCGGACGACAAGAACGGCCTGTTCGCCAATGTCAGCACCGATGCGATGGAAGTGTCGACGGCCGCCGCCGACTGGGCTTTCGTCGACGCCAAGGGCAAGCCCGGCGTGATCATCTTCACCGACTCGACCTATGCCATCGCCATTGCCAAGGCCGACAAGATGAAGGCCGAGATCGAGCGCCTTGGCGGCAAGGTGCTGGAATATGTCGATACGCCCATTGCCGAGACGTCACAGCGCATGCCGCAGCTCACCACTTCGCTTCTGCAGAAGTATGGCGATAGCTGGACCCATTCGCTGGCTATCAACGACCTCTATTTCGACTTCATGGGACCGTCGCTCGCATCCGCCGGCAAGGGCGGCACGGACGCGCCGATCAACGTGGCCGCCGGTGACGGTTCGGAATCCGCCTATGCACGCATCCGCGCCGGCCAATATCAGAAGGTGACGGTTGCCGAGCCCCTGAACCTGCAAGGCTGGCAGTTGGTCGACGAACTCAACCGGGCTTTTTCGGGAGAGAAATGGTCCGGCTATCTGTCGCCGCTGCATGTGGTGACGGCTGATAATGTGGAAACGGACGGAGGCCCGAAAAACACCTTCGATCCAGGCAACGGATACAAGGATCAGTACCAGAAGATCTGGGGCAAGTGATCCGATCTTGATATGAAAACGGCGCGGCCTTGGGGCCGCGCTTTTGCATTTGGCAAATAGGCAAAATCTAGCGGCTGCTGTCGCGCACGATCAGCTCCGGCGTAATCCTGACATCCTCGATAGCCGCCCCCTCATCCAGAATATCGAGGATCAGCCGGGCGGTCTTTTCGCCGATCTCGCGCGCAAAAGCGTTGATCGTTGTCAGCGTCGGCACGCAGACCTCGCCGATTTCATAATTGCCGAAGCCGCCGATCGCAAAACGCTCAGGCACGGGCACGCCAAGACGGCGACATTCGGTCAGCGCACCATAGGCCGCGAGATCCGACACGCAGACCACTGCCTGCGTGTCCGGATGGATTTCGATCAGCCTTGCCATCGCATTGGCGCCTTCGCGCATCGAAATCGGCGGCGCTCCGGCCGCGATCAACCGCGAGGCATCCAGCCCATGCGCCTCCATTGCGGCAATGAAGCCAGTCCGACGCTCGCTGCCACGCGTATCGCGTCCGACATCGCCACCGATGAAGGCAATGCGACGATGGCCGGCGCTGACGAAATGATCCACCATCTGGCGAACGGCGCCGGCATTGGAAAAGCCGACATAATGCCCGATCGGCTCGGCCGGAATATCCCAGGTCTCGATCACCGGGATATTGACCGTCTCCAGCAGGCGGCGCGCGCGTGGCGTATGCTTGCCACCGGTCACGACGATCGCCTGCGGCTTACGGCGCAGAAGCTGCTCGATGAGCCGCTCCTCCTCCTGCATATCGTAATTGGTGTAACCCAACAGGATCTGCATGTTGCGCGCGGCAAGCGTATCCGCAAGGCCGCCGACGGTATCGGCGAAATTGGCGTTGTTGATCGAGGGAATGGTGACGGCGACGAAATCCGACTTTTGCGAGCGGAAATTGGACGCCGTGCTGTCGAAGACATAGCCCAGATCCTCGGCAGCCTTGAGAATGGCCTCCCTCGTCTCCGCGCTAACCAGACTGTCCGCCTTGAATGCGCGCGACACGGTCATGGGGGAAACACCCATGACGCGGGCAATGTCAGCCATGGTCGGCGGCTTGCGGATATTGCTCATCGACAGCCTATGTTATCGTTACCACTAGAGTAGTATGCATCGCCTCTAAATGGCAAGTGCATGCCCTTTGCTTATCCTAAGACGAGAAGACGAGGTTTGACTCGTCCCATCGGACTGACGTCGCGGCAAGAGGCTTACAGCACGAATTCATTGGCCAGCGTTACGTGATGGTGGATGCGGCCCTCGAAGAACCGCGAGAGCACTGCCTCCGTTGCCGCACGCGCTTCGGTTCGCACCGGGCTAGCAAGAGCGGCCTCGACTGCGGCGGTATCCGGATAATTGATGGCAAGGATCATCGGATATTCCGGAGCGCCTTCGTCCCGAGCCTCGGCAAAGGACACCCGAACATCGAGAGCGCCGGGAAACTGCTTCCATTTCGGCAGAATGGTCTCCATGACCGCAGCACGAAACGCCTCCGTCTCGCCGTCTCTGACCTTGCCTTCGAATAGTGCGTATCGGGTAATCATCCGGCGATCTCCTTGTTCGGTCCCTTGAAGAATTCCATCAGCGCCGCCTGATCCTCGCCGCCGAGGCCGGCGGCGGTCAGCATGCGATGCACTTCGGCGCAGACGGCGGTCAATGGCATGGCGGTGTTGGTGCGCCGTGCAAGGTCCTGCGCGCCGTTCAGGTCCTTGACCATGTTGTCGATCCGGCCCGTGCGGCGATAATCCTTAGCCACGTAACGCGGCATATATTCCTGCAGCAGGGCGCTGTCGGCTCGTCCGCCCTTCAGCGCCTGCGGGATCTTGGCGGCATCCACGCCGGCGTCGAGCGCGAGCTGGGTCGCCTCCGCAACGGCAAGGAAATTCAGCGCACAGAGCACCTGATTGATCAGCTTCGTGGTCTGGCCTGCGCCCGACGGTCCCATATGGGTATAGTTCGAAGCGACATGCTTGAGCACCTGATGCGCATCCGCGACATCCTGCTCGCTGCCACCGGCCATCAGCGTCAACTGGCCAATCAGCGCCTTCGGAGCGCCACCGGACAGCGGGCTATCCACCCAGCGCAGCCCCTTTGCCGCTGCGTCCGCGGCCAGTGACTTGGTGGCATCGGGATCGATCGAGGACATGTCGATGATCAAGGTGCCGGGTCTGGCGCCTTCGGCGACACCGCCGGCGCCGAACACCGCAGCCCGTACGATGTTTGGGGAATTCAGGCTGAGAATGACATAATCCGATACGGCAGCCGCTTGCGCCGCGCTGGGCGCAGCGCTCGCGCCCTTGGCCGTCAACGCCGCCACCTTTTTCTTGTCGAGGTCAAAGACCGTCAGGCTATTGCCGGTCTCGGCGAGGCGCGTGCCGATGGCTCCGCCCATTGCACCCGCGCCAATCAGCGCCACCTTGTTGCTCATGGCTGCTCCTCCTCCAATGCCGCGACATCAGTCCGGCGCCCGTTACGAACGGTGATCCATATTCGTTGTCATAGCCTGCGCGTCCTCATCGCGCCGACCAGGAATTCGCTGCAGCCGAGACCGCCTGCGGCATCCCTTTAAAGCGATGCGGTGATCCCGCCGTCGACATAAAGCACATGCCCGTTGACGAAGGAGGAGGCATCGGAGGCCAGGAAGACGCAGGCGCCGACCAGTTCCTCGACACGTCCCCAGCGACCGGCCGGGGTGCGCTTCTCAAGCCATGCCGAGAAATCGGCGTCGGCAACCAGCGCAGCGTTCAGCGGCGTATCGAAATAGCCCGGCGCGATGGCATTGCATTGCAGCCCATACTTGGCCCAATCCGTCGCCATGCCCTTGGTGAGATTGCCGACGGCGCCCTTGGTTGCCGTGTAGGGAGCGATCGAGGGGCGTGCCAGTGCGGTCTGGACGCTGGCGATGTTGATAATCTTGCCGGCACCGCGCTTGATCATATGGCGGGCGGTGGCCTGACCGACGTTGAAGACGCTCGATATGTTGGTGCGAAGAAGCCGCTCGAAGGCATCGGCAGGAAACTCTTCCAGCGGCGAGCGGAACTGCATTCCGGCATTGTTGACGAGAATGTCGATGGCGCCGGTCCCGGCTTCGAACGCGTCGACGGCGTTGCGGGCCGCTTCATGATCGGTCGCGTCGAAAGGCAGCGTGTGAACCTTGCCCTCGAACAGGGCCGCGGTCCTCGCAAGCTTTTCCGCGTCACGGCCGTTGAGCACCAGTTCGGCGCCTGCTGCGGCCAATCCCTTGGCAAGCGCAAGCCCGATGCCCTGGGACGAACCCGTTACAAGAGCGCGCCGCCCTTTCAGATCGAAGAGGCCAAGAGACATCGTTTCCTCCGTTTTTTATCTCGACAAATGCTGTTCCCCTTGTTTATGTTATCGATAACATTCGATGTCAAGGGAGGATGCAAAAAGATGGACAAGCCGATAATTCTTCAGATCGGACCCTATCCACAATGGGATCAGGAACCTTTGGATGCGGCGTTTCGCGTTCATCGTTATTTCGAGTCCGAAGATAAGACGGCTCTTCTGGCGGACGTCGGACCATCGGTAAAGGCGATCGCCACACGCGGCGAACTCGGAGCCAATCGCGCGATGATCGAGGCCTGCCCCAAGCTGGAAGTGATCTCGGTCTACGGCGTCGGCTTCGACGCGGTCGATCTCCAGGCCTGCCGCGAACGGGGCATCCGCGTGACGAACACGCCCGACGTGCTCACCAATGATGTCGCCGATCTGGGTATTGCCATGATGCTCTGCCAGTCGCGCGGCATGCTCGGCGCCGAAACATGGGTGCGCGACGGCAGCTGGGCGGAAAAGGGCCTCTATCCGCTGAAGCGTCGCGTCTGGGGACGCCGCGCCGGCGTGCTCGGTCTTGGCCGCATTGGCTTCGAGGTTGCCAAGCGGCTAAAGGGTTTCGACATGAAGATCGGCTATTCCGATGTCGAGGCAAAGAGCTACGCGACCGACATGGAATTCGTGGCCGATCCGGTGAAGCTGGCGGAGCAATCCGATTTCCTGTTCGTGACGCTGGCGGCGTCTGCCGCGACCCGCCACATCGTCGGACAAGAGGTGATCGAAACGCTCGGACCGGAAGGCATGCTGATCAACATATCGCGCGCCTCCAACATTGATGAAGACGCACTGCTGGAAGCACTGGAAACCCGCAAGCTCGGCTCGGCGGCGCTCGATGTCTTCGAGGGCGAGCCGAAACTCAATGAGCGCTTCCTGGCGCTGGACAATGTTCTTTTGCAGCCCCACCACGCCTCGGGTACTATCGAGACCCGCAAGGCCATGGGACAGCTCGTCCGCGACAATCTCGCCGCCCATTTTGCCGGCCAGCCGTTGCTGACACCCGTTCTGTAAGGAGAATGACATGAAAGCCATCGTCGCTCACGCCGCCAAGGACTTGCGGATCGAGGACTATCCGGAGGAAGAGCCGGGTGCGGGAGAGGTCAAGCTGAAGCTCGCCACCGGCGGGGTCTGCGGCAGCGACCTGCACTATTACAATCACGGCGGCTTCGGCGCCGTTCGCCTGAAGCAGCCGATGATCCTCGGCCATGAAGTCAGCGCGACGGTTACGGCTCTCGGCCCCGGCGTCGAAGGGCTCGAGGTCGGTCAGCTCGTCGCCGTTTCGCCATCGCGCCCCTGCCGAACCTGCCGTTACTGCCAGCAAGGCCTGCACAATCAGTGCCTGAACATGCGCTTCTATGGCAGCGCCATGCCGTTTCCGCATATTCAGGGCGCATTCCGCGAAACGCTGGTCGCCGATGCCATTCAATGCGTCCCCGCCGACGGCCTGACGGCCGGTGAAGCCGCGATGGCCGAACCGCTCGCCGTCACCCTGCATGCGACGAAGCGCGCCGGCGAACTGCTCGGCAAGCGCGTCCTCGTCACCGGCTGCGGACCGATCGGCGTACTGTCGATCCTCGCCGCGCGCCGCGCCGGCGCCGTGGAAATCGTCGCGACCGACCTGTCGGATTTCACGCTTTCCCTTGCAAGACAAGCTGGCGCGGACAGGGTCATCAACACCAAGGAAGACCCCGAGGCACTCGCCGCCTATTCGGCCGACAAGGGCACCTTCGATGTGCTCTATGAATGCTCCGGCGCTGCCCCTGCCCTCGTTGGCGGCATCGCCGCGCTCCGGCCGCGCGGTATCATCGTGCAATTGGGCCTTGGCGGCGACATGACACTGCCGATGATGGCGATTACGGCGAAGGAACTGGATCTGCGCGGCTCGTTCCGCTTCCACGAGGAATTCGCCTTCGGCGTCGACCTGATGCGCAAGGGCCTGATCGACGTAAAGCCATTGATCACCCATTCCGTGCCGCTGAATGACGCGATCAGCGCCTTCGAGATCGCCTCGGACCGCAGCCGAGCCATGAAGGCGCAGATCGTCTTCGCCTGACGTATCAAATGAACAAGGCCTGCCGGCAAGGATGATTTGCTGGCGGGCGCCGTTCACAAATGATCAGGTTCTCTTGACGAAGCATGAAAGCCAGACTTTTGCGGCAGCCGGCACGAGAAGCGCGGCGTAGGAAGTTCTGGCTTATCGTAACGTGTGGCGATCCGATGAAATCATGTCATCACTTGACAAAGCCATCTCCTGAAAGACCGCTTTAAATAACGCTCTGCGCTATTCGGGAATCCAATTTGCCGAGGGAGCTTCGCGCGCGCCCTATTGCGCTCGCGATACAGAAAGTCGAGCCTGCTTGGCGCCGGCGGAACATGGGAGTCATTTCTGAGTTCCGACGACAGGTATTGCTTAATCTCCTGACCAAGAGAAGTATGTTCCACCTGCATGAAAAAATGGAGGATATGAATGCATGATCTGAAGGAGGATGGGGAACCTCGCCGAATGCATCCCGATCTTCGCGGAGCAATAGCTAGATTTTCCCTTTGGATTGCGAACGGTTCCGTCGGCTATCCGTTGCTTGAGGGCGTCGATTATTCAGAAGTGCTACATGAACCGAGCGCGATGGAAACACTTTTCACCGTTTTTACGAACAACATGGAGTTAAACGAGGAAGGTGCCCCTCTGAATTCGCGGTACTGTGAGGAGCGTGCCGCCCAATGGCTTCGCGAGTATTGTGACCCAGACTATGTAGTTGATCCACCATGGGCCGATCACGAGCATGAGCCGCATTGGCCACCCGTTTTAGAAAACGCGCCGGACTGGCAACCTCGGTAACTGCGATTCTCACAGCATCCTCAATCGAAAAACTCGCCCAGATGCACCTCACATGACCAGCTTGGGCGTGGTGCAGCCGTGACTTTGTCAACGCGGCCTGAGATTTTCAGTCCAGATCCGCCCCGATTGCTTTCAGCGCAACAAGGGCAACCACCTCATCCTGCTCTCCCGAGCCGGAGCCAACGCCAATCCCGCCGACAAGCACGCCGGCAATGCGGATGGGAAGACCGCCTCTGAGGCCGGTCGCCTCGCCTTGCGTGGCTGCCGCCAGCAGGAGCTTGGCATGCTCGGGAACGGAATGGCTCGGTGCGCCGATGGATGCCGCCGTCCGCGCCTTCGCAAGCGCGCTTTTCAACGACAAGAAGCGCGATCCGCGCATGCGGAAAGAGGCAAGCAACACCCCACTTGCATCGACGATGGCGATGCATTGCGGCTGCCCCATTGCGGTGGCTTCGCCGATCGCCGCGCTCAACAGCGTCATCACGCCTTCGTCGCTCAAGACACTCGACGCCACAATATGGCTCATGCATTATCCTCCCGCTTGCGGACGCATCCGATTATGTTATCGATAACAGAATGCAACATTATGGGAGGTAATGTCAAAAATGTCGTTCTTCGAAATCGTGGATCCGGCTTTCGGTCGGTTCGTTCTTGGCAACGCTCCCGTGAAACAGATTGCCACCGGCTTCGATTGGGTGGAGGGGCCTGTCTGGTTCGGCGACCAGAACTGCCTGCTGTTTTCCGACATCCCCAACAACCGCATCATGCGCTGGATACCGGGCCTCGGCACCAGCATCTTTCGCGAACCGTCGAACTTCTCCAACGGCCATACGCGCGACCGGCAGGGGCGCCTTGTGAGCTGTGAACATGGCGGCCGTCGCGTGACCCGGACGGAATATGATGGTTCGATCACGGTGATCGCCGACAGCTATCAGGGCAAGCGGCTGAATTCGCCCAACGATGTCATTGTCGCCTCGGATGGCGCCATCTGGTTCACCGACCCGCATTACGGCATCGCCACCGATTACGAAGGCTATAAAAGCGAGCAGGAATTACCCTGCAACGTCTATCGTGTCGATGCTTCAGGCTCGATGTCCACCGTGCTCACCGATTTCAATTGCCCGAACGGGCTAGCCTTCAGCCCCGACGAAAAGAAGCTCTATGTTGCCGATACCGGCCGCATGCATAGCAACGATCCCCAGCATATCCGCGTCTTCAATGTCGGCGAAAACTGGCGGCTGACCGGCGGCGAGGTCTTTCATGTGATCTCGCCGGGCTGCGCCGATGGCATGCGGCTGGACAGCGACGGCAATCTCTGGTCCTCCGCACGCGATGGCGTCCATTGCATCGCGCCGGATGGTCACCTCATGGGCAAGCTGCTGGTTCCAGAGACTGTGTCCAACCTCTGCTTCGGCGGACGCGGCAAGCACAAGCTCTTCATCACCGCGACCACGAGCGTCTACGCGATCTCGCTCAACAGGAGCGGAGCGCTTTAAGGCTTCGGCCGCTCACGCGGCCTCTGCCCATAGAACCTTTGCATTAACTTCAAGCTCAGACGCAGCGATAGCGGCCAGACAGCGCGTGGATGTGATCCACGCCGATGCCGCAGCAGCCGCCGATGATGCTGGCGCCGGAGGCGGCCCAGCGTCCGGCCCATTGGCCGTAGCTGTCAGGATCGAGATCGTTGCGGATTTCGGTCAGCGTGGCATTGGCCTCTTCGTCGTCCTGCTGCGACGGGAAGGCATTGGCATAAACGCCGACCTGGATGTCCGCACCCAAGGCGGCGAAGGTGGCGCGCGCCGTTTCGATGGCTGCCTCCATGACTTCCGGCATGCTGCAATTGAACAGCATCGCCTCGCCACCGAAGGAGGCAACGAGCTCGGCCGCGGCCTTAACGGTCTCGTTCGAGCGCAGCAGCGGTTCCGGCATGTCCGAAGGAGCGAGATCGTCGCGCAGGGTGAAGGAGACCCAGAGGGGCTTGCCGGTCGAAAGCGTCGCCTCGCGAGCGGCGCGCGCCTCGGCAAGACTGCTCTGGGTTTCGGCGAGCCACAAATCCACATAAGGCGTCATGCCGCCGACCAGCGTGTCGAGATAGTGCCCTGCCCGCTTGGGATCGAAAAGATCAGGCTGGTAGGAGCCGAATACCGGCGGTAGCGAGCCGGCAACGAGGATCTTGCGATCCGTCGATGCGTCCGCCGCTTCGCGCGCGATGCGGCCGGCGCGTGCGGCCAGAATAGCGCCATTAGCCTCGAAGCGCTCGTCGCCGATATGGAACGGTACGACAGCATAGCTGTTTGTGGTGATGACGTCGGCGCCGGCCTCGATGTAATTGTCATGGACCTTGCGGACGAATTCAGGCGCTTCCATCAAGGCCAGCGCCGACCATTCCGGCTGACGGAAAGGCGCGCCGATACGCTCGAGTTCGCGGCCGGTGCCGCCATCCAGAATAAGTCCGCGCTTTGTCATCGTGTCATTCCTTGTTTCTCTTATCTCGTAATTTCGGCAGCCGTCAGCGAGCAGCTTTTCCGGGCGTCCGCCTGGCAATTGCCTCGTCCAGCCAGCCGGGGCGCATCTCCGGGACCGATGCGATCAGCTTTTCCGTATAGGCGTCGAAGGGCGGCGCCAAAACATCGTCCTTTCGGCCATAGCGTACCACTTTACCATCGAGCATGACTGCAACCGTATCGGCTATGGCGCGCACGATGGCGAGATCGTGCGTGATGAACAGATAGGATGTGCCGCTCTCATTTTGTAGTCGCGTCAGAAGGCCGAGAATGCCTTCGGCCACCAGCGGGTCGAGCGCCGATGTCGGCTCGTCGCAGATGATCAGTTTGGGGGCCGCGGCCAGCGCGCGCGCAATGCAGATGCGCTGCTTCTGGCCGCCTGATAGTTCCGAGGGATAACGATCGCGCATAGTCTGCGCCAGCTCGACCTGATCGAGCAACGCAGTCACGCGGCGGTCGAGTTCCACGCCGCCAAGGCCGAAATAAAAGGCAAGCGGGCGAGCAAGGATCGCCTCGACGGTCTGGCGCGGATTGAGCGCCAGATCGGGGATCTGGTTGATGATCTGGATGTCGCGCAGGATGTCTCGTCCACGTGAGGCAAGATCGGTCGGCAGAGCCTGTCCCTCGAAGCGCAGGCTACCCTTGGCGGCCGGCAGCAGGCCTGTGACGACACGCGCCAGCGTCGATTTTCCCGAGCCGGATTCACCGACGACCGCCAGCGTTTCGCCGCGACCGATGTCCAGGCTGATGCCTTTCAGCACGGTCGTACCGGGCGTGTATCCCGCCTCTATGTCCTTGATACTAAGAAGGGCCTCCGCATCTGCCACCGGCTTGGCCGGCTTTTCGGACTGGCGCATGGCGACGAGCTGCTTGGTGTAGTCTTGCTGCGGCGCATTGAAGATGCGATCGACCGGCCCCTGCTCGACCATCCGGCCATGACGAAGCACCAGGATCTCGTCTGCCACCTGCGCCACCACGGCCAGGTCGTGTGAAATGTAGAGCGCGGAGGTCCCGGTCCTCTCGATCGCCTGCTTGATGGCGGCGAGGACTTCGATCTGGGTGGTCACATCGAGCGCGGTCGTCGGCTCGTCGAAGACGATCAGTTCGGGATGCGGGCAGAGCGCCATAGCCGTCATCGCGCGCTGCAACTGACCGCCAGACGCCTGATGCGGATAGCGATCGCCGAAATTCTGCGGATCGGGCAGGCCGAGCAGGGCAAAAAGCTCTTTTGCCCGCGCGATGGCATCGCTGCGGTTCATCAGGCCGTGCCAGAGCGTGGCTTCGATCACCTGCTCGATCAACGGATAGGCCGGATTGAAGGCTGCTGCGGCCGACTGGGCGACATAGGTGACCGCCGCGCCGCGCAGGCGCCTGGAATCGCGACCGCGCAAGGCCAGGATATCGGTGCCGTTCAGGTCGGCACGTCCGCCGATGATGCGCAAGCCGTCACGGCTATAGCCGAGCGAGGCGAGCCCGATCGTGGACTTCCCCGCCCCGGACTCACCGATCAGGCCGAGTACGCGCCCTTTTTCCAGCGTGAAGGACACCTTGTCGACGATGGTCTGATCGCCGGCCTTGATCTCCAGATCGATGACTTTGAGCAAGGTATCAGCCATGGCGGCCAACGCCTTTCAGGCTGGTCGTCTTCTGGAGCATCCAGTCCACGACGAGATTGACGCAGATGACGAGGATCGCGATTGCAGCACCCGGAATGAGGGCGGCAAAGACACCGAACACCAACCCGTCCTTGTTCTCCTTCACCAGGCTGCCCCAATCGGCAATGGGCGGCTGGACGCCGAGGCCGAGGAAGGAGAGCGTCGACAGGAAGAGAATGGCGAAGGCGAAGCGCAAGCCGAATTCGGCGAGCAGCGGCGACAACGCGTTCGGCAGGATTTCCCGGAAGATGATCCAGCTCCAGCCCTCGCCGCGAAGGCGCGCCACCTCGACATAATCCAGGGTGACCAGATCGCTGGCAAGAGCCCGGCTGACGCGGAACACCCGCGTCGCATCCAGCCCGGCCATGACGAGGATGAGCACGATCATGGTTTTCGGCAGAACGGCGAGCACGACCAGCGCGAGGATGAGGGTCGGGATCGCCATCGCCAGATCGTTCAGTCGCGACAGCACTTGGTCGATGATGCCGCGCCGGACGGCGGCGTAGAAGCCGAGCGATACGCCGGTGACGAAGGCAAGGAGGGTCGCAAGCGCCGCGATGACGAAGGTGATGCGCGCGCCCCAGAGCAGGCGCGAAAAGAGATCGCGGCCGATATTGTCCGTGCCGAGCAGCGCGTCGACGGACGGCATGTCCCAGACGCCGCCGACCACTTGCGAGACCGGGTGCGGTGCGACCCAGGGCGCCAGCATCGCCATGATGAGAAAGATAATGAGACCAGCAAGGCCGATCACCGCCAGGGGCGTCAAACGCGGCAGATTTCTCATCGCGGATGCCTCAATCGGGGATTGGCAAGGATCGCGACCATGTCGGCAACGATATTGAGCAGGATATAGACGGCGGCAAATATCAGGCCGGCGGCCTGCACGACCGGCACGTCGCGCTTGGCGACGTGGTCGACAAGATATTGACCCATGCCCGGATAGACGAAGATCACCTCGACCACGACGACGCCGACGATGAGATAGGCCAGGTTAAGTGCCACGACATTGACGATCGGCGAAACGGCATTCGGCAGCGCATGCCTCCAGACGATGCGCCAGCCGGGCAGCCCCTTCAGGAACGCCGTCTCGATATAGGGAGACGCCATGACGTTCAGAAGTGCCACCCGCGTCATCCGCATCATATGCCCGACGACGGCCAGAACCAGCGTCAGGCAGGGAAGCAGCATGGTAATGAGGCGTTGTCCAAGGGGCATTGCGTCCGAGACAGTGGCGCTGCTCGGAAGCCAGAAATGGCTGACCGAGAAATAGGCGATCAGCAGATAGCCCGCGAAGAACTCCGGCAGCGATATGGCGCTGAGCGTGACGATACCGATGGTCCGATCGACCCAGGTTCCGACGTAGAGCACGCAGAGGATTCCGAGAAGGATGGACAAAGGCACGGCAATGATCGCTGCCATCGCCGCCAGATAAAGCGTGTTCTTCAGGCGCGGGGCGATACTTTTGGCGATATCCTGGCGGTTGCTGTAGCTGCGCCCGAAATCGCCACGCACGGCGCCACCCAACCATTCGACATAACGCTGCGGTGCAGGCTTCTCGAGACCAAGCTCCTTGCGGATGCTGGCGACCGCTTCCGGCGTTGCCTGCTGGCCGAGCATAGCGGTTGCGACATCGCCGGGCAGGATCTGGGTTCCGGCAAAGATGACCAGCGACACCGCCCACAACAGCACCAGACCGAGAGCCAGACGCTTGATAAGCAGGCGCAAAAGATGACCGCCGGCCGATTTGCGTGCCGGTGGCATCACTGCCTGCGTTTCGAGCTGGATCTCCTCAGCCAGAGGCTGGTTGTTCATCTGTCTGTTCCGAAAAATTCCACGCATGGCCGCTATCGTGAATGACAGCGCAGCGCAACGGTTTAGCGGCCCTGGCGGGAAAAAAGAGCCCCCGGATGGCAATCCGGGGACCGATGGGCATTCTGTTGCGCGGTGTCTTAAGCCTTGAGCCAGGCGCGCTCGGCGATGCGGTAGCCGCTCAGATCGCCGCCGCCCGGCACCGGAACGTAGCCACCGACCTTGTCGCTGGCAGCCGCCAGATTGTCGACGAAGAGCGGGATGATCTCGCCACCCTCATCCACCAGCTTCACCTGCAGGTCATGATAGATCTGCTTGCGCTTGGTCTCGTCCAGCTCGACGCGCGCCGCCGCCAGCAGCTTGTCGAAGGCCTCGTCGCGCCAGGCGGTTTCGTTCCACGGCGCGTCTGACTGGAGGATCAGCGACAACATGGCGTCGGCCGTCGGGCGCACCGACCAGTTGGAGGCGACGAACGGCTTCTTCAGCCATACCTCGTCCCAATATCCGTCGGAGGGAACGCGGTCGACATCGATGGTGATCCCGGCCTTGGCGGCGGAAGCCTGATAAAGCTGTGCGGCGTCGACCGAGCCGGGGAAACCGTTGTCGGAGGCGCTGATCTGGATGCCGCTTGGCGAGCCCGCCTTCTTGAAGTGGAAGGAGGCCTTTTCGGGGTCATAAGCGCGCTGCGGAATATCCTTGGCGAAATAGGGGTTCCAGGAGGCGATTGGATTGTCGTTGCCGATAGCGCCGGTGCCGACGAGAAGGCTCTTCTGCAATTCCTCGCGGTCGATCGCATATTTCAGCGCCAGCCGCAGGTCGAGATTGTTGTAGGGAGCGGTGTCGACCCGCATCGGGAAGCAATACATGGTGTTTTCCTGCGAGCGCAGGATCTGCACGCCAGGGCGGGCAGTGAGCCGGCTGACGGATCGCGGTTCGACACGGTTGATGATATGCACCTGTCCGCTCAACAGCGCCGCCATGCGGGCGGTCGCATCGCTCATGGCGATGGTCTCTACGGAATCGACGAAGGCGCGATCCGAGGCCCAGTAGTTCGGGTTGCGCTTGGTGAGCGCGCGAACGCCCGGCTGGAAGTCTTCGAGGATGAAAGCACCTGTGCCGACACCCTTGTCGAAGTCGCCGCCATCGGGGCCGATGCCGAGATGGTAGTCAACGAGAGCGGCCGGGAAATCGGCATTGCCCGAATTCAGCGTTACGATCACTTCATGCGTGTCGGAGGCGCTGATGTCGGTAACCGCCAGAAGCTGGCCCTTGCCGCCCGAATTGCTCTTTTCGCCGCGATGATGATTGAGCGAATAGACGACGTCCTGGGCGGTCAGTTCTTTGCCATTGTGGAACTGGATGCCCTTCTTCAGCTTGAAAACCCACTTGCTGCCGTCGGGCGTTGCCGGTTCCCAGCTTTCGGCGAGCGCGCCGATCAGCTTGCCGTCCGGGCCGAGCTCGACAACGGTGTTGAAGAGCTGAAAGCCGACCGTGTACATGTAGGCTTCGGTATAGAAGGCTGGATCGAGCCTGTCCGAGCTCGACGCCGTATCCAGCCCCAGCACGAGATGTCCGCCCTTGACCGGTGTTTCCGCCTGCGCCGCAGCGCTGCCGGGAAGCAAAAGCCCGCCTGCCGAAAGCGTCGCCGACAGGGCGCCCGCTGTTTGCAGGAACCGGCGCCGTGTCGGCTGCAGGATGTTCGAAATCGTCTTTTCGCCCGGCATTACAATCTGTTCCTCTTCATCTGATGGCTTCCGGCTCCGCATTGCGATGGCCGCGTGGCACATTTCCTATGGTATCGGCTAACATCAAGCCCGCAATTTCCTCCTAAAAATCAACGATCCGGGAGAAACAAAATGCAAAATCGATTTGGCGACCGGTCCCGTGTCGTAAATGGAGGCTCCGCCGGCTATGCCAGGAGCTTTACGGCCGCCAGCGATAGCGCCACGACGCCGTTTGCAATGCAGCGCTCATCGGGCTGGTAGTCGGAATTGTGGACGCGGTCGTTGCGGCCTTCCTGGGAGGAGCCGACACCGAGCTGGAAGGCCGGAACCTTCGCGCCGACCAGAGCGAAGTCCTCCGCGCCGAGGCCCGCCTCGCGCTCCAGGACGACGTCGCCATAATGCTCGCGGATCGCCGACATGGTGGTCGTCAGAATATGCTCGTCATTGATCAGCGAGGGCACGCCGCGCACGTAGTTCACCTCGCAGCGAACGCGCATGGATGCCTCCAGCCCCTCGCAGACGCGGCGCATGGCAGCCTCGATCACGTCGCGGGATTCCGCGTCCTGGCAACGAACCGTTCCCATGATGGCAACGGAGTCCGGAATGATGTTGTGCGTGTTGCCGCCATGAATGGAGCCGACGGTCAGGACCGCCGGACGCATCGGGTCGACCTCGCGCGAAACAATCGCCTGCAATTGGGTGATCAGATGCGCCGTGGCAACGACCGGGTCGATCGCCGCATGCGGGCGCGCGGCATGGCCGGATTTGGCATGGATGGTGATGTCGAACTCGTCCGAAGAGCCGTTCGATATGCCCCGGATGAAACTAAAAGTCCCGACCGGCTCATCCGGATAATTGTGAAAACCGAGCGCATAGTCGACACCATCAAGCACGCCGTCGACGATCATGGCCGCCGCGCCGCTTTCCTGGGTTTCCTCGGCCGGCTGGAACATCAATTTCACGTTGCCACTCAGACGTGGAGCAATCTCCTTGAGGATCGCGCCGACGCCGATCAGCGTCGCCGTATGCAGGTCGTGGCCACAAGCATGCATCTTGCCTTCGATCTGGCTGGCAAATGGCAGGCCGGTCTGCTCCTGCATGGGCAGGGCATCCATGTCCGCCCGGATGAGCAGTGTCGGGCCGGGACGCCCGCCCTTGATAAAGCCGACGACGCCGGTACGGCCGATGCCGGTCTGATGCTCGATCCCGAGGTTTGCGAGCTCACGGGCGACCACGCCGCTCGTCCTGACGACATCGAAGCCGGTCTCGGGATGGGCGTGGATATCGCGGCGAACCTCGATCAAATGCTCCTCTTGCTGCGATGAAAGCTGCTGTACGAGCGCATTGAGATCATTGACGTGCGAATTCATCTTGCTGGTATCCCGGAGAGCCTGTGGAGAAGAACGCTTTGCCTTCATTCGATGCGGCAAGCGGCCTGACGGATATTGAGTACTCAATGGTTAGCGTTGAGCGGCTTGGAGAGCAACATTTCCAAGCCTTAGTCCGTCAATTCCCATCATCCGAGGATGCCGCAAGGTCAAGGCACCCGGATCTTCGCTCATTCCCCACTTTTTTCGCAGCCTTCACTCGCAAAAGCGATCAGTGACACTTCAAGAGTATCGCACAGCAGTAACGACGGACCATCAATTCACGGACTGCCAAGGACGGGGACACCCCTCCTAACGACGGCGCGGGCTCTCCGGACCTATTGGCGTATGGATCTCGGCCTCTCACGCACGAATACGCGCGCCGTCAGTTTTTGGAAGCTGGGCTTCAGTGAAAGCGATCATCAACGGCCACACGATTGATGTGGCCGCCACGCATCATTGCACGCCACGGTGGCCGCCGCGATCGGGTTCATGCCGCCCGGCAAGCCGATCTCCGCCTTGCCGCGCACTGTGTTCGCACTCTTCAGCCTATGCGCCGCATCCTGCAGCAGATTCGTCATTCCGGTCAGGGATACCTGATCCGCACGCATTACCTGCCTGATCAACGGATCGTTGAGAACATCGGCTATCGTCAATTCTTTATAAGTCATGGCTACCTCCTGTTCGCTAGACACAGAGATAACCGGTCTTGTTAGCGGCGTGATGTCAAAAGCCGGACCAAAACAAGGCAAGCGGTTCGTTTTTGTTACAGTTTGTCGCAAGCGATCTTCTTGGTGACACATCGATACATTCAGGCGACGGTTTGGCGTGCACCGTTCGTCAGCCGCTCAAGCCGGCAAACTACCCCGCATGACGCAACATATCCCAACAAATCAGAATAAAACTTTACAGCCAGTGCGTGTATCCTCGGAGGATCATCGGCTTTTCGCAAGCCCGTCCCATTCGTTCCCAACAATCGATCGTTCCATGTATTCAGATCACGCAACACGAGACCAGCGCCTATCATGGCATGCAGATCTTCTCAGCCAGCTTGCCAACCCGAGCAGGCTGCAGGTTTGCGTTCTCCTGTCGAACCGCGAGCAGGACGTAAACAGCCTCGCCAGAAGGATAGGCATATCTCAGCCGGCCCTGAGCCGGCATCTGGCGCGTCTTCATCGATCGGGAATCATAAAATTTCGCAGCCATGCGCAGTTCAGATATTATTCCTGCGATCATCCGGACGTGCTTCGGCTTCTCAAGGTTCTGACAGAGATTTTCGACGCCGATTGAGATCATGGCGCGCGCAGTCAAAGGCACCCGGCCAGCTTCGATAATGTCCGCCCTCGATCGAGCCGACAAGGGTCAAGGTTCACCCGATGAAAGTCGGGAAACGCAAAGCAGGATGCGTTTCCCGGCGCATATCAATAGTGCGTTTGCCTGTACCAGGGCCGATCGCTGTGCTGTCTACTGTAGCTGCTCGAGAAGCGCATCGGCACCCTTCTCGATCCCGATCTTGGAGCCCTTCAAGCGGGAAAAGGTCGCGCCAGCGTTCATTGCATTTGGATATTGCTTGGCGACATAGGCGGAGAGCAGGCGATTGCCCGGCGCATCATAGATTTCCACGGCATAGTTGACCGAGCCCGCCATCGTCCCTTCGCGACCGCGAACGGCCTGAACGGCGTTGATAGCGTTACCGCCGACATCGAGATGCGAGAACGGGCCAAGAACCGGTGTGGTATCCTTGGCGCCGGTGAGCGTCAGATGGAGCCGGAGCGTGCCAGGACCGGGATTGTTGACGACGGCGAAGCGCGTCCGCAGCTTTTGCGTGAATTGATCCTGCATGTAGCTGGCAAGGACCGATTTGTCTTCGCCGGCGATCTTCACGAACTGGTTGTCCGGACCGTTGTAGACAGTGACGGGATCAACGATGATCTTGTTGTACTGCCTCCAGTCGACATTGCCCTTGTACCGATAGGGTACGCGGCCGCCCTTGTCGTCCGGATTCGGTTGAAGCTGCGGTGCCGAAGCCAAGCCCGCGTAAACGGTGGGGTCTGCGGTGGTGCATCCGGCGACGGTCGCGCACAGCGCGATCAGCGCGACACTGATGGTGGGTGTTCTCAGCAAAGATTTGGCTCCTGGAAAATATGGCAGAGTGTTGCCGGAGCCAGTTCTATTGAATCGGCGTGTTGCGGTGTTTTCTTTAATATATGAAAATGTTCGCGAAGATGACGGCGGGATTTCAGAGTGTCTGTTACCGCCTGATGAGGAGCAGAAGAGTCACTGTGGCCGACCGAAGGTTGGGTAGCCATTCCATTATATGCAAAGAGCGGAAACTCAGCTCGCCGATGGAACCTTCTTTGGATCACCCGCAAGGCGCCCCATCGACTCATCCTGGATCGGCGGCAGGGTGATCTCGACGATCAGACCATTGGGCTTTCGGTCGAGCAGCTTGAGCGTCCCGCCATGCCCCTTTCTGACGATCCCTTCCGCAGTCGGAAGGCCAAGGCCGAAGCCGCCGCCCATTCCCGTCGTTCGGGCTTTGTCCGCCTTGAAAAAGGGTTCCAGAGCCCGCACTTTGAGCGCATCCGTCAAGCCGGGGCCATTGTCGCTCACCCTGATCAAAACCCCGCCATTGCTGGCGCTTTGCAACTCGATCTCGATCTCGGTCGCATAGCGAGAGGCGTTCTCGACGACATTGGTAATCGCTCTGGTGATGGCTTGCGGCTTGCAGATGCAGGTAAGCCGGCGGGGTCCTTTGAAACCCACCTCGATGCCGGTGTCCGAAAAGTCGGTCGCGATCGTCTGAAGCAGGCTTGAAATATCCACCTTGCGCGAAGGCACGCTGTGGGAGGCGTTCGTGAGGAATGTCAGGCTCTCGTCGATCATCGAGCCCAGGGTGGCGATATCGGCGAGCATCTGACGCTGAAGCTCGGGCTGCTCGCAGCGCTCGGCACGCATCCGCAGACGGGTCAGCGGTGTTCTGAGATCATGGCTGATGGAGCTGAGCATGCGCGTTCGACTGTCGACCATCTCCAGTATTCGGCTTCGCATCACGTTGAGTGAGGCGGCCAGGCTTCTCATTTCCGAAGCGCCCTCAGCCACGAACGGCTTTTCCAGACTGTCGTCCATGCTCGCTCGCTCGGCGGCGGCGGCAAACCGGACCACCGGTCGGGTAATAAGCCAGCTGCTGAAATAGGCCATGAGCGCCAGCGGAATAACGATCTTCAAAATTCCGCTCGCCATTGCCGGAAAAAGCCAGAGATAGTTGGGGAAGACAGGCAAGTGGAAAACCAGCGCACGATCGGCATCGACCTTGACGATCAGGATATTCCCTGCCGACCGATCAGCAAAGGCGTTCTCGATTGCCTTGAAAACGCCGATTTCGAGCACCGTTCTTACCCGCTCGATGATGTTGTCCGACGCAGCATCAGCTTGATCTTGTGATGGGATCTGACTCGCCGATATTTCGTCCGCTGAAATCCCTATTGTCGTGGCGAATTTTAAAGCGGCCTCCTCCTCTGCGGGCGAACTGGCGCGTCGATACTGGTCCAGCACTCTCTCAATTCGTCCCGACAGCAAGCCGATCGCGACACCCTTGTCATGCCGGCCATAGATAAATGGCTCGGAGAGCGTTGCCACGACGGAAACGAGGATGATGAGCAACGTCGCCAATACGAGTATCTGTGTCCGTATGGAGGCGGTGCGAAGGCCCTTCACGGCAGCCGCTCCACCTTGGAGGCGAACAGATAGCCTCCCAGACGCACCGTCTTGATAAAGGTCGGATCCTTGAGATTGGGCTCGATCTTCTGGCGGACGCGGCTAATATGGGCATCGATGCTGCGTTCGACCGGGCCGGCCGATCCGGCATGCGTCATGGACAGAAGCTGTTCACGCGTCAGCACCTTGTTGGGATTGCTGCAAAATGCCCACAGCAGGTCGAATTCGGCCGTCGTCATGGAAACCTCGGCACCTTCGGCGTCGAAGAGCTGCCGGCTTTTGGGATCGATGCGCCAGCCAGCAAACGTCATCGGCGCGACATCCTCCTCCGGCTGCTGGGAAAGCGATGCCCGTCGCAGGATGCTCTTGATGCGAGCCATGAGCTCACGGGAATTGAAAGGCTTGGTGACATAATCGTCGGCGCCGAGCTCGAGGCCCAGAATGCGGTCGACATCCTCCCGCAACGCGGTCAGCATCAGGATCGGAATCGATCGGGACGAGCGCAGCCGCCGGCAGATGCTGAAGCCGTCCTCGCCGGGAAGCATGCCGTCAAGGACGATCAGATCGAACTTGTGGCGCGCCAGCAAGCGATCCATCTCGCCGCCGTTTGCTGCCGACGTCGCCTCGAAGCCATTGTTCTTCACCAGTTCGACCAGCATATGCGCTATGTCGGTATCGTCTTCGACGATCAGAATATGAGGTTGGTCGAACATTGCCATTTCGGCAGCCGTTGCCTTCGTTTGAGTGCCCATCGCACGGTCTATCGCGCGCGAAATTATCTCACCTGGATACTGATATGTCACGCTGATGCTTCCATGACCTGTGCCGATCGAAAAGCAGCTACCGTCACCGCAAAGATAGCGTTGATAGTGGCGCTTGTATCTGCGCTGGGCAGGCGGGGCAGGACTTGGGTCCTGCCATCGAATTTTTGGGGCACTATCGTCTTCCAGAGATTGAGGCTCCCCCGAATAGCAAACATGCCTGTCATGCTGTGTTCGATAATGTTGAGATATATTGCGATGGCGGCCAGAACCTAGGTAGTAGCGATGAACTACCGAAATTTGCCGCGATTGACGAGTGCGGAGATATTTTCAACATCGATTTTGTGGCGTGTCGCCGCCGGCAGGTCGAGTGCGTCGAGCGCCTTGATCGTCTCGCGAACGAGATAGCTGCCGCCCTCGGCATCGAATGGAAAGTCGCTTGCAAACAGCACCTTGTCCGCACCGAAATAATCAAGCCCGCAACGGGTCGCTTCGACCGCGCCGGATAGGGCGGTATCGGCGAAAAACATCCGAAAATAATCCTCAGCCGGCTTTTGCAGCGGCCCCGGCAGCAGATCGGCATCTGCCGGCGGCGTCCTCGTTCCCATTTCAAGACCCCAGCCCTGTGCGATCCGACCAGCGAAATAGGGGATCATCGCTCCCATGTGATGAGTGATGATCCGCAGACCCGGATGGCGGTCGAACAATCCAGAGAATACCAGTCTGGCCATGGCGACGCTGCTGTCGTAGGGCCAGCCGAAGCACCACCAGATTTCATAGCGCGACTTTGTTTCAGTTGGATAATCCGGCTGTGGCCCTCGGACGGGATGCAGCCAGATTGCCATGTCGCGCTCGGCAAGTTCGTTGAACACCGGCTGGAAACGGGGATGATCGAGCGGCGTGCCACGCATATGAGTGCAGAGCTGGACGCCGGTCGCACCCATGGCGTCGACCCGCGCGATCTCGGCGACCGCTGCATCGACATCATGCAAGGACAAGCCCGCCGCGAACGCCGGAAAGCGATCGGGGTAACGCAGCACCAGATCCGCAAGACCATCGTTCATGAGGCGCATGAGATCGATGGCCAGCGCGCCGTCGGCCAAATCCTCGATGGGTGGCATGGAGGGGGTCAAGATCTGTCGATAGCCGGCAAAATCGTCCATCAGCCGGAAACGGTGTTCGAGATCGTAGAGTGACTTGAGTTCGAGCCACCGCCGCAAAGGTCCCGTAGCGGAAGCCATGGTTTGAAGCCGCGCAAAATAGGCTGGCGGGAAAATATGGGTCCAGGCGTCAATACGGTCAGACAAGAGCTGTTCTCCGGATGAGAGTAGAGGAATGGGTCAGGGCGACAGGGTTTCGAGGGGCTTGCCCGCCGTCTCGATCGCGAAGAACCATGTCACGATAGCGCCGAGCGCGAGTACGCAGCCAAACACGGCAAATACCGCTCCAATGCCGTGCGAACTGGATGCGAAGCCGACGATGAGCGGGCCTGCCGATGATCCGAGTCTCAGCCAAGCACTGCAGCAGCCGATACCGAAGGCGCGCAGCCGGGTCGGATAGAGTTCCGCCGAATAGAGATAGAGGGAGAAGGCGATTGTCTGGATAATGGCGTAGGCGAGCGAAACCAGCACCAGAACATGCAACACCGTATCGGCGCCGGATATGGCGAGTACACCGAGGGGAAGAACGCCCAAAGCGAAGGCGAGGCAGTACCAGTTCCTGCGACCGACCCGGTCGATCAGCAGAGCGCAGAGGATCGAAGCGACGACACCGCAGGCGGAGGTGATGAAGCCGTAAGCAAGGCTTGTCTGCAACGTCAGCTTGAAGACCTCACGATAGAGCGTCGGCATCCATGTGATCATACCGTTGACGACGAGGTAGACGCAGAACCAAAGGGCCCAGAGCATCAGCGTGCGGCCACGGTATATTCCACGGAACAATTCGCGCCAATCGCTGCGCGCCTTGTTGAGCTTCAGCGTCACAGACTTCGGTGCGGCGAGCACGAAGCCCTGGCGCTCCGCGGATCGCTCGAAATCGCTGACGATGGCGTCAGCTTCGATAAGCCGACCCCGGGCCGCCAGCCAGCGCGGCGATTCCGGCATCAGGAAGCGTAGCGGGATCATCACCACCGCCGGTATCAGGCCGACGATAAACATGGCCTTCCAGCCATAAACCGGCACCAGGAAATAGCCGACGATGCCGGCGAACATCAGTCCCACCGGGAAGATGACTTCGTAGAGCAGGAAGAAGCGGCCGCGCCGTTTGGCGCCGACCATCTCATTGACATAGGCGCTTGCCACCGGCACTTCGCCGCCGGTGCCTATCCCCTGAAGGAAGCGGCACAGGATCATCGAGACCGGACCGATCGCGAACAGGCAGGCTACATCCATGGCGACGAAAAGAGTGATGGTCAGCATCAGCACTTTCAGCCGGCCGATGCGTTCGGCCAGCCAGCCGAACAGCACGGCGCCCACGAGCTGGCCGAGATAGCCGAAGGACAGGATCATACCGACCTGGGCGGGCGTGAGGCCCCATTCGCGCACCAGCACCGGCATCGCAAAGGCGATGGCAAGCACGGTATAGGCATCGAAGAAAGTCGCGACACCGATCACCAGCCGGATTATCGCCAGTCGTCTTGTGACCGGCAGCCGCTCGAGACGAGCGCTGATAGATTCGGCGGAGTGCAATGCCTCCCTCTGCACAGATTGTTCCATGTACCCCTCCCTTGATGGACGCGCTGCTCCCCTCGGCCCTTACGAAGGGCCGTCTCCTCGGATCGCTGGTGTCGATTGACTTAGAAACTTGTGCCGATGCTGCCCGCCGCCGCCATGACGCGGGCGATATCCCTTGCCGCCGCTTTGGCCGGTTCCAACGCCAGCGCCGCAAACTCTTCATCCGAAATTCGCCCGATCGGCGAAGCAACACTGATCGCGCCTATGGCAAGACCATCGGCATCGCGGACCGGAACGGCCAGGATGCGCAATCCCTCACTCAGGGTCGAGGCACGCAACGCATAGCCGGCGCTGCGGATCGTTTCCAATGAGGGGCCTATGTCTTGCCATCCGATCGGCTGCAACGCCGCGAACGTCTGGCGTTGCGGCAACGCCGCAAGCCGCACCAGTTCACCTTCCGGCAGAAAGGCCAGGATGCTTTGGCCGATGACGCTCTGATGAGCTGGAACCGTGGTTCCAAGACGGATGTCTACGCCGAGGCGAGTGACGCCTGCTCGGACACGCTCGATATAGAGAACCTCGGCGCCGTCGAGCACGCCGAAGCTCACCGCCTCGCTCACATCGCCGACCAGCTTTCGCAGCACGGGGCGGACGGTCGAGCGCAGATCCTGATGGGCGATGGCGTGGAAGCCGAGATCCAGCACTTTCAAAGTCAGCCGAAAGCGCCGGCTGTCCGGGACACGGTCGACATAGCCGAGATCCATCAGCGTATTGAGCATTCGGTACGTGGTGCCCGGATCAAGACTCGCCTCGACTGCAATCTCGCTCAGCGTCAGCTCTTCATGATGCGGACCGAACACCTCCAGAATACGAAAACCCTTGGCAAGCGACTGCACCGTGCTCCGCATCGGGTCAGCCTCGCCGCCCTGTGCCGCTGAGCCGAGCGCCTGTTTCTGGTTCTCCCGTTTACTCCCGGTCGCGGTCATCTTTCTCTTCCTGTCATTTTTCGGATTGCGAAAAATTTTTCGTTATATTAAAAATATATCTCGCCGGACTCGAATGTCAATCGAGCAGCAGCGGAAAGGCGTGAGCTCTGGTAGGAACGGGTGGCGAAAGCTTGCGTAGACGTTTGCTCGCCGCTGTTAATGAGCTGTTGCGCTCAAATGCCACCTCCCCAATGTTTACCCGATGGGGGCAATCGGCCATGATCACCGTCATCGGGAGAAATCAGATTCGCTTATCCAGCGATCGGGAGGATAAAAAATGGCATTCCATGGAAGTTGTCACTGTGGGAAGGTAACGTTTACGGTCGACGCCGATCTGCCGGGTCAGGCCCTCAGCTGCAACTGCTCATATTGCCGCCGCAAGGGCATGCTGCTTGCCTTCTTCCCGACGGGGAAGTTCACGCTGGAGAGCGGCGAAGATTCACTTCGCAGCTATAAATTCAATACTCACAAGATCGATCATCAATTTTGCGTCGACTGCGGCACGCAGCCATTCTCGATGGCCACGAGCCCCGATGGCACGCCCACGCGGGCGGTCAACCTGCGCTGCGTCCCGGCTCTCGATTTGAACGCCCTGGAAATCCAGTACTATAACGGCGCCGACAGGTAAGCTGTCGGTTTCGGCGGCTGCCGCATATCTCCACCTTAAAGGAAGCTCGCCTCGAACAACTCGCGGGTATAGGCATCATGCGTTATGCCCGCTTGCAGATCCGATTTGGTCAGCTCGTCCACGAAGGTACCACCCTTCATGATCAGTACCCTGTCGCACATATGCGCGATGACAGCCAGATCGTGGCTGACGAGGACATAAGTCAGGGAGCGCTCGTCGCGCTGATCGGCTAGAAGATTGAGGATTTCGGCCTGGATCGAGACGTCGAGCGCCGAGGTCGGCTCGTCGAGCAACAGGATCGGCGGCGACAGGATCAGCGCGCGGGCGATCGCGACGCGCTGGCGCTGGCCGCCGGACAGCTCGTGCGGATAGCGGTTGGCGAAGGCCGGCGGCAGGCCGACCTGACGCAATGCCTTGTCCACCTTCGTCCAGATATCGTCATGCCCCATGGCCCGCAACGGCTCAGAGAGAGCGGTGCCGATGCGGTGGCGGGGATGCAGCGAGCCGTAGGGGTCCTGAAACACCATCTGGGCATGCCTAAGCTCATCCCGCGTCCGGATCTTGCCGACAGCTTTGCCGGCCAGCCCGATGTCGCCGGACCACCCTTTTTCCATGCCCGAGAGGCAACGCAGCACCGTCGACTTGCCACACCCGGACTCGCCGACGATCCCCAGTGTCTCGCCCTTGCCTACATCGAAGCTCACCCGCCGGACGACATGGTTTTCGGTGTTGCCGGAGGTAAAGACGACATCAAGATCACGCACGCTAATCATCGGTTCGTCTCCAGATCAAGCTTCGTCCTGTCGAGCACCGCCAGGCGGCGGACCGGCTTGTGCGGATCGGGAAGCGCGGACATCAGCCCGCGCGTATAGGGATGCTGGGCATCTTCCAGGCGCGTCAGGGTTTCGACGATCCGACCGGAATACATGACGATGATGCGTCCGCAGAAGGCCGCGACCATGCGGATATCATGGCTGATCAGCAGCAATCCGGAATTGTTCTCGCGGACCAGTTCATCGAGCAGCGTAAGCACGTCCCTGCGAACGCTGACATCGAGCGCGGACGTCGGCTCGTCGGCGATCACCAGCTTCGGCTTTGCCAGGAGCATCATCGCGATCATCACGCGCTGGCCCATGCCGCCCGAGATCTGATGCGGGTAAAGCGCCATCACACGCTCCGGGTCGCTGATACGGACACGCTCCAGCATGGCTTGTGCCGCATCGCGCGCCTTGCTGCCGCGCAAGCCCATATGCAGCCGCGCCGCCTCGGCGATCTGCTTGCCGACGGTCAGTACCGGATTGAGGGAATAGCGCGGGTCCTGCATGATCAGCGCAATATCCTTACCGCGCAGGGCACCCATCTGGCGCTCCGTCCTGTCGAGCAGGGAGACGCCATCCAGATCCATGCGTTCGGCCGCAACGCTCGCGCTTGGCGGCAGCAGGCGCATGATCGCCCGCCCCGTCGTCGATTTGCCGGAGCCGGATTCGCCGACGATCCCGACGCGTTCGCGCCCGACATCGAAGCTGACATTGGAGACTGCCGCCAGGGAATTGCGCCCGAACCGGACGTTCAGCCCTTTGACGGAGAGGACGGGATGGGGATCACGATCTTGCATGGCGGGGATCCAGAATATCGCGCAGGGTGTCGCCGACGATGTTGAAGGCCAGGCTTGCCAGAAGGATCGCAATGCCGGGCATGACGGCGACCCACCAGAAATCAAGCATGTATTTGCGTCCGTTGGAAATCATCGCGCCCCATTCCGGCGCCGGCGGCTGGGCGCCGAGTCCGAGGAAGCCGAGCGACGCCGCCGTCAGGATGATACCTGCCATGTTGAGCGTCAGCCGCACGATGACCGAGGGGATGCACATCGGCGCGATATAGAAGAACAGAATACGCAGCCGGGAGGCGCCATAGAGCCTAGCGGCGGCAACATAGTCGGTGTTCCTGACGACCAGCGCCTCGGCGCGCGCCAGCCGCGCAATCGGCGGCCAGGCCGTCAGCGAGATGGCGATGATCGCCGTCGTGAGGCCGGCGCCGAGCGCCGCGGCAAAGGCCAGCGCCAGGATCAGCGACGGAAAGGACAGTACGATATCGGTGGCGCGCATCAGCAGCGCGTCGACGCGACCGCCGAAGAAGCCGGCGACGACACCGATCACCAGGCCGATCGGCCCGACGATCACGGAAATCGACAGCACCGTCTGGATGGTGATGCGTGTGCCGAAGATCAGCCGGCTGAGGATATCGCGGCCGAATTCGTCCGTGCCGGCCAGATGCGTGAGGCTCGGCGGCTGCAGCGCGTTGGAGAGCACCTGCATATTCGGATCATAGGGCGCTAGCAGCGGCGCGAAGATCGCGATCACGCACAAAAGGCCGAGAATGAGGAAGCCCACGAGACCAAGCGGCTCGTGTGTCAGCTTGCCGCCGGCGCGTTTCAGCGATGTTGCCACACGGCTCATCATATTCGGTGGGCGGACGGTTACGTCCGCATGGATCGCATCACTCATCGAGCGGCCTCTCTGGTGCGCGGATCGAAGACCGCATAGGCGATATCCGCTAGGAAATTCAAAAGCATGAAGAAGAATCCGACAATGATGGTCGCGGCGAGGATGGCATTCATGTCGCCGATCATCAGCGCATTCGTCATGTACTGGCCGATACCCGGCCAGGAGAAGACGATTTCGGTCACCACCGCGCCCTCAAGGAGCCCGCCGTAGGAGATGGCGAGAATGGTGATGAGCTGCACGGCGATGTTCGGGAGAACATGGCCGATGATCGTCTGGGCCGGGCTAACGCCCTTGGCGCGGGCCGCGATCACATAATCCTGGCCAAGCTGCTCCAGGGTGAAGCTGCGGGTCATGCGCGTGATATAGGCGACCGCCGCATAGGCGAGAATAAAGGCCGGCAGGATGATGTGGCTGAGCGCATTCCAGAAAATGTCCGTCTCGCCCTGCAGGAGGCTGTCCACCAGCAACAGGCCGGTTCGCGGCGTGACGATGCCCTCATAATAGACATCGACCCGGCCGGGACCGCCGACCCAGTTCAGACCCGCATAGAAGACGACAAGCCCGACGATCCCGAACCAGAACACCGGAATGGAATGACCGACGAGAGAGACGACGCGGGCGATCTTGTCGATGAGCCGGTCACGGTACAGCGCCGCGACCAGGCCGAGCGGAACACCGACGAAGGTCGAGATAATGACGGCAAACGTTGCAAGCTCGAATGTCGCGGGGAAAGCCTGGGCGAGATCCGCAGAGACGGGATTTCCCGTCAGGATCGCCGTGCCGAAATCGCCATGGGCGAGGCCCTTCAGGTAGATGAAGAATTGCTCGTAAAGGGGAAGATCCAGTCCAAGCCGCTGGCGCATCGCCGCATAGGCAGCAGGGTCGGCCAGTTCACCAACGATCGCCCCGACAGGATCGGCCGGCAGGACGCGACCGATCACGAAGGTGACACATAGGAGGATAAACAGGCTGACGATCAGATGCGCGATGCGTCGGCCGAATTCGGCTACGGATAGTTCCTTCATGATCGGCTGCCTTCGATTGCTTATTCGGCCTCAGCCTTGGTCACATTTTCAAGACGGGTCATCTGGTTGGGATGCCCGAGATAGCCCTTGACCCTGCCGGAGAGAACCAGCGGTTCGAACCGTTCGAAAAGCGGCAGCAGAGCCGGCTTCAGGTCGACGAACATCTGCTGCATCTGCCCGTAGAGTTCGGCTCGTTTCTTGGCATTGGGCTCAACTGAGGTTTTCTGGGCGAGTGCCGTGAGCTCCGGAATATCCCAGGCCGAACGCCAGGCAAAGTTGCCGGCATTGTTGGCCTCGAGCCTATTGTCGGGATTGTTGGCAAAGTCGTCCATGGAGCCGAGAACGTTCGGCATCAGCGCACTCGTCTGCGGCAGCAACAGGTCGAAGTTGCGCGAACGGTGGGCGGCGATAATTTCAGAGCCATTGCCCTGCTGTATCTCGACCTTGATGCCGATCTGGCCGAGCGAGGCCTGGATGGCGGTTGCCAGATCGATGCGCGGCGTCTGGGAGATCGTCTTCAGCGTCAGCGAAAAGCCGTCCTTGAAACCCGCTTCCGCCAGCAATTGCTTTGCCTTGGCGACATCGAGATGCCAATCGGGATTTGGCAGCGCATATTCGAAATTCTCCGGAACGGGAATGTTCCTTGCCCGCCCATAAGGTCCCATGATGGTCTTTTCGATGCCCTTGTAGTCGATGCCATAGGCAATGGCTTCACGGACCTTGGGGTTAGAGAGATATTGGTTGCCGGCGTTCATCGCCAGCACATAGAAGCCGCCCGTCGGCACGCGCTGGATGACGAAATTGCTCTTGGTCTCGAAGGTTTCGAGATCGGACTTGGAGAGCGCGTTGCCGATATCGATATCGCCGCGGTCCAGCATCAGCCGTTCGACCTGGCTTTCCGGCACATGGCGGATGATGACGCGGCGCATCTTCGGCGCTCCGCCGACATAGGCCTTGTTGGCATCCAGGAGGACGATCTCGTTCGGGGTCCATTTGTTGAGTGTGAACGGCCCTGAACCGGCCGAATGGGTGCGCAGCCAAGCGTTTCCGGAATCGCCGTCGACAATATGCTTCTGCACCTCGACGCTATCGACGATGCTCGAAACGCCCAGCGCCAGCCGATAGAGAAGCCCTTCGGCCGTCACCTTGTCCGTCAGGTCAATGCGCACCGTCTTTGGGTCGACCGCATGGATATGGTCAGCGATATTGTCGATGGAATAACCAAGACGCTTGAAATAGGAGGAGCCCGACTGGTTGAGCTTCAGCAAACGGGTGAGCGAGAAGACGACATCGTTAGCAGTGACCGGATTGCCGGAAGCGAAAGTGGCATCGCGCAATTTAATGGTCAGCGACTTGCCGTCATCCGTCCAGCTCTCGGCGAGCTGCGGCACGATCTTGCCGTCCGCCGTCGTCGCAACAAGCCGATCATAGAGGTTGGCGAGAATTTCGAGCGCCTTGGGTTCGGTGGCCTGCTGCGGATCGAGGGAAAGCACCTGCGCCAGCGACGTGCCGATCACCAATTGATCTCTCGGCGTGGCGGCCTGAAGCTGCGGCGCCGTCAGCGTCAGCATGCCAATTGCAGCGCCGATAAACATCGCCTTCGAAAAGTGCTTCATTATGCCTCCTCCCTGGATTAGTATAGAATACGTATGATGTCGTCCGTATGTCGTATGATGATTTATCGAAGATCGATAGGGTTTGCAAGACCGCGCGGACGGCCTGATGCAAATGAACCGGGGGAACAAGAATGACGATACTCAGCCGGGGCCGACAGAGGCTGGCACAACAAGTCATCGATCAGCTGCGTGATCAGATCGAGACCGGCAAGCTTCGTACGGGCGATCAACTGCCGACAGAGCCTCAGCTCGAGGCGACATTCGGCGTCAGCCGCACCGTCGTGCGCGAGGCGATCGCCGACCTTCGTGCCGCCGGCCTCGTCAAGCCGATCCAGGGCAAGGGCGTGTTTGTCGCTGAACTCACTGAACGCCCCGGATTATCTTTGACCCCGGTAGAGATCAAGAGCATCCCGGAAACCCTGGAATTGCTGGAGTTTCGCATGGCCGCCGAAGGTGAAGCGGCCGCAATCGCCGCCTATCGCCGCACCGCCGAGCAAGAAGCAGCGATTCGCGCCGCCAACCGGAAAATGGCGACACTCATCGAGCTGGGCCAGCCGACCGTCGAGGCGGATTACGAATTCCACATGGCAATTGCGGCAGCCACGAACAACCGTTTCTACGTCGACGTTCTCAGGCATTTCGGCGCACGGACCATTCCGCGCAGGCAATTCCCGAACCTACCGGAGGCCAACGATCCAGCCTACCTCGCCAAGGTCCACGCCGAGCACGGCGA
The DNA here is from genome assembly GCF_041355235.1 of Rhizobium sp. RCC_161_2. Lineage (NCBI taxonomy): Bacteria > Pseudomonadati > Pseudomonadota > Alphaproteobacteria > Hyphomicrobiales > Rhizobiaceae > Rhizobium > Rhizobium sp. RCC_161_2. The sequence continues at coordinate 110,458 of NZ_JBFUPL010000001.1, read as the reverse complement.
GATCCTGGCGGCGATTGCGGAACAGGATCCGGAGCGTGCCCGCCAGGCGATGCGGGCACATATGCTCGCGAGCCAAAGACGCTATCGCCTGCTCGCCGAGCAGCAATAGCACTCGACACCTCATGAGATTCATATTATGTCATACGACATCTATCAATCTCATGGGAGAGACGCTCGGTGTATGTAGGAACACAGGTCGGCGCGCGGGACGATGATGATTACCGCGTTTTCGCGCAATTGGGGCTGAAGCATATTTGTGCGGACCCGCCCGGAAAGCCCGAGAGCTGGACGCTCTCCGATCTGGAGCAGCTGCGCGACAAGGTCGAAAGCTATGGGCTGATCCTGGACATGATCCAGCTGCCCTTGCCTTCCAACCCGATCGAGCAGGCCTCCTATCCCGATATCCTCCTGGCAGGCCCTAATCGCGACCGGCAGATCGACGCCGTGTGCAAGCTGATCGAGGATGTCGCGACCGCCGGGATTCCAGCCGCGAAATACAATCTCAACCTGATCGGCATCCCACGCACGCCGGAAGAACTGGGACGCGGCGGTTCGCTCAATGCCAGCTTCCGCTGGGACAAGGCGGATCACCAAGCCGCACCCGGCCTTGCCGGTGTCCTGTCGGAAGACGAGAACTGGGAGCGGATCGACTATTTCCTCGAGCGCGTCGTGCCCGTCGCGGAAAGCAATCGCGTCCGCCTCGCCTGCCATCCGCATGACCCGTATACGCCGCCGGGCTATCGCGGCGTCACCCGTGTCCTCGGCACGGTGGAGGGCCTGAAGAAATTCGTGCTGATGCGCGAAAGCCCCTATCATGGCCTCAACTTCTGCCAGGGCTCGATCGGCGAGATGCTCGATAATCCGCGCGAGGAAATCGACGACATCATCCGCTGGTTCGGCACGCGCGGTAAGATCTTCAACGTCCACTTCCGCAACATCCGCGGCGGCAAGCTGTCCTTCATGGAGACCTTCCCGGACGAGGGCGACATGGACATGGTTCGCTCCACCCGGATCTACAAGGAGATCGGCTATCAATACATGCTGATGCCTGATCACGTACCGACCATCAGCGGCCGCGACCCGACCGGCGTCGCCTTCGCCTATTGCTACGGCTACATCGCCGCCCTCGTTCAGTCGCTCGAAAGCGCCTGAGAACCATTGCCCATACCAATCGATAACAGGATTCCAAGATGAACCCGCTTGAACTGAAAAAGGCTGTCGGCAGCGGTCTGCTGTCCTTCCCCGTCACTCATTTTGACAACGACCTGAAGTTCGACGAGGCGAAGTATCGCCGCCACGTCGAATGGCTGTCCGGCTATGATGCAGCCGCGCTGTTCGCGGCTGGCGGCACCGGGGAGTTCTTCTCCCTCAATCCCGCCGAAGTCCCGCAGGTCGTCCAGGCTGCAAAGGCAGTCGCCGGCAACACGCCGATCATTTCGGGAACCGGCTACGGAACCGCGATTGCCGTCGAGATCGCCAAGGCAGCCGAGAAAGCAGGCGCTGACGGCCTGCTCCTCCTGCCGCCTTACCTGATGTTTGCGGAACAGGAAGGCCTGATCGCCCACGTCAAGGCGGTCTGCCAGTCCGTCGGCATCGGCGTCATCGTCTACAATCGCGACAATGCCGTCTTGAACGCCGACAGCATCGCGCGGCTCGCCGACGCATGCCCGAACCTCATCGGCTTCAAGGATGGTGTCGGCGACGTCGACAAAGTGATCGAGATCACCACCAAGCTCCAGGATCGTCTGGTCTATGTCGGCGGCATGCCGACGCATGAAGTCTATGCTCAGGCCTATTTCGCGGCCGGCGTCACGACCTATTCCTCCGCCGTCTTCAACTTCGTGCCGGCGCTTGCCCAGCGTTTCTATGGCGCGCTGCGGACCGGAGACCAGGCAACTGTCGACGAGATCCTCAAGGGCTTCTTCTTCCCGTTCGTTGCCCTGCGCAACCGGAAGAAGGGCTATGCGGTCTCGATCATCAAGGCTGGCCTGCGCGTGCTCGGACAGGATCCCGGTCCTGTGCGCCCGCCATTGACCGACCTGACGCCGGAGGAACTGGCAGCTCTCGCAAAGATCATCGAGACAGCCAAGGCTGCGTAAATCATAGTCGCGTAGAAAATGATCGTCGGCGAAGCCGGCGATCACCCTTTGGTAGGAGGAGGAACACTCGTGGTTAGGTTATCATCTGGAATTTTTGCCTCGGTCATTGCCGCCTCGGCAATACTCACGGCGACCGACGGCGCACTTGCCAGGACATTCGTCTATGTCTCTGCCGCGACCGACGGAAAGATCGACAGCTACAGCATGGATGAGAAGGCCGGCACACTGACGCCTGACTCGACATTCGACGCGGGCAAGATGGTCATGCCGATGACCGTCAGCCCCGACAAAAAGCATCTCTACGCCGTGGTCCGGACGCAGCCTTATCGGGTGCTGACGCTGGCGATCGACTCTGCCACCGGCAAGCTCACGCAAGAGGCAGTCGCAGCCCTGCCCGACAGCATGCCCTATGTGTCGACCGATCCATCCGGACGTCTGCTCTTTACCTCGTCCTATGGCGGCAACAAGATCGCCGTACTGCCGATCGGCGCCGATGGCCGCGTGACCGACGGCGCTCGCCAGATGATCCTGACCGGCCGCAACGCTCACTCGATCGTCAGCGACCCCTCCGGCAAATATGTCTTCGCCACCAATCTCGGCTCCGATGTCGTGCTTCAGTTCGTGCTCAATCCCGAGACCGGCATGCTGGAACCGAACACTCCGGCGCAGGTCGTCACCAAGCCGGGCTTCGGGCCTCGCCACATCATTTTCTCGCCGGACGGAAAATCGGTCTATATCCTCACCGAACTTACCGGCCATGTTGTCCACTATGCGCTCGACCCGGCCAAGGGGACGCTGAGCGAAGTCGAAAGCGTCGCTTCTGTTCCAGCCAATGCCGGCCTGTCTCCGGGCATTGCCCCGCCGGCCCCGCCGCCGTTCAATGCCACGACACCGGCTGCCGCACCTGTCGATGATGGCAAGCCGAAGGTCTGGGCGGCCGATATCGGCATTACCCCGAACGGCAAATTCCTCTATACGACCGAGCGAACCACCAGCAAGATCGCCCTCTTCCATGTCGCGGACGGGAGCGGAAACCTGCGCTATGTCACCAACTACGCGACAGAGAAGCAGCCACGCGGCATCCGCATCGATCCGTCGGGACGCTTTCTTGTCGCGACCGGTGAAAAATCCGACAAGATCGCCGTCTATGTCATCGATCAGGTCAACGGCGCGCTGACGCCGATCGACCGTTATCCGGTCGATGCCGGCGCGAACTGGGTCGAAATCGTCACCCTGCCCTGACGGCAGGCAATGATCCCGGCCACTCCGCCTCGCGATGAGGCGGAGTGGCCGTTCCGCATTAGCTCCAGGCGTGGAGCGGCGGTTTCTCGCCGTTCAGAAAGAATTTTCCAAGGATCGAATACTTCCACCGCACCGGATCGTGCAATGTGTGCGTGCGGGCATTGCGCCAATGGCGGTCGAGATTATGTTCGGCAAGCGTCGAGCGAGTGCCCGCCAGCTCGAACAGCTTGTTTGTGGCGGCAATCGCGATTTCGGTCGAGAGCACCTTGGCTTCCGCCGTCGCGATCTGCGCTTCGGCGACGGTATCGGCCGTCGGGTTCAGCACCGCCCGGTCGATTGCGTAGCCAGCCTTTTCCAGAAGCGCTTGCGCGGCATGCAGCCGCAGCGTCAGGTCGCCGACGGCCTGGATCGTATAGGGATCGTCCCAGGCGTTATCGACGCCGCTATCCACCCAGGCGCGGCTCTTGGTGCGGACAAAGGAGACCGTCTCATCGATAGCTGCCTGTGCGATGCCGGTGTCGACCGCAACCTGGATGATCTGGAAGATCGCTCCATCCGCGGTCGGCACCTCATACCCCTTATATCCCGGCACGAGATGCGTCTTCGGTACCTTGACGTTGTCGAGGAGCACGGTGCCGGACAGCGTCGTGCGCTGACCGAAGGAGGACCAGTCGTCGATGACGGTGAGGCCGGGCGTGTCGCGCTGCGCAATCGCGTACCAGGCCCGCCCCTCGTCATCCAGCGCCACGATCGGCACCAGATGGGCGAGCAGAGCACCGGAGGAATAGAACTTGCGCCCGTTGACGACGACATGATCGCCGGCGTCGGTGAAGCGTGTTTCGAAATCGACCGCCCGCTTTGAGCCGAACTCCGAGAAGGCATTGCCGAAGCGCGTACCCTTCAGAACTTCCGCAAAGAGCAGCTTCTGCTGCTCGGGATCCGATACGGTGCGGATCGCAGCCACCACGCCCAGATGGTTCTGGGCGATCTGGCCAATCGAAGAGTCTGCTGCCGATATGATCTCGATCACCTTGGCAAGCGTAGCATAGGAGACCTCCGGGCCGCCGAACGCCTTGGGCACATTGATGGACCAAAGGCCACTTTGCGAGAAGGCATCTAGCTCGGCAACCGGCCAGATCCGCTCGCGGTCGCGCTTGGCAGATTCCTTGACGAACTCGGCAGCAAGCTGCTTGGCGACGGCGATTGCCTCGGCATCATCCTTGATGACGTGGGCAGGTGCAGCCGGGCGGGGTATGGCCGGCACGGCCTGAACGGCGTTTTCTGTATTAACCTTTGAAAGCGTCATGCTGAATTCTCCTCGTTGAAGATGGACGGTCAGGCTGGTGGAAGGCTTGTTGGCGTGAGGACCGGCGTGGGAGTTGATTTCTGGCCGAGATAGAACGCCTTGACGTCGTCGCGCTGGCGCAGCTCGGCTGCCTCTCCGGAAAGCACGGCGACGCCGTTTTCGAGGACGGTCGCCCGGTCGGCATAGCGCAGCGCAATCGCAGAATTCTGCTCCGCGACTAGAATGGAGAGACCGGTCCTGGCATTCAGCCGCCGCAGCGTCTTGAAAATGTCCTGCACGACGATCGGAGCGAGCCCCATGGAAGGCTCGTCGAGGACCAGCAGTGCCGGACGCGACATCAGCGCGCGGCCGATCGCCGTCATCTGCTGTTCGCCGCCGGAGGTGAGACCCGCCAGAGCGCGGCGCTTTTCCTTCAGCCGGGGGAAAAGCGCGTAGATTTTCTCCAGATCGAAGGCGATCTCGGCGCGAGAACCGCTACGGCCGAGGCCGCCGGAAACGAGGTTCTCCTCGATGGTCAGATTGCGGAAGCAATGCCGGCCTTCCAGCACCTGCACCAGGCCGGCGCGCACCAGTTGGGCAGGCGTTGCCGTCGTGACATCCCGGCCTTCGTAACGGATGCTGCCGGCGGTGATTTCACCGCGTTCGGCCGGGAGCAGGTTCGAAATGGCTTTCAGCGTCGTGGTCTTGCCCGCACCATTGGCGCCGAGCAGGGCGAGGATCTCGCCGCGACGCAGCGTAAAGCTGACGCCGTGGAGCGCGGTGATCGCTCCATTATAGGTCGCCTTGATACTATCGACGCTCAAAAGGACGTCTTTTCCAGCCATGGTCCACCCGATCTTTGTGTGGTTTGCGGGGCAGCCGGGCAGCGACAAGGAACGGGAAAACCGCCCCTTGCCGACACCCGGCCACAGGGCTCAGTTGGTCACGGTCTGCGCGTCCTCGGACGTGCGCAACTTGATGCCCTTTTCCTTGGCATAGGCCTCGGAGGACTTTTCGATAATCGGCCGCAGCAACGCCCAGTCCGGCGCGATCCAGTCGGAGACGACATTCCACTTCTTGCCGTCCCACTGCTGGAAGGTCACGTAGCCGTTGCCCTCATGATTGTCCCAGGTGACGTTGATCGAGTGGAACAGACCCTTGGCGCCCAGCGCCTCGACACGGGCGGGATCAAGCTGCAGATGCTCGAAGCCCCAGCGAACCTCGTCTCCAGTCAGCGTGCGGTGTCCGAACTTGCCCTGAGCGATACGGATCGCCTCGACGTTCAGGATGCCGTTGACGATACCGAGATTGTGGTAGACCGAGCCGATACGCTTCTTGTCCTCGAGATTGCCCTTGCCGTTGTCATAGAGCGTCTTCACGATTTCCTGGACGATCGGATATTCCGTGCCGGAGGCCTGTGTCGTAATCGCGGTATATCCCTTGGCCGCATCGCCCGCCGGGATCACGTCTTCTTCCGAATTCGACCAGACATTGCCAATGATGTGATCGACGGGGAAGCCGGTCTTGGCAGCCGTCTTCAGGGCGACCGGGTTCATGACGCCCCAGCCGCGCAGCACCACGTAATCCGGCTTGGCGCGGCGGATCGTCAGCCATTGCGCCTGCTGCTCGTTGCCGGGATGCGGCACTTCGATCTGCTGCAGATCGAAGCCGTATTTCTGCGACAGCAGCTCGTAGATCGGGATGGTTTCCTTGCCGTAGGGCGAGCCGTGATAGAGCACGACGATCTTCTTGCCCTTCAGCTTGTCGACACCGCCGAGCTTCGAGGCGATGTAGTTCACGATGCCCGACGTCTCGCTATAGGGATTGAGGAGCAGCGGAAAGACATAGGGGAAGACGCGGCCGTCGGTGGAGTCCGTGCGGCCGTGGTTGATGGTGATCAGCGGCACCTTGTCCTGGGTGATGCGATCGATCATCGCATAGGCGATGCCGACGGAGAGCGGGTTCCAGGCGGCGATGTTTGGGTTGCTCTTCAGGCGCTCATAGGCCTCGACGCCGCGTTCCACCTCATATTGGGTTTCCGCTTCCGACCAGGTGAGCTTGACGCCGTTGACGCCGCCGTCACGCGTATTGATGAGGTTGAGATAGTCGATGAAACCGCCAAAGAAGCCGGTGCCGCCAGCCGCGTAAGGTCCGACGCGGTAGCTTTGCAGCGGGAAATATTGTTCGTCCGCATGCGCCGCCGGTATGGCGGCCGAGACGGCCAGGCCGGCCGCGAAGACAGCGGCTTTGAGTTTTGCAAGCATAGTCATGTCTGGATACACCCCCGGTGTTGTCCGGCTCGAAGACCGGATCTGGTTTAAATGAATGATGCGTTTGTTGGTCTTGAGAGCTTGACTCAGGCGGCTCTGCTGACCACAGAGCCGAGCCGCCTTCGGATCTTGCCCCAAAGCGAGGAAAGCCCGTCCGGTTCGAGGATCAGAAACAGGATGATGAGCGCGCCGAGCACGATGCGCTGGCTCATATCGAGCACACCGGAATCGAACAGGTCGCCAAGCAGGAAGGAGCCGAGGCGGGACAGGACGAGCGGGAAGACGACGATCAGCGCCGCACCGAAAAAGGCGCCCCTCGTCGAGGCAAGCCCGCCGATGATGATGATGAAGAGGATCTGGAATGACCGGTCGAGATTGAAGCCGGCAGGCTCCACGGTCCGCAGATAGGCGAAGGCCCAGAGAACGCCCGCGACAGCAATGATGAAGGACGAAATGGCAAAGGCCAGCAACTTGGTCTTCAGCACGGGCACGCCGATGATACGCGCCGCCGTCTCATTGTCGCGCACAGCGATGAAGTTGCGGCCGGTCTGCGATGTCGCCAGCCGGTGGGCAAGGAAGGTCAGCACCACGACGATCGTGAGCGAAAATAGATAACGGCCGACCGGGCCTGTGAACTCCACGCCCGCCAGCGTCAGCGGCGGTGCATCAATCACACCCGAGGCAGAGTCGTTGGAAAACCAGCTGAACTTGGTCAGCGCCCATTGCACGAAGAACTGTGCAGCCAGCGTCGAGACGGCAAGATAGAAGCCTTTCAACCGGAGGCTCGGCAGACCGAAGACGATACCGACAGTCGCCGCGCAGAGACCAGCCAGCAGAATGCTGACGATCAGCGGCAGACCGTCGACACGCAGATTGAAATTATAAGCAGCAAAAGCACCAACAGCCATGAAGGCGGCACTACCGAGCGAGACCTGGCCGGCATAGCCCGTGAGCAGGTTCAAGCCGACACCTGCCAGACTAAGCGCCAGGAACGGCACGAGGATCGCCTCATAGAGATAGGTCGAGCCGATAAACGGAATGACCAGATAGGCAATCGCGATCAGGGCTGCCGGCGTCAGCCAGCGATAGGATGGCTGCGTGGAGTGGAGATCGGCGGTGACGACGGCCATGGTCAGACCCTTTCCACGAGCTTTTGTCCGAAAAGACCGGACGGGCGGATGAGCAGGAAGGCGAGCGCCACGACATAGGCAAACCAGCTTTCAATGCCGCCGCCGAAATAGTCGCCGATATAGACTTCCGCGAGCTTCTCGGTCGCGCCGATCAGCAGGCCGCCGACGATCGCGCCCAGAATGGAATCGAAGCCGCCGAGCACAAGGACGGGAAGCGCTTTCAACACGACCAGTGACAGCGAGAACTGCACGCCGAGCCGCGCGCCCCACAGCAGGCCCGCGACCATCGCCACGATGCCTGCCGCCGCCCAGACAGTCGCCCAAATCCAGGGCAGTTTCAGCCCGACGGCAAGAGCTGCAAACTGATCGTCCGCGACGGCCCTGAATGCGAGACCGATCCGCGTATAGCGGAAGAAGATCGACAGCAGCGCCACCATTCCGGCGGCAACGGCAGCCGCGAAAATATCGAACTGGCTGACGAGCACGCCGCCAAAATCGAGAGGAAGATCTTCGATCCCGAGGTCAAGCCCGTGAACCTGCGTGCCCCAGATCAATTGCGCCGCGCCCTCGATGATATAGGAGAGCCCGAGCGTCGCCATGAACAGCGTAATCGGCGGTTTGTTGGTCAGCGGACGCAGCACGGTGCGTTCGATGGCGATGCCGATCAACACCATGACTACGAAGGTGATGGCGAAGGCCAATGCGAAGGGCACGCCGCGTTCGACAAGGCTGACGAAGGTCAGCGCCGCAAACAGCAGCATCGACCCTTGCGCGAAATTGAGCACGCCCGAGGTCTTGTAGATCAGCACGAAGCCGATCGCGACCAGCGAATACATGACGCCGGACAGCAGGCCGCCAACCAGCACCTCGATGAAAAACGACCAGTCGAAATCCGCCATCAGATGCCCTCCCCGTCTTCGTTTTCTGGCGCAACGCCGAGATAGGCATCGATGACGCGCTGGTCTGTGCGGATCTCGTCCGGCGTCCCGTCGGCGATCTTGCGGCCGTAATCGAGCACGGCGATCCGGTCGGAGAGCTGCATGATCACGCCGATATCGTGCTCGATGAGGATCACCGTCGTTTCATATTGATCGCGGGCAGCGCGGATGAAGTCCGCCATATCGTTCTTCTCCGTCGCCGTCATGCCCGCCATCGGCTCGTCCAGAAGCAGGATCTTCGGCTGAGCCACGAGGGCACGGGCAAGCTCGACGCGCTTTTGCAAGCCATAGGGCAGCGTGCCCGCCAACCGGTCGCCGACATGGTCGAGATGCAGGAATTCAAGGATGCGGTTTGCCCGCTCACGCGTATCCGCCTCTTCCCGGCGCGCGCGGGGGAGACCCAGAACCTGTTCGGCAAAGGTCGAGCGCACCCGATGCGCCAGACCGGCGACAACATTGTCGATGACGCTCAAGCCTTTGAACAAGGCCAGGTTTTGGAAGGTTCTGCTGACGCCGAGGGATGCCAGCCGTTCGGTCGGCACATGCCGATACGAAGTGGAGCCAATACGCACATGTCCCCGGTCGGAGCGATAGACACCGCTGATGACGTTGATCAGCGAACTCTTGCCGGCCCCGTTCGGCCCGATGATCGCGCGGATCTCGCTGGGCTTGATTGATAGATCAACGTCAACGAGAGCCGCAACACCACCGAACGAAAGATTGATCCCGTGCAATGCGAGGCCACTGGTATCCTCGGACGCGTTCAGCACACTCTTTTCGTCCAAGGACGATGAAGAACTGCGGCCGATCTGTTCGACAACATCCTGCGGCGAAGCGCCGGTTGGCGGCAGGTCGAAGGAATAACTTGCGGCGGGCATTCGCTGTCCTCCATACGGCTCTCGGGGGCCTCGCAAACGCGGCGCGCAGCTTCCCCGTTGTGTGGAGCGCTTCCGCTCCACACCCTAGTGATCGGTCTCTTGCGAGGAATGAGGGTCTGGCTGGCCTTATTCGGCCGCCACCGCCTGCACGCTAGCGGCTTCTTCGAGTTCACGAACCAGCGGGATCACATGCTTGCCGAAATATTCGACCTCTTCCTGGAAGTGCAGGAAGCCGAGCAGGATCAGGTCCGCTCCGGCCCGCTTCAGCTCGACGACCCGCTCCGCCACCTGTTGCGGCGTGCCGATAAGGTTTGAGCGGAATCCATCATTGTACTGAACGAGATCCTCGAAGGAGGATTTTGCCCAGTTGCCCTCGCCTTCCGGCGATGCCTTGCCGGCATTCTTCACCTCATGCCCGAAGGCCTTCACCGCTTCCGGATTGGCCTTCTCGATGATCTCGGCAAGAACGGCCTTGGCTTCCTCTTCCGTCTCACGGACGATCGCGAAAGCGTTGACGCCAACGCGGACGGAATGGCCGTTTTCCCTGGCCTTCGACTTGAGATCGTCAACCTGCTTGCGGATCTCGGCAGGCGTATTGCCGTTGGTGAAATACCAGTCGGAGACGCGCGCCGCCATGTCGCGGGCCGCCCGCGAAGAGCCGCCCTGGAAGATTTCCGGCTGCGGATCGATCGGCTTCGGCTTCAGCGAATACTCATTGAAGCGATAGAAGTCGCCGCGGAAGGTGAAGTTGTCTTCGGTCCAGATGCCGCGAAGCGCCCGGATGAATTCTTCCGACCGGCGATAGCGTTCGTCATGGTCAAGCCAGTGCTCGCCGATCGCCGCGAACTCGCCGCGGAACCAGCCGCTGACGATATTGACGGCGACACGCCCGTTGGTCAGGTGATTGATGGTCGCGATCTGCTTGGCCGCAAGGGCCGGGTTCCACGGTCCGGGAAGAAGCGCCGCGATGACTTTGAGTGTGGTCGTCGATTCCAGCAGCGCATGGCTGAAGGCAACCGATTCATGCTGGAATTCAGCGCCGTAGCCGGCCGTGAAGCGAATCTGGCTCAGGGCATATTCGAAACCGCTGGCTTCGGCAATCTGCGCAAGCTTTCTGTTATACTCGATCGTCCAGCTCGTGCGCTGCTCGATGTTCGAGATTACCAGGCCGCCCGAAACATTCGGCACCCAATAGGCGAATTTGAGCGCTTCGTTCGTGGTGTTGGACAATGTCATGTCGGTCTCTCTCCTCACATTATTCCAATACCCTATAGATTTAATGGTCTTTTGAAAGGCAAAGACGTCCTAATGTTGGGGGCGATCGAGATCGATCGAACGCTTTAAAGTCGGTTTCAGCGGAAGAATTTACTCGTCGAGGACACGTCGCAGCGTATGGTAATATACGAAAACGGCACATAACGCCTTCCTGGCGATACCGGAACGCTGCGTCCACACCGCTGGCTATGGAGCGATGACTGTCCGGGTTATGTGGCCTACTTTTCGACAATCCAGAGCTTATAATTAGCCCAAACGCTCCGGGCGACCTCTTCCTGTGTTGCCCATTCGGCGTCCGCATCATCAAGCAAGGTCAGAAACCCTCCTTGCTCCGCCTCAAGATCATCCGGTGAAAGATATCCCTGCTCACATTCTTCGCAATGGCCATAGATATCTCCCGTCTCGACATTCCGAAACAGGAAGAGGCGCCCTTGCCGGCATTGTGGGCATTGGCCGATATGGAATTCCGTGGACACGGGCGCAGACTAGCAGGATGTCGGGCATGAGACCATTACCGCATCTTCCCGCGAAAGACCCCGCCACACTTCAATCGCAACCGTCAGCAAAACACATGCGCGGCGTCCGGATCGAATTCGAGATGCACACAGTCGCCGCGGTTGAGGCCCGAAATTGCCTCGTGGCCGAACGGCAATCGCACCGACAGGGCTTCACCAGCCGCCGTTTGCGTTGCCACATGAACATTGTTGCCAAGGAAGGTGATATCGCTGACCGTTGCGCTAAAGCCGTCGCTCGTACCGCTTCCGCGTCCCAGCCGAATGCGTTCCGGCCGCAGCATCAGAGCCGCCTTGCCGGCGGCGGGTGCCTTGCCATGCACGGGGATCCGCTCAAACACCGTCTTGCCGCCGAGCGAGATCGTCGCCTGACCATTATTGGATGACAGGAGATCGCAAGAGATGAAGTCGCTATCGCCGATGAACTCGGCGACGAAGCGGGTGCGCGGATTGGCATAGAGTTCCGGCCCGGTGCCGATCTGGTCGATGATGCCCTTGGAGAAAACGGCGATGCGATCGGAAAGCCGCAACGCCTCCTCCTGGTCATGGGTGACGTAGAGGATCGTCACCTCGGTCTGCTGGTGGATACGTCGTATCTCGTGCTGGATTTCCTCGCGCAGCTTCTTGTCGAGCGCCGACAGCGGCTCGTCCATCAAAAGCACCGGCGGGTCGTAGGACAATGCCCTGGCAAGCGCGACGCGCTGCTGCTGGCCGCCCGACATCTGCGACGGTTTGCGATCCTCGAAGCCTTCGAGCCTGACGAGCCGCAGCATCTCCTTCACCTTGGCGTCGACCTCGGCCTTGGACTTGCGCCGTACCTTCAGGGGAAAGGCAATATTCTCGCCGACGGTCAGATGCGGAAACAGGGTATAGCGCTGGAAGACCATGCCGATGTTGCGCCTGTGCGACGGGGTCGACAGCAGGGTCTGCCCATCGAGCGTGATGTCGCCCTTGGTCGGATTTTCGAAGCCCGCCAATATGTAGAGCGTCGTGCTCTTGCCCGAGCCGGATGGCCCGAGAAAGGTCAGGAACTCGCCGCGCCGAACCTCCAGATTGACATCGTGCACGGCGACGACAGGACCGTACTCCTTGCGGATGCCTTTGATCTTCAGGAAGGGTTCGCTCATGATTTCAGTACCTTGCGTGCGATCGCGACAAGCGCCATCAACGTGATCGTCAAAAGAATGAGAAGGGACGAAGCGGCAGCCACGACCGGTGTCAGATCTTGCCGCAGCGTCGCCCACACCTTCACCGGCAGCGTCTGAAGCGTCGGGCTCGCCATGAAGATCGCCACCACCACCTCGTCCCAGGAGGTCAGGAACGAGAAGACCGCCGCCGAAAACAGCCCATGGCTGATCGCCGGCAGGGTTACCCTGATCTTCGCCTCAAGCGGGGAAGCGCCGCACAACACCGCCGCATCCTCGATGGATTTATCGAAGCCTTCGAGCGCATTGGAAATGGAGAGGATGGAAAAGGGCAGCGCCAGAACGAGATGGGAAATGACAAAGCCCGCCAAGGTGCCGCCGAGGCCGATCCGCAGGAAAAAGGCATAGAGCGCCACAGCGAGAACGACGACGGGCAGGATCATCGGCGTCAGGAAAAGCGCTTTCAGCGTATTGCGGAACAAGAATGTGCCGCGCACCAGCCCGAAGGATGTCACCAGCCCGAGCAATACGGACAGAACCGTGACGATCGATGCGATCTTAAAGCTTGTCCAGGCCGATGCCAGCCACTGCGGATCGGAGAAAAGCTCGCCATACCATTTCAGCGTCCAGCCGGGTGGCGGAAAGATCAGCCATTGCGACGACCCAAAGGACAGTGCCGCAATGAAGATGATCGGCAGCAGCAGGAAGGCTGCCGTCAGGAGGGTTATTGCCAGAAGTGCATATTTCCACCAGCCGAGACGGTCGAAATTGAGCAGCATGTCAGCGTCCTCCCGTGTTCTGCACGCCGAACAGCCGCAGTTGCACCGCATAGAGCGAAAGCGTGACGACCAGGAGAACAAGGGCCGCAGCCCCGCCCATGCCCCAATTGACGAGGGACTGCACGAACTGGGCGATCAGTTCCGCCAGCATCATGTTCGCCGTGCCGCCGAGAAGAGACGGGGTGACGTAGTAGCCAAGCGACATGACGAAAACCATTAGCGCGCCCGCCACCATGCCGGGTGCGGCCAAAGGCAGGAGAACACGGGTCAGGCACTGCCAGCGGCTCGCGCCGCAAAGTGCCGCCGCCTGCAGGATGGCCGGATCGATCTTGCGGATGACGCCGTAGAGCGGCAGGATGATGAAGGGCAGCATGATGTAGGTCATGCCGATGGTCACACCGGTCAGGTTGTTGACGAGCGCCAGCGGCTTGTCGATCAGCCCCGTTGCCACCAGCATCTTGTTGATCAGCCCGGTGCGCTGAAGCAGCACCATCCAGGCATAGGTCCGGGCGAGCAGATTGGTCCACATCGACAGAAGCAGGACCGCGAAAATCAATGAGGCCAGCCTTGATGGCATGATCGCCAGCGTCCAGGCGACGGGAAAGCCGATCAGCAGCGAGATGACGGTGACAAGGCCTGAGACGATGAAGGTATTGGCGAATATTTTGAGATAGGTCGACGAACCCAGCAGTTCGGCATAATTGCCTAAGCCCGGAGCCGGCTCCATCACGCTGCGCAGCAGAAGGGCGATGACCGGAACGACAAAGAAGATTGCAACGAAGATCAGCGCCGGCATGACTCCGCCGAAGCCATTGGGCCTAACCGCCCTCGACGCAGGCGCCGTCTCGCTGGCGACGTCAATATATGTCGACATGGCATTCCTTTCCCGCCTTAGGCGCAGATGAACGGCCGGCCCCTGCAGGCGCCGGACCCGCTCTCCTGCTCCGCGGGCCAGATGCCCGCGGCGCTCCTTCGGATGTCCTTCAGCCTATTGGGCCTGCCAGGCATACCACCGCTTGCCGATGGCATCACGGTTTTCGGCCCAATATGACATGTCGGCATTGACCTGGCTGGCGGTCTGCTGGTCCGGCAGGGTCTTGGCCGTTGCCGGATCCATCAGCTTTGCCGACTCGATGTTAACAGGCGCATAGCCGGTTGCCTTTGCCAGATCGGCCTGCGGCTGGGCGGATGATGCCAGAGCGATGAACTTCATCGCCGCTTCGAGATTCGGCGCGCCCTTGGGCACGACGAGTGAATCGGCGGCGGTGATGTTCTGGTTCCAGGACGTGTCCGTTTTGACGCCGCTGGCGGCAAGCGCGGTCATACGGCCGTTCCAGATGCTGCCGAACGGGGCCTCGGCCGATGCAAGAAGCTGTTGCGACTGCGCGCCGCTTGACCACCAGACGATGTCTGACTTGATCGTATCCAGCTTCTTGAACGCCCGCTCGAGATCAAGTGGATAGAGCTTGTCGGCGGGAACGCCATCGGCCAACAGCGCCGCCTCGATCACGCCTGGCGCCGACCACTTATAGAAGGTGCGCTTGCCGGGAAACTTCGCCGTGTCGAACAGATCGGCCCATGTCTTCGGGCAGGCGCTGACCGCATCGGCATTGCAGCCGATGACGAAGGAATAATAGAAGCTACCGACCGAATAGTCCGTAACGAAACGCGGATCGAGCTTGGACTTGTTGATGACGGAGAAGTCGAGCTTTTCGAGAAGCCCGGTCTTGCCCGCCTGCGCGGCATAGTCACCCTCGACGTCGACGACGTCCCAGGTCACCTGACCTGCCTCGACCATGGCCTTCAGCTTGCCGTAGTCGGTCGGACCGTCCTGCGCGACGGCGATGCCGGTCTTGTCGGTGAACGGGTTCACCCAGGCGGCCTTCTGCGCGTCCTGTGTCGTCCCTCCCCAACTCGTGAAGACGAGCGTGTCGGCCTTGGCGGCCCCGGACACTGCCAATATTGCGGCAAAGGCCGCGAGTGCAATTCTTGCTTTCATGTTCCCTTGTCCTTGTTTTTAATGTCTTACAGGCATGCCTTATGCGGCGGGCGCGCTCACTCCATGGGGAGAGAAGCTCGCCGGCTTCATAATCTTGTTCTCGGCCACTTCGATCAGGTCGCGAATTCTAGGCAGGAAGGCCTGCCATCGCGGATCGGCAGCCAGTCTCTGCCGCCGGGCCTCGCGATCGTCGAGGCTCGTAAACGCCCAGATGTGAACGATCTCGTTGATGGTGCCGATCTCGGAAAAGAAATAGCCGACAAGATTGCCGAGATGGGCTTTCTGGATGGCGATCCCCTCCTCCTCGACGACCTTCAGATATTGCGGGATCGTCCCGTTCTTCAGCCGATAGGTCCGGATTTCGTAGAACATCGGCGTTACCTCATCACGAAAGGATCGGGGATCGGATCGTCAGATGTCCTGAGCCAGATCGTTTTCGTGCGGGTATAGTCGAGGGCCGCCGCCAGTCCGCCTTCGCGGCCATGACCGGAGAGCCCGAAACCGCCGAAGGGCGCGATCGGCGACACCGCGCGATAGGTATTGACCCAGACGACACCGGCGCGCAGCCCCTTCATCAGGCGGTGAGCGCGCGTGAGGTTCTGGGTGAAGACGCCGGATGCAAGGCCATAACGAGTGTCGTTGGCAAGCTGCAACGCTTCGGCTTCGGTTTCGAACGAAACGACGGAGAGGACCGGGCCGAAGAACTCCTCGGCGAGTGAGGGCGAGGCAACGCCGTCGCAGTCAAGAATTGTCGGCGGGAAGTAAAAACCATCGCCGTCTAGCCTTCGCCCACCCGAGACAAGGCGAGCGCCGCTTTCAACGGACCTGTCGACGAGGGCCGCGACATGGTCCTGCTGACGTCTCGTCGCCAGCGGGCCGACTTCGGTTGCCATGTCCGAGGGGATGCCGACACGGATCGCCTCCGCCTTTGCCTTCAGCATGGCTAAAAACTTGTCCTTGACGCTCCGCTCGACAATAAGCCGTGAGCCCGCGACACAGCTTTGGCCAGTGGCGGCAAAGATACCCGCGACCTGGGCATTGGCGGCACTTTCAAGATCGGCGTCGGCAAAGACGATAAAGGGCGACTTGCCGCCGAGTTCGAGCGAAGTCGAGGCAAGGTTTTCCGCCGAATTGCGCACGACATGACGCGCCGTTTCGGGTCCGCCTGTGAAAGCGATATGCGCGACTTTCGGATGCCGGCTGAGGGCCGAACCGCAGGAAGGGCCAAAGCCGGTGATGATATTGACGACGCCGGCGGGGAAGCCCGCTTCGCGAACGAGGCGGGCGAATTCCAGAAGCGGTGCGGGGCCATCCTCGGACGCCTTGACGACCATGGTGCAGCCGGCTGCCAGCGCCGGGCCGATCTTGACGGCGGAAAGAAACAACTGGCTGTTCCAGGGGACGACCATGGCAACGACGCCGATGGGTTCGCGCCGCAGCCAAACGTCCATATCCTGCTTGTCGATGGGGAGGTATGCCCCTTCGATCTTATCGGAAAGGCCGGCATAATAACGGTAATAGTCGGCGACATAGGCGATCTGCGCCGATGTCTCGCGGATAATCTTGCCGGTGTCGCGGGTCTCCAGCTCGGCAAGCTTTTGCGCATTGGCCGCAACCAGATCCGCAAGCTTGTAGAGAAGCTTGCCGCGCTGCGTGGCCGTCAGCTTCGACCAGGGGCCGTCATAGAGCGCCGTTTCAGCGGCGCTGACCGCGCGATCGACGTCGCTCTCGCGCGCTTCCGGCATCTCGGCCCAGACCTTGCCGGTCGCCGGATCGATGCTCGGGAATCGAGCCTCTCCGTCCACAAATTCGCCGTCGATATAAGACTGGAAACGCTGCATGGGCTTTACTCCGCAAATGCCGGCATGACCTCGGCGATAAAGCGCTCCAGCGAGGCTTTCTTTCGCTCGAAGGACATGCCCGTATCGATCCAGAAGGAATACTCGTCATACCCAAGGGCTTCATAAGCCTTCAGGCGGGCAATGACGGTCTCGGCATTGCCGACGACGTTGTTGCTGCGCATGACCGCATCGGAGAGCATCGCGTTCGCGCTGATCTCCTCTTCGGGGATCCGCTCGATCAGGCCCTGTTTGACGGGCTTCTCATTCTTGAACCAGGCGAAGAAGTAATTGTAATAAACGCTCAGCTCGTGCGCTGCCTGTGCAATGTCGTCTTCGGTTGAGCCGACATAGGTGTGGCGCAGCAGCATGATTTTCGGCCGCTCGATCTGCGAATGCTTGGCGCAGGCATCGTTGAAGCGGCCCATCAGCCCTTCGACTTCCTCATCGCCCTGCCAGAGCGGCGTCACCTGGACATTGCAGCCATTGGCAACGGCGAACTCGTGTGAATTCGGATCGCGCGCAGCCACCCAGATCGGCGGGTTCGGCTCCTGCAACGGCTTAGGTGCCGATGTGGTCGAGGGGAATTTGAAGAACTCGCCGTCATGGGCGTAGTCGCCCTTCCAGATACCCTTGACCGCCGGGATGAGCTCGCGCATCCGCTGGCCGGCACCCCAGGCGTCGAGCCCCAGCAGCAGGCGCTCGTATTCGAAGGAATAGGCGCCGCGCGCAATGCCGATGTCGAGCCTGCCATCGCAGATGATATCCGCCATGGCCGCCTCGCCGGCGAGCTTGATCGGATGCCAGAAGGGCGCGATTACCGTCCCCGTTCCGAGCCTTGCGCGCGATGTGCGGCGCGCAAGATCAGCGATGGTCACGAAGGGATTGGGCGCGATAGTGAAATCCATGCCGTGATGCTCGCCCGTCCAGATGGCATGCATGCCACCCTTGTCGGCAATCTCGCAGAGCGCGACGAACTCCTCATAGAGGCTCTTGTGGCTCTGGCCGGCGTCGAGACGTTCCATATGAACGAAGAGAGAGAATTTCATGGCTGCGCCGCCTTTGCTGGGACCGGGCGGACCGTGCCGACGGTCTCGTCGCCGAAATAAACGCCGAAATTACCGATCTGGCTCTCGACCGCGAAACGCGCGACGATATCGGCTGTCGAACTCGTCTTGAAACGGGCCTTGGTCAAGGTCTCTGGCTTCAGGAAGCGGCCGTTGCGCGGCTCGCCATCAGACGCGAAGGCACGATAGACGATGTGCTGCTTTCCGTCGCTCTTGCCCTCATAGACCGAATAGAGAAAGCCGATCGTTACCGAAAGCCCGGTGAGTTCTTCCAGATAATCCCGCAGGAGGTCGCCCGGGCTGCCATCCTTGCCGTCACAGCCCGGCAGGGAAAGAACGTCCTCGCCGAGGAGAAGGACTTCGCCATGGCGCTCCACAACCGCACCCAGCTCGATATGGCCTTCCACCGCCGCTGAGACGGCCTTGCTGGCGAGGATCGGCGTGAAGTAGCCGCCGCGGACATAGCCCAATCCGTTGCGGCCGCTGTTCTCGAAAGAAACGATCCGCCCCATCAGGATAACGTGATCACCGGCTTCGATGACCTGCTCCAGAGTGCATTCGAACCAGGCCGCGACATCGGCCAGGATCGGACAGCCAGCGGAGCCCGACGCCCACTCCACGGTTGCGAACCTGTCTTCGACCGGCCGCGCGAAGGTGTTGGATATATGTTTTTGCGTCTCCGACAACACGTTGATCGCAAAGGAACTCGCACTCGTCATCGCCGTGAAGTTGCGGGATGTCTTTGCCAGGCAAACCAGCAGAAGCGGCGGGTCGAGCGACACCGAGGTAAACGAGTTTGCCGTGAAGCCGATCGGCACTCCGGCCTGGTCGCGCGTGGTCACCACCGTGACCCCGGTCGGAAAGGCACCGAAGGCGTCGCGCAGCGCTCTGGGATCCAACTGCTCTATCGTCATCCTGCATCCTCCCCGCATGCGAGCCACTCGGCGAGCAACCCATTCACGATCTCCGGCGCCGTCAAATTCACCATATGCCGATGGCCCTCGACGATCCTTGCCCAGCCTTTCGGCGTGATGGACGCCATCTGCTCGGCCATTTGCGGTGTCGAATTGGGATCGTCCGAGCCGGTCAGGAACAGGGCCGGCACATGCACGTCCGGCCAGCGATCCGCGTAGGTCGCGTCGCCGCCGGCAAAGGCGGCATAGGCCGTCGCATAGCCTTGCGGATCGACGAGGCTCAGCCAGTTGCGCGTCAAGTCGCGCGCGACCACACTTTGCGCATCATCGCCGAACCACCTCACGAGCGGCCCCTCCTTGTCGACGCCCGTCAGCGGAATTGCCGCCGCACGCGCAAGAACCGCCGCCTTCGCTTCGGGATCGCGGCGGTAGACGCCATTCAGATAGGCAACACGCTTGATACGGAGGCCGAACGTGGCAGCACTTCCGCCGACCACTAATGCACCCATCGAATGCCCGGCAACATTTGCGCCGTTGAGTGCCATTTCATCCAGGAAACCCCCGAACCAATCGACAAACGCCTCGAGGGGGCTAACAGCCGGCAACTTGCTGCTTTCGCCGTGTCCGGGCATATCGACGGCGATGACGCGATGCGTCCGCGCGAAGGCTGATATCTGCGGCGCCCAGGCTTCAAGACGCATACCGACGCCATGGATGAGGACCAGCGGCTCGCCGCTGCCGACCTCATGATAGGCCGTGCCACTTGCCGTCCTGCTGCGGGACAAGCCCTTCGCCGTAGCTTCGTCGGCACCGTGTTGCGCTATGGTTTCCACTGTCGACATCCCGGCGCCCAAATCCTTCAAACGCCAGCGGGATTGGCGACGTCCTGCCCCAAGTCCCTCAGATCCTGATATCGGTCGCCGATGCGGTGATGCGGCCGGCCTCCGACTGAAGCGCCAAGGGCCACAACGATCTCGTCGGCGGCAGGCGCATCGGGAATGGACGTCTGGATCGTCAGGTAATGCGAGCGACGGCCCTCGTCATTCTTGTCCATCAGCGGGATCATGATCGGCGCGCTGGCCGGGCCGCGGGTGTTGCTGAAGGCGAGGTATGACTTGGCACCAACCGCCTGGCGATAGTGATTGCCGAAGCGGAGCGTATGGATGAGCGCCGAGGCATGTTCGATCTCGCCGTCGACACCGACGACTGCCGCCTTGCCGTAGCCTTCGACCGCTTCGCCCGAGCCGACTGCCTCAATAATTATCTTCGTCAGCAACTCGCCAAGAACCGGGGCGACCGCGTGGATCTCGGGCTTCAGGTCTTCGACAAAACCGCGACCCGCCCAGGGATTTTTGACGACCGCCAACGCGGAAAACAGCTTCAGCGGAACGGCCGCTGCCTTCCCGCCCTCAATCAGCGTCGTTTCGATCTGCAGCACGGTCTTTCGGATTTGAAGGGTCATGGGCTATCTCGCTTTCGATATTACATATGATGGTATGCCATCATACAAAACTGTCAAGCAGCTTTCTGCGGATCGCGAAAAATCCGCGATAGCCTTTCGATAAATCCAACAATAACAACAAATTGATGCCTAAACAGACCTAGCCGCCCGCTCTCAAACGAGGGCACGGTCCACGGCGACATCCCAGTTCATTGACGCTCCACCTTGGTATTCTTAATTATGGCATACCGTCACATTGAACAAAGTGCGGTGTCAAGCTGACAGCTCGTTTTCAGGCGCAATTTTGAACGCCAGCAAACCGGCTCGTGAAGCCGACCCATTTTCGTATTCGGGGAAATATCTTGCGGGAACACAGCCCGCGACCGATCAGTCGATCGATTGTTGTCCGGACAGAACCGCCTCGGCAATGGCGCTGGCACTGGCGACATGATCCATTGCGGCCTGATAAGCCCCGGGCCCATCGCCGCGGCGAATGGCATCGACGATACGGGCCATTTGTGCCGGACCCTGGACGCCACGGTTCTCCGTCTTGATCGTCATCGAGCGCAGATGATTGATGCGAACAGTCAGGAGGTTGACGACTCCCCAGGCTACATGGCGATCGACCATGCTGAACAGCGTCTGATAGAAGGACGAGGTATGCGCGAGGACGCCCGGCATATCCTTGTCCTGATAGCTGTTGCGGATATCCTGCAATGACTTATCCAGGGCATCGGCAATTGCGGGATTACCCTGTTCGGCGCAAAGCCGCGCCGCCATGCCCTCAAGCGCGCCACGGATCTCATAGATCTGCTTCGCCTCGCCAAGATCAAGCAGCGCGACGATCGGCCCCTTGTTCGGCAGGTTGGCGACAAGGCCTTCCGACTCGAGGTGGCGCAAAACTTCGCGCACGATCGTACGACTGACACCCAGTTGAGCACAGAGATCGCGCTCCACCAGACGGTCACCAGGGCGAAAATACCCGTTGACTATCGCTTCGCGGACCTTGTCGAGCGCCAGCTCACGCAAGGTTTTCGCCGGACGCTCCACCCGAATTGCCGCGCCCCGCAAATCATCATTCATCCCTGCACTCCGGTCTCGAAGACATCACCTTTTGTCACGAACATCGGCCGTCATCATGAGGCCGTTGTTCGTGAGCCGTATTATGGCGTACCAAGATACTTAGCCGTGAGATGCCGCCAATGCAACTATGGCCCTTGCCGGCACGATCAGAGGCCCATAATTGCACGGCCTCTGATCCAGATCATGGCGCTTCTATCAATAGGCCAGCCCGTAGCCTATCGGATAGAGCGGATGAAGCGTGTCGTGCGGGACATCCGGCTTCTGCGCCAGCACCTCGGCCATCGAGGAGGGAAGCTCGAAAGGCAATTTGCCTTCCGCCTTCTGCTTTCCTTCGATCACATCGAACAGAGCCTCGTCGCTGGCACCGAAATTGCCGAGGATGGCCCCAGCCTGGTCGCGAATGCCGGTGAGGATCGCCGGCCGCGCCAGATAGACGGTGACGATGGTCGGAACCGCTTTGGCCGCACTCTTGAAGGCTTCGAAATCGGCATTGCCGTCCTTGAAATCGAGGTCGCCTTCCTGATGCCGGGAACCGAAGAAGTAGTTCATATGCGGCTGCTGATAGGGTGCATTCAGCCGCACTAGCGCGAAGTCGGCGTCGTGGGCGCTCGCCACGACCGTGAAACCACGGGCGGATGCCACCTTCGGATCGACGCCATAAAGGAATACCTTCTTACCGTCCTTCACCGGCAGAAGCTTGGCCTTGTTGTCGAGCAGCACCATGGCGCGGGCCTGCGCGGCGGTTGCCTCGGCTGCGAAGGTCGGGTTGCCGACGATCGTGCGGGCCTTTTGCGGATCGACATAGGGGTTCTCAAACAGTCCCTGCTCGAACTTCTGGACCAGGATCCGGGTCGCCGACTGATCGAGACGCTCCTCGCTGATCTTTTTTTCCTTCACCGCTTCAACCAGAAGATCCGAGGAGGTCACGCCGCCGAACTGGTCGACGCCGGCATTGACGGCTTTTGCAAAGCGATCGACGCGGCTCAGATCCTCGACGCCCCAGGGCATGCCGAAGGTTTCCTCATTCAGTGTTGGCTTCACGCCCGGCTTTTCGCCGTCGAGGCAGGCGTCCTTGCAGTCATTGCTGATCAGCCAGTCACTGAGGACGACGCCATCGAAACCGTAATGTCCACGCAAAAGATCGGTCAAAAGCTGCTTGCTGTATCCCGCGCCGACTGGTTCCAGCGGCTTGCCGTCGATGGTAACGCCGTCGAGGATCGAATAGGTGGGCATGACGCCGCCGACCTTCGCCTTGAAGGCTCCCTCGAAGGGGATCAGATGCTCGGCGAAATCATTTGCGGGGAAAGTGGCGTGCCGGCCATAGGCATTGTGGCTGTCATAGCCGTCTTTCGCCGCGCCATAGCCGACCCAGTGCTTGGCGACGGCGATAACGCTGTCGCGGTTGATACCGTCCTCACCATTCTGGAAACCGGCCACATAGGCTTCGGCCATGGTCTTGGCGATCTGCGCATCCTCGCCGAAGGTGCCGTTGATGCGCGGCCAGCGGGGTTCGGTGGCGAGATCGATCTGGGGAGACAGAGCTTCCTGAATGCCGACGGCACGATATTCCTGGCGGGCAATGTCGCCAAACCGGCGGACGAGCGCCGCATCGCCGATGGCCGCGAATCCCAGGGTCTCTGGCCATTTGGAAAAGCCGCCTGACGACACGCTCGCGCCGAGCACGAACTGGAAGTGATTGCGCGGGTCGGTGCTGATCGTCGCCGGAATGCCGAGACGGCCCGCCTCGGCGATTTCCTGCAGCTTGTTGTTCTCTCCAGCCAGAACGGCCGGATCGCCACCAAGCCGGGTGATGAAGGTAACGACTTTCCGCCGGTCGATCATGTCACGGGCTCGGTCGGGATCATACTCGGAGCCGACGCCCATGCCGGCACCAGCGCCGACGGATGGCGCCGTGCCATGCATCATCAGGCCGGCCTTTTCCTCAAGTGTCATCTGCTCGACAAGATCGGCGGCGCGCTCGGCAGCCGGCAGGCGCCAATCCTCATAGGGATCGAGCTTGCCGTTGCGATTGAGGTCCTTGAACGAAAGCCCGTCCGACGTCAGCGTCTTGGCCTCACGGGCTGAGAGCGTCGGCTGCTCCGCCGCATGGGCCGCAAAGGCAATCGATGATCCGATGGCGCAAATGGCGATGAAGTGTTTCAAGTATCCCTCCCGTCGATGATTCTTGTCGGTATCTCATCCGCAGATGTGCTCCAACATGGCATCCCGTGAGCTGTCACGGCAACGTGGAATGACGCTTCATCCCCAGGGCGCGTTTCGAAAATGCTATCCAAGCCTGAACGCCGTGCCGCGATGGCACAGGCGCGGAAGATCAGACGCCGCGCTTGTTGCCCCAGAGCAGGACGTGCAATTGCGGCAAAACGCGCGCCTCGAACCACCGGTCGGCAGTCACCTTGTCCACGAGCCAAAGCATCCTGTCCATGATCCCGTCGATGTCGATCCTCGCGTCGTCCGCGTCGGGCGGCGGTGGCGTATGGTTGCCGGGCTGGAGATAGACCGGCAGATGCGGATAACGGGCGGCGGCTTCGCGCGCATAGGCATAGTCGCGGTCATCGAAGACGACGATCTTCAGCGCCACCTGCGGCTTATCCGCCGCCAAACGCAGACAGTCGTCGAATGCGGCCCAATCGGTCACCATACCGCTCGACGGTGGCTTCGGGCTCAACACGAGAGTATCGAGATCGGCGAACCACTCCTTGGCCACACTCCCCTGTGTTTCCAGCGCGAAGCTATAGCCTTCGCCATGACCACGGGCGATCAGCGGCCCAAGCGGCTGGATCGCCGGGTTGCCGCCAGACAGCGAGACCGTCAGCGGCTTACCCCCGGAAAGCCGGATCACGTCTTGCCAGATTTCATCGACCGACATCGGCTGCCATTGATCGCGATAGTCGCTATCGACGGCATGCAGCGTATCGCACCAGGAACAACGATAATCGCAGCCGCCGGTGCGTACGAACACGGTCGGCAGGCCGATTAATATGCCCTCGCCCTGGATCGTCGGCCCGAATATCTCGCTGACGCGGATCCGGGCCTCGCGTGCCTCGCTCATGGCCGGTATTCCGCCCATGTCTTCGGCGTTTCGCTGACGCGCACGGCCGAGGTCTCGGGCAGCATCGCCTTGCACCAGTCGTAGAAATGCTTGGCCAGACATTCCGAGGTGACGCGGCCGTGGCCGAGAACGTCGTTGAGATGACGGTGATCGAAATTATCGTCGATATAGCGCTTCAGGGGTGCGAGCTCATGATAATCGCGCACGAAGCCATTGGCGTCGAGCTCGGCGGCCGAAAGCTCGACCTCGACGATATAATTGTGCCCATGCATCCGGGCGCACTGATGATCGTCGGCAAGATGCGTGAGCTGATGCGAGGCGGAGAAGTGGAATTCCTTGGTAATGCGGAACATCACTTCACCTCTTGGGCCGAAAAGCCGGACGTCGCCGTCACCCAGAAATCCGGATCCTCATAGTCCGTCGGATCCTCTACGCCGGCGAGATGGAAGGCCTCGCGCCGTTCGACGCAGGTGCCGCAACGGCCGCAATGGCGCTCACCGCCCTTGTAGCAGGACCAGGTCTCAGCAAAGGGCGTTTTATGGCGAGCGCCATCCGTCACGATGTCAGCCTTGGAGGCCATGACAAAGGGCGCGTAGAGCGAAACGCTGGCATAGCCGTCCAGCGCCTGGTTCTGCATCTGCTGAAAGGCATCGATGAAGCCGGGCCGGCAGTCCGGATAGATGAAGTGATCGCCGCCATGGACGGCAACCGCGACAGCATCGGCCTTCTGCGCGGCGGCAAGACCGAAGGCGATCGCCAGCATGATGGCGTTGCGGTTGGGAACGACGGTCGCCTTCATCGTTTCCTCGGCATAGTGCCCATCCGGCACATCGACATCATTGGTGAGCGCCGAGCCGGTCAAATGTTTGCCGATGGTGGTGATGTCGATGATCTCATGCGGCACGCCGAGGCGCTTGGCGCAGGCGGCGGCAAAATCCAGCTCCTTGCGGTGCCGTTGGCCGTAGTCGAACGAGACGAGGCCGATAAGCTGTTGTTCCGCGGCGACCTTGTGGGCGAGCGAAACGGAGTCCAGTCCGCCAGAGCAGACGACGATGGTCTTCATAATCTATGATCCCTTGTTTTGACCGGGTGGGCTGCGACCGGATACCTGAGCTTTCCAAAAGCTGCGGGAGCGCTCACTACCAGCAGAAGCCCCGAGAGGCAAGCGGATCGGTAATTCCGGAAGAAAGTGCGCTGTTGCCCAAGGGCGACCGGACTCAGCCCTTCGTGACTGTCCAATGCTTCGGAGCTCATAGTTCAACGTTTGCTTACCGCACCTGTTCGGCATCGACAGGCTTACTGAAGCGCCCGCGAAATTCGCCGATCGACGGCATCCAGCCCGTTGGCGGCAGTCCAATCAGCACTCATCGCTAGCAGAAAATACTAGAAATGTCGGAAAATGAGCGGAAGAACGCGAAAACTTTCACCTGGACAAATATAAAAGCAAACAAATGCCACTCGATTTAGGCTAAACCACGCTTCAGGAGCGAGCGGGGAATCGACCCGCCACGAATGAGGAATAGACAGGAATAGACGATGAGTGACAGCGGCCCGCAGACCCTGGTATTTGAGAGAAATTCGAACCCCGTTCCGGCCAGCGAGCGCGAAGCGCTGCTCCAGAACCCCGGTTTCGGTCGCGTCTTCACCGATCACATGGCGACGATCCGCTATTCCGAGGGCCGCGGCTGGCATGACGCAAAGATCGAGGCGCGCAAGCCGTTCAATCTCGATCCGGCGACGCTGGTATTCCACTATGGCCAGGAAATCTTCGAGGGCATGAAGGCCTATCGCCTGCCTGACGGCGGCGCCACGCTCTTCCGTCCCGACGCCAATGCGCGGCGTTTCCGCAACTCCGCCACGCGGCTGGCGATGGCGCCGCTGCCGGAGGAGCTCTTCCTCGAGTCCGTGCGAGAATTGGTCAAGATCGATCGGGACTGGATACCGACCACCGACGGCGCTGCACTCTACCTGCGGCCGTTCATGATCGCGACCGAAAGCCTGCTCGGCGTAAAGCCTTCCTCCGACTATATCTATTGCGTCATCGCCTCCTCGGTCGGCGCCTACTTCAAGGGCGGCGCATCGGCCGTGACGATCTGGCTGTCGGAGAATTATACGCGCGCCGCCCCTGGCGGCACCGGCGAAGCCAAGTGCGGCGGCAACTATGCGGCAAGCCTTTCCGCGCAGGCGGAAGCGACCCAAGAAGGCTGCGACCAAGTCGTCTTCCTCGACGCAGTAGAGCGTCGTTTCGTCGAGGAACTCGGCGGCATGAACGTCTTCTTCGTCTTCGATGACGGCTCGCTCCAGACCCCGCCGCTGACCGGCACGATCCTGCCGGGCATCACTCGCGATTCCCTGATCATACTGGCGCGCGAGCTCGGGCTTACGGTGCGCGAGGAGCCCTATGCGATCGACCAGTGGCAGGCGGATGCAGCCAGCGGCCGGCTACGGGAAGCCTTCGCCTGCGGCACAGCTGCAGTGGTAACACCGATCGGTAAGCTAAAGGGCCGCACGCACAACTTCACCATCGGTGATGGAGGTGCAGGTCCGGTGACAACACGTCTGAAGACAGCACTGCTCGACATTCAAAACGGACGTGCACCTGACAAGCATGGCTGGCTGGAGCGGCTGTTCTAGCAGCAGCAGAAGCTGTATCGTCGGCATCCGCACAAGCCTTATCGGAATTCGACAGGCGGCAGGCCAATCAGCCCGCCGCCTGTTGGCGTCTTGGTAGGTTGCATCGCAGAATGCGGGCCATTCGCCTGCATCCAATAGAAGATATCAAAAATCAAACTCGGGCTCGAGAAGAACTCTCTTGCCAAACGACGTGCGGCAATCAATAATTTAGAATTGACTCATGCAGCTCAACTTTTCAGAGTATGCCTCCCGAGACTTCCTTGGCGCGACCAATGAATATCGCCCTTAGATGCTCCTGGTGCCGCAACGAGTCTCGGGACATGGACGGCTGACAGCGGTGCGAGGAAATCGCATTTGGGAGCTGCGTGCGCCTGATATCCGCATGGCAGGGAGGAGCTTCGGTGAAGAAGATGGGTCTCGCGATCCTCGCCTTATGTCTCGCAGCGGCTCCCGCGCTGGCGCAGGAGCAAGCCACGACGGTAGAGCAGGACGAGGCTAATCTATCACGGCTCGAAGGCTATCTCCGGCTCGACCGCAAGAATCCTGTCGCCTACCACAATCGCGGCGTCATCTATTTCCGCCTGGGCCAGTACGACAAGGCGCTCGCCGATCTTACCGAAGCCATCCGCTTCGACCCGAAACGGGCCGAAACCTACAAAGGCCGCGGCAGCGTCTATCTCCAGATGGACGACTTCGCCAGGGCAGTTGCCGATTTCACTTCTGCCATCAAGCTCAAGGGCGACTATGTGCAGGCCTATATTGGGCGTGGATCGGCCTATGCGCTGAACGACCAATATGATCTCGCCCTGGCCGATTTCGACAAGGCCCTGCAAATCGATCCCAACTCCGACGATGCCTATGGCAATCGCGCCGCCATGTTTTTGCGCCAATCGCAATTCGAACGTGCCATTCCCGATTTTGACAGGGCCATTGCACTCGGGCCGCAGAAGCCTGACCACTACCATAATCGCGGCATGACCTATCTCCGTCTTGGCCAATACGACAAGGCGATTGCCGACCTCACCCAGGCCATCGGGCTCGATAACAACCGGGTCGTATCCTACCTCAACCGCGGCGTCGTTTATTACGAGAAGGGTGACTATGCCAATGCGATTCCCGATTTCACCCATGCCATCCAGAACAGCAGCTATGTGCAGGCCTATACCGGACGCGGAGCAGCCTATACCAAGATCGGCCGATACGATCTCGCCATGGCCGATTTCGACAAGGCCTTCCAGATCGCTCCGAATTCCGGCGATGCCTATGGCGGCCGCGGTGTTCTCTTCTCGCTGCAATCTCAGTTCGATCGCGCCATTCCCGATTTCGATCGGGCCATCGCGCTCGATCCCAAGAACGTCGACTTCTACAACGGGCGTGGAGAGACCTTCTTCCGCATGCAGCAATTCGACAAGGCGCTCGCCGACCTCGATAGGGCGGTGACTCTCAATCCGAAGCAGGTCGTGGCGCTTTTCAATCGCGCGAAAGTCTATGTTCAATTGGGCAAGCTTGATGAGGCGATTGTCGATTTCAGCACAGCCATAACATTTAAACCAGACTTTCCAACGGCCTATTACGGCCGGGGAATTGCCCTTGGCCGCAAGGGCGACATCGCCAGGGCCACAGCGGACTTCGAGGAAGCGTTGCGCCTGAAGCCCGACTTTCCCGAGGCAAGACAGGCGCTGCAGATGGTGCAGTCCGGAACCGAATTGTAGAGGACTGCCGGATGTCACGACAACTCCCCAGGAAAAACAACAGCAAGCGGATGCTCGCGTGGCTCGCTATTGTGTTTGCAGGATTGGGGATGCCGACAGCAATGGTTGCCGATGAGCTGTTTGCCGGCATATGGGCACGCTCATGCGCCCATTTGTCGGGAGAGACATACATTTTTCATGACGGCGACCGGCTCAGAATCGTGGACCTTGAATGCAAGATCGTCGGCTGGAAGCAGCGTCAAACCGTCTTCAGTACGGACATGCAATGCACTTTGGATGGCGTTGAACGACCCGAACAGATCACGGTTGCCACAGAGGGCGACAAGCTACGCGTCACGATGGGAGATCGCACGCAGTTGCTGCAACACTGTCCTTGAAGCGTCGATGCAATCTGCCGAGGCGATCAGCGCGGGGAGGAGTTGAGCTGCAAGGCGACTACGCGACCCGTCGCCACGTGGGATCACATCGCCCGCGATCTGGCAGACGACGCGATCCCTATGACATACCGGGTTTATCGCTCCATCACATGATCGACCGGCAAGTGAATACTTACGCTTGCCCGGATATCGGTGGCGCTTGCGGCAACGATCAGCTCGTATTCTCCGGCATCCGCCCGGAAACGACCGGCCTCGACATCGAAGTAAGCCAGATCGCGAGGAGCGATCTTCAGCACCGCCGTACCGGTCGCGCCCGGCTCCAGTTTGAGCTTTGCAAAGGCACGCAGCTCCTTGAATGGTCGCTCGACCCTGGCGTTGGGAGAGTGAACATAGAGCTGCACCACATCCGACCCCGCTCTGTCGCCGATATTGGTGACATCGACTGTCAGCGTAAGACCATCCGGCCCCATTGCGGTTCCGGATAGTTGGGGGGCACCCCAGGTAAAGCGCGTATAGCCGAGACCGAAGCCGAAGGGGAAGAGTGGTTCGATCTCTCTTGTATCGTGATGCCGATAGCCGACGAAAATCCCTTCAGCATAGCGGACATGGCCGTCTTGTCCGGGGTAGATCGTCGCATCACCGGTAATGGCCGAGTTGTCGGCAAGTGCCTTCGGGAAGGTCTGCGGCAGGCGTCCCGAAGGCTCGACATCCCCGAAGAGGACATCCGCGAGCGCATTGCCCAGCTCCTGGCCGGGATACCAGATCTGCAGCACCGCCCGAACCTTGCTGAGCCAGGGCATCTCGACTGGTCCCCCGGTCTGTAGCACCACGATCACATTCGGATTGACTCCGGCAACCCTCTCGATCAGTTCCTCCTGCCGGCCGGGAAGACGCATGTCGGGCAGGTCGAGGCCTTCCGTATCCCACTCGCCGTCACGGCCGACGAGCAGCAGGACCATGTCGGATTTGCGGGCGGTTTCGACGGCTTCCGCTATTCCGGCATCGCCAAGGGGCCTTTCGATCCCGAAACGAAGCGCGCATATGTTGATGCCATCAAGGCTCGCCTTCGGCGCTTCATACTCGACGACAATCCGATAGCGGCGGCCAGCTTCGAGGACTTTGGGCCGGCGCTGTTCGTCATTCGCGGTCCCGAAAAAATTCTCGCCCTTCGTCCAGCCTTCATAGCCGTCGACGATGAGCTCGCCATCGACGAAGAGTCGGGCAAGACCGGCATTGGTCATGCCGAAGACATGTTCGCCGCTCTCCTCGGGCACGAAGATTCCCGTCATCCGGGCGGAAAAATCGGTGATATCGAGGGCTTCGGCCGGAAGATCGAACCAGAAGAATTCACCCTTGTCTCCCGCGTCGACATGAACCGGCTGTCCCTGGCAACCGCGCCCCTTGAAATATTCTACTGTCATCTCAGCGCTGAAAAGATCGACCAGCCGGTTGTTGGCGGAGCCGACCGCATGGCGGATGCTGTTGGCGTTGGAGAGCGCCGCCCGAATGCCTTCCAGCGGGCTCACCGTATAATGCGCGGCAATCCGCGCGCTGCCGCCGCCCATGACGCGGGCGGAGGCCGCATTCGGCCCGATGACGGCGATCTGATCGACGGAGGACTTTGCAAGCGGCAGAACACCGTCGTTCTTCAGGAGCACGGCGCCCTCCGCACCGAGCTGGCGGATCAGTGCACGATCCTGCGGCAGGTCCAGCGCATGCTCGCTGAGATCCGGGGCTTTTTCAAAGGCACCGACGCTCTCGAGAAGCTGAAGGATGCGCCGTGCCGAAGCGAGCACGGTCTCGGCCTTTACCTTGCCTTCCCGGACCGCCGCAACCAGCTTTTCGCCGCGATCCCGCGCAGGACCAGGCATTTCCAGATCCAGCCCGGCATCGATGGTCTCGGCCGTCGAGTGCGAACCGAACCAGTCGGACATAACAACGCCGTCAAAGCCCCACTCCTCGCGCAGCACTTTCGTCAGCAGCCAGGGGTTTTCACTCGTATAGGTGCCGTTCAGTCTGTTGTAGGAGGACATGACGGCTTTCACACCGGCCTTCTTCACCGCCTCCTCGAAGGGCGGCAGATAGATTTCACGCAGCGTCCGCTCGTCGACATCGGACGACATCGTCTGCCGCTCGATCTCGGACTCGTTGGCGACGAAGTGCTTGATCGTTGCCGCCACGCCCTGGCTCTGCACGCCCTTGATATAGGCGACGGCGCAGGCGGCCGTCAGCGCCGGATCTTCCGAATAGCATTCGAAGTTACGGCCGTTGAGGCCGGAACGGTGGATGTTAACGGTCGGCGCAAGAAGCACCGACGCCCCCTTGCTCTTGGCCTGCCCGCCGAGCGCCACGCCGGCGCGCTCGATAAGCGCCGGATCCCACGTCGCTCCAAGCGCGATCGCCACCGGGAAGCAGGCAGACTTAACGCCGCCGACCAGCGACCCACCGCCGCGTGCGCCATTGGGGCCGTCGGTGACCTTGATCTTCGGCACACCGAGCCGCTCGATTGCAACGGTCGTCCAGAAATCGGCGCCTGAGAGCAGCGACACCTGCTCCTCCAGTGTCATCTTGTCGAGAATATCGTCGATCATAGGGAATCCTCTCATCTTAACCCGGTCCTGTCTGGACCATCAGGCAGGCGTTGCCGCCCGAAATATTGATCTTGTCAGCGCGCGCCGCGAACCGGCACGATCGCCAGCGCGCCAAGGAAGGCGCTGACCGCCGCCACAGCATAGAGCAGCGTGTAATTCTGTCCCGAGCCGATAGCGAGCACGATCGGCGCGATGGCCGGCGCGATCGATTGCGGAACCGCATTGGCGATGTTGAGCACGCCGAGGTTCTTTGCCGCATTCGTTTCGCGATCCGGCAGAATATCTACCACCAGCGCTTGGTCCACGGCATAATACACGCCGAAGCCGACCGAGGAGATGGCGACGCCAACGAAGAACATGGTGAGGCCTGGCGCCATCATGATCACGGCGATACCGAGCGCATAGGTGGCGGCAGCAGCGAAAACGAAGGGTTTGCGGCGTCCTGTCCGGTCGGAAAGATAGCCGGAGATGATCGAGGAGGCGACGACGCAGCAGGTGGTGATCAGGATCGAGAAGAACATGGTCTGACCGATGCCGGCCTCGGCGACGCCGAGCTGGTCGGTGAGATAATAGACCTGATAGGAGGTCAGCACCGCAAAGCCGAAGAACACCAGGAAGCGGCTGAGCCAGGCATAGCCGAAGTCGCGATACTTGACCGGATTGACCCAGAAGCTCGCAGCCAATTCACCCAACAGGTTGCCTGTAGGCGCCGGCTCGTTATCGGTCGGACGATCATTCAGCAGCAGGGCGAAGCCGATAATCGTGACGAGACCGATCGCGGTCGGCACCAGGAACATGGCATTGCTGCCCGTTCCCGTCAGCGACACGACGGCGCTGCCGATCAGCAAGGCGACATAGACCGACATGCCGGCAAGCGCCGATATCATGCCCCGCTGCCGTTCCGGCACCTGATCGGGCACAACGGCGACCAGAGCCGCGAGCATCGCGTTGTAGGCCACCTGCACGGCGCACCAGGCAATGCCGATCACCAGCAGGCTCGACGAATAGGCGATCACGAGCTGGGCGAGACTGCCCATGATGACGCCGCCGATGAGCCATGGCCTGCGCCGGCCGAAGCGGGAACGCGTGCGGTCGGAAAGCTGCCCGAATATCGGATTGGCAAACAGTGCAAACAGCGCGCCGCTGCCCAGAATCGCGCCGAGGCTGGCGCCCTTACCGACCGGATCGAGCGCGCTCACGCGTATGGCTAGGGTGACGGCGATCGGCGTCATCACGGCAATGAAGAAGCCGAGATTGGCAAGCGCAAAACCGGCGATAAACGGAATGCTGACAGCCTTGCTCGGAGCACCCGTTTGATGGGCACGCGTATTGCCGAGGCTGGCATGTACGATGGTCATGAGATATCCTCCACTCTTAAACCTACTGAGTAATCGGTCTGTTTAAAGAGTCAAGAGATGTGTGCCGACAGGTTGGCCGGAGCATGCAAATCGCTGTAGAACGGAACGAAATCGGGGGAAGAGAGAATGACCGTCGGACCGGGCACCGAAACTCAAGGCGAAGGTATACGGCGGAGAAACTCCGCCAAGGGCGCTTCGCGGCGTGAGGCGATCCTTGCCGCTGCCATGCACCGCTTCTCCAAGGAAGGTTACCAGAGTGCCGCGATCGCAGATGTCGCCAAGGATGCCGGCCTCTCCCTTCCCGGCCTGCTGCATCATTTTCCGACCAAGGTGGATCTGCTGCTGGCGATCCTCGACAAGCGGGACCTTGAGAGTTCGGCCGCAATCGACAAGGACCAGGCGAATTGGCACGCTTTCCTGCTCGGCCTGATCCAGGTCGCGAAATACAACACCGGCATTCCGGAGGTCGTCCGCGCCTTTGCGATCCTCAATGCCGAAAGCCTGACGCAGAATCATCCGGCTAAGGTCTGGTTCGGCAATCGTGCGCAACAACTGCAAGCGAATATCGCGGCGAAGCTCGAAGACGGCGTCCTGCGGGGCGAAGTGAAGCGGGATGTCGACTGTCCGGCGATCGCCGCCGAGGTGATCGCCATGATGGACGGCCTGCAGATGCTATGGCTGCGCGATCCGACCTCCTTCGACATGGTCGGCGCCATCGCCGGCTATATCGAGCGGTTGATACAGGACCTTCAGGCTTCACCGCCAATACGGGCCTAGCCTCTGCCGATGCCGGCATAAAAAGAGCTCAGGACGACCGCAGACGTTCCCCCTCCGCCGCCATCATCGATGGCGACAAGCCGGTCCAGCCTTTGAACGCCCGCCAGAACACCGTGCTGTCCGCATAGCCCAAAGTGTCGGCGAGGCGGGAATAGCCCGATGTGCCGGCCCTGAGATAGAGCTGCGCGATCCCCGCACGATATTCTCGCACGAGGGCGCGGACCGACGTGTTCTCTTCGCTGAGGCGCCGTTGCAGGGTCCGGACCGAAAGCTTCAGCTCCGCGGCAACGGCTGCGATGGTGATCGGCTTGTGGCCGAGATAGATGGCGATCACCGACAGCACCTTTTCCCGCACGCTGTCCTGATCGGCATTGCCAGAGGAGAGATCGCCGATATGGCGCTCAAGAATGGTGGTCAGATCACGATCTTCGTTGCGATAATGGCGGTCGGCGTCTGTCTTTAACATGACGATCCGGTTGCTGGACTGCGAAAAGAGAAGCGGCGCGCGAAAAATCCTCTGCAACGGCTCCCGGTCGCGGGGCGCCGCATGCTCGAAGTGGATTTCGACGGGCCGCCAGGATGCACTGAAGGAACTGCGGACGAGTTGGCAGGATGCCGCAAGGGAATATTCCGTATCCTGATGGCGCGGCCATAGCTGCGGATCTTCCAATTTATAGCTCCAGATCAGATGATCGCCTTCCTCGATCAGGCCGGCGCGCGTGACGCCCTGTAGCGCGACGACGTGTTTCGACAGGCGCTGAAAGGCGGAGCGGATGGTCGAGGAAGCGGAAAACAAGATGCCCAGCGGACCGATATCGGCCGGTTTGAACGAGATACCGAGCCGTGCGCCAAGCGTCGGCTCACGCAGGATTTCGGCTGCCTCTTCGAAGATGGCAACGTAACGCGCCAAGGGTACAAAAGCATAGGGATCGTCGAACTGCGACCGCAAAACCCCGTGACAGGCAAGCAGAACGTCGGTTTTGCCGTGTTTTTTATCCAGTTCCTGCACCAGAGGGACCAGCACGGAGGCGCGAATTGCGGCAATCGCGGGAGGGCGCCTGCTGAAATCGGATGCACCTGCCATTCAATTCACCTTCATGGCGCCGCGTGGCGCGGTTTATCGAAACTATGGCGTATCCTGCAATTCTTGGACCAGACCGAAATCCCTAGCCTGAGCTGATAAAAGCTAAAAAGAGGGGTTCTCATGTCTGTCGAAACGAGCATGCCCAATCAACCATCAAGCCGGCTTCAGAAGAATTCGATCGGCCTTCTTCACATCGTCTTCTTCGTCGTCGCGGCGGCAGCGCCGCTGACGGCAGTGGTCGGCGCATCACCCGCCGCCTTCGCATTCGGCAACGGCGCGGGCGTCCCCGGCGCCTTCATGCTGTCCGGATTGCTCTACCTGATCTTCAGCGTCGGCTTTACGGCCATGAGCCGTTATGTCGGCGGTGCAGGCGCCTTCTACACCTATATCGCCCAGGGCATCGGCAAACCGGCCGGCGTCGGCGGCGCGATGATGGCGATCGTCACCTATAGCGCCGTCCAGATCGCGATCTACGCACTGTTCGGCGTCTTTGTCGGCGGGGCTCTCGCGCCGCTCGGCATGACGGCGCCATGGTGGGTCTATTCCTTTGCAGCGATCGTCATCGTGACCCTGTGCGGGCAGCGAAACATCGCCTTCAGTGGTCATATTCTCGGCGTCTGCATGATCGCCGAGATCGCCATCCTGCTGCTGCTCGATATCGGCATCGTCTTTTCCGGCGGCGGACCGGAAGGCATGGGTTTGACCGCCTTTGCACCCTCCACGGTGCTTGGACCGGGTCTCGGTGTGGCGCTCGTCTTCGTCATCGGTTCCTTCATCGGTTTCGAAGCAACGGCGATCTTCGCCGAAGAGGCCGAGACGCCGGAAAAGACCATTCCGCGCGCGACCTATGTCGCGGTGCTGCTGATCACCGTCTTCTACGCATTCTCCACCTGGGC
Source organism: Rhizobium sp. RCC_161_2 (assembly GCF_041355235.1). Lineage (NCBI taxonomy): Bacteria > Pseudomonadati > Pseudomonadota > Alphaproteobacteria > Hyphomicrobiales > Rhizobiaceae > Rhizobium > Rhizobium sp. RCC_161_2. Next base: position 74,064 of record NZ_JBFUPL010000001.1, on the reverse strand, counting down.
GATCGTGCAATATTACGGGCCGTCGAAGGTTTCGGGGGCAGCCCAAGCCGGCCTCGACACCTTCTTCTTCAACGCCGCCGGCGCCGTGCTGGGCAGTTGGTCGGTGCAGGTGATGAACATCCTGCTGATCACCAGCCTGTTTGCCTGCGTGCTGTCGTTCCACAACACGATCAACCGCTATTTCTTCGCACTTGGTCGCGAGGGGATCGTGCTCCAAGTCCTCGGCACGGTGCACACCAAGCATGGATCGCCCTATATTGCCGGCCTCGTGCAAAGTGCCATTGCGGCCGTCATCCTGGCGGGCTTCGTCATCGGCGGACAGGATCCCTATGCGGTAGTCTTCTCGTGGATGGCGGCGCTCGCGACGATCGGCATTCTCGCCGTACAGGTACTCGTCTGCGTCGCCATCATCCTCTTCTTCCGCAAGGCGAAGAGCGGCTTGAGCCTCTGGAAGACCCTGATCGCTCCTGCGATCAGCCTGCTTGGCCTTCTCAGTGCACTCGGGCTCGTCAGCGCCAACCTGTCGCTGCTCTCCGGCTCGGAAAGCCTGATCGTCGCATCCTTCCCCTATCTCATTGCGCTTGTCGGCCTGTTGGGCGCTGCGTTCGCAGTCTGGCTGAAGTCTAGCCGCCCTACCCTCTACGCTTCGCTCGGGAAGGTCTTCGAATGATGCAGGCTCTTCTTCCCTCCTTCGATGATCGCGGGTTTTCCGCGGTCATCGCCACCACCGTGATCGCAATGCTCTTTGCAGCGTTCGTTCACTTCCACCTCCTCTGTGGCATTGTCTGCCTTCATGGCGAAGACGCGATGATGCCTGCCGATATCTGCCACGCCGCCACGGCTGGCCGTTGAGTGCAGCCGTGGGCTGCCATCATCCCAACACCCAAGCCGACATCGCCGCGTTTATTCAGAAAGGACAGTTTCATGGACGCTCAGGTTTCCGTCACCCATCCACTCGATCCATTGAGCCTCGTCGAAATCGAGGAAGCAGTGCTGATCGTCAGGGGGGAGCGCAAGCTCGGACCGCAATGCCGCTTTCCGATCGTCCGGCTGGAGGAGCCGACGAAGGTGGATATCGCCGGCTGGAAATCCGGCGCCGCGCTTCCCCGTCTCGCTTTCGTGCTGGTGCTCGACACCCTGTCCGGCGAGGTCACTGAAGCGATTGTCGACCTCAGTCGCAAGCGAGTGCACAACTTCGAGCGCCTGCCACTCGATCGGGCACCTTACGGTCAGCCGCCGGTCATGATCGAAGAATTCATGCGCTGCGAGGAGATCGTCAAGAACGATCCGGCCTGGCGCGCCGCGGTCAAGCGCCGCGGGATCACGGAAGAGGACATTCCCCTTGTCCAGATCGATCCCTTTTCCTCGGGCTATTTCGGCCGTGACTTCGAGAAGGGCAAGCGCATCGTCCGTGCCGTCAGCTATTGGCGCGAGGATATTCGTGACAACGGTTACGCCCACCCGATCGAGGGCATCGTCGCCGTGGTCGATCTGATCAGCAACAAGGTTGTCGACCTCGTCGATGACGAAAGGGCGCCGCCGGTTCCGAAGAAAAAGCGAAACTATGGCCGCGAGGCCTTTCCGGAGACGCGCAAGGACGTCAAGCCGCTCAACATCGTCCAGCCGGACGGTCCAAGCTTCAGTGTCGACGGCTGGAAGGTCGAATGGCAGAACTGGAGCTTCCGCGTCGGTTTCACGCCGCGCGAAGGGCTTGTGCTGCACGAACTGGCGATCAACGACAAGGGTCGGCTGCGGCCGATCATCTTCCGCGCCAGTGTCACGGAAATGGTGGTCCCCTATGCCGATCCGACCGCGAACCATTATTGGAAGAGCGCTTTCGACGCCGGCGAATATGGCCTCGGCCGGCTGGCGAACTCGCTGGAACTCGGCTGCGACTGCCTGGGGCAAATCCACTATTTCGATATCCCTGCGGCAGACGACCTCGGCCAGCCCTTCGTCATGAAGAATGCCGTCTGCATGCACGAGGAAGATTACGGCATCCTCTGGAAGCACTATGAGTTCCGCAACGACATTTTCGAAGTGCGCCGCTCGCGCCGCCTGGTGATCAGCTTCTTCGCCACGGTCGGAAACTACGATTACGGCTTCTACTGGTATCTCTATCAGGACGGCACCATCCAGCTGGAGGCCAAGCTGACCGGCATCATCCAGACGGCGGCGGTCGCGCCCGGCGAGACCTATCCATGGGGCGGCATGGTCGACGAGAACCTTGGCGGCCCGACCCATCAGCATTTTTTCAACGCACGCCTGCACATGGATGTCGACGGCGGCGGCAACACGGTGAGCGAGCACGAATTCGTGCCGCGTCCCTGGGGTAAGGACAACCCCTATGGCAACGTCTTCGACACGACGACGAAGGTGCTGGCCCGCGAATTGGATTCGCCTGCCGTCGCCGACGGCATCACCGGCAAATACTGGAAAGTCAGCAATCCGAACGAGAAAAACAGCGTCGGCCGTGCCCCCGGCTACAAGGTCGCCGTCATGCCGAGCCCGCTGATGCTGGCACAGGAAGGTTCGACCGTTCGCGAGCGCGGCGGCTTTGCCACCAAGCATATCTGGGTCACGGCCTTCGATCCCAAGGAGAAATATGCAAGCGGCGACTATCCGAACGTCCATGCAGGCGGCGACGGATTGCCGAACTATGTGAAGCAGAACCGGCCGATCGAAAACGCAGATGTCGTCCTGTGGCACTCCTTCGGCCATACGCATGTCTGCAAGCCCGAGGACTTTCCCATCATGCCGGTCGAATATGCGGGCTTCACGCTGAAGCCGAACGGCTTCTTTGGCGAAAATATCGCGATGAACCTGCCGGCCGACACGAACCACCACAGCATCGACAACCGGCAACCATCATCTCCGGAAGAAGGGCAGGCCTGTTGCCACGGGAAATGACCGGCCTTGCCCCCTGACAGATCCTGATCCGCGTCACCATTCCTGAACCGAAGGAGCCCGCCCGAAATCCGTTTGTTGCGAAGCGTCAGCGATGATCCTCATCGCTGACGACCGACGATTTCATTACCATTGCCGACTATGGCCAAGCTGTTAAATTCAGAATAACATGACGGCATCTTGATAATTTTATCAATGTAGCGCTAAATTCTTCTCGAGCTGTTCTCTATATCGAAAACGAAATTTTTGGATTTAAAGAATAAATATGAGTTGGATCGGCACATATTTAGGCTCTGCGGAGGGGTTTACCGCTCACGTTCGCAAGATTTTTGGCAGATCATTGCGTGGTGTCCAAATTCATTCTTCGTCAGGACGGTTACAAGGTGGAGATGCTCTTAGGACTGAGCGCCGGCTCCTTTATATTTGTGGCTTTGCGCCACATCCCAATTCGAGCTCCTCGGGACAGAAGATTGCCTTTGCGAAAATCGAGGAATTTTCCAAGTCCTTCGCCAGGATCGATGTTTTATATTTTATCAACGAGCTGGAAGAACTTGACGCTGGTCGCGCTTTGCCCCCGTGGCCCGCCAACGTTGGCGAGAAGATCCCGATGCGCATCACAAGGGGTATGCGAGTCGCAGCTGGTCTGCTGATGCCGCATTTGCCGATGTTCGTGTCGGTTCGTCGGCTTGCGGCAGGACGGGAAATCGCGCGACGCCTTTCTGATCCTACCTATACCGATTTCTACAGCGATTTCTCCCAAGGCTCGGCCGTGCTGTCACGTCGCCAGTTGACCCGGTTCACCGTTCGGCAGCATGACGTAGTGTCAAAGCTCTATGGACGGCAGGCTGACAATGCCGGCGGGCTTAAGAAACTCTTCTACCGGATGGAAAAAGTAAAGACCCAAGCATGGGAGCACGGTGTGTGGACCAGCGCCGCCGAGATTGAAACTCTCTCCGAGGAAGACGCGGCACTTATCCGTTATGCACACCCGTCCACGCCGGTGAAATGCGTGCCGCCAACGACGACCGTGGCGCTCAACCCTCAAATGCGCACTGCGACCACGATCGTGCCCGGACGCATGATTTTCTTCGGAAACATGTCACGGCAGGAAAACATCGACGCTGTCATCTGGATGGCACGCGATATCCTGCCGCAAATTCATCAGCGCAATCCGGAAGCCCATCTTTGGATCATCGGCGCTCATCCGTCGGACGAGGTATTGGCCCTGTCAGGGCCATCGATTCATGTGACAGGCTTCATAGAATCTCCGATGGAGCTATTTGCTCAGGCAGAGGTCGCCGTCGTTCCCCTGCGGCTCGGCTCAGGCGTCAAGATCAAGGTGATCGAGACGATCGCAGCCGGCATTCCAACAATTACGACACCGGTTGGTGCGGAGGGCATCCCTCCGCATAGCTTACTGACGGTTGTCGGATCGGCAGTGGAATTCGCAGAGAGTGTGTGCGGTGCTTTCGCCCGAGAATGAGACTGCGAAATCGTCGTCAGCAAAGAGGTTGTGGGCCAAGTTATATGCTCCCCGCGCCGATAAGCATTGCAACAACAAAACAAACAGCATCGCCGGCATAGACGATATGGGGGCGATGCAATGTCAGTATTTGCACACTATCCTAGCTCGAAGTTACGTCCGATGGACGACAGCGAGATTTAGCCTATCCTGATATGCTAGTGTTTGTGATGAAACATACAGCGGACCGTGCAGAACCGTGGTGAGATTTGCCGCCAGTTCGCTGGCATGCTCCGACAGACATGTTAAATGATGGCCCGACAGCTGGACATGACGAAAGCTGCTGGCCAGGTGCAGCCACTGGGTTCCATCATAAAGCCCGCATCGCCGCCCACCGTGATCGAGCCCCGTCGAAAGAACAACGATCGGAGTTGTCGTTGGCGGTGGCAGATAGGATGCGGTGGCGGCCAGATAAACACTGCGCAGCGCCGCGTTCGTCTCCCGGATACGACGCTCCTCAATTCCCGCCAGATCGGCGTTCTTGGCGGCGTGCTTCAAGTGGTGCGTCGCAAGATCGCGCATCAGCCGCACGATATCGCCCGGCGGCAGACGGACGGTTCGGCCGATATTCCAGAACGTGTTCATCAGATGGCCGAACGATTTCTGCACCGCCAGCGAGCGCTTTTCTACCGTTGTAAGAGTCGCGGCGATGGCTCGGTGTAAACGCCGATAGTTAGGCCACGTATTCAGCGACGGTGGCTCGATCATCAAGATGAGTTCGACCTCGCGGCCCTGTTCCTTGAGCAACCTGGCGCATTCGTAGGCGACCAGCGCCCCGTTGCAATAGCCGCTAAGCCTGTAGGGCCCGGCAGGGCAGAAGGCGAGAATGTCTTTGAGACGCTCCTTTGCCATCCATTCGATACTTGGACGCAATCCCGAATCGTCAAGTCCGTGCGGCGCGAAGGCCGCAATGGGATAGCTGCACTCGGCAGCTAGACGGCGAACATAAAATCCGCCCATCTCGAAATCGCCATGCAGGAAGATAAGCGGATTGCCCGCCATTTCGGTATTGTAGAGCTTGAGCGTTTCGCTTTCCTCCGCACACGCCTTGCGCCAAAATCTCAACTTTTCAAGACGACGGCCCCTGATGTCGTCCTTTGTCCTGTTTTCGTCATTCATGACTTCCCCCGTCACCCACCTTAGAATACGGGCTGCACCAGCAGCGGTGGCAGGTGCAATGGCCGCGTGGCCTTTCTCTTGGAATGGATATCCTGCCACACGCGCTCCACCTGATCGGTCGTCAACTGCGTGGCCTTGGCTGTTTCCTCTACTCCGAGCCCCTCGTTCAGAGCATGGAGACACAGATCCATGCGGTCGTAGGGCAGGGCGAAATAAAACTCCTCCTGAGTTTGAGTAAGCGACCATGTATCGGTTGTCGGCGGTCTACGGCAGACCTCTTCCGGCACGCCAAGATACTCGGCGATCTGATAGACCTGCGATTTATACAGATGTGCGATCGGCTTCAGGTCGGCTGCTCCATCGCCATTCTTCACGAAGAAGCCCTGATCGTATTCTAGCCGGTTCGGTGTTCCCAGGACCGCATAGTTCAGGCGATCTGCGTGATAGTATTCCATCTGCTTGCGGGTTCGCTGCTTCATGTTGGTGGCGGCAACAATGCCGAGATAGACGGAAGCCGGCATGCGGTGCCGCGTCTGCGACCCATCCGGAGCCTGAAGCACGAGCGTCGAGAGGGCATATCCTTCGCCGGCTAGCGGACTGGAGATCACCACCTTGCAAGACCAACCCGAACCATAGGCGGGTTCGACTTGCCGGATAAAGTCGTCGCGCCGCTGGTAACAGCCCATCGCAGCAAGAGCAGGCCCAATATCCTCGATCGCTCCTTCCAGTGAGAAGGTCTTAGCGACCGCTTGCCCAAGCGAGAGACTTTCCGGGTCGGAATCATTTTCCGGCATGAAGATAGCAAAGACGTTGTGTGCGTCGAGCGCATAGGCGGCAAGAGCCGCGCAGACACTGGAATCCACGCCTCCAGACAAACCTATGACAAGCCCTCGACGGCGCATCTTGTTGCGCACCTGATCGCGCATCGCCTGCGCAATGCGATCGACCTCGGCCGCGGCGTCTATGCGCAAAGCGTCCGAGGACAGCGGGCTATGGATGGAGAGAGGACCTAGGTTCATTCTGCCAGCTCCATTGAATGTTCGAATTCTTCTGCAGCGAGCCTGCGGCTCACCTTTCCAGTATCGGTCTTGGGCAATTCCGCGCGGAAAGAGACGGAACGCGGCACCATGAAATCCTCAAGATTTCTCTGGCAGTGGCGAATAACCATCTGCTCGTTCAGAGAAGGATCGGAGGCAACGACGACGGCGTGAATCGCCTGCCCCAGAATCGGATCCCGCCTGCCGAAGACGACGACTTCCACCACACCCGGACAGGCGTGAATGGCAGCCTCGACTTCCTTGGGCGCAACCTTCTCGCCGCGTGTCTTGATGATGTCGTCCTTACGACCGACGAAATAGAGGAACCCATCGGCGTCGGCTCGAAACAGGTCGCCAGTGTAAAGAACGCGCTCCCACGGATTTGGCCCGCGTCGCAGCACCTTCGCGGTTGCCTCCTCATTCTCCCAATAGCCCTGCATGACGTGCGGGCCACGAATGACGAGTTCTCCCACGACACCGTGCGCGACCTTTCGGCCCTGATCGTCCACCACATAGGCCTGTGTATTCGGTATGGCGACGCCGACCGAGCCAGGACGAACATCAAGTTGCGACGGCGGCAGCCAGGTGCAACGCTTGCATTCGGTCAAACCGTACATCGAAAATAGCAGCACATTCGGAAACAGCGTCCGCAGACGCTCGATGTGCTCGGGCGGAAGCGCAGCAGCAGTGTTGGTGATATAGCGAAGCGCCGGCAGAGAACCGGGAACTATATCCCTCATGTTCAGTATCAACGCGGCCATGGTTGGAACCAGCGGGAACCCCGTGACCTTCTCCCGACGCATGGTATCGAAAATGGCTTGAGGGAAGGCGAAGGATTTCTCCAGAACGATAGTTGCGCCGACCTTCGTCGCCATCAAGATCTGATAAAGCCCATAGTCGAAGGCGATCGGCAGAACATTCAGGATCACATCGTCAGCGGTATTCCTCAGATAGGCGGTGATCGATGTCGCTGCCGCTTCGATATTTCGATGCGTCATCATCACGCCCTTTGGCCGTCCCGTCGAGCCTGAGGTGTAGATCAGCATCGCCAGATCCATGTCGATCCCGACATGGCCCACCGGTCGTGCCGCTCCGGCGATACTGTCTGAAAAGCGCGAAGCGCCAAGCAGAAGCGATCCAGGATCTCCTGATATGATCGCCACCTCCACATCGGTTTCTTGCGCTAGAGCCTCTTCGAGAACGCCGGCCAGTCTTGCCTGCGTAATCACCGCGCGCGCGCGGCAATTGCGCAGCATAAATGCCAGCTTGTCCGCCTTGGTCGAAGGATTGACCGGACTGAAGACACCCCCTGCTTTCAGAACGGCAAAGATCGAAACAACCGCTTCCCAGCAGTTGTCCATGAAGATCATCGTACGATCCCCCGGCCGCAGACCCTTGATCTGCAGATCGGACGCCAGATGATCTGAAAGCGCGTCAAGATCGGTGAAACTCAGGCTCATGTCCTTTGTCACAAGAGCCAACTTGTCTCCCCATCGTCTGGCGCTGTATCGCAGGAAATTCTCGACGCGCATTGTTTCCTCCCATCCGTGTTTTCAGGCTACCGCTGCAATTGGATCGGTTGCCGATCTCTTGCTGGCGATGAAAGCTGCGACCTTGGAAATCGAGTCGAAGTTCGCTGGCAGGATTTCCGCATCGCCGACGGTGATGCCGAAGCTATCTTCGACAAAAGTGACCAGCTCGAGAATGCCGGTGGAATCGATGATGTCGTTGTCGATCAACGACGCATCGTCGGCGATCGTCCTTGTCGTGTCTCCGAACAGAAAGCTCTCGACGACAAAGGCCCGGATTTGCTCTTTCAGCGGAATCATAGTGTTTTCTCCCTTCAGATCACGGCTGTCATTTCACGATCGCCCCTATCCCCGGCCGATCGCGTTACGAATGTTTCATTCCATAGCTGCGTCGACAGAATGCCGACGAAGGCCGTATTGTCCCGAAAGCCGTCGGTTTGCCGCCTGCATTTCGCGAGCAGTTTTTCGGCCGCCGCCGGATTGAACAAACCTGTTTCCTGCAGCGCCCGCGGCGAAAACAGGCGTTCGACATAGGCCGGCTCCTGCCCGCCAAAGAACGAACGGCTGTCGGGTGCGCGGTAAGGCTGCTTGGTCCGGTTTCCGATCGATGGCGGCAAAAGGCCCGCTGTCGCCCTGCGCAGGATATGCTTTTCGACGAAACCCTTGAGCTTCATTCCCGGAGAAATCCGCGAGGCGAACTCCACCAGGCGATGATCCAGGAATGGAAACCGCCCTTCGACGCCATGGGCCATCGACATGCGATCGCCTTGGCTGGACAGGATATAGTCAGGGAGCAGGAACTTCGTTTCCAAGTACTGCGCCCGGTGCTGCGGATGCCAACGCGCAAAATCCCTAGGTAGTCGGGAAAGCACCTCATCGGTCGCGTCATAACCAGCAAGCCTTGCCTTGAGGTCGCAGGAAAAGAAGATTTTCGCTGCCGCCGTGCTGCGATACCGTGGACGGTGCGAGAACAATGGATCGTCTAAATTGGCACTGCCAGCACCGAAAAAGGCGGCAAGTGCTTCCGGCGTCTGCTGGCTCAAGCCGGGTAAATAAGGATAGAGCCGCCGGAACAGAAGCGGTCTGCGGGACGAGGCCGGTTGTCTGGCGCAGAAGCTGCGAACGCGGGCTTCCTTGAAAATATCGTAACCCGCGAAAACCTCATCCGCACCTTCGCCAGTCAGCACGACCTTCATGCCTTCCTCGCGCACATGACGTGACAGGAGATGGAGAGGTGCTGGTGCCGTGCGGATGACAGGTTTCTCCGTTTGGGCGATGACCGAAGAAAAGACGCCGGCTATCTGATCTGGCCCACAGGCAACAGCCGAATGCCGCGTGCCAAGCGCCAGGACCATCTCGTTCTGAAAATGGCTCTCGTCATGCTCAGCGGTGTCGAAGGTTACGGAAAACGTCCTCAGACCCGCTGTCGCATAGGGCTTAGCCAAGGCGCAAATGATCGATGAATCGAGCCCTCCGGACAGATAAGCGCCTACTGGAACATCCGCTCGCATGCGGATCGCAGTCGCGTCGTCGAGCAAGGCAAGCAGTTCTTCCGCGATATCGGCTTCATCGCGCTCATCCCCCTTCTCGTCGGCATCCGGAAACGAAACGTCCCAATACCGGCGTATGGTAACGCCGTTGCCATCAACGATCATGAGATGGCCCGCAGGCAATTCCGAGATGCCTTTGAACATGGTACGCGGAGGGACCGGCGCCCACATGGTGAACACCTGGTCCAACGCGAAAGGATCAATCTCTGCATTGACCCCCGGCACTTTCAGCAGGGCTTTGACCTCGGAGGCGAAGAACAACATCCGCGAATGTTCGACGTAAAAAACCGGACGCACACCCATACGATCGCGCGCGATTAACATACGCTGCCGAGTGGCGTCCCAAATCGCAAAGGCGAAATCGCCGTTCAGCAGATAAACGCAATCGGGACCCATATCCTGATAGAGATGAATGATCACTTCGGTGTCGGACGCAGTCCGGAAGATGTGTCCCTTAGCTTCCAGGGATTGGCGCAATTCAACGTGGTTGAAAATCTCACCGTTGAAACTGATTGAAACGGAGCCGTCGATATTCGACATCGGCTGCTGGCCATCAACCAAACCCACAATGGAGAGACGGCGATGTCCTAATCCAACGCCGATGCTGGTGAATACGCCATCTTCATCGGGACCGCGGTGCTGGAGAGATACCGCCATCCGCTCTAGCAGGCCTACGGCATCAGCCGGCACCATGCCATTTCCGAAATATCCCAGAATGCCGCACATACAAATTCCTCGCTGGAACGAAGGCATTGGAAACGCCGCATGCAACGTTCCCGTCATCCATAAGCTTGTCGGTGCGGACCGGGGGAAGCAATGGAGCAATCGGAGTACCCCGACTGGAAGGAGTAGACATAACAACCCTCAGCCAAAGGTAGGTAGCCCACATGCCCCGGCCCCATCGCCTTTACGCACCTCGCCTCCAATGGGAACATCCGCCCAGCTAAATGCGGGCGAGGCAAAGGGCATGTCGGGCGGCATGCAAGACAGAAGGGATCAGGATCGTGACAGATAATGCGAGAGCAAATGAGACGCGCACGACGAACGTCAAACCTTACTTCACTCGACAGACTGAGGACTTTCCCACGATGGCCACAGAGAAAGAGACCACCGCAACCTTCATGAATCTTGACTTCGAGCTCGGGCCAAATGTTCTGGTGCCGCGCAAAGAGACGGAATTGCTGGGAACGGTTTGCATCGATCGTCTCAGCCAGGGCACCGTTGCCCCAATTGTCGTCGACATGTGTTGCGGTTGTGGCAATCTGGGAATTGTTATCGCAACGAAGATTGATGACGCTCAGGTCTGGTCCTGCGATCTGACGCCGGAGACGATCGACGTGGCTTGGCGTAATGTCATCCGGTTTGGCCTGCAGGACAGGATGAGCGTTGTTCAGGGCGACATGTTCGAAAATATCAGAAGCATCGGGCTGGAAGGTCACGTCGATCTCATCGTCTGCAATCCGCCCTATATTTCGACCAGCCGCCTTGAGGCGGATCGCGCGCATCTCTTGGAGAATGAACCTCGTGAAGCCTTCGACGGCGGCCCATACGGGATTTCGATCCAGCAGCGCCTCATCCGGGAGGCATTCGAATTTCTGAAGCCTGGCGGCTGGCTGGCTTTCGAATTCGGCGAAGGACAGGAGCGACAAGCCGCGGCGCTGCTCACGCGGACACGCGCCTACGCGCCTGTCCAGTTCATTCTCGATCCATCGGGTATTCCGCGCGTCGCGCTTGCTATGAAACTTTAAAGCGATCAGCAGAACTGCCGGATGGATCCGGGAGATTGCGGCATGCATAAACTAGCCGCTTGAGAGCATGCATGCCGCTTTACGTATGCTGGCGGGTCTCGAGAAAATCGGGATCCGCCATTGCCCATATTGCGGCCTGGGTGCGGTTCCTGACGTCAATCTTGCGCAGTATGGTCTTGATATGGACCTTGACGGTACTTTCCGTGATTTCCAGTCGGCGGGCAATCTGCTTGTTCGACTCGCCGCCCATGACCAGCTTTAGGATTGATTTTTCCCTTGGGGAGAGATTGCGAACGCCGTTGACGAGCCTCGTTGTCTGAACTGGCGCCGCAGCCATGCCCGCGTCATGTTCTTGAACGTCAAAAACATCCGGGCAGATGATCGCGTCACCCAGCGCAAGTTGTTTTTGCGCAAATGATTTCGCATCGTCGAGCGCCAGAAGTCGTAAGTCGGGCTTGTCAGCCGGTAACGCGGGCGTTCGCGGGTCCTGCCGGCCGCCCGCGTTGGAAACGGTCCAGCCCGAGATCACCGAACATTCCTCAGAGATCAACTGCAAAGCTTTCACAAAACTCTCCGACGAGAGGCCTTTATGAAGATAGCCTTTCGCACCCCGGTCAAGGATGGCCGTCGCCTCGTCGTGGTTATAAGCATCGGCAAGCACGACGACGCGCACCTTTGGATTGATCGACAGCACGGCTGTCACAAAATCCAGAATGGCCACATTGGCAACCGTGCCAATCACGCACACTGCAAGAGGCTCCATCCTCGGCAAGTCACGGAGATCCTCCAGAGTTTCCCCCATCCCCACCACATTAAAAGACGACGACCCGAGAATAAGTCGAGTACCCTCCCGGAATAACCAGCTAGAATCAAATATATAAGCCGGGCTGAGCATAAAAATACCCCCCTTCCCCGACAAGAAAGATGCATAACCCCAATTTTCGATCTTATTGGCGCTCGTCATGCAACGATTACGCGCATATAAATTAATAAATACTTTATTTACCTTGTCAAATACTTTCGTAAAACTAAAACATCATCTATCCTCGTAATAGTCGATATTTCACAAAATAAAGTGTCATTATATTGTAATTATACATCTTTTCCCAAAGACTTATATTCAAATAATAACTCGTATTAGTTTGTTCGAACAATAGTCATTGGAGTTACCTCCTCTGTTTCCTTGCAAACCTTGCGCCACAAATGATGTGCTCTGCCTGAGGAAACACGGATCGGCTGACAATCTCGGCCGTAACCAGACCCGAAGAGGAGCATCCCGTGAACCAACCGCCGAAACTCAGCCAAAACATCAGATCGCTTCGGCCAATGCCGGCAGTGAGATATGTGCGGCAACAAGGAGCGTTCAACGCATATGTTAAGCGGGCATTTGATGTCTGCGCCTCGCTTGTCCTGCTCTTAGTCACCGCTCCGCTGTTCGCCGTTATCGGCCTGCTGGTCGCGCTTGATGGTGGTCCGATCATCTATAGGCATGCGCGCGTCGGCAAGGGCCTCATGCCGTTCGATTGTCTGAAGTTCCGCACGATGATGCTCGATGCAGACGGCTGCCTGCAGGAATATTTGTCGTACCACCCGCAGGCCAAGGCCGAATGGGTTCGCGACCAGAAACTCGTGTTTGATCCGCGCGTTACGCCGACGGGGAAATTTCTGCGAGCAACCAGCCTCGATGAACTTCCACAGTTGATCAATGTCCTACGAGGAGACATGAGCCTTGTCGGACCACGCCCCGTTACCAGTGCGGAGCTCAGCCACTACAACTGGCATGTCAGCGAATACGCCAGCGTGCTGCCTGGCATTACCGGCCTATGGCAAGTCAGCGGGCGCAATGATCTCAGCTATGAGCGACGTGTCGAACTCGATTGCAAGTATGTGCTGCAGCATACACTCTTCATGGACTTCAAAATTCTCATGCGGACTGTAGGTGTTCTTTTGTCCCGCAAGGGAGCGCGATAGCCATGAAGAACGTCGTTATGTCCGATGCTGCTGCCTTCGATGGTGGCACCCGTTCAGAAATAGCCGGTGTATCGGTTCTCATGGCAACCTATGCGCGGGAAGAGGCCAGTAATCTCTATGCGAGTCTTGAAAGCCTACGTATCCAGACGCGCCCGGCGGATCAGATCGTACTCGTTATTGACGGTGCGATCGACGAAGCTCAGGAAAAAGTAATCGCGACTTTTGCTGCGTTGAATGCGCCATGGGAATTCACGGTGCTGCGGCTGCAACAGAATGGGGGGCTCGCCCGCGCACTGAATGCCGGGCTTGGCGTCTGCTCCCGTTCGGTGATCATGCGCATGGACAGCGACGATATCTGTCTTCCCGACCGGATCCAGGTTGAGGTCGAATTTCTTGAAACCCACCCCGAGATCGGCCTCGTCGCAAGCTGGGCCGAGGAATTCTATCACGAGAACCCCAAATCGACGCGCCTGCGCGTGGCACCCACGGCTCATGATGCTGTTGTGCAGGCTCTGCGCTGGCGCAACATCATCGTTCATCCGTCGGTGGCGATCAGAGCACACTTCCTGCGCTCGGCCGAAGGCTACAATTCGAAATTCGGCCTTCTGGAAGATTATGACCTCTGGATACGACTGGTGCTGGCCGGGGTACGTTTTCATGTCATTCCAAAGGTCCTGATCAAGTCGCGAACAGGAATAGGATTGAACGAACGCCGCGGAGGTTGGCGCTACGTCACCAACGAGGTGCGTTTCAGGCTGCATTTCCTGAAGGCAGGCTTTCTGTCCTTCAACCAGTTTCTGGTGGTCACGACACTCTACACCGGCTTCCGCATGATCTCCGGATCCCTACGCGGCAGAATGTATGCCTTTGTTCGCAACTGAGACAATTGAAGGAGGCAATGAAACGCAATGACAAAACAAAATGCAGCCGATCCTGTTTCATCGATCACGCTTGTCGCTCCCGCGACGGAGAGCCATCCGTGCAGCCCCGACGCAATCCAGGACGCGCCGGCAGACCAGGAACCTCGCTATTCACTTGGCCGGTTTCTGCTTGGAGGAACGGCTGTCATTGCAATCGCACTGTTTGCCTGGCCGATGCTCCCACGCGTCTATGAATCGACGGCAACCCTGGTGCTGCGTCCGACCGATAACGAAGGCCAGACCGACTTTGCCCAGGCCATGCGGCAGCCTCTGGACGAAAACTCTATCATTTCAGCTCTCGACGCCTTCAATTCTGTAGACCTTGCCCAAAACGTGATCGACGCCAACCAACTCGCCATGGACGACGAGTTCAAGGTGAAGCAGGGACTGGCCAGCAAGGTTCATAGTGTGATCATCAGCATGCTGGGCAGTATTCTGCCGCAAACCTTGGCACGCGACACGCCTTTGCCCGCTCCGAAGGATATGATGGCTGGCAATGTGTCCTCCGCGGATACGCGAGACGCCGCCAAGCTGAGGAATAATCTCTGGGCCAAGCTGGTCATCAATCGCAACCGTCTGTCCTACACGGTCAATGTCGGCTTTCGCTCAACCGACCCGCTGAAGGCGGCCATGCTGACCAAGTCGCTTGTTTCCGCCTATCTTGACACCCAGGTCAAGCGCAAGGCCGAGAATGTCGAGGGCATGAACAGGGTTCTCGAGGACCATGTGCGCCAGGCCCGCGACCGGGCGAATACATCGGCTGCCGAGATGGAGGCGTTTCTTGAGAAATCGGGCCTTATCGACCAGGGCGCCGAGATCTCGCTCGAGGCCCAGTTGAGTGCCCTTAGTACAGAGCTTGCAACTGCACGAGCGCGCAGCATCGACGCACGGACCCGTGCGGATAGTCTCGAGGTCATGAAGTCGAAAGGCACCTTGGAGAGTGCACCGGAGGTTCTGGCATCACCAACGATACAGCGCCTGAACCAAAGCCTCACTGAAAGCATGTCTCGGCTTGCGGTGATGTCGACGGAATCGCGCAACATTCTGGAGCAGGCTCAGGTTGAGCGCGACCGGATCGTCGCCAGCGTTCGCGTGGAATCCGACAATTGGGCCGAGCGTGAACAACTTCTCTCTGCGGAGATCGACAAGATCCGGCAGGATATGGTCGAGCGACGCAAGGCAGGCCTGCATCTCGATCAATTGCGCCGCGAAGCCGACAACGATGCCCAAGTTCTGGCAGACGCACAAACCCGGCTGAAGACGCGAGCGCCGACACTGGCGGCCCTGAAACCCGATGCGGAGGTTCTCTCGCCGGCAACGGTTCCTATTAGGCCGATCTTCCCGATCCTGCCCCTTTATGCGGCAGGTTCTCTTGGTATGGCGTTTCTTGCAGGCGCCGGCATGAATGCGTCCGCGATCCGTCGCGATGCAAAACGGCTGTTGAAAATATGACTGTATCCGCCCACAGTTCAGCAGTCCGTTGGGCTGAGCCGGGCCTGGTTCTTGCCATCCCCCTTGCTATTGGCTTTACCTGGCTCGGCTTATGCTTCACAACGCCTCAAAATTCGGCTGTGGCTCTGGTGCCTTTCGGCATCATCGGCGCGGCCGGATTCGCTCTGGTTCTTATCGCTTCCGCTCTTGGCAGACGGTGGGCCGTGGCCTCCTTGCTCGTCTTCGCCATTTTCGGCCTGAGCCTCAGTCTGCGCCAGCGCGCATCGGGTGAGACGGGGCTGGATTGGCAGAACGGGCTGAAGCTTGCGGTCTGGATGCTGATACCGCTCGTTTGCCTTGCGAACGTTCAGCGTCTGCTTCCCTATGTCCGCGAGCCAACCATCGTTCTCGGTGCCCTCTACGGCCTGCTGGCGATCGCTTCGGGCATCTGGTCGCTAACACCTGCCTATACAGTGGCCAATGCATTGGGATTCGTCGCCTATCTGATGTTGGCGTGCCTTTGCGTCTCGGTCCTCGGGCTTCAGGGTACATTGCGTTTGGCCACGTTCACCCTTTTGGCTTTCGTCGTGTCGGGACTGGTGGCTGCGATCGTCCTTCCTAATGCGGCTTGGCTGCCTCCATCGGCTTTCGAGGCAGATTTCCGTCTCCGTGGTCTTTCCGGACATCCCAATGTTTTGGGTGAGCAGGCAGCGGTACTGGTGACCTTCGCAATCATCTGCTGTCGCCGTGGAATCCTCAATCGCTGGTTTTTGATCGCAGCGCTGATCGCGGGCTTTGGGGCATTGATCGCGGCCGAAAGCCGTACAAGTGCGGCCGCCGCCATCGCCGCTTGCATCATCATTGAACTGCGTGAAAGGCACTATCTCCGGCCAATGGCTGGCATCGCTCTCGTGGTCGGAGCCATCGCGCTGCCATTTATTGCGATTGGCGGGCTCCCGAGCATGTCGCCGCTCCTGGGCTCCCTGGCACGCTCCGGCTCCGCGACAGAGATTGTGACGCTAACCGGACGCACGGAACTGTGGGCAGTGGCATCCGATCTCATCGCGCGCAAGCCGCTGTTGGGTTGGGGTTTCAACGGCACAGAGGCACTCATGATGGGCAGCGTCGGACGCAACTTTGCCGGCGATCCGGTCAATGCTCACAACATGTATGTTCAGACGCTCCTCTGCATGGGCTTCCTCGGATCACTGCCGGCATTCGCTTTCCTCGGCATAGTGGTTAAACGAATGGTGACGAGGCCCGATGCCGTCCGCGATCAGGTCGTCCTGCTCGTGATGATTATCGGCATTGCTGAAGTCAGCCTGTTTGCCACTCCCGGTCTTCTCACGCTTGCCTTTTTCATCGTGCTCGCCGGTGAGCTCCATTCTTCGTCGCGGTCCGCCACGGTTCACAGTCATATTGCCGCTCCTCAGGAGAACATCAGCTCATGATTTTTGTATTCGCGCGTATTGGTGGATTACTTTATGCCGCCGGAGTGGAAACCGGCCCCTCACGCAAGCCGGAGGCATCATGACGACCGCCTTCGACACAGACACCACGCCGGAGATCTCCGGCTTCGCCACCAGCCATGTACCGGCCGTGTTTCACCGGTTACGAATGTCGCCTCATCTCGCCTGGTTCGGTTGGCCGATTACATATGCCGTCGGTACTTTGCTGCTGACCATGCTCGGCAGCGGCACAACCCTGATGGCAGCCCGCTTGCTCGATCCTGTCCAGTTCGGGACTTTCGCTCTTCTCACCAGCCTATTTACCTATGCCAGCCGCGCCGATCTCGGGATGTCGCAACTGGCTGACAAGCGAATTCCGGGCAAGGCGAACGCAATTGCCGCACACGCCGGTCTTGAGATCCTGGTCACGCTCTGGATCGTTGGGGCTATAGCCCTTGTGGCCAGCATCTCCATTGTGCTGTTCGTCGATGGGCTTGGGGTGGATCTGCCAATTCTCGGAGCGACATTCGCCATCACCGGCGGCATCATGGGCATGATTGCCAATGGGCCGGCAACTCTATTTCGCGCCGCGTCAAGGGTCTGGGAATTCACCGTCTTGGCGCTCATTTTGCAGATCGCCATGACCGTGCCGCGTCTGGCGGGTCTAGTTCTGGGCGGGGTCGACGGTTCGTTTGCCGCGGTCGCGATCTACTACGCGCTTTGTGCGGTGCTGCTCGCTCGTCCGCTGCCGCGCCTGAAGAAACGTCCGCCCCTTGCTTCGATGGCACAAGCCGCCTTGCCGCTTTTCGCCTTCAACGCATCATGGACCTTCTATCTCAGCGCTAACAGATGGATATCGTCGGTTCTGTCTTCACCGCACGATCTCGGACTGCTGTCCTTTGGAACTAGTCTAGCCATGATCGGCCTAGGCATCATGGCGGCCATCGCACAGGTCCGCTATCCGAAGATGCTGGCGCGCATGAGTGGCCAATCCCGTCAAAAAGATTCAGCTGTCGTCGAAAGGGAGGTCTTTGTCGTCACGCTTGCGCTTGGTCTTATTGCCCTTTGCGCAGTCTTCGTCAGCGAGCGTGTGATTGCAACGATCTTCCCGGCCTATACGGAAGCCGTGCCCGCGACGATCGCTCTTGCAGTTTCCTGCGTATCGCTGGGTGCCATGGTCTGGATCGTGCCCATGATCATCGTGCGGTCTCAATCGCCAGGCCTGGATTCCATGAAACTGTTCGCCGTCGGTTTCGGCACGCTGTTGGTCGCGATGACAATCGGCAACAGTCTGGCGGGCATTGCTGGACAGGCTTGGGGCAATGTCGCAGCCGGCCTGCTGATGCTGGCCGCGATGGTCGCGCTGATGTGCCGGCTCGGCATGCTGACTGTAATCGCTTCACGGCGGATCGTTGGCTTACAGGGCGTTGTGGCAACCATATTGGCGTTTCTGGCATTCTTCGGCTCGGGACATGCCGCCGCCGTCAAGCCGGAACCTGTGCAGACCTCGGTCGCCGGCTGGAAGACGATATTCAAGGACGATTTCTCGACGCTAGACCTTCGGGCTGGCGGCAAGGGAACATGGAAACCTTTCTATCCATGGGGCGCGCGCAACAATGCCAGTAACATGGAAATGGAATACTATGTCGACCCGCGACCAGGTGGCGACAATGCCGCCGTGCAGGCGCTGACGCCATTTGCCATCAACAAGGGCATTCTGGCTATACGCGTGTCGAAAATTCCTGAAAACCTTCGTGCTTATGCAGGAGGATTTGCTTATGCCTCGGGCATGCTGACGACGGCCGGGCGCTTTTCGTTCACCTATGGCCGAGTGGAGATTCGCGCCCGGATGCCAAGCGGAAAGGGCTTGTGGCCAGCATTCTGGCTGCTTCCGGCGGACAGGACGTGGCCGCCGGAAATCGACGTTTTCGAAGTGCTCGGTCACGATACACGCAAGCTACATGTAACCGCCCACAGCAGTCTTGATATTCCAGCCGGCGCGCGATCGGCGCAAAAGGGCACGGAGCTTGTAACCGCCGATCTCTCCGACGATTTCCACGTCTACGGCATCACATGGACGAAGGATAACCTTGTCTGGTCTCTGGACGACCAAATTGTCTTCTCAGCCCCGACGCCGCCAGACATGCACAAGCCGATGTACCTTCTCGTCAATCTGGCTGTCGGCGGATCGTGGCCCGGATCGCCGGACGCATCGACGCATCTGCCAGCAAGTCTTCTCGTCGACTGGATACAAGTGAAACAGCCTGAGGTTGGTAACGCAGTTCAAGAAAAGGGGATCACACAATGAAGATCATCAGTCTTTCGGCGCTCAGCATTGTCACCGCGCTTTCGCTGTTGCCCCAAAAGGGCTTCTCTGAGGAGCGAGATGCTTACAAGCTCGGTCCCGGCGACATTCTGCAGCTTAGCGTATTCGGCGTTGCCGACTTCGCGCGTCGCGTGACCGTCAATATCGATGGCGACATCTCCGTCCCGTTCCTGGGCGAACTACACGGTGAAGGCCTAACGATCCGCGATCTGCGCATAGCGCTGATCGACGGCCTGACGAAAGACGGGCGGATCCAGTCGGCCGACGTTTCGGTGGAAATAGTCGAGCTCCGGCCTTTCTATATTTCAGGCGACGTGTCGCGTCCAGGCGCTGTGCCCTATCGCCCCGGATTGACCGTCAGACATGCTATCGCGCTTGCCGGCGGCTATGACGCCTTGCGCTTCCGAACCGAAAACCCCCTGATGACCGCTCCGGATCTCAAGAGTGAAAACGAGGGTCTCTGGATCGATCTCGCCCGGCAGAAGGCTCGCGCCATCAGCCTGAGGGCAGAACTGAACAGAATGCCGGACATCGACCTTACGAGCATTTATTCCGCGCCGCTGCAGCGTAAGACGCTGGACGAAATCGCTTCCTTCGAAGAAAGCGACCTGAAGATGCGCCTCTCCAATTATACAAAGCAGCGCACATTCCTCCAGATTTCCCTCAAAAACGCTGAAGGCACCATAAAGGCACTTCAGGATATGCGGGAGAGGAACGAGGAAAGCATCAACCTTCAGCAGGATGCCGTCGACCGGATGAACATATCGGCATCCAAAGGCCTTGTCATGGCCAACCGGGTCGATGACGAACGCCGGTCGCTCGCCGAGATTCGCAGCCAACAGGGCGACACCGAGGCAAGGCTCGCGCAGGCTCAACACGACAGGGACGAACTTGCCCGCAACATTGAGATTCAGGACGAGCAACACAATATGCAGTTGAACGATTCCTTGCGTGACACCTCGATCGAGATCGAGAAACTTGCGGGCCGGATTCGCGCCTCAAGCGAGAAGCTGCTCTATACAGGCGCGGTCAAGGCGCAGATACGCGGCGGCCAGGGTGGCCCATCGCTCGTCATCTACCGCAAGAACGGCGAGCAAACGATGCAGATTGCCGCTCAGGAGGATACACAGCTCCGGCCCGACGATGTTGTCGAAGTCACGATCCAGCCCGAACAGATGGTAGTGTCTCCCATCAGCCAATAGACAAGGCAACAGATACTACCATGAATTGCATAGGGCGAACAAGAAACCGTGCGCTCCAATGTCGGCTTTGATCTCCAAAACCCAAAGGACGGACGCAGGAAGCGCGATCGTCCCGCCGTCGGAGGCAAAGCCAAATGACTCTTGGCGAATACGATGCTGCGTCCATGACGACCCGCTAATGGAACTCCTTAGTATATCACTCTCGTGTGGATGACAACGACATGCTATTGCAGAACATATTGAGGTTTATCCAGACTATAAATAGAATTATTATTGTGATATTGTTGCATTAATATTGCGTTTGCTATCGTCGATATTCGGAGCTCATCGTTGAATTCGTTTAAAAGCATATGCTAAAACTCTCCTTAAAGCGACTTCCCGGTTCTTCGACGCTCGGCAATTGCGGATGATTTTGCCTCACAGCACGACTTGTCCATGACGTGAGCAATTCATAGAGCGATCGATAGCTTTCTGATTTAGACGAACGATTGGCTTAGTTAAGATCCCACGACGACCTCAGATTTGGGTTTGCTTGCTAGCTTTCAGCGCGCGCGTGAAGCAATGGGAAGGTCGTTCAGATAGAAAATGCGGAGACGATGATGACGGAGCCGTATCCAAGAGAGACACGAAGTGGAACGGTGCAATTCAGTTTTGACGTATTTGATACAGCCGTTTGTCGCCTCCTCCATTCTCCAGAGCATATCCACCTCATCGTCGGGAGAAAGCTTCGTAGTCGCGGTATTGTCAGCCTCAGCGACACCGAGTGGATGTATGCCCGCGCAGAGGCCGAGTATCAGCAACGTCTGACCGTCCCTCACAGGGAAGTAACGTTGAACGACATCTATAGCCGCCTATCCCGCTCGCTCAATCTGAGCCCGGAAGATGCGCGCATCGCGTTGGAGACCGAGCTAAATGAGGAGCTCCGCCTCATTCGACCGATCGCTTCGACACGGCAGAGGGTGTCCGAGCTGATCAAGGAAAACAGCCCCCCTCTTTTTCTCTCAGACACATATTTCACATCCGCACAGGTCGAGGCGCTTCTCACGCAATGCGGATATCCACAGCCGCTCGACATCATAGCCTCCAGTGAAGAGCTCAAGAGCAAGTTTGCCGGCACGATCTTTGACCATGTCGCCCATCAAAGGGGCTTCCAGAACTCGCACTTCCAACATTTGGGAGACAATGCTGTCGGCGATTTGCAGAACGCGCGGGCAAGCGGGTGGAACGCACAAATCTTTGTCGATTCCCACTGGACGACCCGTGAGCGTGTCCTGTTCGCGTCCGGAAAGGGAGATTTCCTATCCTCCGCCATTGCTGGCTCGGCGCGTGCGGCGCGGCTGGGCCAGGAGGTGCCGGTAAAGGAAGGAATATTAACCGCTAGTGCGAACGTTGTCGGGCCGTTGTTCGCCGCCTACGTCCTTTGGATCTTACTCGACGTCCGGGCGCGTGGCGGCCGCACCATTCACTTTCTCGCACGCGACGGCCAACTGATGGTTCCGATCTGCCAGCGCCTCGCGCGTTGGCTCGGCACCGATATTGACGCACGCTATACCTACGCCTCGCGCCAGGCCTTTCTATTGCCGGCATTGCCCGAGGATGACGGTGACATGGTCGCTCAGGCCCTGGCACTGGCCTATTATGACCACATAACCCTGTCCGAAGCCCTGACCTCGCTGAAATATTCCGATGATGAGATCAAAATGGTCTCGCGCAATGCGGGTATCGCAATCGACGAAACATTCAGGTCGCTGAATGAAAGCCAGAAAGCAGCGTTGCGAGACGCGTTGCTCCGCGCGGATGTCCTTGATCCTTTGCGTGCCCGCGTGCGGACCGCCCGCGCCGCGACGCTATCCTATCTTGAATCCGAAGGTATGTTGTCATCTCCAAAGGCTTACATCGTCGATCTAGGTTGGCGAGGCAACACGCAATTGCGTCTTGAGCGGGTTGTCGGCGATCGTGTCAAACTCGTTGGTTACTACATGGGGATGAGCAATTCCGTCCTCGGTCCCGAGCACAAAACGCGCATCTGGACGACGACGACTCCGTGGAAGACCGCTTTGTTGGAAGTCATGGCGGCCGCCGACCACACAAGCGTCAAAGGATTCGGTTTCGACGAAGACGGCAAGCCGGTGTGCGCGCCTCCCATTACGGAAGACACCGTCCTGGTCTCATGGGGTGCTCGCGAGCAGCAAGCGATTGCGCTTCGATTTGTCGAATATCTCACAGATGCCATCGAGCTTGAGCACTATAGCCCCGAAGAGGTGTATGCGGCACTTAAGAGCGCGGCATTGGATGGCTATCGCCACTTTCGCCTGTCGCCGACCTGGGCGGAGGCCGAGGCATATGGCGGCATCCTGCATCAGGAGGATGTCAACCATGTCAAATATCGGGAACTGGCCCAACCTGTCACGAGCATGGACATTGCGCTGTTCGCTTTGAAGAAGAAGTCCAAAGGCGCGGTCACAAGTTGGTATATGGGCTCTCTTGCGCGGTCAAAGGGACAGCTGGTGCCGACGCTGATTTCCAGGAGCATAGATCGAGCCATCAAATTCATGGCCCGTCTCGATACGAAACGAAAAAAACAAGCCGCGCGTCGCCTGGCACAAGCTTCCCTAAGAGGCCGCGGCACAAAGGATTAGGCGCGAAAAGGTCAGCCCGCGACGGCGCGGACATGCTGCCTAAGCGTCAGGACAAAAGAGACACGTCGTTCCACGCACCAGCGAGAGGACGCTGCGTCCGCAATCCGTGCGTTGGACTGCGGAAATGCATCATTTTGGCGCGCGGCTTGCTTATGCCGCCTTCCGGGTCATCTCTATATAGACCGCGGCCGTCCATGAGAAATCCAGACCACCGCAGCCCTCTCCGGTCAACGGGTCGAAATATTCGGCGAACCCCTGTTGTTCCACCGCCTGAACCGTCGCGACACGGAGCCTCTCAGCAAGCTCAGAGCGACCGTTACGGCGAAGGCCAGCGATCAGCAGCCAGTTGATCACGCCCCATACGGGGCCACGCCAGTAACGCTTGGCTTCAAACCCGGCAAAGGCCTGCGGCGTCGACGGAAACGCGACCGCGAGACCTTTGGCCCAGCTCTCCATCTCCGCGCAAGCCGCGTCCAGAATGTCGGCGTCGAGATCGAGCGCCAGGAGCGGAATGAACCCCGCCTGGGTCGGCGCCTCCACATCCTCTTGGGATATGAGGTCGCGGGAGACGAAGCGGCGCAGATGCGGGCGCCACTGTGCCAGCAATGCCTTTCTCGACAGTGTATTCAGCTGCCGCAGCTCGGCTGCCTCCTCAGTTCGGCCAAGCACAACGGCAAGACGCTCCAGCTCCTCGCCGGACTTCAGCAGAATAGCGGTCGTCTGCACCTCGGCGATCTTGAACGGCGCGGCCTTCCACTGGCGCTCTGGATCCCAATCGCAGGCCGCATAGGTGTCGACGAGGTGGATGAAGCGCCGATAGTCCTCATCGCGGGGACGCATGGCCTGGTCCACATGACCGGTATCCTTGCGGACAACAGCGGTCTCCGTGGTCGTCGGCACGCGCGCCAGCGCTATATCCCAGGCCGGTGAATTATCGCTGCCACTTTCCCAAGGGTGCAGCAGGGCGACAAGCCCCGTTTGCTCAGGGTCACGGGCCGCATACCACCATCGATGCCAGCGCAGCGCCGCCTCGAAGAGCGGGGCGGATCGGTCGGCGGCATTCGCAAGGCCGCTTGCGATAGCAGCATCATGGACGCGTTTCAGCGCCATGCCGAATACAGGCGGCTGGGTGATGCCGGATGTTGCGATAATATGCGAGGTCCGCCAGACATCCGGACCAGGGAAGTAGCTGTCGCTCGGGGCGTGGAAAACGATATGGGGTATCATGCCATCAGCCCATTGGCCTTCCACCAGGCGTTCGAGCTCACGATAGGCGCGGGGCACGTCATAGGCCGCAAAGCCCATGGCGACGAAGGCGGAGTCCCAGTTCCACTGGAAAGGATAGAGCCGGTCGGTCGGCACCGTATAGCCGCCGCGATCGTTCGTCTTCAGGATGGCGTGAGCCTGGGCGATAAAATCCGTCATGTCGTTGGTCCTATGTGGAATTCTGGTCAGTTGGCGGCGGCGTTAAGCGCGATGCCGGTGTCCGGTGAGAGCCAGGTCAGGCGGCTCGGATCCGGCCTCAGCCCGATCCTGTCGCCAGCTCTGACCTTTTCACCCGGCGGCAGAATCACACGAACGGGTTGGCCGGCGATCGTTCCGGTCAGCAACAGGTGCGAGCCCATCGGTTCGGAGACTCGCACGTCGAGCGGCAGGCCTTCGGAAAGAGGTGCGAGCGCCACGTCTTCGCCGCGCAGACCAAGCACGATATCGCCGCTTGCCTGCGGTACGGCCTGTGCCTGGCTGCCAAGCTTCACCGTCCCGCCTTCGACCGGCAGCCGAATGAAGTTCATCGGAGGATTTCCGATGAAGCCGCCGACGAAGCGGGTCGCCGGATGGCTGTAAATCTCGACGGGCGGCCCCACCTGCTCGATGCGGCCGTTGTACATGACGGCGATACGGTCGGAGAGGCCCATGGCCTCGGTCTGGTCATGCGTGACATAAACGGTCGTCGTGCCCGATGCCTGCAATACGGCCTTGAGCTCGGTCCGCATCTCCAGGCGCAAAAGCGCGTCGAGGTTCGACAGCGGCTCGTCCATCAGCAGCACCTGCGGCTCGACTGCCAGCGCGCGCGCCACGGCGACACGCTGCCGCTGGCCGCCGGACAGCTTGTTCGGGTAGCGGTCGAGATAGGGTTCGATATGGAGCAGCGCCGCCGCCTTCTCCACCTGTGTCTTCACCCTGGCAGCATCGGCTTTCTGCATGCGCAAGCCGAAGGCGACATTCTCGAAGACCGTCATGTGCGGGAAGACGGCATAGTTCTGGAACACCATGGCAAGGCCACGATCCCTGGGCGCCAGGCCATTTACGGCTTTGCCGCCGATCAAGATATCGCCCGAGGTCTCGGTTTCCAGTCCCGCGATGATGCGCAGCAAGGTCGTCTTGCCGCATCCCGACGGACCGAGCAGCGACACGAACTCCCCGTCACCGATCTCCAGCGAGATTTCCTTCAGCGCATCGAAGGAGCCGAAGCTCTTCTTGATGCGATCGATCTTGATATTTGCCATGGTCAGATCCCGCTCATTTGCTGGAGATACCCCAGATCGCGAACAGGTAACGTCTGACCGCGAAGATGAAGACGACGGACGGAAGGATAAGCAGCAGCCCTCCCGCGAAACGATAGTGCAGCGGACTTTCCGCAAGCACGGTCAGGAGATAGGCCGTCAAGGTCCTGTTGCGTACGGTCAGCACGGAGGCTGCGAACACTTCGTTCCAGGAGATAACGAAGGCAAAGACGGCGGTTGCCGCAAGCCCGGGAAGCGCAATCGGCGCAACGATGCGAAAGAAGGCCTCGATGCGCGAGCAGCCGAATACCCACGCCGCCTCTTCCAACTCCCGTGGGACGCCCATGAAGATGCCCTGGGTGACGAGCGCGGCAAAGGGCAGCGCCAGCACCGTATGCACCAGACCAACACCGACAACGGTGTCATAGAGCCCCATGCGAATGAAGGAGACGGTAAGAGGCAGAGCGAGGATCGCCAGCGGAAAGGCGCGCGTCAGCAGCACCAGTAATCGGAAGCTATCCTTGCCCCGAAACTGGTAGCGCGCAAGCGCATAGCCTGCCGGCGCACCGATCAGGATCGAGAGCACGACCGTGATCGCCGCCGCACCGAGCGAATTCAGAAAGGCGGTCGCCACCCCCTCCGTCTTCAGGAAGAGCAGGAAGGGATCGATCGAGATGCTGGATGGCAGGATCGACTTCGGCCATTTGTAGACGCCTGTTTTGCCTCCGAGCGCGCCGAGCGCCACCAAATAGATCGGCACCAGGACCCAGGCGCAGAGCACGACGATGCCGCTCCAGAACAGGAGGGTACGCGCGCCGGTGAAGCTCGCTGTTCGTGACGCGCTCATGGCAGACGCTCCGGATCGACCTTGACGACCTTGAGATAGACGACGGTGGCGGCGAGCGAGATGACCATGATCAGCACAGCATAGGCCGCCGCAACGCCATAGTTCTGGTTCTGGTTCTGCCAGGTGTAGGCTTCACCGACGAGAACGGGCATGTTGGTCCCTCCGAGCGCATAGACGACGGCAAACACTTCGAATGCCAGCACTGTGCGCAGGATCAGCGCCGACTGCAGCGCTGGCCGGATCAGCGGCAATGTGATCCGGCAGAACCGCGTCCAGCGGCTGGCGCCGAAGATTTCGGCCGCCTCGCGGAATTCCTTGGGCACCTGGTTGAGACCGGCAACGATGATGACCATGACGATCGCGGTGCCACGCCAGATTTCGGCAATCGCAATCCCGATGAACAGCGCGACCGGGGTCTGGTAGGTCAGCCAGTTCGCCTGCCGCGAGATAATGCCAAGCTCGAAGAGCAGGCTATTGAGATAGCCGCTGTTTTGCAGGATCGAGAGCCAGACGAGGCCGGCGGCCAGATCGGAGATGCCAAGCGGGATCGTCCATATCCACAGGATCGTCTCCCGCCCTCCCCCAACCTTGGCGACCATACTGCCCATGACGAGCGCCATGGCAACCTGGATCGGGACGACGACAAGCGTCAGAAGGAATGTATTGCGGATGGCCGACGCGAAATTCAGATCGCTCGTCAGCGTCTGGAAGTTGGCGACCGAAAAGCTCCCGTCCTGCGAAACGGCAAGCCAGATCGTCTGCGCAAGCGGAACGATGAACAGCAAAGCCAGGAAGAGGACGGCCGGCGCGATCAGCAGATAGGGAACCACGGAGCGGTTTGCAGTCATAAGGATTACTCACGTTGGATCGTGGGCTCCGGCGACAACCGGAACCCACGGTGACCGGACGGCTTATTCGACCGGGCAAGCGCCATCGCTGGCCTTGTCCGGCGCCCAGCACGGCGCCTTGGTGTCCGTCATGATCTTGGAAAGAGTGACGGCCTGCTCGTTCAGCACCTGATCGATCGGCTCGTTGCGGATGACGATCCGCTGGAACGTATCCATGTAAACCTTGTTGAACTCGCCGCCCTTGTCGCCGAGCCCGACCGGAAGCAGCGAGACGATGGCGTCCTTGGCGTTCTGCGTCGCATCGACGCCTTTCGCCAAAAGGGCGATGCCGGGATCGATATTGTCGGGAAGCTTCGCATCCACCGTCGGGAAGAAGCCGACCTTTTCGGCCGCAGTGAGCTGGATGTCGGGCTGGATGAGATGCTCGATCACGGCGCGCGCGCCCGCTTCGTCCGGTGCACCCTGCGGGATGGCGAGACCGGCGACAACAGGCATATAGCCTCGCCCCTTCGGACCGGCCGGCGCCGGAAAGACGACATATTGATCGGGATTGCTGCTGACGGCCTCCTTCAGACGCGCTAGATGGTCCCAGGCGACCCAGACTTCCTCGGACAACAGCGGCTCCTGCATGAAGTTGTAGTTCGTCGAGTTCGGATTGACGACCGTCCAGAGCTGCTTGAAGCTCTCCCAGGCCTTGACCGCATCAGGGGACTTGAACGGCCGCACGACGCCGCCGGTGAAGGATGGGTAGAAATAGCCCTGGAAGAAGCGTGGCATCAGCCCCTTGGGACCGGCGGGGAACCCGATGCGCGGCTGGCCTGTCGCCTCTTGCATCTTCTTGCCCCAGGCGATGAGCTGGTCGTAGGTCAGCGCATTGATATCGGCGCCTTCGGGAAGATATTGCAGCGCCTCCTTGTTTGCGGCCATCACATAGGTTGCCTGCATCCAGGGAATGTATTGCTGCTTGTCCGTCCCCAGCTTGCCGAGATCGATCACAGTCTTCGGCATGCCGGCCGCCGCTAGCTTGGCCGCCATATCGTCAAGCGGCACGAACCCGCCCTTGGCGGCGATCGGCGACAGCTCGCCATGCAGGGCGCCGACCAGGCTGATCGTGTGCTTGCCGGCCTGCCGCTCGGCTTCCATGCGAACGGCAAATTGCGGCGGCTCCTCGACCACGTATTCGACGGGCGTCTTCACATCCTTCAGGAGCTGTTCGCGCACCACCGTCGCCTCTTCGATCGGCCGCAACTGCGTCGACAGGAAAATCGTGTCTGCGTAAGCAAGCGAGGTGGTCGCAAAGCTCGCGGCAACGACCAGGCCGTATAGATATGAGCGCTTCATTGGTTTCCTCCTCTTTGAAACGTCGGCCGCTTCGGCCGGGCATGCATTCGGCTGTCAGGGGCGACGGCGGTGGCTCTCTCTCGGAACGAATTCCACCGGGTAGATTTCTTGAAGTGTCACAGGGTCTTCGCCAGCGATCGCACGCAGCAGCAACGACGCCAGCCGCTCGCCGACGTTTGCTCCGGTCATGTGCATGGTCGATAGCGGCGGGTCGCTATAGGCGCCCATCGGCACATCGTCGTGGCCGATGAGGCTGACCGCGTCTCCGCCCTCGATCTCACGAAGAGCACTGAGAGCCCCGATCGCCATTTCATCGGTGCAGCATAGGATGGCCGTGGGCTTGTGAGCGCCCGACATCAATGCCTTCGCAGCCTCATATCCACCGCGCTCGGTCGGATCGCCGACCGCAAAAAGATCCGCATTCAAACCGGCCTCGGAAAGCCCCGCTTCCCAGCCAGTCCGCCGCAAATGCGCGAAATTGTAGTCACGCGGCCCGGCGAGATGCCCAATGTGGACATGGCCCTCTTTTGCAAAACGAAGTGTGGCCTCGCGAAACCCGGCGTGGCCGTCCCCATCGATGAAGGCATGCGGCGTCTGGGCCTCGGTCCGACCATGGGTGACGAAAGGAATGCCGCGCGATTGCAGAAACTCGACGCGCTCGTCGTGCCGCTTCGTGCGGACGAGAACCATAGCGTCGACGCGGTGGCCATCGACGAAGCGACGGCACATGTCCAGCTCGCTCTTGCCTCTCGGCACCGGCGCAATCACCAGGTTGAGGCCTGCGACGGCGAGATGCTCGGCACAATCGGACAGCATGTCGATGAAATATGGCGGGCTGATCTGGCCCGGAGCGCTCGGCAGCGGTACGGCGACCAGTTCGGCACGCTGGCGCCGCAACCGTCGCGCCGAAGCATTCGGCTGATACCCCGCCAGGCGCGCCGCCTCTTCCACCCGCAGCCGCGTTGCCGGCGACACATCCGCGTAGCCATCCAGCGCCCGCGAGACGGTCGTGATCGACAGGCCAAGCGAATTAGCAAGTTGTTTGAGGTTTGACATCGCTTCTCCCAAAACGTTTTGGAAATGAACTCCAAAACGTTTTGGGAGTCAAGACTTCGGATTAGCTCGATGGGTCACCCGGGCCGTCCTCCACTGCGCAAAGACCGTCCGCGCGAGAAACAAATGAGGCGGTGGTTCAGAGGCTGCAATCGCCAAGTCTGGCATATCCATTTGACAGATATCCTACAAGTGAATATCTAGTTTCCGCACAACGATGAAGCGAGAACCCGCATGACGCTCAAGACGATGAAGCCTCTGACCCGCGCGCCTCTGTTGCATATATCCGTGCAGGAAAGCCTGAGGGCCTACGTCGCCGACAACGCGCTGCAGCCCGGCGCCATGCTGCCGGCCGAGGGGGAACTTGCCCATCAGCTCGGAGTCAGCCGCAACTCATTGCGGGAAGGCATCAAGGCGCTGGAATCGCTCGGCGTGCTGGAATCGCGGCGTGGTGTCGGCATCTTCGTCAAAGCCTTCTCCTTCGAGCCGCTGCTCGACAACCTCGCCTATGGGCTTGGCGGCGCGCTCCGCCAGATCGAGGAGGTCCTGGAGATCCGCCGCACGCTGGAAGTGGGTCTCATCGGCAAAACCCTGGAGATCATCGGCGAGGAGGATATTGCCGAACTCAGAGCAACCGTGAACCGCATGCGCGTACATGCCGAGAAGGGAGAGGCTTTCGCCGAGGACGACCAGCTTTTCCATCGCCTGCTCTTCCGATGCCAGGACAACGAGACGCTCGTTCGGCTCATCGATGTCTTCTGGATGGCCTTCTACAAGGCCTCCGATTTCGTCAACCTCGACAATCTCGATCCGGTCGGCACGTGGAAGGATCACGCGGCAATCGTCGACGCGGTGGAGGCGCGGGACCTTGCGGGGGCCAAGCTGCGGCTGGATCGCCATTACCAGGGCATTTCCCGGGTGATCGCCAATAACAAGACGAATTCAAATGTGGGAGGAACACAATGAATCGACTGTCCAGACTGTCATCGGCCATTGCGCTTGCCGCGATAGCGTCAACGGTGACCATCCCGGCTATTTCCGCTCCGGCGTCGGCGGCAACATTGTCCGGCGGCTTCGATGTCGGACCCGGCGGTTTCCAGGGTAACTTCAATCCGCTGGCGGCCACCGGCGGCTTCACCTGGCTCAGCATCTACTACGAGCCGCTGGTAAGCTATGACGAGAAACTGCAGAAAGTCGTCGGCGTGCTCGCCTCGTCCTACGAGGTCAGCGCCGATCAGCGCAGCTACACCTTCAAGCTCACTGACGCGAAATGGCATGACGGACAGGCCTTCACGGCAAAAGATGCGAAGTTCACCATTGAGCTCGCAAAGAACCCGAAGACCGGCTCCGTTCTCGCCGCCCGGCTGACGGCCATCTCCTCGATCGAGACACCGGACGATAAAACGTTGGTCATCAAGCTCAGCACGCCATCGGCGAGCCTGATGGACACGATGACCAAGATCATGATGCTGCCGGAGCATGCGCTGTCGCAGATCCCCGCCGACCAGCTCGCCAAGAATAGCTGGTGGTCCACTGAGCCGATCGGCACCGGCCCCTTCAAGTTCATCCGCTACGTGGCGGACCAATATGTCGAGCTTTCGGCCAATGCAGATTATCGCGGCGGCAAGCCGGCGCTGGAAAAGCTGATCGACCGGTACTTCGCCGATCCGGCGGCGGCGATCTCAGCACTCAGGGCCGGCGAAATCCAGTTCACCTACGTCGATTCCAACGATGTATCGACCTTCAAGGGCAACGCCGATTTCCGGGTGATCGAGGGTGAGTCCTTCGTGGTGAACTATCTCGGCTTCAACCATGATTCACCAATCTGGAAGGATCTGCGAGTCCGGCAGGCGGTCATGTATGCCATCAACCGCCCCGCCATCGTCCAGAGCCTCTATGGCGGCGCGGCCAAGCAGGCCAACTGCGCCTATGTCGCCGACCATCTCGTGCCGAAGGACGTCGAACCCTATGGCTATGATCCGGAAAGGGCCCGGCAACTGCTAAAAGAGGCCGGCTGGGACAAGATCAATAGGGACAAGCCGATCACCTTGCTGACCTACTACACCACGCCACTCGCAGCCAATGTCATGGCCGCCCTGCAGGCCATGCTCGCCCAGGTCGGCATCAATGTGACGCCGCGCGCAGTCGACACGCCGACCTTCAACAGCATCGTGCTCAATCCGAAGCCGGATGTCGCGCAGTTCCAGATGATCTATGCCGGCCTGCAGAACGGCCCAGATCCCAGCAGCATCAATGCCGGCCTCAACGAGAAGCAGATCCCGCCGGCCGGCGCCAATGTGGTGCGCGCCCGCATGCCGGATCTGACCACAGCGCTCGACGCTGCCCTTGGCGAAACGGACCTCACCAAGCGCAACGCCCGCTATCAGGATGTCTGCAAGGTGATGAATGGCGAGCTTCCCTGGGCAACGCTCTGGGTGGCGAACCGTTATGGCGTCGTCTCCTCCAAGGCGAAGGACTTCGTCTGGACACCTGCACCGGGCGGCGGGCCTTACCAGGCGCACCCGGAGAAATGGTCGCTCGCCGAATAGGCCTGACACTCCCGCAGCGTGAAGGTGGCGCATTGAACCGCGCCACCCCAACAGGGGACGTTTTTCATGCTCAAATATAGTGCCCGGCGCCTTTTGATCGGTTTGGGAATGCTGCTCGCCGTGAGCCTGCTGACCTTCATCCTCCTGCGGCTTACCCCCGGCGATCCGGTCGATGCCTATGTCGATCCGAACGTGCCGATGTCACCGGCCGATCTTGTGGAATTGCGGACCCGGCTCGGCCTCGATCACCCATTGCCGGTGCAATATCTGGCATGGCTGAAGGAGGCCATCACCGGCAATCTCGGCTATTCGATCAAGAGGTTCGACCAGCCGGTGCTCGATCTCGTGCTGTCGCGCATCGGCCCGACGCTGCTCCTGATGGGATCGGCGATCGTGATCGCGGTCGTGGCCGGCGTGGCGATCGGGGTCATCAGCGCCGTGCGCCGCAACTCCTTGTTCGATATTTCGTTCTCCGTCTTCGCACTCGCCGGGATTTCAAGCCCCGCTTTCCTCAGCGCGCTGATAGGGCTCTATATTTTCTCCGTCAGGCTGCATTGGATTCCGTCCGGCGGCATGCTGACGCCGGGGGCGGATTTCTCCGTCGGCGATCTGTTGCGCCATCTCATTCTGCCGGCTTCACTTCTCGCCATCGCCCAAGCTGCCCTTATCACGCGCTACATGCGCGCTTCGCTGCTTGAAGTGCTCAATCAGGATTATGTCCGCACCGCGCGCGCCAAGGGCGTCTATGAATTCTGGGTCATTGCCAAGCACGCGTTACGCAATGCGCTGCTTCCCGTCGTCACCCTCATCGGTTCGACCATCGGCCTTGCGATCGGCGGCGCAATCTTCATCGAGAGCGTTTTCAACTGGCCGGGCATGGGGCTGCTGCTGGTCGACGCCGTCGGCGCGCGCGATTATCCGGTCATCATGGGCGCGACACTGGTGATCGGCGCCTGCGTCATCGTCGTCAACCTCCTGACGGACATCACCTATGCGATGATCGATCCACGCATCAAGGTGGGTTGAGCGATGCTGGCCCGATCCCCCACCCGCAGCCCCGGCCCGCTCTCCCGCGCCTTCGAGCGTTTTCTGTTCAATCGGCTCGCCCTCTTCGGCGTCTGCCTGATTGTCCCGATGCTCGCGCTTATCCTCTCCTATCCGCTATGGTGGAGCTTCAAGCCAAACGACATCGATCTGCTAGCCATGAACAGCGGACCGACCGCCAAACACTGGTTCGGCACGGACGGCGTCGGTCGCGACGTGTTCGCCCGCGTGCTTGCGGGCGGACGCATCTCGCTGCTCGTCGCCATCGGATCGACCACGATTTCCGCCGTCATCGGCTTCCTGGTCGGCGCCGTCTCCGCGCTTGCCGGCCGTTTCGCGGACGCGATCACCATGCGCTTCGTCGATCTCGTCATGACGCTGCCGCCGGTGATCTTCCTTCTGGTGCTCGCCTCGATCGCCGGCACTGGCATCTGGCCGACGGTGCTCGTCATCTCGCTGCTTTCCTGGCCACTGCTGGCGCGCATGATCCGCTCGCGCCTCCTCGAACTGCGCGAGCGCGATTTCGTGATAGCGGCACGCGGCATGGGCGCCGGTCTCCCGCATCTGCTTTTGCGCCACGGGCTGCCGAACTCCATCGATATTCTCGTCGTTTTCGCGACGTTGCAGATCGCCAATGCCATTCTGCTCGAAGCCGGCCTCTCCTTCTTAGGGCTGGGTATCGCCCCGCCTGCCGCAAGCTGGGGCAACATGCTGAATGCCGCCCGTTCGACGGCCGTGTTCGAGCAATATCCCTGGCAATGGCTCTTTCCCGGCGGCGCACTCGTCCTTGCCGTCCTTGCCATCAACTTCATCGGCGACGGTCTTCGCGATGCCTTCGACCCTCGTACTGAGCAAAGCTAACCACTGAGAGAAAGCCAACATGAGTAAATTCAAGGGTGTTGTTCCCCCCGTCGTCATACCGCTGAACGCGGACCTCACCGTCGACTACGCCTCCTATACGCGGGTGCTGGAACGTCTGATCGAGGCCGGCTGTCACGGCCTCTTCGTGCTCGGCTCGACGAGCGAGGTGATCTTTCATGACGAGAAGACCCGGCAGGAGATCATCGAGCACTCGGCCAAAGTGATCAACGGCCGCGTGCCGCTGATCGTCGGCGTCATCGATCCGACCACAGACCGCGTCATCAACCATGCGAAGATCGCCAAGGCGGCGGGCGCCGATGCGGTCGTCGTTACCGCCCCCTTCTATACCGTCACCAACCAGCCGGAGATCCTCGATCATTTCCGCTATATCCGCGACGCGGTCGACGTGCCGCTGATCGCCTATGACATCCCGGTCTGCGTGCATGTGAAGCTGCAACGCCAGACGACCGTCACGCTCGCCCGCGAAGGCACGATCATCGGGGTCAAGGATTCCAGTGGCCACGACGGCAATTTCCGCTACCTGCTGCTCGATCTCGCCGACCGGAAGGATATCTTCCTGATGACCGGCTCGGAGATCGTCGTCGACAATGCGCTGCTGATGGGCGCGCATGGCGTGGTACCCGGCATCGCCAATGTCGATCCGCACGGCTATGTCCGCCTCTGGGATGCCGCTCAACGTGGCGACTGGGTGGCTGCGCGCAAGGAGCAGGAGCGCCTCTGCCGGCTGTTCGAGATCGTCTGGGTGGCGCAGGGCCGGGTCAGCGGCGGCGCGTCCGGCATCGGCGCCTTCAAGGCGGCGATGAAGAGCCTGGGGATCATCGACACCGCGCTGATGCCGAGGCCACGCGCCGCCCTCAACGACGCCGAGACCGGCAAAATCAACGATATTTTGCGCGCCACCGGTCTGCTTGGCTGACGGTCATGATGCACCAGAGCGCCGGCACTATACTCGACATTAGAGGACTGCGGACGGTCTTCCGCCTCCGCTCCGGCGCAGTGACGGCGGTCGATGATCTCGACCTTACGATTGCGGCCGGCGAAACGCTGGCGCTGGTCGGCGAATCCGGCTCCGGCAAATCGGTGACCAGCCTTTCGGTGATCCGCCTGCTGGCGCGCGATATCGGCGCGATCGCGGCCGGCAGCATCCGGCTGAGGCGCAAGTCCGGCCAGGTCAGCGACCTCGTGCCGCTGGACGAGAAGGAGATGCGCTCAATCCGGGGCAGCGATATCGGCATGATCTTTCAGGAGCCGATGTCGAGCCTCAATCCAGTCTTTACCATCAGCGACCAGATTTCGGAGCCGATCCGCATCCATCGAGGAGCAAGTCGCAAGACGGCGATGGACGCGGCTGTCGGACTTCTCGATAGCGTGGGCATTCCCGATGCCCGACGTCGCGCCGGCCAATATCCGCATGAGCTTTCGGGCGGCATGCGCCAGCGTGCCACGATTGCCATGGCGCTCGCCTGCAATCCGACGCTGCTGATCGCCGACGAGCCGACGACGGCGCTCGACGTCACCATCCAGGCACAGATCCTCCACCTGTTGCGAACATTGCAGCGCGAACGCGGCATGGCCATGCTGTTCGTGACCCACAATCTCGGCGTGGTTGCCGAGATCGCCCATCGGGTGGCGGTCATGTATGCCGGCCGGATTGTCGAGACCGGGCCGGTGGGCGAGGTTTTTCGCAATCCGAGGCACCCCTACACCATGGGCCTGTTGGCCTCGATGCCGAGGCTTGGCGATGCCAGCCGCATGAAGCAGGCCGGCGAAAAGCTCGCCGCCATTCCCGGCGTGGTGCCCGGCCTCATGAATATGCCGGCCGGCTGCTCCTTCGCGCCGCGCTGCACGTTCGCGATCGACGCCTGTCGCGCCGCCGTGCCGCCGCTTGCCGTGGTCAATCCGCGCCATCAAAGCCGCTGTATCCGCTGGCAGGAGATCTAGATGAACGAGCCCCTGCTCTCCGTTCGCAATCTCGCGAAGCACTATACGACCCGCGGCACGAAGACCTCCGTCCTGCAGGATATCTCCTTCGAGATCGGCAGGGGCGAAGTGGTCGGCCTCGTGGGAGAATCCGGCAGCGGCAAGACGACGATCGGCCGCTCGGTCCTGCGCCTCATCGAACCCTCGGCAGGCAGCGTCCGCTTCGACGGCATGGACCTGACTACCCTTTCGGCATCGGCGATGCGGCGGATTCGGCCGCGCATGCAATACATTTTCCAGGACCCGTTCGCGAGCCTCTCGCCCCGCATGACGATCGGTGAAATCCTCACCGAGGGCCTGACGATCCAGGGTATCGGCACTTCGAAGGAGCGGCTAGATCGTGCTCAAAGCTCGCTCGAACAGGTGGACCTCCCGGCCGATGCCATCCATCGCTATGCCCATGAATTTTCCGGCGGCCAGCGCCAGCGCATCGGCATTGCGAGGGCGCTCACCCTCGCGCCGGATTTCCTGGTGGCCGACGAGCCGGTGTCGGCCCTCGACGTGTCGATCCAGGCGCAGGTCATCAACCTCTTGCGCGACCTGCAGCAGCGTCTCGGCCTCACTATGCTGTTCATTTCGCATGACCTCGCCGTCGTCGAATATATCTGCGACCGGATCATCGTGCTCTATCTCGGGCGCATCATGGAGATCGCGCCGAGCAGCGAGCTCTATGTCGCGCCGCAGCATCCCTATACGCGGGCCTTGCTGTCGGCGATCCCCTCGTCCTATCCGGACGCGCGGCGTGACCGACAGATCCTCAAAGGCGACATTCCGAGCCCCGCCAATCCGCCCAGCGGCTGCGTCTTTCGTACCCGCTGTCCCAACGCCCTGCCGGCCTGCGCCGACGTCGTGCCGGATCTCAGGGAAGTCTCGCCCGGCCATTTCAAGGCCTGCATCCGCGATGACCTCTCCGATTGAGGCGTTGCCTGCTCCCATTTCTGTCATCTATGGTACCGGAAGCGGCATGGGGAAACAGCATTGAGCGGAAAAGGGATAGTGATCAGGCACATCAGCGCCGATGAGTTCGATATCTTTCGGCGCATTCGCCTGGAGGCGCTTCGCGTCGAGCCGTCCTCCTTTGCAAGTAGCGCAGAGGACTGGGAGGTGCTGTCCGACGAGGAATGGCGCCGACGGCTGAGCGATCCCGTTTTCGTGGCGTTTCGAGATTATCAGCCTGTCGGCGTGATGGGCCTATTGCGTCAGCGATCCAGCAAGATGGCGCATCGCGCCACGCTGATCATGGTCTATGTGCGCAAAGATCTGCGAGGCACGGGTCTTGCGAAGGATCTCCTGGACACAGTGATTGCCTACGCGCTGAGGGAGGGCATCGTGCAGCTCGAACTGGTCGTCAGCGCGAAAAATCCGAAGGCAATCGGCTTCTATCGCCGGGAGGGCTTCTCCGAGATTGGCAGAATTCCCGGTGGCGTCCGCTACAACAGCAAGGAGATCGATGACATCATGATGGCACGACGGCTCACGGCTTGAGAATGCGCCCACCTGAGTGCCCGCCAGCTTCCGGTTATTTTGTCGATTCAGTTCACACCGGATCATAATTTATGGCATCAAAACCAAACAAACATACAAATGCTTTGTCTTGCAGTCCAAAGCATTTGTATGTTTGTTTGGTTTTATACTCTGCCTTATACGCGTCTAGCGTATAAAATTGACGTAAAACGGCTGGCATCGATGCGTCACTATATGAATATTTCATGCTGCAACCACGGCAGAGAATTACAGCTCTAATCGCAACTTCGCCCCTTTAAGCCACCTTCATGCAATTGCAATGAAGTCATTTCGCGCGATCCAATCCCAGATCTGACCAGATCACGGTGATCCCCGAACTGACCTATGCTTGCAGGCAAAATGATTGGGAGAACTTCAATGAAACCGTTCTTTTGG
Organism: Rhizobium sp. RCC_161_2; assembly: GCF_041355235.1. Classification (NCBI taxonomy): domain Bacteria; kingdom Pseudomonadati; phylum Pseudomonadota; class Alphaproteobacteria; order Hyphomicrobiales; family Rhizobiaceae; genus Rhizobium; species Rhizobium sp. RCC_161_2. Next base: position 35,768 of record NZ_JBFUPL010000001.1, on the reverse strand, counting down.
CTCAATCTACTTTTTTTGATTCCAGCTTCGGCATTCGCACAATCCGGACCTGTTATGGGGCCTCCGACTTCAACGATTGGAAACGTTGCGGTTTTCGGCAACACCACCGGTACACAGATCTTGGACGGAGGAAAATCTCTGCCGGGTGGTGCTATCGTCGGCACGACTGATACTCAGACCCTCTCGAACAAGACAATTTCGTATACCGCACCTGGTACGGGCGCCGTTGCATCGACGGTTGGCGGCAAACTCAGTCAGATCATAAATGCGGCTGATTTTGGTTTGGCGAACGATCCAAATTGCGCAACTGACGCTACCAGCGCGCTCCGAGCAGCCATCGCTGCCGCTGCAGGCAAGAAGCTCGTCCTTCCGGCGGGACAGTTCTGTCTGAACACCGCGACCAGCACTCTACAGATTAACAATGCCATGGAGATCGAAGGACAGGGCACAGGCACCACTCTCATTAAATGGAATGCACCGGCTGGTTCAAATTATGCGCCAACTTTTGATGTCTTGGCCATCGGTGTAACGGTGCACGATCTGGCTGTCGACGGCAATGCGGTAGTTGGGAACTATCTGGATTCCATCTACTACGGCGGCGTTGTTACGTCGCTAATGGCCCCGTGGGGTGAGGTAGCCTTTGTAATAGAAGGCGACAAATTTACCGGATACAACCTGAAGGTCAGCTCTGCGTTCTCCAACTGTATAGGCATCGGTAAGGTGACGGATGGGACAAAGTCCACTTTTGGAAGTCCTCAAAATGTAAATCTGAACAATATTTATACCGAATTTTGCGGCAGTGGCGTTGCAGCTGCGAACCAACCTATCCCGGGACATTCGGGCTTCGGTATCGACAACGGATCCGGGCAATATGTGAATATAAGCAACGTCATCGACAGGCAGTCTTATAGCAATTTCGGGAATGATATAGATACAGGCGCCGCAACAAATTGGACCAACGTCTGGGGATACTTTGCGCGTCATGATCCCGCCAACACTGGCGCACCTTCGAGTGGTTTCGGATTCTACAACGGATCTGCCGGCGGCACTTTTACCAATATCAACATCATATCACCGGATACTTTTGGTGTCTGGGCTGATGCCCATTCCTCACAAACATCGTGGAGCAATGTAACTGTACGTGGAGCGGGCCAGGAATGCCTAATAATCGGAGCGACATCCTCGAATTGGAGTGACGTTGAATGCCAGTCGCCATCGCAGTCAGCGATTGGAAGCTATGCAGCAGTCCGCATACGTACCGATCAACAATCATGCGATGCACAAGCAAACTGCGAGCCGCTGCCGATTTCCAATTTAAATATGAATAATCTCGTAGTCGAAGGGCAGACAAATACCATTGAACAGCAAACCTCACCTCCCACCTGGTCCTATGCAATCACCGCGACAGGGGGACCCAACAATGTGACAGGCGTCATCAATATGAATGCCGCTACGGGTTTGCAGGGACCTACTGCGTTCGTCATTGCTCCCACGGTTACCGGTCTGCTGATCAATCACAAGGAAGCTTTGACTCAATCTTTCGGGGATCAGAACATAGGTTCTCTATCGCCTTATAGATTCGCCTTTGACGGTCTGATGAATGTCAAGTCCGTTGGAGAGAACACGAGCTGGCAGTCTTCCGCATTCGGCGATTTCTCGAACAATGGTAGCTTATTTGTTTCTGATACGGCGACACCCTCCAAGAGGCTTGCCTTCGGTTGGGACCCGGTGAACAACATCAGCGTTATACAATCTGTCTATGCGTCTATTGCCGGAATGCCACTTGCACTCAACCCGTCAGGAGGCAGCGTTTATCTTGGGCAGCAGGCACTCACGCCCGCATCGTCTACCGGTTTTCCCTATATGGGAACAACTGCAGGCACCCCCACAGGAACTCCCATCATAGTTTCCGGAATGGCTCCATTTACCTTTGACGCGACGAACCGAAACTTCAATGTCTATAGCGGCGGCTGGCTGAAAATTCCAACCGTTACTGCGGCTGCCTCCGATATGCTTGCAGGAACGGCAAATCGATTGGTTCAGCCCTCTTCCATCAACGCCGCAGACGCCCCGGTAAATTTAACCGATGCTTCCAACATTGCCCTTAATTTTGCGACAGGTAAAAACTATTCGCTACCCCTTACGCTACCGGTAACAAATCTGAACAATCCGCAAAATGTCGTGCCAGGACGCACCGGATTCATTCGAGTGTCTCAAGATTCGACCGGAGGCAGAAGCGTAGTATTTGGTAATGCTTTTAAATTCTCGGGAGGAGTACCTTGCGTGGTCACATCAACACCCAATGCGGTTTCCTATATCCGTTGGTCCGCTTTTAGTTCCACGGAATTGAATACGGCGTGCGATCTGGATGTCAAATAGAAATAGAAATCTGTGGAGTAGCCCCCGAGCCCGATGCCATGTTCAATTGCAATACTGTGGGAGCGCACGGCGATGCAAGCGCTTGCAAAGCTGCTGTATTCTGGATTCTGGACAACAGGCAGGTTTGTTGTCTTGGCTTAGATCAACGCCGGTAAACAGCAAACAAAACGCGGCGCTTTTAGCAAAAATTCCGCCCAGGAAGCTTAGCAGACTACGGTGGTACAGATGATGAGCCGATATTATTCAACTGCTGCAGCCTTGTTAAACGCCTTCACGTTCAACTCGACAGACCTTGGCTAGCAAGCGCGCGCAACTCCTCATAAAGTCCCTTCAATTCTTTCTTAAATAGGAACAAATTAGCTGTCGGGACATTCTGCACTTCCGGATCCGCGATATCTCGAACTGAAAATAAACCATTATGCAAAATTAGATAAAATCCGAAATACTCATTCATTGGGAAACTATTCTTTATAAATGAGATATTCTCCTTAAATAAACTCCATATGTAATTCGGATGCACTTCAATTTCTAGAATTTTTGGTCGCAGAAGCTCATTGATGCTCTCTTTAATTAGCGCCGCTTCAAAACCTTCAATATCCATTTTGATCATGTCAAACGGGCCGAAAAACTCCCGCATTCGACCAATGGAAGCCTGAGTCACATCTAACGTTCCAATATTATGCAGCGAGACACCATCGCGCCCAAGGAGACCGGGACTTTCGGGATGCAAGTCGATCTTTGCAAGCTCCGGACCATCAATCGTGGAGCCGGCGGTGTGAAGCACAATAGCGCGATGGCCCAGATTGTTTGCACGCAAATTCTCGTTCGACGTTTGAACATTAAGCGGAAGCAAGTCCATACCGACGATCTTGCCTCCATCCGGGCAAGACGCTGCCATGATAGCTGTAAACAAACCCCATTGGGTTCCAATCTCCAGAATATTCGATGATACTTGAGCACAGCGATGAAGCACGTAAGCTTCGGCATTGACGTGTGTGATGGGTAAAGAAATATTACCGGTTCTCGGAGCCGACCCAAATGCCGGCAGAGTTATCGAAAGAGGGATATCGCCTACATTGAAACTGAAACTCCGCAAATCAGACATATGAATAACTAGCTCCCCACTGGATAACATGTTGAGATGAACGGAACATTCCATCTCAGGAATGTAACAAATACCTGAGTGCTCGACTGGGCTATTCATATTACGGCAAGGCTATACAGGATTGACCGATGCGCTTCTTTTGATGCTCAAAAGCCGCTCGGAAAAAGGTGATACAGGAGCTTACAGAAGCTGCTTCCTGATGGGCGGATTTCATTGATAGAGATTCTCCCACTCCCACGGCAATCAACCCCCAACCGCTCACGCAATCAAACCTTTCATCGGGGCCACGAAGCCCGATCCCGGAAAGACATCACGAGCCAATATGGCGGGGGAAGCGCCGAGCAGGTCGACGGCAATGCCCTTTATCACGGCTCGCAGGTCTGTCGTGGCGGCAAGATCGCGGCCGTCGCGCAGTTGCGCTTCCTTCAGGCCCGGCCAATCGGCAATGACGCGCCCGCCCTTGATCGCACCGCCAGCGAGGAAGGCTGTCGTGCCAGTGCCATGATCGGTGCCCTCCGTGCCGTTGATCCGCGCGGTGCGCCCGAATTCCGTCGCGACGACGATCGCGGTATCCTTCCAGCTTGGCCCGAGCTCCTGCTCGAAGGCGGCCAGCGAGTTGTCGAGGCCGGTTAGCAGCCGCGTCAGGCGGCCAATTTCCCCTGCATGCGTATCCCATCCTTCGAAGGCGAGCGCTGCGACACGCGGTCCGTCGTCCTGCGCGAGCAGGCGTGCCGCCCCTCTTGCCATCTGCTCCATCCCGGCGGGATCTCCCGGACCGCCTCGAGCTTTGACATCGACGCCAGCCGCAATCTTGCCCGTGGCGATGCCCTCGGCCAGTATGTTTGCGAAAAGAGGATCGGTATGGGTGTAGAGATCCATCAGGCGGGGTGGAAGGTCCGCACTGACGGGCTGCAGGCTCGACGGCGACCAGCCGAGTACCGGCGCCTTGCCGCGAATGACCAGCGGCGCATTCGCCCCGACGGCAAGTCCGCGGAGAATGGTGCTGTCGGGCGCGACCTTGTCGCCTTTCGGAAGACCTTCGAGCATGCGGTTCAGCCAGCCGGAGTCCACGCGGCCCGGCGTTTCATAGCCGGACTCCAGCACATCCTGGCCGTCGAAATGTGAACGGTCTCGATAGGACGTGGCGTTGGCATGGACGACGGCTGCCTGTCCCGCCCGATAAAGCCGGTTGAAATTGGGCATGGAGGGATGCAGGGCGAAGAAGCCGTCCAGCGGAAGGGCGGCATTAGGCCCGCTGGTCGTCATCGCGATCGACTGGCGGAGGGGTTCATAGTCGGGATCGCCGACCGGCGGGACTGCAGTCAAACCATCAAGGGCGCCGCGCAGGATGATGGTGATGAAGCGTGGGTCACGGCCACCGGCCGCATGGGCAAAGCGCGGAATGAAGGCCCAGGCGAACAAGGCGCCCGAAGCTCCGAGGACGGCACGGCGGGTGGGGGTTACGAGTTCACAGGTCATGATCAGCGCCTCTGAAATTCGGGGGAAAGATAGGCAATCGCAAGACCCTGGCTGCGGGTTTCCGCACGCGACACAGCCCGCAAGGTTTCGTCGGAAAGAAGCGGTCCGAGGCTGTCGGAGACAAAGCGACGGGGATCGACCTGCGGGGACGCCGCGTTGGCAATCGTGTTGGCGACATCCATTCGGGTGCTGAGCCCCTGGCCGGACGCCCAGGCGTCGACCGTGTCGGGAAACCCATTCGGTCCGGACGGCGCCCAGAACGGCTGGCCCATGGCGGCCAGGGCACCGACGATGACATTGGGTTTCGGCTTCTCGCCGCTGGCGCGCAAAAGCGCGATGACGTATTCGAGCGGCGACCGGATCTTGGCCAGTTTCGGGTCCCAAGCGTCGTCGGACCCTAGCAGCGCTAGATAGACCGCTGAGAGATCGCCGTCGGTCTTGGTGAATGTCGCGGAAAGCTTTTGAACGAGCGCCGGCCGCGGCGCGTCCGAAACGAAGTGGCGAACGAGTTTCACGGCGATATGCCTGGCCGTCGCCGGATGGCGCGAGAGGTCATGCAACGCCTCCCTGCCCTGACCGAAGCCATGGTCGGCATAGGTAAGCCCCAGAAGCGTCTGGTCGCCCGGCTCGTGGGCATTGGCATTGAAGGCAAAGGTGCCTGAAGGACCCAATGGCGATTGACCGCGCACAACCGTCCAGCCGGTGATGATCCTCGCAAGCGTGGTGACGTCGGCCTGCGTGTAACCGCCGTCCACACCGAGCGTGTGAAGTTCGAGCGTCTCGCGGGCGAGATTTTCGTTCAACCCGCGCTTTCCCTTTGCATTCGCCTTGGAATCCGGTCCGATCGACTGTCTATTGTCAAGGAAGGTCAGCATGGCGGGATGGGTCTCGACAGCCAGTAGCATGTCGGAGAAGCGTCCGAAGACATGCGGCCGGATGGCTTCCCGTTCGAATGCTCCAGCAAGAATATGGACTTCCTCCCCACTCGACGTCGAAACCGCGAAATGGTTTGCCCAAAACATTGCCAGGCGCTCGCCAAAGCCGATCAGCGGCTCATGGATGGTACCGTTGAAGCGTGCCTCGACCTCGGCCAGGAAAACCTGTTGCGGAAGATAGGGCGCGGCAGGTGGCGGTGGACCCATGGCTTTTGGCAGAGCCGACGGTTGGCCGGCTTTCATGTCGCCACCAGACCTTGACGGTTGCGGACCCTGGTTGGCCGTCATCGGCGTCGCGGCGACTGCGACCGGCTGTTCCCTTGCTTGTTTACGCTGCTCCTGAAAATCATAGAGAGCCACAAGAAGATCGGCGGTGGGTTTCAGCTCGACGCCCACAGGCACCGGCACGAAACGTTCGGTGATCTCTTCCCGCAACGCGCCGCGTGGGTCAGACGCTATGGCGGCGACGCCATTGCTGTCGGCGCCGAGCCCAAAGCGCGAAAGGGCGATTGCGGCATGAACGTCATTTGACGGTTGCGTCATGTCCTTACCAACTCCTGCGTCAACTATCCGTTTAAACGCAGGCAACCGGCCGATCCGTCGGCCGGCAAATGTGATCATTTTGCGGCAGCGGGTTTCGGGACGCTGCGGCGGATCAGGCTTTCCGCGAGCGCACGGCGCTCGTCATAAGATAGCGTGGCGGCAAAATCGACGGCACGCTGCTCGAGCTTCGCGCGCAAGGCCATATCGGCGTTGCGGGCTCTCGCCAGTGCCGCAGACAGCGCCTCGGCATCGAGGGTCGGCTGCCCCAGAAGGGAGGCCGCATCTATTTTCGCCTGCTGAGACTCCAGGACACTTGGCCGCTCCGTCTTGCGCGCATCACTGAGCGCCTGGCGGAAGGCTTTTTTCTGCCCGGAAGGAAGCTGCTCACCGGCCAGCGGCAGCGTCTCGACGTGGGTCTGCGTGCTGCTGATCCACGTCAGTCCCCCACCCGCCAAAGCGCCGATCAGGAAGGTGTTCAGCACCAATAGAGATAGGACGAATATCCGAAAGCAGCGTTCTGTCATTGCGTGTCCTGTGCAGTATTCACGTCGGTTCCGATATCACCGAAAACCGTGATGGTTTGGTCCGTGGCGATCGTCGTGTCGGAAGTTACGCTTGGTGCCAGAACCGCGATGGCAATGCTTCCCGCCAGCGCGCCGGCAATACCCACGCCAACGAGACCGATACCGGCGGAGGAAAAGCGAAACCATTTGCGCATCCGGGACCGGCGAGCAAATCGCGTGAGAATCCGATCCCCGAGACCGTCATTCCTGGCCTTCAGCGCATAGGCGTCGAGCAGGTGGTCCAGCCCGCCGGCGGCCGCGAGTGCGGATACTCCGGCAGGCATCTTTGCGAACGTCTCGGCCGAGGCTCGCTCCTCTTCTGGCCACCGATCGATCGTACCGCCATATGCCGCAGCCAGGGCGACAAATCGGTCGGCACTCATGGCCGTCTCGACATATTCAGTCATCGATCCGCTCCTTCAACAACAGCGTTTGCAGCGAGCGCCTTCCGCGCGCGAGCAGGCTTTCCAATGCGTCCACGCTGATCTCCATGATCCCGGCCGCCTCCGCGTTCGACATCGCCTGATAGTAAACCAGAATGATCGCCTCCCGCTGGCGCGGCGCGATCATCTGCATGGCCCGTTCCACGCGCTTGCCCGGATCGTCTTCGCTCAACAGGCCAGCATCCGGCGCGGGACCCTCATAGGGGACATCGGGCGGATCCTCGGCGAGCACATGCTTGCGGCGGCGCAGGCGGTCATAGCAGAGATTGATCGCGACGCGGTGGATCCAGGTGCTGAAGCGCGCATTGCGCTGCCGCCAGCCGCCGGCGTTGCGCCAGACACGCAGGAATGTTTCCTGCGCCACATCCTCGGCCTCATTGGCGTCACCGAGCACGCGTGTCGCGACAGCCAGAATGCGCGGCAACTGCCGCGATATCAGGGCGCGGGTTGCCTTGACATCACCGGCCGCGACGCGGCCAAGCAGATCCTCGTCCGGATCACCGTTTTTGGGTGAGCGATCCTCGTTCATTGCCAATCGCCGCCATCCGAGTTTCGCGCGACGTCCCCATAGCACGCCTGCTCCTCGCCGATGACAAGGGCTTCGAGCCCATCGATCAAATCCGGCGACCTCACGCCATATGCTTGCGATATCTCCGACAGGCCGGTCTTTTCCTTCAAAAGCGAATGGACGCATTTCGGCTTTAACGGCTGACCGACAAAAATCCGTCGGTCGCACTCTGTCAATTTTCAGGAAGGCGTAAGCCACGCCCTCGAGATCAAGACGCCGCTTGTTCGATCTCGCAAAAGGAAGCGAGGATGCGGACCCAGGACCGAATGCCCTTATGAAAGCTCGAAAGGTCGTATTTCTCGTTCGGGCTGTGAACTCGATTGTCGAAGCGGGCGAACCCCACCAAAAGAGCATCGCAGCCGAGGTGACGCCTGAACTCACCGACGATCGGGATGGAACCGCCGGTACCGGCAAGGGCTGCCTTGCGCTGCCATTCGACGGTGAGCGCTTCCAGCGTCTTGCGCAAAAACGGGCTGTCGAGTGGCATGGTGGTGGCGGGCGACAACCCATATTCCTTGAAGCTGACCGAGCAGTCAGCTGGAACACGCGCCCGGACATGGGCCTGGAATGCGTCGCGGATGGCAACCGGATCCTGGCCCTCGACCAGGCGGAAAGAAATCTTGGCATTCGCTTTTGCCGGGATGACCGTCTTGAAGCCGTCACCGGTATAGCCGCCGCTCATGCCGTTGATCTCGCAACTCGGCCGAGCCCAGACCTGCTCGAGGATCGAGCGGTCCTTCTCTCCTGCGGGGATCGAAAGGCCGACGTCGCGCAGGAAGCCATCCTCATCGAAGGGCAGGCTTTTCCACTGCGCCTTGACGGCCTCGGGCAATTCCCGGACGCCATCATAAAAGCCGGTAATCGCCACGCCGCCATCCGGCGTGCGCAGGCTGGCAACGATCTCCGACAGCACCTGTAGCGCATTGCGCGCGGCATTGCCGAACATGCCCGAATGAAGATCGCGATCGGCGCAGATGATTTCGATTTCCTGACTGACGATGCCGCGAAGCATCGTCGTCACAGCCGGCGTATCGCGGTCCCACATGTCGGTATCGCAGACCAGCACCGTATCGGCGGCAAGTTCGGACGCGGTTTTATCCAGAAACGGAGCAAGGCTCGGGCTGCCGGCCTCTTCCTCCCCTTCGAAGAGGATGCTGACCTTAATCGGCAGCGTTCCGGTCACGGATTTCCACGCGCGGCAGGCCTCGACGAAGGTCATCAGCTGTCCCTTGTCGTCGGAGGCGCCGCGCGCGACGATTGCCGTGTCTCCATTTTCCAGCGGCTGCAGCACCGGTTCGAAAGGGTCGGTCGTCCAAAGCGGCAGCGGATCGACCGGCTGGACGTCATAATGGCCATAGAAGAGAACATGCGGCCCGCCGGCCCGTTTTTCATGGCCGACGACCATCGGATGGCCGCTGGTGTCACGTACCGATGCATCGAAGCCAATCGTGGCCAGATCGCTTGAAAGCCATTCGGCGGCCCGGCGGCAATCATCCCGGTAAGCGGGATCGGTGGAGACGCTGGGGATGCGGATGAGATCGAACAGCCGTTGCAGGCTCTGATCCATTGTCTGATCGACATGAGAAAGCACGGCTTCGATCTGATCGTTGGTGGGCTTTGGCATTTGGGCATTCCTGGCTGTGGAAAAGCGGCATTTGCAGGGTTTGGGAGACGATGCCGCCGGCTACGATTTCGGGGCATCGTAGCATCAACCGGCCCGTCATCAAGGTGCAGGATCACGCCAGACCCTGCCCAGACAGGCTTTCTCCGCGAGATTTTTTCACGCTTCGGCGCGGACATGAGATTCAGGCTATACAACTAACATGTTAGTCTGTATGTACTGACAACACATCTGGGAGGAATGGAACTTGTCGCAGAAATTTGGCCTATCAGCCGCGCTCACCACACCCTTCGACGGCAACGGCGATATCGCCATCGACCCGATGATCAAGCAGGCCAGGCTGAGCCTTACATCTGGATGTTCCAGCGTCACGCTTTTCGGCACCACCGGCGAAGGATCCTCGATCGGCACGCAGGAGCGTGAAGAGGTGCTCGACGGCTTCCTGAATTTGGGGATCGCAGCAAACCGCATCATCGTCGGCGTCATGGCGGATTCCGTCGAGGATGCCGCCGCCCAAGCCGGATCGGCGCTTTCCAGGGGCGTGCGCAATATCCTGCTGGCACCGCCCTTCTACTTCAAGAATGTTAGCGACGAAGGCCTGTTTCGCTGGTTTTCGGCAGTCTTTGCGCGGCTCGGAAACAAAGCGCGCGACATCATCGTCTACAATATCCCCTCCATCACCATGGTGCCGCTCTCCGTGGCGCTGATCGGCCGGCTGCGCAGCGCCTTCCCCGGCGTTGTCACCGGCGTCAAGGATTCCTCCGGCGATTGGCCTTACACGGAGGCGCTTCTGAAGGCGCATAGCGACCTCATCATCCTGATCGGTGATGAGCGCCATCTGGCCAAAGGCGTTCGGCTGGGAGGTCAGGGCGCGATTTCGGGGATGGCGAATTTCGTGCCCCATGAAGTCCGGCTCATGGCCGAAGACGGCAAGGATGATCCTCGCGTCGAGGATTTTGTCCTGGAATTGCTGAAATATCCGGTGACGGCGGCAGTCAAGGTCATGGTGGCGCAACTCTCCGGAGACGAAATCTGGCTTGCAGTTCGCCCGCCGCTGGTTTCAATATCCGGCGAAGGACGGAATCATCTGGCCGGCGCATTCAATGCGCTTTTCAGATCCAAAGCCGCTTAGGCAAACCGGACAGGGAGGGGGACGAATGGACGGCATGAACGAGCAGCCGACATTGCGGGAAAAAGCCTATGCAAGCTTTACCCAGCATCTGCTTGCCCGTGATGTCCGGCCGGGCGAATTCGTCTCGCAGCGCAGGCTCGTGGAGCTGACCGGCCTGCCGCTCGGCGCTATCCGCGAGCTGATCCCGCGGCTGGAGGCCGAAGGTCTGATCAAGACTGTCCCGCAGCGTGGCCTGCAAATTGCCCATATCGATCTCGACCTTATCCGCGAGGCATTTCAGCTCCGCATTTTTCTGGAGAAGGAAGCCGTTGCGCTCTTTACCCGTTCGGCTTCGGACGAAACCATTGCCGGGCTCCTGAAGCAGCACCGCGATATTGCCGATGCCATCCAGGCCGGCGATACGTCACAAGAGCTCGAACTCCATGCGCAATCGGTCGATTGGGGCATGCATGATGCCTTTATCGATGCACTCGGCAACACCATCATTTCGAATGCCTATCGCGTCAATTCGATCAAGATGCGGCTGATCAGCCAGGACCGGTTCCGGATCAACGGACATGTCGGACCGGTCATGGTCGAACATATCAAGGTGCTTGAGGCGATCCAAAGACGATCGGTGGAAGATGCCGTCGCATCTCTCGTTTCGCACATCAACGGGGCAAGAGACCGCGCATTGAAGATTTGAATGAAACAGGCCGCGAATGAGGAGATTTTCGGCCAAAGGAGGAGGAACAACATGTCATCGTCATTCATCAATCCCACGCGCCGCCATTTCATGGCGGGTACGGCGGCTTTAGGGGCAGCAAGCCTGCTCGGTGTCCGCACCGCATCGGCGGCCGTGGACTGGAAGCGCTTTTCCGGAACGACGCTGGAAGTCAATCTGGTCAAAAGCCCGCGCAGCGAAATCATCATCAAGTACCTCAGCGAATTCGAGGCGCTGACCGGCATCAAGGTCAATGCCGAAGCAACGCCGGAACAGCAGCAGCGTCAGAAGACGACGATCGAGCTCAGCTCCGGAAAGCCGAGCTTCGACGTGGTGCATCTGAGCTATCATGTGCAGAAGCGCCAATTCGAAAAAGGCGGCTGGCTCGCCGACATCAGCGGTTTCCTGAAGGATCCGTCCCTGACGGATCCATCGCTGACAGAAGGCGACTTTGCAGAAGCCGGCATGAAATTCGCCAAGGATTCCGATGGCGTTCTGCGCTCCCTGCCCTTCTCGGTCGATTACTGGATCGTCTACTGGAACAAGACGCTCTTCGAAAAGAAGGGGCTTGCCTACCCTGAAACCTTCGAGGACATGGCCAAGGCCGCTGAAGCGCTGACGGACAAATCGACCAATACCTACGGCTTCGTTGCCCGCGGCCTGAAGAATGCCAATACGCCGGTCTGGACCGCCTTCATGCTCGGCTATGGCATAACGCCGCTGTCTGCGGACGGCAAGTTGCGCACCACATCGCCGGAAGCAGTGGAGGCCGCCAAGCTCTATCAGCGCCTGATGACCAAGGCAGCCCCTCCCGGCGTTTCCGGATTCAACTGGGCCGAGTCCCAATCCGCCTTTCTGCAGGGCAAGATCGGCATGTGGTTCGACGGCGTCGGCTTTGCGCCGCCGATCGAAAACCCGGAAAAGTCTCGCGTCGTCGGCCAGGTCGGCTATAGCGTCATCCCCAAGGGACCTGCCGGACAAGCAGCCGCCACCTTCGGCGACGGCATCGGCGTGACTGCGGCAAGCCAGAAGAAGGAGGCCGCCTATCTCTTCTGCCAATGGGTGATCTCGCACGAGATGGGTGCGCGGCTGTTGCAGGCCGGCGCTGGCGTGCCGTTCCGCCAGTCCGTCCTTGAAGACAAGAAAGTCCGCGAGGGCGTCAAGATGCCTGGGGCCTGGCTGGATGCCGTCGTCGGTTCCGGCAAGGTCTCGGCACTCGGCCTGCCCGTCATCATCCCGGTTACCGAGTTCCGCGACATCTACGGCGTGGCGCTCACCAACATGATCGGCGGCGCGGATCCGGCAAGCGAGCTGAAGAATGCAACCGCACAGTTCGAGCCGGTGTTGGCGCGAAGCGAGGGGTGATGGCGTCCGTGAGCATCGAGAATACCACGGCGACCGCCGTCAAAACGAGGAGCAAGCCCAAAAGAGGGCTTGTTCCCAACTATTGGCCCTTCGTCATCCCCGCCCTGGTGGTCATTGCCGCGGTCATCGTTTTTCCGTGGGTCTTCACCCTGTGGATGAGCGTGAATAGCTGGACACTCGGGCAATCCCAGAGCTTTGCGGGCTTTGCGAACTACGCCCGTCTGGCGACCGACATGCGGTTCTGGGAGGCGCTGTGGCATACGGTGCTCTATACGGGCCTTTCCGTCATCGCGCCGGTTTTCTTAGGGACCCTTGCCGCCCTGATCTTCGATGCGCAGTTCCCGTTGCGCGGTTTCCTGCGCGGCATTTTCGTCATGCCGATGATGGCGACGCCCGTCGCTATCGCGCTCGTCTGGACGATGATGCTTCATCCCCAGCTCGGCGTGCTGAACTATCTCCTGTCCTTCGTCGGCATCGGCCCGCAGGAGTGGATCTACAATCAGGTCAGCGTCATCCCCTCGCTGGTCCTGGTGGAGACCTGGCAGTGGACACCGCTCGTCATGCTGATCGTGCTCGGCGGTCTCGCCGCCGTCCCGCGCGAGCCTTATGAAAGCGCCGAAATCGACGGCGCCAATGTCTGGCAGAAATTCCGTTATCTCACCCTGCCGATGATCGCGCCCTTCCTGATGATCGCCGTCATCATCCGCAGCATCGATGCGGTGAAAAGCTTCGACATCATCTATGCGATGACGCAGGGCGGGCCGGGAACGGCCTCCGAGACGATCAATATCTATCTCTACAACACCGCTTTTTCCTACTACGACATCGGCTACGGCTCGGCCATGGCGGTCGTCTTCTTCATCCTCATCGTCGCGCTCTCCTTCGTCCTCCTGATGGCGAGACAGCGCGCGAACTGGTCGGACACGGAGACACGATGATGAAACGCAAGACGCTCGACAAGATCGGTCTTCTCTTCGTGGCACTGGTGATGATTTCGCCAGTGGTGCTGTTCTTCCTGTGGATGATCTCGCTCTCGCTGAAATACGAGATCGATAACGGTGCCTATCCGCCGATCTTCATTCCTGACCGCTTCGCCTGGTCGAACTACGTCAAGGTTTTCGAAGAAAACAATTTCTTCCTCTATTTCTGGAACTCGATCATGGTGACCGGGGCCGCGACCTTGCTTGCTCTGCTGATCGGCGTTCCCGCCGGCTACGGTATTGCGCGGCTGAAGGCGGAGAAATCGGCGGTCATCATCATGATTGCCCGCATGACGCCTGGCCTCTCCTTCCTCATCCCGCTGTTCCTGCTCTTCCAGTGGCTCAACCTTTTAGGCACGCTCTGGCCGCAGATCATCATCCATCTCGTCGTGACGGTCCCGATCGTCGTGTGGATCATGATCGGCTATTTCGAGACGACGCCGATGGAATTGGAAGAGGCTGCCAGCATCGACGGCGCGACGCCGTGGCAGGTCTTCCGGCTGGTGGCGCTCCCGATCGCCAAGCCGGGGATCGTCGTTGCCTTCATCCTCTCGGTCATCTTCTCCTGGAACAATTTCGTCTTCGGCATCGTGCTCGCCAGCCGCGAGACGCGCACCCTTCCGGTCGCCGTCTACAACATGCTGTCCTTCGAGCAGGTGAGCTGGGGGCCGCTCGCGGCCGCCGCGCTGATCGTGACGCTGCCGGTGCTGGTTCTTACAATATTTGCCCAGAAGCAGATCGTTGCCGGCCTCACCGCCGGCGCCGTCAAGGGCGGCTGAACTCCCTTTCGAACAGGATCCAATCATGGCACCCGTGAACATACAGAACATCCAAAAGCGCTTCGGCCAGGTCAAGGTCATCCATGATATCAGCGTCGATATCGCCGATGGCGAATTCGTCGTCCTCGTCGGCCCGTCGGGCTGCGGCAAATCCACCTTGCTGCGCATGATCGCCGGCCTGGAGGAGGTCAGCGACGGAGAGATCCGTATCGGCACTCGCGAGGTCAGTAACCTGCCGGCACGCGATCGCGACATCGCCATGGTGTTCCAGAACTATGCCCTCTATCCGCATATGACGGTTGCCGAAAACCTGGGCTTTGCGTTGAAGTTGAGGAAAGCCAGCCCTTCGGACATCTCGGCAAAAGTGGAGAAGGCGGCCGGTATTCTCGGCCTTGAAGCGCTGCTCGACCGCTTTCCGCGCCAGCTCTCCGGCGGCCAGCGCCAGCGTGTCGCCATGGGTCGTGCCCTGGTGCGCGATCCCCAGGTCTTCCTGTTCGACGAGCCGCTCTCCAACCTTGATGCGAAGCTCCGCGTCCAAATGCGCGCCGAGATCAAATCCATGCATCAGCGCGTCGGCACGACGACGATCTATGTGACGCATGACCAGGTCGAGGCGATGACGATGGCCGACAAGATCGTCGTGCTTCATGGCGGCCTGATCGAGCAGATCGGTGCGCCGCTCGACCTTTATGACCGCCCGGCCAATCTCTTCGTCGCCGGCTTCATCGGCTCGCCGGCAATGAATTTTATCGACGGAAAAATTGAAGAGGGCGTGTTCCGCAGCGACAAGGGGCTTATCCTGCCTCTGCCCGAGGGGCTGCCGATCTCGCAATATGGCGGGCGACCGCTGGTCTACGGCATCCGGCCCGAACATATCCGCGCGGCGTCCGGTGGTATTTCGGGACGAGTCGAGATTGTCGAGGGCACCGGGTCGGAGATTTACGCCAAGCTCGATTGCAGCGGCCAGGAAATATCCTGCCTCTTCCGCGAACGGCTCGACATCCGCTTCGGCGATACGGTCGGCATCGCGATCGATGCGGCCAGCGTGCATCTCTTCGACAAGGCGAGCGGCAAGCGGCTCTGATGTCCCCTTCGATCTTCGATCCGCCGGCGGGTGCGCCGAGACACGTCCTCTGTGTCGGTGCCGCCGTTCTCGATACGCTGTTTCGCGTCCACACGCTGCCCTCAGGCCAGGGAAAAGTCCTGCCCTACGAGATGTTGCAGATCGCCGAGGGCATGGCGTCAAGTGCTGCCTATGCGATTGCGCGTCTCGGCGGCAAGGCAAGCCTGTGGGGCGCGGTGGGCGATGACGAGACCGGCGAGCGGATTATCCGCGACCTCAGTGCCGACGGTATCATCACCGATGGCATGTTGCGCGTCGAGGGAGCGCGGTCAGCGCTGTCGACGATCCTAATCGACGACGATGGCGAACGGCTGATCGTGCCCTTTTACGATCCCAAACTCCATGAGACGGTGAAGGCGGTCACAGCGGACGATATCGCGACGGTTGACGCCGTGCTGGTCGATGTCCGCTGGCCGGCGCTTGCGCTGAAGGTGCTGCAAGCAGCAAGGGATGCCGGTAAGCCTGCCATTCTCGACGGCGATGTTGCACCCGCCGGGGTGATCGAACGGCTGGCGCCCGCGGCAAGCCATATCGTGTTTTCCGAACCGGCCGCACATCGGCTCGCCGGCACCACCGATGTCGTGGAGATGGTCCGGCGGCTGAAGCAAAGGTTCAGCCACGCCTTCGTCAGCGTGACCGCCGGCGCTGCCGGCAGCTACTGGTTTGCCGATGAGGGCAGCCAGGTCGAGCACTGGCCTGCCCTCGCCATCAAGGCCGTCGATACGCTTGCGGCCGGCGATATCTTCCACGGCGCGTTTGCCCTTGCCATCGCCGAGGGCAAGACGCCGAAGGACTCGATCCGGCTTTCGTCGATTGCCGCTGCGCTCAAATGCGAGGTGTTCGGCGGCCGTTCAGGGGCGCCGACACGATCGCAGGTTATCGCCCGAGCCAGTCACCAGCCAAGCAGTTAGTTGACGCTTTCCATCGTCGCCTCCAGGAGCAGCCGGGCACCGTTGATGGCATCGGCCGGCTCGACATATTCGGCCTCGTTATGGCTGATACCGTCGCGGCAGGACACGAAAATCATCGCGGCAGGCGCCACCCGGGCGACGAACAGGGCATCATGGAATGCGCCGGAAATCATCCGCTTGTAGGGCAATTCAAGCGCCTTTGCCGCCGCCTCGATCCGGTCCGTCATGAGTTTTGAGAACGAACCGGGCGGCATATCAAAGGATATGGCGATCTTGACGGTGCATCGCTGTGACGCTGCCGCTTCTTCGCAGGCCGCGCGAACCTTTGCTTCGATGGCCGTCAGGGTCACCGCATCCGGATGCCGGATATCAACGGTAAAGGTCACCCGATCCGGAATGGCATTGATCGAACCCGGATGGACTGAAAACCGCCCGACGGTCAGCCGTGCATCATCGTCCTGCGGCATGACCGACATCTGCAACCGGTTCAACGCCGCAGTTGCCGCAACCATCGGATCACGCCGATAGGCAAGCGAGGTGGTGCCGGCATGGCCAGCACTTCCTGAGAAGGTCACAGTCAGCCATCGCGTGCCCTGAACGGCGGTGACGACACCGGCTGCCAGACCTTCACGCTCAAGCGAAGGCCCCTGCTCGATGTGCAGTTCGAGATAGGCGGAGATAGGCGTGCCGAGCGAGCGCATCTCGGCCTCCGGCAGGGCCGCAAGCGTCGCCGCGAGTTCCTCCCGGAAATTTGCGCCATCGCTTGCGGTCGCAGACTGAAAATCATCAGGATGTGCCGCGCCGACAAAGGCCATGGATCCCATGACGCCGGGCGCAAAGCGGCTGCCCTCTTCATTCGTCCAGGCAACGACTTCGATGGCAGCCTCGGTTTCGTGGCCCGCATCCTCCAAAGCCTCCAGCACTTCGAAAGCAGCAAGCGTACCGAGTGCGCCGTCAAAACGGCCGCCTGTCGGCTGGCTGTCGAGATGGCTGCCGATCAGCATCGGCGGCAGCGCCGGATTGCGGCCCTCCCGGCGTATGAAGAGATTGGCGATCGCATCCTGAAACACCTTGAAGCCACGCGCCGCTGAGAGATCGGCGAGAAGACGCCGTGCGGCCCGGTCTTCGCTGCTTAATGCCTGCCGGTTGACCCCACCGGCTTCGGTCTTGCCGATTTCGGCGAATTCGCTCAAACGGCGAAGCAAGCGCTCGCCGTTGACCTCAGGCCTGCCTCTCATCGGCGCAATCCGGCGATGAAGGCCTCGACCCTTTTCAGATCGACGGCATTCCACCAGACACCATCATGTTTGAGCGAACTTGCGACGATAACGCCATCGACAATATCGAGAATGTCATTGGCATTCTCCGGCGTGACGCCGCTGCCGACAAGCGTCGGCAGACCCGCCGCTTCCTTGATCATGCGGATATAGCCGAGATCGGCGGCATGGCCGGTGCGCTGGCCGGTGGCGATCACGGCATCGGCATCGAAGAAGACCAGATCCTTCACCTGTTCCTCGACCGGCCTGTCGGCGACGATGGCGTGCGCCCCGTGCTTGACATGGGCATCGGCGAAAATCTTGATGCCGTTCGCCCGCAATTTGGCGCGAAAGCGCATCGCACGCGCCGCCTCGCCTTCGATGAAGCCTTCGTTGGCGACATAGGCATTGGCCCATTGGTTGACGCGCACGAAGCCCGCGCCGGATGCGCTGGCGATGGACAAGGCGGGAATCGCGGCATTGGCCAGAACGTTGATGCCGATCGGGCGACCCAGTTCCCGGCGGATACGATCGGACACGACCGACATATAAGCTGCGGTCTCCGGCCCGATATCATCGGGCTTCGAGAAGGGGATATCGCCGTGATTTTCGACGATGACCCCGTCGCAGCCGCCATGCAGATAGGCTTTGGCGTCGTCGAGGCCGCGTTGATAAATCGCTTCAACCGCCTCGCCGTCGTAGCGCGGCGCGCCGGGCAGAGGTGCCAGATGGACGACGCCGATCACGACCTTCGTCCTGCCGAAGAGCGAGAGAAGTGCATCGCCGGACGCTTGGCCGACAGGCTTCTGAGAGGGTGTCATAGGCTTTCCGCCTCCATTGTGTTCATGAGTTTCGATAGCTCCGCCCGGCTCGGGCAGGCTTCCAGTGTCCCAGGACGGCCGACCGCCAAAGCGGCAGCCGCAACCGCCAGCCGCGCCGATTGCGCGAGCGTCCAGCCCTTCACTAGGCATCCGGCGAGACATCCGCAAAAGACGTCGCCGGCACCGCTGGTATCGACCGCGACCACCTTGACCGCGGGGATCAGATCGACAGTATCGCCTTCCAGAAGCAGACATCCCTCGGCACCCAGCGTGACGATCGCCGCCCGTGCACCGCGCAGAAGAAGACCTCGAGCGGCTCGCTCGGGATCAGGCTCGCCGGTGATCTCGAACGCCTCACTCTGGTTGACGATGACGATATCAACCGCCGTAAGATCGGGCGCCGCGCCCGACAAGGGACTCGGATTGAGAATGATGGTTGCACCCACAGCCTTCGCAGTCCGGAAGCACACATCGGTGACCGTTGCCCTGAGATTGCCCTGCATGACCAGAAAGTCGCCACGAGCGATCAACGCGGCAAGACCTGTCTCCTGCAAGGGGTCGAAATCAGCGGCGCAGGCAACGCCGCTGACGATCAGATTTTCACCGTCCCGGCTGACAACGATCGTCGATCTGTCGCTTGGCAACGGCTTTTCCGACAATCCGCCCAGATCGAACTCGCCTTTCAGCCGCTCCCTGATGAAGGCAGCGGCGGGATCGGTTCCGAGTGCGGCAAAAAACCGGATATCAGCACCGGTCCTCGCGGCGGCAACGGCCTGGTTCGCGCCCTTGCCGCCGACACCGTCCGCATGGCTTATCGCATTAAGTGTCTCACACGGCACCGGAAAACGATCGACCCGAAATGTAGTATCGATGCAGACGTTGCCGACGACATGGACCGGCATGGCGCATCAATCCTTGGCGGTGGCGAAGGCGAGCATCTGTTCGAACAGCGTCTTGTAGCCACTCCAGGCAATGAAGTCTTGCGGCAGCCAGTGTGGCCCGACATCCGATGTCCAGGCAATGGTGCGCCCCTTGCCATAGCGCCCCGTGACCAGCAGCGGCAGGGAGCCGTAATCGGAGGAAACAGTCGCCAGGACTTCCGCGTCGTCCTTGACGACAACTTCGTTGAAACCGAGTAGAACCGGCCAGTCCTTGCCGAGCCCCGCCAGGATCGGGTGGCTCTCGTCGCCAGTGACGACAGGTGCAAACCCTTCCGGCACCTCGACCCGGTCATCGACGGACAAGCATTCTACCGGCAGGACATCCTCGACCGGCGTCTTGCGGTAACGCGCACCGCCATTGATACCCTGGAAGCTGTAATAGCCGCCGAACATCAGCAGGCCGCCGCCACCCCGCACATAATCGCGCAGCAGGCGCAGCCGGTTCGGCGTCGTCTTCGAATGGATCCAGGTATCCGGATGTAGCAGCAGCGTGTTTGCGCCGATGTCCGACAGGACAACCGCATCATAGACCGACAGTGCCTCGATGGTCTGCGGGAAATCGCGCTGCGCTTCATGCGCCGGCATGAAGGTGACATCGAAGTCACTGTTCTTCAGTGCGGCAAGCAGCTCGTCGGCGCCGGTGTGATATGTCACGGTCGGAAACTGATCGAAACCCTTGATATGGGTTGCCGTCGATACCCAGGATTCCCCGGCGAGAAGGATCTTCTTCTTGGACATGTATGCTCCTTGCAATGCAGATTTCTTGGCCGGTCAAGCGGCGGAAAAAACGGATTTCGGATTGTCGGTGAGCATGCGGTCGATGGCCGCCTGCTCGACACCATGGCGCAGCAGCCGTGGCACGAAATGCTTGAGGATGTAGCCGTAGCCAAAGCCGCCATAGCGCGTCAGCATGATCTTCAGGAAGACATCCTGCGACAGCAGCAAGCGGTCTACAAAGCCCATGTCGACCAGCGACCGGATGGCACGAGCATTCTCCTCATCCGACGGCGATTGTGCGTCCTGATCGGCATAATAATAGTCCATGCCGATCATGTCGTATTCGAGAAAAGCGCCGCGCTCAGCCAAGCCCTTCTGATAGGCGAGGTCGTTGTGGCTCGGGTTCATATGGCAAAGAACAGTGTGCCGGAGATCGGCCCCCTCCTCCTCGACGACATCGAGCACCTTATGCGCCAGCCTCTCCCAACCGGGAAGGTGGATCGTAAGCGGCAGGCCGGTGATGCGGGACGCGCGGGCAGAGGCGCGCAGTGACTTCAATTCCTCGGCGGTAAAATCCTTGCTGACGCCGACCTCGCCGATGATGCCGGCCATGATGCCGGGCTGTTCGGCACCACCGCCGACGTCGTTGACGATGAACTCCGTGACGGCATCAAGGTCCATACCTTTAAGCCATTCCGGATGGGTATGTTCCAGATAGAACCCAGTCCCCATGATGATCTTCATGCCGGACATGCGTGAGATACGCGCGAGCTTTTCCGGATCGCGCCCGATGCCGATATTGGTCGCTTCGATGACCGTATGGCCGCCGAGCGACTGGAATTTCTTCAGCTCGGCCAGCGCCAGATCGCTATCATCCAGCGAGACATTGTCGCGGTTCATATAGGGATTCATCCGCAACTCGCCGACGATCTCGATATTGACCTTCTGCTCGGCAATCTGCCTTTCATCGGGATGGCAGGGGCATTTCCAGGTCCGCGCGCCGTCGAGCAGGATATGCTCGTGCATGAGCGTGATGCCGAGATCATCGACCGAGACCGGTCCCAGGACCGTCATGGCGGTGCCGGATGCAATGCCGATCGGCGCCCGCTCCGGCGGTGAGGTTTCAAACAGATGATCCATGCTTCATCGGCTCCTGACGGCACCCTTGAAGATGCGAAAGTTCAGCCAGATCGCAATCAGGATGATGGCGCCGGTGACGATCGGCGTGAGAAACGGCGACATATGCGCAAGGATCAACCCATTGGCGATGACGGCGACAGTCAGCGCACCAAGAACCGTACCCAGGATCGTGCCGCGCCCGCCAAACAGGCTGGTGCCGCCAAGAACCACCGCGGCGATGACGTCAAGCTCGAAACCCTGGCCGGAATTGGAGGATCCCGAGCCGAGCCGAGCCGCGAGAATGATGCCCGCAAGGGCCGCCGCCGTACCGGACAGCATATAGACGCAGAGGGTGACGAAGCGGGTGTTGACGCCGGCGCGGCGCACCGCCTCGGCATTGGCACCGACGCCGGTCACATAACGGCCGAAAGGCGTCTGATTGAACACGATATAGGCGAGGACAAGGACAAGGAGCGCGATCAACGCCGGCACGGGCACGCCAATAAACCACGCCCTGCCGATTGCCGTAAACGGGCTCTCCGCATCCACGGGGATGGAATAGCCAGCGGTAATCAGCAAAGCCAGGCCGCGCACGACCGAAAGCCCCGCAAGCGTGACAATGAAGGCCGGAATGCGCTCATAGGCAATGAAGAAGCCCTGCAAGGCACCGACGGCAGCGCCGAGAAGCAACATCAGCACGACGACGAGCGGCCAGGCGATACCCGCCTGCAGCGCTGCCGCAGAAAGGGTAGCGGCCAAGGCAAGCACCGACCCGACGGAAAGGTCTATTCCGCCGGTGGTGATGACGAATGTCATAGCGGCGGCAACGATCAGCAACGGTGCCGACTGTCGAACGACATTCAGCAGATTGGGGGCCGTCAGGAAGGCGCTTGTATAGAAGGAAAAGAAGACGCAGACGACGAGGAAGAACAGCGCAATCGAAATGATGCTGCCATTGCTCAGGACTTTGTCGCGCCATCTGCTCTTGTGGATGCGCGAGTGCGGTGCCGCCGCAACGGGCACATTTGCCGTGGAAGAGGATGTCGTCATGCCTGGGCTCCCTGGTCTTGGCGATGGCCGGCCGAGCGTGCCTGGAATTTGCGACCGACGATCAGATTGACGACTTCCTCGATGCTGGTGTCTTCAATTCTGCGTTCGGCGACATTGCGCCCTTCATACATGACCTGGATGCGGTCGCAGACGAGGAACAGATCCTGAAGGCGGTGGGTGATGAGAATGACGCTGACGCCGCGGGCGCTGACCGTCTTGATGAGATCGAGCACGGCCTCGACTTCTGCGACGGCGAGTGCCGCCGTCGGCTCATCCATGATCAGAACGGAAGGGTTGAACGATGCCGCCCGGCCGATCGCGATCGATTGACGCTGGCCGCCGGACAGGTTTTCCACCTTCAGCCGCGTGTCGGCTATGACGATGCCGAGCCGGTCGAGCATGTCACGCGCCTCGTCATGCATCTTCCTGTTGTCGAGAAACGGAAGCCCGAGCAGGTGGCGCCGCGGCTCGCGGCCGAGAAAGATATTGCCGGCCACATCAACGCTGTCGCAGAGCGAGAGGTCCTGATAGACCATCTCGATACGAGCCGCGCGTGAATCGGCGGGGGATGCGAAGCTCACCGTCTTGCCATCGATTTCGATGGATCCGGAATCGGGAATAACCGCCCCGGACAGGACCTTGCTCAAGGTCGACTTGCCGGCACCATTGTCACCGACGAGGCCGAGAACCTCGCCAGGCTTCAGGGTCAGCGATACATTGTCGAGTGTCTGGATCGTCTGGTAGCGTTTGGAGATACCGGTCATTTTGACGCGGTAGATGTCGTCGTTCATGGCGTTTCCACCTGAAAAGAGTCTGCTATGCGGATGTCGCGAGAGCCGTGGCCGCTCAACGGCCACGGTCGCACATGCGAGCTGCTTACTTGAACATGTCCTTGAACTTATCGACATTGTCCTTGGTGACGATCGTCACCGGAACATTGATGATCTTGTCGATCGTCCCACCCTTTTTGACCTTGTCAAGCGCTTCGACGGCGGCCTTGCCTTCGCCGGCCGGATCCTGTTGGATGACCGCGGTGACCCAGCCTTGGTCGATGCCTTCGATCGCCTGCTTGGTCAGATCCCAGCCGAACACCTTGATGTCGCCGGTGCGGCCCTGGCTTGTCACGGCCGAAACCGCGCCAAGAAGCGCCGGCTCGCCAGTCGCGTAAAGCGTCGTCATGTCCGGATTGGCCGTCATCAGGTTTTCGGCGGCACTGAGCGCGACATCCTGGACATTCTGGCCGTCGACGGTGTCGAGAAAGGTCACCTTCTCGCCGCTGTCTGCGACTGCTTTTTTAAAGCCGTCGAGACGCTGGTTCTGGATGAAGGAATTGAGCGCGCCGACGACGCCGATCTTGGCGGAACCGCTCATCTTGCTCTTGACGTAATCGGCATAAAACTTGCCGATGTCGCCGCCGGCCTTGGTGTTGTCGACACCGACGAAGGCGATATTGTCGCCATCTGGGATCTGCGCATCGATGGCGATGACCGGAATGCCGGCCTTCTTGGCCGCCGTGACAGCCGGCTTCACGCCGTTCACGTCGATCGCGACCAGGATGATGCCGTCGACCTTCTGGGTGATGTAATTCTCGATGGCGTCGTTTTGCGCGCTCGGCACGTTGTTGGCGTTGAAAATGACGAGATCGGCTCCAACAGCCTTGGCCGCGGCCTTGGCCCCGTCATTGATCTGATTGAAGAAGAGAGCCTGCTGGTTGATAGTCACCAGCGCGAAGGTTTCGGCGGAAGCGGATGCGGAGCCGAAAGCAAACGTCAAAGCTGCGGCTGCAGCGCAACCCGCTGCAAATCTGGAAAGGCGCATATGTGTTCCCCTTGCGGAAAGGCCCGTGATCGGGCTCATTGGCATTATCAGCGAGGGCATAATTCAAGAGACTTGAATGGTTGTCAAGTCTCTTGAATTTTACTTGATGTAGCGCATGCCGGAAAGTCGTGGAGCTTCCGGATCGATCCTGTCGGACGATCAGAATGTCGCCGGCGTATTGACCCAGAATATACTGGCGCGTGTTGTTCCGACGTTTCTGTACCAATGCGGCAGTTCGGACCGGAACACGAAGGAGTCGCCGATCGAAAGCTTGAAGGTCTTCTCGCCGACCATCAGCTCGATCGAGCCCGCAAGCAGATAGCCGACTTCTTCGCCGGCATGCTGAATGGGCCCTGCACTCTCTCCGCCGGGCTCGATATGGTGAATGTTGCACTGAAGCAGATGCCCCGGCGAATAGGGGATGATGCGCTCAAGCGAGATGCCTTCACCGCGCCGAAGCGGATCAAGCCCGATCAGCGGGCGCGTTCCCGCCCGAAAGACAATTCCCTCATCGCCATCCGCCTCTTCGAACATCCAGCCGATATTCGTGCCCAGCACCTCCACCAGCCGATGCAGCATCGGCAAGGAGGGCGACGCCTTGCCGTTTTCAATCTTCGACAGCAAACTCTCCGAACAATCCGCCGCCACCGCCAACGCCTTCAACGTCATCCCAAGCGTCTGCCTGGCAAGCCGCAACCGCGTGCCAAGACGACCATGACCAGCGCCCGAAGGACGATCATCGGTGTCTGGCTGGGTGGGCTGGATATCGATTTTCATGGGGATTTATGTGTCCGGGGTGATTGCGGTCGGACGGGAGAGTAGCGGAAATTAGGCTGGGGTGTCTAGAATGAGTGTTGGGGTGACGTATGTTGTGAAATTTTGACGGGCAAAGCGAAGATGCATCTATATGATCAGGGCCGAGGTATACCGGTTTGGTGTTGGCAAAACGGCCATTAAAATCATTTATCTTTACATTTTTGGATAGCATTGGACATGGCGACAAGCCGAACATAGCTTCGGCAATCGTGAGAGCTTGCGTCGATAGCCATATCGGCCATACTGGAGTGCGAGTGCCGTAATGTCGGCGGTCACGGCGTTCGCCGGGAAATCGATTCACTGGATCGATTTCTACTCCGGCCTACCATCATCGGGTGTTTTGGCGATCTTGCATTAGGTGGAACGATGCTGACCAAGAACCCCGCAGGCCCGCCGTTGGGACACGCCCAGCTCCTCGACAACACGATCCACACAAGCGCGACGACGATGGGGCTTAGAAGTTTCCATTGGCAGCCTTCGCCAAAATTATCTTATCCAGCGTCAAATCGGAAACCGCTCGTCGAAGTCGGGCTTTTCAGCCCCCAGCTCCTCTAAGTGTTTCACCCGCTCACCTTAGACCGCCGTATTCGGTCCGCCAGCGATAGGATCTCCCACAACAACAAACAAGCTATGATTGCGTTCTGATGGTGAAGGAGGCCGGATCGGGTTTCCCGGAGCGCTTTTCTAAGGACTTATTTTCAGGCGATCCTTCCAAGAGCGGGATTTCCAAAGACACCTCTATCAACTGCAACAAGCCGCTTTTTTGGTGTTTGGAATCGACTGCACCATTTTGAAGGATCGCAGCGAGAATGTTGCTCGCCACGGTTCCCTCCGACAACCGGTCGTCGCCCATCACTTCCACTCTTATAAATATTCTAGGCATAGAAATTCACCACCATCATTCATTATCGTAATATCAATGTAAAATGTCTTGCTGATGCTGCGCTGATGACAACTTACATTAAGCAAATTAGATTTTCATCCGACTTTTAATATTCGCCCATCATAATAATATTATAGGTTGATTGGAATCATAAATAAAAACACGCAAAAATTAAAAGGAAATCGCTTAGAGCTATTTGAAGGGATTTTTGATCTTCGATTTGAGATGGGCACTGGTGTAGAAAACGCGCTAACATGATGGAGAGAATTCGCCCCGTCGTTATGAGGTGCTGCCAGATTTTGGGCCAGCGGGGGCTGGAATTTTCCGGGGGCACGTCAAGCGGGCAGTTCAATCAGGGCATTGGGAATGTTCCGGTAAATTTAAATCCGTAGTGGACATATAATTTCCGATAAGTTGCCCTAGATGTGTACGCAACGTTGGTTTGACCACACAGGGATAGTACCCATGCGTCGAAGAGCATTTATTCAGGGGTTAGCCGTTACAGCATTTACCTCTAGAGCTATTGCCCAGGATAATTCATTTCCAACTCCATCCATACGGACTGACCAGAAGACAAGCTGGTCGGTCTTGGACTTCCAGGGGTCCTCATTCAGAGCCAAACTAGAAAATGCAGTTCGAGAAGCAGTTGGAACGGGCATTAACATTCAATTACCTGGAGGGGCGCCGCACGATATTGACGCGCCGATTGAGGTGACGACCAACGATGTTGTAAGAATCGCAATCTCAGGAGAAGGAATGGCGTCTACGGCTATCCGCTGCGATGGCGTCGGGATATCTCTTAATGGAGGCGCCGGCTCGCAATATTCATTTAAAGGCATATCGTTCCTGCCACAGCGCGAGAACCAAGGAACCGCGCTAAAACTTGAATGGGCAAAGGCGACGATAGGTAAAGGTTTTGCAATCGAAGATGTAGGTTTCGGCTCTAACTCCCCAGATGACAAGAATTTTTTCTCCCGAGGTCTAGAGATTAGAAACAAAGGAACTGGCCAAATCATCGGGTGCTGGTTCAATGGTTTATCGACCGCCGATCCTCAGGGAGAAGGATTGGTGCTGGCAGCGGCTAACGATGTCACCATGACCAATACCTACATGTATAATCTCGCCTACGCGTGTCGATCGGATGGCGCCGGTAGCCTTGAGGGTTTCAGGCTGCACGGAGGCACTTTCGTTCGTGTTGGTCACGGAGTGTATTTTCAAGCAGCCCCCGTGGGGATTCCGTATATTGAAGTAGCATTGTCGCATATTAATGCCTGTTATGAAGCGATCCATATAGAGGGCTATAGTCAAGTTAATATTGTCGACAACCTTCTCTATGCTCGGAAGGATATTAAGGCGAACACCGACCAGAACGACATATTCGTTCAAAATTGCCCAGCACTCACCATCGCGCGTAATAAATTCTTCAGCGGCATGGATAAATCAACAATCAATAAAACCGCGATCAAAACAGTTGGATCTGTTCGCAATGGTAACATCGCAGAGAACCTTGCTAGCGAGAGGACGGTCTTTCTCGATGTCACGGATAACGGGGTGAACGGTGCGGAAGACATTGTGATCTCAAAAAATAGATCAGAACGCGATTTAAAGGGTAGAGCAACCGTTTTGGCTATGTATCGCTTTACAAACAGTCCTTTGCACAAACGCATCACGTGGGAAGGATACGATGATGATATCTCGACGAAAGGCTTTATTACAGATGCCTACCAGTTAGCGGTATCTAAATGGCAGATCATGCCTTTCATACCAGACCCTAAAGCGACCGCACTAGGAATAGATTTCAAAGTGGCTGACCAAGTGGGCGAGTTCGTCACTCCACCAGGCGTCACAGAGTGCAAAATAAACTGCCGCATTCATATGAAAAGCGCACACCAAACGGCTTGCGAAGCAAGGATCACTCTTGATTCCGGCAATGGTTTTGAAGAGGTTGCGGTCGGCTCAACGTTTGGCGACGACATTAGCGTCAATGCAGAAACCGATGTCCTGCGGGTAACTATCGGTTCTCGCATCCGCATTGAGGTGAAAGTCGAAGCGGGCGCCGTCATCGATATAGCACCCGAGGTGACGCGAATAATAATCACGCCGACCTAATGCCGAACATTCTCATTAGCTGCATTGACCAGTTGAGCTGATTGGAAAGGGGCGGTTATACCATATCCGAATCATTTCCCTTCAAGCATTGTTCTTCTAAAGCAGCGTTCCAAGCTTAAGCCCAACAAAAGAGAAATTGTAGCAAACGAAAGTACGTATAAGGGACTGACCAATTTATCGCTATAGTTTTCGTAGAACGAAGCGCGCATCCATTCAACGCATTCAAGGACCGGGTTAAATGATAGATAATATGAGACGCTCAGCGGTAAGTCTGACGCAACGAATAATGACCCAGATGTGATATATACAATTATAACGGTCAAATTATATGCAGTGACTATCATTGGGAAAAACATAGACATGATGCCAACACAATATCCAACACCAAAAGCCAGCCATAAAGTAGCCAAATAACCACAGACAGCCCATTCCATATCATTTGGAAAAGGGTTCTGCCCCATAACCCATAAAACAACGAATATTAGTCCAAGAGTAGCAAATGCCGCTAAAATCTCGAGAAATGCGCGGCCCATAACTATATCGGAGACCTGTACAACTGGAAACGCCAGCATTGGTCTATTCTGCATAAGCGAAAAGACCATAAATCGGGAAACATATACGAAGACTAGCGTGGGGATAAGCCCCGTGGCAAAAAAAACGGGAGTGCTATCTCCATATGGAGGAACCCTTCCCGTTACAGAGTGAATAATGATAAGTATAGACATATGAACAAAGGGCCAAAGGGGCACTACAAGGAAACCTAAGCCGTGACCAAAAAACCGCGTACGCATGTCGCGCAAAATCACGGCGTTCATCACATCTCGTTTAGTAATTAGAGCACTGATGAGCGGATGACGCTTTGGAGCGGATGCAGATCGAGCCATTCGGCAATAAGCCCTCAATAAACAACAGATGTCGACAGATTCTTATCGCTTAATCTCACGAAGAATAGCTATGAGCCCCCTTTGCGAGCTCTATGCTTCTATTATTGCGACCATTCGAACGTAGTGTTAGCGCGCCCTAATGTCTCGCGCAACATCGCGTTTAGCTTTGTACCCATCGAGCAACTGAGTTAGCCGAACATTCCTTAGCACGACAAAGAATTTCTTTTGAAGAAGTCTCTAAATTTGTTTCTATATGCTCTATAACCGTTTGAAAAAATTTCAAGTTTCTCCGCATCGTAGAACCTAGAAAAATCGATATCCTTTCGGAGGTCAATCTCATCACCTCTAACATAGGGGATGTTGAGCACACGAGCTGATTCAAGAGTTCGGGAGTCATGAACAATAAGTGTCGCCGGCGTTCCTGCGAGTAAGGACGCAACCGCTCCATGCAATCTTGTGCCAACATACAGCGATCGAGTGCTCATAAATTGCAGCCACTCCGACACATCGAAGAAAACGTGAGCTTTCCTAGAAAGATATTGAGTAACACGTCTTTCGCTATCGCCATACAACGCTCGGACAAGGATAGAAGATCGAGCCAAAATATCCTGATTGTTCAACCGACCTAAAGAGAAATACATATCCGCGAGTTCAGACTGCAGGACCTGGTCCAAACTGAATTTTAGAGCTTGTCGATATAGATGGAGCTGAAGTAAATCAGCACTTTCAAATCCATGCCGTGTTGCTCCAATCACGATTTGATCCCTTCGCTCTCTATTGAAGGGTCTCAAAGTGGGCGCCGCCGAACCCGAAAGCAACAATGATGGGCATCCAGTAACCGCTATATTCTGAATCCCATATCTCTCAAGCACAGTAGCTGAAAATTCGCCTCTTACCGAAATTAAGGCCGACCTTTCCGCAATCAATTTTAGGAGGTTCACCGTTCCTTCCTTCAGGACAGGAATCTCAGAATTCAGCGAAGACTGAGCGCCCAACCCAACAATAACAACGGCTTTTTTAGTTTTCTTCAGTCGCTCATAGAGCACACTAAAATCCGTAGTCGAATCCAACCAATTCGCGGCGGCAAGCACAATGCAATCTTTGTCTTCTATACTTTCTTGAGTAAAACCAAGATGCCCCATGGAGGCACCTTCCAAATTACGATACAAGCTTTCACTAAAAAAAAGATTTCCAGTATTCTTACCTGAATTAGAAAATGCCTGTTCAAGACTGATATTACTTATGTTTTTCTGAGAAAAAATACCCAGAATTACTGGCGATTTAAACATAGTACACCACACAAATTTCGTTATCCAACGTGAAAATTCACGTCTCGATCTGTTTTCATGAATTGCAGCAGTTTAACAACTCAGGGAATATTTTCCGCCCAACCCTGAACCCTCCCTTTGATCAGCAGTTCGTTCGCTTTAAGACGTTGCTTCAGCGCGGACATGCTAATACCCTTTTCCCTTGCAAACGATCGATCTCTTTCGTTCGCTTGGGTTATAGCTGCTTTCGCATCATTATAAAGGCAAATCCCAAACTCCTGAGCCCAAAATTTTCCCTCGGTGATGGCAGTCTTCAAGAGCACTGCGCCCGGGAAATCATGTGAATGATAGACAACTGCGTCATCAACATATCCCTTTTGGAATCCCGCCTTGAGAGCAAGCGATGCCCATACATAGTCTTCGCCCCATTCAATTTCCGGATAAGGAAGGTGTTTCCAAACGGCCCTGGACATCGCCGAATTATTATCTGAATAAAAATAGGCAAGCATTCGCCATGCAATACTCCCCGGATAGTAGAAACTTGGAAGCCCCAGATTGGAGTCGATTACCCTTGGCAAAAGGGCCAGATTATCAAAATGCGCCTTGATATCGCGTGCAACAAATGCGCCGTGTTGTGGATAAGCTTCGTGCCTTCCCGTTACGCCAGCAATCTTGGGGCCGAAACTAAAGCCATGAATGAGAGAGGCCAACCAAGTGTCATTTACTGGTAATGCATCTTGCGTCAAAATTGCAACGTGGTCCCCCTCAGTCATCGATATTCCAAGATTCCTGGTTCGCCCATGCTGAAACTCAGCCTTTGGAATCTGACTGAACCTCACATTTTTATGGCGGAACTGCTCCACTATCTCCAACGTATTATCTGTGGATTCGCTATCGATAACTAATACATCGAATTTGAAATCACATTTCTGGTGGGATAGCGCAGACAACACATCCTTAAAAGAGGATCCTGCATTGTGCGTAGGGATAAAGACAGAAACTCGGGGTTTTTCTATAATTACCGGCGACTCCAATAGCTTTTCCGACACGTCGGTGAAGCCCAATTCACCGAGTCGCTCCTTCAGAGCAGCCTCAACCTTACGTGCGCTCTGCTCCCAAGAGACGCCCCTAATAAACTCCAGTCCTCTCTCCACCTGAGCATCGATTTTTTCTGGGTTATCGATCAAATCCACTACCGCTGAAGCTATATCGTAGGGAGTAGGTAAAGCGAACTTAACCTCTCCGTTCTGAAAAATGGCCCGCGTACTGGGGACATCAAGCTCTATAACAGGAAGGCCACAAGCCATCATTTCGAGCGGTATAAGGGAATAGTTTGTCGCAGAGAATACTAGACCAAGATCCGAGCTTCGATACAGTTCAGCTAGCTGATCGTGATTGAGAATCCCATGTTGCTCATAGGGAAAATTATACGTGACATCGACGTTCTCTTCACCAAAGAGGTGAACTTTGAAACGTGTCCCAGAGGCATGCAGTTGTTCAAGTGCTGCAAAACCCAGCTCAACAGCCCGTCTAGGTGTGTATGGTCGTGCGTAAAACGCAATCTGTATTTCGCGCCGTTGATTCGTGCCAGAACTTGGTAATCTTGATGCAGGAAAATAGATATCGTGGTCGACAGATAGATCCCAGCGGCGCGACCACATACCCTTACTTTTCATTATGTTA
Organism: Rhizobium sp. RCC_161_2; assembly: GCF_041355235.1. NCBI lineage: Bacteria > Pseudomonadati > Pseudomonadota > Alphaproteobacteria > Hyphomicrobiales > Rhizobiaceae > Rhizobium > Rhizobium sp. RCC_161_2. The sequence goes on along the minus strand of NZ_JBFUPL010000001.1, from coordinate 3,774 downwards.
TCCAGCCACGCTCCCGCGCACAGAGCTGAGAAACCAAAATTATATGTGCTCTCTGCCACAAGTTGATTTGCACCGGCTGCATGAAAGTCAGGCTCATAATCCTGAACAAAATAAAACCTCTCCTTGAAAGAGGTCGCCTGACTCACGGGAAATGCAGTCCAGCAATCTGTAGCGATAAGAACATCACCCGAAAGCTGACGAACGTCGTCTGGTAAAAACAGAACGTTAACGCGCGGACCGATAGGTAGATACCAATCACTGATTCTCTGACGCGCGGACTCCTCGCTTGGCATATTGGTTGCCCCTTGCAGCCAAAGTGTTTGGTGATGGCCAAACTGCTCAAGGAATCTGACGATTCGAAAAATCGTCATATGCCCTCCCGCCCCTTTTCCAAAGCTCGGAATAACCCAATGGATATCCAACGCAATACCGTTAAACACGTTGCTCTTAGGTCCCAAAGGAAGCACCGGACGTAAAGCTGCCCGCGGCGTATCTCGTGGCCACTTGTCCGCCGCGGTAGTACCGCTTTGATCACGAACGGGTGCAGGCAATGGGGTACCAAGAGAGATTCTAACGGGAGTTGAATAAGATTTTACATCGAAACCAGCGGACTTTACCGCTACAGGGATAACCCGCTCTAGAGCATGGGCGAATGTATTGTCGACCTGCCCTTCCTCTAATTCGAAAAGGTCCACGCTTTTTATTGATTCAAGTAATTGTACCAACGCCTTCGAGCGGAACCAGCACATCGAACCAGCTGCAAAATCATCCATTTTTGCTTGAGAAGCGTCCAGCCCAAGAAATTGTAAAGTATTATCGACATTTTCAATATTTGGATTGGAGAGCGTAAATTTCTTTATCTCGTAGTAATTCTCTGGATACAGCGCCCCTAATTTAGCATCCACAGTAAATTTTTCGACGACAGCGTTAACGACCTCTTTGCTCCCAATAAGTTGGTCAAAAAGATACCTTCTCCAGAGCACACCCCAAGTAATGTGTCCGCTATTTTTTGTATGGATATGTAGAACTAGATCGAATTTTCGCCATATTGAGGCCGATCCAACAAGAAATGGCGCGATATCTCGACCTCTGTTCGGAACAACCACTACGTCTACTTCTATTCCATCTAAATATCGCGCGACATAATTAGCAGTAAAGACCCTATCCGCTTCGCTACAAACGGTAAAAACTACATGCACACCCGTAGGGAAATTTAGTATTCCCTTACACACTTCTCCAAGCTGCTCCGGATAATAACAATGAACGTGAACACAAATGCTTGGAGCCTGGCCGGAGCGAGATACTACTGGAGACAATACCAGAGAGCTTTCGGGACGTACTCTTCGATCGCCTTCACCTATAGTCGAGACAAAATGCACCAACGGATTTGCCTGCGGGCTCTCAGACAGGTAGGTTTTCTTATAGAAGAAAGTGTCAAAGGTTGCCGACGGATTGCGATTTTCGTGATGCCCAAAATTCATATAGTGCCAGTACGGGTTAGCACTGGCTCTGCCCACGTCCGGATACATCGATAAATAAAAGCTGGAATCAAAATACTCTTGGCATTTGGCCTCCACTTCGGGCTCCATTTCCTCCATTAACGCAGTAACGGAATAAGCGGCAGCGCCCGATGACAAAGTATTCGTATTCCATTGATAGCCGCCATAGAGCATGAGGCAGCACGCTGCAGGATCCGATTTTGTTGGATCTATATTCGGATGCGCGGCCAGAAAACCTGCCCTATCAAACAAAGGGGACGGCGCCCGCCCTTCACTCCATCCATGCAAGATATAATGAAGAAGGGGGTTAGTTCCCTTGAGTCTTACATCCTCATATATGCCCAAATAAAAATTTGAATCAAAAAACCTTGACGGCTCTACGCCTAATTTCTTCCAGCTTCTGATATAATGGGCAGCATAGTCACCTTTAATTTCCCCGCGTATGGATTTTGCGTAGAAATTTTTATCAAAAAAAGGAGAATTTTTAATTAAACTTGCCTGCCAGCGTGCATCTTTATTAGCGAAAAGCGTCATGCTTTATTATCCAATTATGGCGCACGAAATAGGTAAAATCAACCTATACTGGCGCAATCTGCCTTAAACTGGAAGCATTATCTACGATAATACTTACCGGACTCCATATAAATAACAAATCGCGTTAGAAGCTAGTCCAGCGCCATTGCTTCGTACATAGCATTTCCATCTAACCTAACCCCAACGTGTATTTCGAAGTCATCATGAAATATCGGGTGCCTTGCACTTGCGCAAGCGCTTAATGAGATCACGCGATAAAGATAGAAAAAAGCGTCGCAATTCGAGATCATTTCATTCTGAAACGCGAACTCACAATTCCCGCAATAATTGAATTCGATCAGACCAAGAGAACCGACAGAGAATCGACCTCATCAATATTTCTTTCGATTCACAACCACTGAGACATATCCCGCCTGAGCGGTCGTAAAGTACAGTCGCGTCAACTACCAATGTTCTCAATATTGATCATACTGAAGTGGCGCATGCGATAAACTCTTTCACGTTTTCGGATAAGATTAATGGAAGGAATTTGTCTATTTTTTCCTCTGTCCAATTCCACCACGCAATGTTCTGAAGCGCGATTGCCACTTCGACAGAATGTCGGCGCTTAATAAATCGTGCAGGATTCCCTCCATGAATTTCATAAGGTAGAACATCGCGCGTGACGACCGCCCCTGCCGCTATGATCGCACCGTCTCCAATAGAAACACCAGATAAGATTGTGGCTCGACCGCCAATCCATACGTCGTTACCAATTACAATATCGCCCTTTGATATATGATCCCGATGGTCTCTCGGTGCTGATGGCCAAAAACTCGACAAGGCTGCAAAGGGATAAGTAGTCGCAGACTGATAGGCATGATTCGCAAGCACAATAAGGACATCCGGGCCGATCGAGGTAAACTTGCCAATAGTCAGATTGGCGTAGCCTCCATCAGCTACTTTTGGATGGCCATAGGTATGGTCACCAATTGACCAGCCGTAAATTTCAATTTCCTTCCCCAAATGCTGTTTAGTACCAGGACGCATAGGAATAAAGTTTCCGGAGCCGATCGCCTCGAGGCGCAATGCAATGCTCGACCTGCCAACTAAGGGGCCTTGAAATGCAAGGAGAGGTTCCGCCGTGCGTCGTAATTGGGCCGACTTATTACCATGAACGTCGTAGAATGAGATTTCATTTCCATCCCAACTCCAAGATGAGAGATGATGACTTTGATAACCAAAAATATTTCCATTTGAAAGAAGCTTTAGACGATCAGCATAAATCTTTCCGAAAGCGTGAGAATATGTCCATATGTATTCGCTGATCTGCTCTGTACAAAGATTACGCATATTGCCTCTCCATAAGCGCGGCGAAAATAGTAATATTTTATCGGCACACGAAAGTATCAAACATATTGGCGACCTAGCGTAAACGGGTTCACTGTAACTCAACTGAAAACCTCGGCCGAATCTTGGTCCTGACCGCCGCACGGAACTTGGCTGTCGTAATAAAATACCAGGCAATTAAGAGCGATGTCCGTCGCGTTGGTTATTGATCGAGCCCTCAAGAAAGAGCTAACTCACATCTACACCGGCCCCAAAATCTGCCTTAGGCCGTGTCCCCATAACGGGGTTCATGTTGGTGCTGGTATGTGATTCAATCTCCAGAAAAGGAGATTGCTATGCGCCGTCATGAATTGACCGACGAGGAATGGGCGGTTATCGCGCCCTTGCTGCCGACCAACAGCCGTGGAATTGA